>JAJRTS010000065.1 GCA_024278175.1 Gemmatimonadales bacterium | reverse complement strand
GGCTCAGACATGCGGCCCGGGACTGACCCCGCCCCACCACAAAAAAACAAGCCCTGAGCTTCACGGGGTATCGACCGATATCGATTCCACTAACTCGATTGCCTTCAGCAAATTACTAAGAGGTTTTCAAATAACTTCTAATAACTTACCGGTCCGGCAGCGGTTAGTCAATCACAAGTAGAAATCGAAGTCACTATTTTTTTCGCTGCCAAAAGCATGTGAAGCACCATAACAAGCCGGTCCGGGATTTCAGAAAGAGGCGGAAAGCGTTATACCCACGACAAAATGATCCGCATCCTTCCCGGCGGTATCGTACAGGTTACGGATATGGCGGCTGACTATGCCGTTGTAGCCCACACTGGGCGTGAGCGTGAAGCAGCGGCCAATGGCGAACGGCATGCCGGCGCCAAGATAGAAATCCGTCAGGGCGGCATCGCCGCTGCCGTGGTAGAAATCATTGAAGCCGGCGCCGCCGATTCCGAGGCTGGTCGTTAAGTCGAGGCTGGTCTTCCAGGCTTCGACGGGAAAGCTGTGCCCGGCGCCAAGGCTGACGTATGTCCCTTTCGCTTCATCCACATCCCGGTAGAGTGTGATCGAAGGGTTCCCCGGCACCGAAAAGCCCAGCGCAAAATACAACTCGGTGGTGGCGTCCGCCTGGTAGGTTGGAAAATCGTACGTTATCGCACCCAGCGAAAAGTCGGCCTTCCCGAATGAGAAGCTGTAGTCAACCGTGTAATCCAGCTCGGTGAACTGGCCGCTGCGGTTATTGACGTCCCCCAGGTCCTGGTTTCCCCAAAGGTTGAAACTCAGCCCGCCGTAGCCCAGTGTGACCGAAGGCTGAAACACGGGATCGTCTACAACGCGTATACCACGCCAGAGATAGAAGCTCATCACCGATGCATCCACGTTAAGATAGGGTTTAAGCTGTGCGGCGGCAGGGGTAAAGAGCGCGGAAACAGCCATCGCGATAAATATAGTGACTTTAGTTCTCGTATTCATTTCTCGGTCTCCTTGACGAGCTAAGGTGTCTATTCGATTTGCATGCCGCATAATTATCACGAAGAATCTCAGGCACCCAACAGTCCTCATCGGCAACGGGCTACAGGCAGCCCATGTGCTATAATCATCTCCCTCCCCGTGCTGAATCACCGTTGGAATATGCTTAAACCAAACGTTTACCCGATCGAGGCCGAGTGGACCAAAATGCGTTACACGTTACAAAACAAGCGATTAGACGAGTATTAAGGGAGACTGTTCTGAGTTGGAGTGTACGAATTTGCACGCTTAAGATTGATTGTGCGAAAAGGCATGTAATCCGCCGAAGGGTTTTTCCCCTGCCTGCGCGAAAACCGTTTATGCTTTAATGAGAGTCCAGCGGCCTGGTGCCGGCCAAGGGCTTAAGTCGGATTAATGGGTTGTAGCTGCATGTGGACTTATTCAGCTAAATAATACGACCAGACTGTTACGTCGCTGTTGCTCCGGCGTTAAATTTCGTTTAAATCCTTGTTTCGTGTGTGTTAAAGCGGGCATGGTATGGCTTTTTGGCGGGAAAACGCGGTCCGGTACTTCCGCGGCGCTGTGATGTTGCTACAGTGCGGTGGACACCTCCGGAACTCAAATTAACCTGAGAGCAGGAGCTGTAGCGATAAGTACAAGCAAGAAGAGCTATGATGCGGAAGTGCAAGCGAGAGACGGTTCGATTCCGGGGATGTCTTTCCCGGCACCGGCCAGATGAAACCTGCCCAGAAGGAGGTTCGTTGTTTGCGGCGAGAGTTAAAGAGGCGTTGAAATAAAAGACATTCAACGCCCGACGGTGAAAAAATCGCTTGTTTGGTTGTCAAGGGCAAGGCAAGCCGTTTCTTTTACCGATTCTGCTATTTGTATCTTCCCAAGCGGTTGCGTTGCTCCAGTTAGATTTCGGCAAGATAGTCAGAAACGGCCCTTGACAACCGTTATTCCCATTCTTCGTATTTTCTCAACCCGTTTTTAAAGGAAGCTCGGCAGGTAACAAGACAACCACGAAAGCCGGGTGGCCGGAGATTATCGCCTCTGGAACAGCTCAGAGGCTCGCGAGTATTTCCCGGGCAAAATCTTGCAGGCTGTTGTCGCGCGCGCCCAGCACCAGGATTACGTCGCCGGGTGAGGCCTCCCCGGCGGCCACCGGAACGATCTGCTCGCGGTGCTCGAAATAGCGTGCATCACGGCCATTACCCCGTATTTCGCCCACAATATCCCGGCTTGAGATATCTTTGCTGGCCGTGCCGCCCGCGTAGTAGATCTCGGGCATCAGCAGCAGGTCGCGCCTGCGCAGGCAGCGGGAAAAAGTATCGACCAGCTCCCGCCGGTAAAACCGCGTGGGGCCGTAACCGTGGGGCTGGAATATCACTATCAGCCTTCCGAGTTTTTTCCACGGGCCGAACGCGCCCAGCACCGCCTCGATCTTGGCCGGGTTGTGCGCGAAATCATCGATTACTTTAACCCCGCCCTGTTCGCCCACGAGCTGGAACCGCCGCTCGATCCCTTTAAACGCGGGCAACACCCTGGCGAACTCCCCTCGCTCCACTCCCACGGCCTCCAGCGCGGCCAGCGCGGCCAGCACGTTGTAGACATTGTACCTGCCTGGCAGGGGGCTTTCCAGCCGCGTGCCTCCGACCTCAAAAGATGCGCTCAACGTGCTTGGTAATAAATTCTCCGCCCGGTAATCGGTTTTTTTACTGTTAATGCCAAAGCGGACTATTCTGGCTGGAGAGTGGGCCAGATCCAGCGCGGATGTGTTTGGGCAGTCGGCATTAAGCACCAGTGTGCCGGTGGTGTTGTGGCAGAAAGAGGTAAACATCGCCAGCAGCTTGTCCAGCTCGTGATGGTCACGGTCAATATTAAGCACCACGCCTACCTCGGGAGTGTAGCCGGCCACGCTGCCGTCGCTTTCGTCGGTCTCGGCCACGTACAGCTCGCTGTTTCCGGCCAGACAGTTGCCGGTGGTGGTCCTCCCGATAAAATTCAGCGGGGCCGCGCCGCCGATAAAGTTGGGGCTGAATCCCAGCTCGGCCAGCACCCAGGCGGCCAGGGCGCTGGCGGTGGATTTGCCGCTGGTGCCGGAGAAGCACACCCCGCGATGAGCGTTCACTATTGCCTGCAGCAGCTCCGGACGGAGGATTACGGGAATTCCAAGACTGGTCGCTGCCGCGTAGTCGGGCGTGTCCGGCTCTACCGCGGCCGAGACAATAACGGCATCAAGCCCGGAGCTTACACCGGAACCGTCCTGCGGAAACAGTAAAATGCCCTGCGCCTCCAGCTTGGCGAACAACTGCGGGCTGCCGCCACGGTCGTGATCGCGGTCGGAGCCGGATACCAGCTTACCGCCTCCGGCCAGCAGTTGGGCCAGTGCGCTCATGCCGCTGCCGCCGATCCCGCTGAAAAATATTTTTCTCAATTCACTCAGTTCAGGTTTCATTTCAATT
Source organism: Gemmatimonadales bacterium (assembly GCA_024278175.1). Taxonomy (GTDB): domain Bacteria; phylum Gemmatimonadota; class Glassbacteria; order GWA2-58-10; family GWA2-58-10; genus JAJRTS01. The sequence goes on along the minus strand of JAJRTS010000065.1, from coordinate 22,075 downwards.
TCCGGTAGAGACAAAGGTTTTGCGGCCACCGGTCAGCCAGTCGAACAGCAGGGTGGCGACAACTGTAATCAGGCAGCCGACGAGCACGTTCCAGGTCCAGGCCAATGCACCGAATGCGAGCACGAGCGCCATCCCGGCAATCCCGCACAGCGCCCCGGCAACAACAGCGCGCTGACCGCGAATGGGCGAAAAGAGGCCCAGCAGGAACAACGCCAGCAACGGGCCGTAGGTATAGCTGGCCACTTTGAGCCCTGTTTCCAGCACGGGGCCCCAGCCGCCGGCCAGCAGGGCCACACCGGCCAGGGCTGCTCCCCAGAAAACGGTGAAAGCGCGGCTGAGGCCCAGGTAATTTTCCCGGGCGCGCTTTCCGCCCGTGAGCGGCCGCACCACATCCATCACGGTGGTGCTGCTAAGCGCCTGGATCCCCGAATCCAGCGTGGACATCGCCGCCCCGAACATCGCGGCCACCACCAGCCCGGCGGCCCCAGGGGGAAAATGGTTGATAATGAACTGCGGAAAAATACGGTCCGGGTTCTCGAAAGCCACCTCTGGCGGGTTGAGCTGATAATAGTAATACAGCAAAACGCCCACCAGCAGGAACAGCAGGAACTGGGGGATGATAATCAGTCCCGAGCCGATCAGCGCCCTGCGCCCCTGGCTCAGGCTGCGGCTGGTGAGCAGACGCTGGGCCAGCATCTGGTCCGTACCGTGGGAAGCCATCCCGAGCATGGTGCCGCCGATCAGCCCGGTCCAGATCGAGTACATGTCCCCAGGGTCGAAGCTGAAATCGAGCAGGCGAAGTTTGCCCTCGGACGCGGCGGTGGCGAACACCTGCCCGGCGCCGTCGGGGAACATCCCCAGCAGCAGCCAGAGGGCCAGCGCACCACCACCGAGCATGATCGCCGCCTGGAGCACATCGGTCCAGATCACCGCGCTGATTCCACCGGCCCAGGTGTAGATAACCGTCACCACGGCCATCGCCACAATCGCCCACGTCACGTGTTCCAGCCCCAGCACCGCCGCCAGCACCAGCGCGCCCGCGTAGAGGCGCACGCCGCTGCCCAGCACCTGGGTGATAAAAAACAGCCCCGCGGCAAGCGAGCGCACGGCGCCGCCGAAACGCTCCGAGAGGAAACCGTAAACCGTGTAAGTGTCTTTTGACAGGAACGCCGGCAGGAACCAGGCCGCCAGCAGGATGCGGGCCAGCAGGAAACCGAACGCGAGCTGGATAAACTGGAGGTCTCCGGCATAGCTGAGCGCGGGCACGCCGATAAAGGTGAGCACACTGGTCTCGGTGGCCACAATCGAGAGGCAGATCGCCCACCAGGGGATATTGCGGTTGCCCAGGAAATAGGCGCGGCTGTCGGTCTGGAAGCGGCTGAGCCAGACGCCGAAACCGGTGATAGCGGCCAGGTAGATCAAGATAACGGTGATGTCGATTGCCGACAGTCCCAAGAGGTCTCCGGTTGCAAAAGAGAACGCGTTGCACAAAAAGAGCGAGGGAATCCGGCTATAAATATGGCTCCGGCAGGCAACGGCGCAATATTAATCGAAGGCGGGCGGGGATGAAGGCTCAGGCCTGCTTGGTCTGCTCGATATTTTTTGAGGAGGGTTTATCGCGGTAGATCTTGATCAGGGAATGGTAGCTGGCGATAAAGCTGTCCAGGGCCTCGAGGATATTTTCGATTTCGCTGACCTTGAAATCGACAATACAGTCGCGGCGGAACTCGTAATTACCGTACTTGGTGAACACGTAATCGAACAGCAGCCGGATAGTGGAGAGCTTGTAGTGGATGTCATCGCTGAAATTAACTACGTATTTGGAGGCTTCCAGATTGACCATGGCCTTCTGCAGGTCGAGATAAGCTTGCTGACTGCCGGCCATGCCGCGTTCCACTTTTTTCATCATGACTCCAACTGAATTATATATAATGCAACAACCTTAATCTAATATACAAATATTAAGCGGTTTGTCAAGTTCCCGTTACTTTTTTCTCTTTCGTTATACCCTAAATCGCCACTGTTGACAAATGATTTCTTTAACGTGGCTGTTGCAGGGAAAAAGTTGGTGAGGCAGGCACAAGGCCAAGTGGTTGAGATAGAGGCGGTTGCGGTTGAAAGCCTTGATGGACGCGGGTTGTGAGGTTGGCCGCATAGTGGTGAAACGACGAGATGAACAACAAAAAACCGCCGTTTTAGGCGGTTTTTACTGCGGATTTAAATCGCCAGTCTTCAATACTGATCAGGCAGGCAGCAAAACCATTTCCTGTTCGCCGGCGGCACGCTGATGCTGGGGCGGAGTTGCCGCGGTCCTTGCCGGAGCAAGCTGGGCGCTGTCTGTGAAAAAAGTTGTGGAGCAATGCTTGCAAACCATGCTACGGTAGCCGTGAGAAGCCGCTCCCTCGAAAAACGAATCGAAACTTTCGGCTTTCAGGGCCTCCAGGTCACAGAATTTGCACATTATCCCTCCACTCGTTCGAGTTATTTTCGTTAATCAGCCTCCTGAGTATTTAATCGACCCGCCGGAAGGTGGACTTTAGCACTTTAAACAGGTAATTAGAGATTTGTGCCGGTCGGCGGCGGCAGGCAAGGCCGCTTGATTGGCCCAGGGCGGCTTGCGGGCGTAATCCGGGAATTGAAACCGCCGTCGCGGCACCTGTATCAGGGGGATTGCCGGCACAAGCGATGCCGGGCTGATCCGCCTCAGAAGGGACAGCGGGTGGCTGTTTAATAACGGTCAGTAAAAGCGGAGAAAAATGGGTAACCTGAAGCGGCTGTCCCGGCATGTGAATACGCAGGTGATAGTTTAGACATGGCGGCAGAGAATAAGGAAAGCGTAGTTCTGTGCGGTCAGTCGATAATGGCGCCGATCCTGTCGAAACGCGGCATGAACATCCGGCGGTTCCAACTGAAGTAGAGAATCACCGGGCGGCCCTTGATCAGCTCCGCCGGCACGAATCCCCAGTAGCGGCTGTCGCTGGAGAAATCGCGGTTGTCTCCGAGGCAGAAATAGTGGCCCTCGGGGACGTAGATCGGGCCAAAATTATCGCGGGTGGGAAAGTATTTGCCGCCGAAACGCCGGCGGGCCTCGCTGGTGAGCCAGTCGTTCTGCCAGGCGAAACGGGCGCTGCCCGAACTCCGTCCGCGGGAGCGCTGGACGTTGGGGTCGCCGTGCTGAACAAAGGGTTCCGGCTGGGGAGAGCCATTGATATAAAGGACCTTGTCGCGCATTTCCACGGTGTCGCCGGCCACGGCCACGCAGCGCTTGACATAGTCCAGGCTGCGGTCGAGCGGGTATTCGAACACCACGATGTCGCCGCGCTCGGGCGAATCGTAGCCGGGGATATGAAAACTGGGGATCTCGGTGCCTGTAAAGGGAACGCGGCTGGGGGTGCTCGCCCCGTAGGCCAGCTTGTTGACCAGCAGGAAATCGCCTACCAGCAGGGTCTTTTCCATCGAGCCGGTGGGAATCTTGAACGCCTGGACCAGGAACGTGCGGATAAAGAGGAACAGCAGCAGGGCCAGCCCGATACTTTTAATCCATTCTTTCAATGCGGGGTTTCTCCGAATGTTCAAGTACAAAAAGCGGACGCCAGCGCTGAGCCGGGCCCGCTTCAGATGTGTATTTGCGCCAAGGAGGCTGGCGGCGTTGACCTGGCCGGCCTCAACTGAGAAAAGACTGCAACGCTCTGCTGCGGGAAACATGGCGAAGGCGGCTGATCGCTTTCTCTTTGATCTGACGGACGCGCTCACGGGTAATACCCAGCACGGAGCCGATCTGTTCCAGGGTCATCGGTTCCTGGCCGCCGAGTCCGAAATAGAGGCGCAGGATTTTGGCCTCGCGCTCCTTGAGTGTGCTCAGCGAGTCCTCGATAGCGCCGGAGAGGGCGTTTTCGAACGCGGTTTCAGCCGGACCGCGGTTGTAGTTGTCCGGCAGGTAGTCCAGCAGACGGTTGTCTTCGCCGGGAGTGAGCGGTGCGTCCAGCGAGAGGTGCGACTGGCTGATCGACAGGGTTTTGCGCACTTCCTCCAGGCTGATGTCCATCCCCTCGGCAATCTCCTCCACAGTGGGCTTGCGCCCCAGCTCCTGGGTCAGGCGGTTGCTTTTTTTGCCGATTTTGTACAGCGTACCCGCGCGGTTGAGCGGAACGCGCACGATCCTGCTCTGCTCAGCCAGCGCCTGCAAAATGGCCTGCCTGATCCACCAGACGGCGTAGGAGATGAACTTGATCCCCTTGGTCTCGTCGAATTTATGGGCGGCGCGGATCAGGCCCACGTTGCCCTCGTTGATCAGGTCGGCCAGCGAGACGCCCTGGTTCTGGTATTTTTTAGCCACGCTGACAACGAAACGCAGATTGCTGCGGGTTAGTTTTTCCAGTGCTCTCTGATCGCTTTTCCTGATTCTTTTGGCCAGTTGGATCTCGTCTTCCCTGCTCAGCAACGGGTAGTTGCTGATCTCCTTAAGATACAAATCCAGTGACCCCTCGTCAAAATATGACTTCTTGGACTGGCCTGCTTTCATCGAGGTTTACTCCTTAGGATTTATTCGGCTCGAAAATGATCCGTAATCGCATTCACAGGGCAATGTAATCGGGCCGGCGGCAGGCACCCGCCGAAGTCGGCAGCTTAGTCCAGCAGATGGCCGATCCGGTTAAAACGCGGGAACAGTTGGCTGCTGTCCCAGCTGAAATAAAGAATCATCGGAGTGCCCTCGATCAGTTTGCGGTCGACAAACCCCCAGTAACGGCTGTCGCTGGAATGGTCGCGGTTGTCGCCCATGCAGAAATACTTGTTCTCGGGCACTGCCAGCGGGCCGAAATTGTCGCGGGTCGGATGGTACTCCCCCGCCAGGTGGTCGGCCTGTTTGGTCAGGTAATCGAACTGCCAGCTGAAATTACCGACGAAAAACGTGTCCTCGCCCTGATGGTAGATCGTGGGGTCGAGGTACTGGGCATAGGGCTCATCCTGCGGTACGCCATTGATGTAAAGCACCTTGTCCCGCATTTCGACAGTGTCGCCCGGAACAGCCACGCAACGCTTCACGTAGTCGAGCGAGCGGTCGAAAGGGTACTCGAACACGACAATGTCTCCCCGCTGGGGAGACTCATAGCCCGGGATACTCAACTCCGGTAACTCCACCCCGAGCCACGGCAGCCTGTGCGGGGTTGTCGCGCCGTAGGCCAGCTTGTTGACCAGCAAAAAATCTCCCACCAGCAATGTGCTCTCCATCGAGCCGGTGGGGATTTTAAAAGCCTGAACTAAAAAGGTGCGGATCAGCAGAAACAGGCAAAAAGCCAGACTCAGGGATTTCACCCATTCCTTCAAATCCATACTCCCTTAAACAACGCCGTGGGCGGGGGTGAAAGTTGCCGTATCACTGGCGGCACCCCGCCCGTAGCAGCCGTCAAGCCCAAGATTAACGCCGGGGCATCGCCGCCCCGGCCGCGAACTAACCAGTAGAGCCTGTTAATATAATGATTGGGCAAGCATTTGTCAACCCCTTATCTGTTTGGCCGATAAGGGCTTCTCACTCCACCGCCTCACGTACGCTACGGCTGAACCTGAGCTGGGCAACCACTCGCTCGGGGATTTCTATCGGCTCGCCGCTGCGGGGGTTACGTCCCTTGCGCGCCCTGTGACGGGCTGTGGAAAACGTGCCGAAATTTTTCAGCGTAACCCTGCCGCCCTCGGCCAGTTCCTCGCCGATACTCTCCAGCAGGGTTTCGACCATTTGCTTCACGATTCTCGAGTTATGGCCGGTGCGCTCGGCAATCCGGCTGACCAGGTCCGCCTTGGTCACATTGGGGCCGGGTAGCAGCAAGCGCTCCGCGGGGAACGCCTCAAGTTAGGCTTCCAGCCCGGCCTGGCTTAACTTGGTGGTGGCCACCAGCAACTGGCCCAGCCGGAAATGGCTTTGCTCCACCTCCCGTTGCAGCTTTTCAATTTGCCCGGCGCTCAGCAGACCCAGTCCAGTCGCGGCTTCGGTGAAATCTTCCCCGGATTCGTCAATCCTGTCCAGGATGTCGCCGACCTGTCTGAAAGTGATCAGATCCCTGGCCAGCGCCGTGGCGCCCAATGTATCTTCGAGTACTTCCTGAAGTAACAGTGCTTCCTCGATGTCAGCCTGGGTTACCTTGCCCATTCTGACCAAGTACTGTCCCAATAACTCCTTTGCCATTTTATTCTCCGGCGGGGAAGTAGCTGACAGCATACTTCGGTGTACCATCAAGACTGAATCCGTACAGACTTTACCACAAAGTCACGCAGCTTGTCAAGTTAACAAACTGGAAGAATATTTTAACCGCGGCCACACGGCGTACCCTGGAGACCTTTATTGCGCAACGCACTGCATCGTCTGTAATTACACCAGGGAGGGCAGGAAGTTCCGGCACCGGTGCGGCGCCGGCTTTTCTCACCGCGGTAAGGGCTGCTCAGGTTGCGGTGCGCCCGGCGGGGATTTATATTCTTTTAACAGTCGGCCGCCAGGGGAGTGGAGGGCGATTTTGATGGAGATGATACGGATAGCAGCGTGTTGAGAAAAACGGTCGCCACGGAGATTTAGTTTCTCAGGGGTCAGCCAGAGGGGTGATTCACATGCCCTTGGGCGCCCCTTTTGGATTTCATACGCGGAAGGCGGAAACGATGAGTGAACACTGCAAGCAATTGATAATCGGCAGCGGCGCGGCGGGCCTCACGGCGGCGATCTATTCTGCCAGGGCCACGCTGGAGCCGCTGGTGTTCGAGGGCGGCCAGCCGGGAGGCCAGTTGACAACCACCACCGAGGTGGAAAATTTCCCCGGTTTCGAAAACGGGATCCTGGGGCCGCAGTTGATGGAGGCGATGAAGAAGCAGGCGGTCCGTTTCGGCGCCAGATTCCTCAGCCGCGACGTTAGCAGGCTCGAGCGCGGGGGCGGTGTGCTGAAAATTACCGCCGGCGGCGAGGATTACACCGCCGACAGCGTGATTATCGCCACGGGGGCGCGGCCCAGGCTGCTGGGCCTGGAGAACGAGCAGAAGTTCATGGGCCGGGGGGTGAGCACCTGCGCCACCTGCGACGCCTTCTTCTACCGCGGCAAGGAAGTTGTCGTGGTCGGCGGCGGCGACAGCGCGATGGAGGAAAGTGATTTCATCAGCAAGTTCGCCAGCCGGGTTACGATTGTCCATCGCCGCGACGAGTTCCGGGCCAGCCGGATCATGAGCGAGCGCGTGCTGAAAAACGAGAAGATCGAAGTGGCCTGGAACTCGGTGGTAACCGATGTGATTGGCGAGCAGGAGCGGGGCGTGCGCGCCGTGATACTGGAAAACGTCAAAACCGGCGAGCGGAGAGAGCACTCCACCGACGGGTTTTTCCTGGCGATCGGACATATTCCCAACAGCAAGCCGTTAGAGGGCGCTCTGGAGCTCGACAGCGACGGGTATATCCTGGTCCACGACGGCACGGCGACCAGCATGGCCGGCGTGTTCGCCGCCGGCGATGTGGTGGACCACGTATACCGCCAGGCGGTTACCGCCGCGGGCATGGGCTGCATGGCCAGCCTGGATGCCGAGAAGTACCTGGCCGCGCTGGAGTAGGGGGGGGATAGTAACAAGACACAGTAATCCAAAGCCCGCCCGTTCAGGGCGGGCTTTTATCAGCCCATAGTTAAGAAACTCACAGGCAGTTGATAGCGGGCTACGGACGGACCATATCAGACCCCCGGAGGCCGGTGGCCGGGGGATTCATTCAGGGAAGTAGTTATACTCCTGCTCCAGGCCCAGCAATTCGATAGCCTCACGGCTGGGCCTTGGTTTGAAATCCGCTTCCTAGTAGTATTTCCCCTTCTCCCACACGAGTTCTTTCCCGGTAATGCGCGGGTCGTCCGTTTTGCGCAGGTACTCGTTGAGCGCGTTACGCATTTCCGTCTTTTTCCCGGCGTACGCTTCCCGTCCGGCAACATTGTTCAACTGGTCCGGGTCCCTGCGCAGGTCATAGAGTTCCTCCGCGGGACGTTTGGCGAAAGCGAGATCGAACAGCGGCTTTATTTCCGGCTCGTCCTTGTGGGCGAGCAGATAAAGCTTGGTGGGGCACGGGTAGTGCAGCATGTGCGCGTCCACATCACCGTAAAGCGGAGGATCGCCGGCGGGCCAGCGATCGGGTTCATAATTCCTGATGTAGAGAAAATCCCTGGTCCGGAGCGCCCGTCCCGGATAACCCTTACCGTTGATCCGGCACAGTGCATGACGTTCCCGGGCGGTCACCACGAAATCCCGGGTTCGGTCGATTTGACCGGATTGGGTGCTGAACAGCAGCGGGGTCAGGCTGCTGGCGGTCATCTGCTTGCCGGCGGGCAGCCCGGCGATTTCCAGAAATGTCGGAGCGAGATCGTTAAGGTTGACCAAATCATCGACCGTCCGCCCTTGCGGAATGTGATTCTTCCAGCAGAAAATCAGCGGGATCCTGGTGCCGAAATCGTATAAATTGGCCAACCCCCGCGGCATCTGCCAGCCGTTGTCGCTGCAGATAACGATCAGGGTGTTGTCCCGTTGCCCGGAGGCGTCGAGCGTGGCGAGAATCCCGCCCACTTGGGAATCGAACGCTTCAATTTCGCGGTAATAATCGCAGATATCCCCCCGCACATCATCGTTATCCGGCAGGTAGGCGGGGACTTCCACTTTGGCCTTGTCCATTCCCGATGCCTCACCCGAACCAACGTCATAGGGTCTGTGGGGATTCTGGCTGCTGAACCAGTAGCACCAGGGCCGGTTCGCGGTATTGCTCTGTAGAAATTTATCGAACGAGGCATATGTTTTGCCGCCTTGATTGTTTTCCCTGCCGCTGTCGGCAACGCTGCCGGGTCCCCAGCCTTTTCCCTCGGAACCGACATGGTACCCGGAAGTCTCCAGCAGATCCGGATAGAAAGGGAACTTGTCGGGCAGGATGCCCCACAGGTTCGCCCCTTCTTCCAGCCGCCAGATATCCTGCCCGGTCAACATGCCCGCCCGGGCCGGGCTGCACGAGGGGGCCGCGCAGAAAGCGTGGCTGAATTTCACTCCCTGCGCCGCTATCGCATCGATGTTCGGTGTCCGCACCACCGGGTCGCCGTAACAGCCGAGATGGTTCCACGACTGGTTGTCGGACATGAGCAGCAGAATGTTCGGGCGTTTTTTACTTCCCGCATCCCGGCAGGCGGGTCCCAGCGCCAGCAGCGGCAGCAACGTTTTCAGGAGTTGGCGACGGTTGCAGTTCATGGTCCGGTCCTGTTTAAGTGATTTTACCGGTTCTGCCATTCGTTTTATTTCAAGCGGTTAGATTGCTCATGCCGGTTGTTCCCCGGGGATAACCCCATATTATCATCCTGGCGGAGTGCATACAAGCAAATTGCCGCCCACAAAAAACTCGGTCGTTGCCTGTCGCCTGAGTTACCATGCTTTGCTAGGTACGGGGGGGACGCCTGGATTTGCTTCGCGGTTTTTGTGGAAGAACCGTTGAAGAAAATAATTCTCACAACCGGTCTGGAATTAAAGCAAAGGTCTTTGTCGATCAGCGGATTTTGTCCATGTTCCTGTGGATTTCCAGCAGTTTGTATTGCTTGTCCGCCCGGCGGCGGATGACCTCGGCCACCCGGGCCCTCTCGGCTCCCCCATAGCCGTTCACGTCCATCGCCTCGTTGTAAAAGGCCAGTTTCTCCGCCGCCGCCGCCGTGGCCTCCAGGCAGGCCAGCTTTGCGATATAGCGGCGGGTCAGTTCGCCACTGGTCACGAGATCGGAAAACGCCACCATCTGCTCGTGGTTCAGGATCTCGGCCAGCAGGTCGAACAGCGCCCCGGCCATCACGTCGGGTTCCCTGGGCGCCAGTGCGTAGTTTACCTGCGGGCGCGAGCCTGGGCGCTCGCCGTCACCGGTTGCGCTCCCGGGTTTGCGCCGTTTTGCCGGGCGCGCGCCCGGCAGGCCGCCGCGACGGGCGATCCGCACCAGCTCGGCCATCACGAGGACGGCAGCCAGCAGTGTCAGGAACCAGTATTCGACAGACATCGCAAAGCCCTCTTCACTGCAAAAAATTCCTGATCGGCGCACGAATTTCCCACCGGTCCGCCCCGGGGGAGGGGCCTGAGTCGTTGTCCGTGCGTCATCCTGTTCGACCGGCAGAGATGAAGCCGCAAGATTCGTTCCCTCCTTCGCCCGTGATGAGATTGCGGTTGTGCTGTGCGGCCGGTCTTGATATTATAATTACTTCGTGAGCAGCGTTTGTGAACTGGAAATAAAAAAACAGGAGTAAGCAAAGTTGAGCGGGAATGCTAACAAATTCGAGGGTCTGAGAGTAATAATGATCAGCGCGCACCCCGACGACTGTGAGCTGAAAGCCGGGGCTACCGCCGTCCTGTGGGCATCGCAGGGGGCCGGCGTGATGTTGATGAGTCTGACCAACGGCGACGCCGGCCATCATATCTCGGGAGGAGGCCAACTGGCCCGCCGGCGGATGCAGGAGAGTGCGCGCAGCGCGGAAATCCTGGGAGTCAACTCCCTGGTGCTGGACTACCACGATGGTGAGTTGACCCCGTCGCTGGAGGTGCGCCGCGATGTGATCCGGGCGATCAGGAACTGGCGGGCGGATATCGTGATCAGCCCGCGGCCCAACGACTATCACCCGGATCACCGCTACGCCTCGATGGCGGTGGCCGATGCGGCCTACATGGTATTGGTGCCCAACGTGTGCCCGGACGTGCCGCCGCTGGAGGTCAACCCGGTGTTTATGTATTTCCCCGACCATTTCCGTAAGCCGTCGCCGTTCACCCCGGATGTGATCGTGGACGCCACTCCCGCCATGGAGCAGAAAATCCAGAGCCTGGACGCGATGGACAGCCAGATGTACGAGTGGCTGCCCTGGATCGACCGTCAGCTCGAGGAGGTCCCCGCCGACCCGGCCGAGCGGATCGAGTACCTTAAAACATTCTGGAAGGAGCATTTCCATCGCTCGGCCCGCGAGTTCAGGGAACTGCTTACCGAGCGCTACGGAGCGGAGCACGCAGCCAGGGTGGACTACGCCGAGGCGTTCGAACTTTGCGAGTACGGCCGTCAACCCAGCCGCCGGCAGTTGTGGGAAATGTTCCCTTACTGAGTGCGGATGTCAGTGAGTAAAACAGAAAGCGAGGAGGCCGGCAATGAGAGTGATCATGCTCGGGGCGCACCCCGATGACAGCGAGTACTACGCCGGCGGCACCGCGGCCAAGTGGGCCGCTGATGGTGTGGATGTGCAGATTGTGGCGATCTCCGGCGGCGACGCCGGCCATCAGAGCGAGGGCGGCGGTGCGCTGGCCCGACGGCGGGCCGTGGAGAGCCGGCGCAGCGCCAAAGTGCTGGGCGTGAGCTGGCGCACGCTGGATTTTCATGATGGCGGAGTGATCCCCTCTCTGGAGGTTCGCGAGGCGGTTATCCGCGCTATCCGCGACTGGCGAGCCGATATTGTGATCTCCCATCGCCCCAACGACTACCACCCCGACCATCGCTATGCAGGCATGGTGATGCAGGACGCGGCCTACCTGGTGGCGGTGCCCAATATCTGCCCGGACACGCCCCGGCTGGAAAACAATCCCGTGTTCATGTATTTTCTCGACGAGTTCCAGCGGCCCTACCCGTTCCGGGCCGATGTGGCCGTGGACGTAACAGATGTAATGGCTGTCAAGTACAACGCCCTGCATCAGATGGACAGCCAGATGTACGAGTGGCTGCCCTGGATGGACGGCCGCCTGGAGGAGGTGCCCTCCGGCGACGCCGACAGGCGCCAGTGGCTGGAAACATACATGGAACCGGATTTCCTGCGCTGGACGGACAACCATCGCGATGCCCTGGCCGGCCGCTACGGCGACCCCCACGCGGCCCGGGTCAGGTTCGGCGAGAGTTTCGAGCTCTGCGAATATGGCCGTCGGCCCACCCGCGACCAGCTCTGGGAGATGTTTCCCCGTTGAAGAGAGAGCAAAAAGATAAATTGCACTACACTCACTCGGGCCGCGCCGTCAGGTGCGGCCCGGCCGATTGATCCATCACGCTTGATCAGGAGATTGACCGATGCAAAGCCGCTTGACTGTCAGGTTATCCATACTGCTGGCGCTGGCCCTGATGCTGGCCGTGCCGGTGTTTATCGCAGCTCAGACTGTCTACAAAAGTGGAAAAGCCCCGGAGTGGACCGGCGAGGAGTTGCGCGTGATCATGATCGGTGCGCACCCGGACGACGCCGAGGTTAAGGGTGGCGGCACGGCGGCTCTCTGGGTGCAGGCCGGGGCCAAGGTGCAGCTTGTGGCGGTGACCAACGGCGATGCCGGCCATCAGAGCTAGGGCGGCGGAGCGCTGGCCCGCCGCCGGGCGGCGGAGAGCAAGCGCAGTGCGGAAATCCTGGGAGTGAGCTGGCGCACGCTGGCTTTTCACGACGGGGAGCTGGTGCCGTCGCTGGAAGCGCGCAAGGCGGTGATCCGGGCTATCCGCGAGTGGCGGGCGGACATCGTGATCGCCCATCGCCCCAACGACTACCACCCCGACCATCGCTACACCGGCGTGCTGGTGCAGGACGCGGCTTACATGGTGGCGGTGCCCAACGTCTGCCCGGAGACCCCGCGCCTGGAGCATAACCCGGTGTTCATGTACTTCCGCGACGGGTTCCAGAAGCCCGGCCCGTTCTCGGTGGACGTGGCGGTGGACGTGGACCCCGTGATGGACAAAAAATGGCGCAGCATCGATGCGATGGACAGCCAGATGTACGAGTGGCTGCCCTGGATCTCCGGCAACCTTGCCGATGTTCCCGCCGACAAGGCCGCCCGGTTCGAGTGGCTCAAAAAATGGCGCGGCCCCGGTATGCGCTCCTGGACAAAGCAGGGACTCCAGGCGCTGATCGAGCGTTACGGCAAGGCCCGTGCGGAGAAGATCGAGTACGCCGAGATTTTCGAGCTCTGCGAGTACGGCCGCCAGCCCAGCAAGGAAGAGTTGTGGGAGCTGTTCCCGAAGTGAGATTTTTTACAGGTGGCTGATTGGGCAGGGGCGGGCTTTCGGGTCCGCCCCTGCTTGATTTACAGCAAAGGGAACTCCCGCTCAGAATCTGTTAATATCCCATTCGGGGATGGGAGAAAGTTATCGCTTTCAGGCTGAGAATTTAGTATGATGCCCCGGTGGGGACAGTATTTAGTTTTTTAGAGATGGCTGCGTGGATTGGGATTTATCAAGTTGAACAAGAAAGCCGCCGAACAACTGCCGGGCATCAGCCGATAGGAGTTTAAAAAGGGGATTGTCGGATACTATATGACCATGGACCTGCTAGGAATAAAACCTTTGGGGATTATCGCCAGATCGAGATTATTCCCAATAGTACCTCAATTCATCATGTTGTCTGTTTATGCTACCCTGTTCATCGGAAGTGTAGGAGTCGGCTATGACTCCAAGATAGCCCCCTACATTGCCAATATGAATTTAGCCAACCAACTGGTATGGAATATCTGGTGGCCGGTTACTCTGGTTGTAGCTGTAATTGCCGGGCATCTCTGGTGCGCGGTGTGCCCGCTGGAACTGGTGAACTCGCTGGCAAGCAGGGTTGGTCTTAAAAGAAAAGTACCGGGGTTCCTCCGGAGCGGGTGGGTTGTTCCTCTCTTCTATGCGTTCATACTTTTTGGCGCCGGGAAGTATCTGGGACTCCGGGAAGTGCCCCGAACTTTGGCAATCTATCTGGCTACTGTCGTATCTCTTGCATTTATATCAGGCCTGATCTGGGAAAAACGCTCTTTCTGCTCGTATATATGCCCTCTTGGCAGCATCATTGGCATGTATTCCTACATTGCGGGCATGGAATGGCGCGTCAAAGATCCGAAATTTTTCGACAAGTGCAAGACTAAAGATTGTCTGACTAAGCGTAAGCGTTACAAGTTGACCGGACATTCCTGTACTTCAAATCTCTTTCCAGCCAAGATCCATGATAACCGTCATTGCCTGCTCTGTACCCATTGCTTGAAAGCCTGCCCCGACTCGAATTTTAGTTTTGCCCTGCGCCTGCCGTTCGCTGACTTTTTTAAAAAAATAAAATTGATCCCAGCTGAGATGGGCATGCTTATGCTCATTATCGGCTTTGTCAATAATAGCTGGCACGCGCTCGTTGTATTCACCCTCATTCCGCTATTCTTTTGCCTGCTCGTTTCCCGGAAGTCACCGGGCCCAATGCTCAATGCTTTTATGATTCTTCTTATTCCCACCACCGCCGCGGCCCACATGCTGCACGCTTTCCGGGGCATAATCTGGAATTGGCCTGTTTACAAGTATAACTTCATTGATCCCCTGGGGGTCCGCACAGCCACCATGCTGGCGGATAAAACACTGGTTATCGACCGTAGCGGGATGGGGGCTGCCTGGAAATTGTTGGGTAACACGACAGGACTGCTATACGGCGTGGTGTTCGCGGCCTCTGTGGCGATAATAATGAAAAGCCCGTTAACCGAGGAGATCGACTGGAAAGGTAAAGTGCTGTTGGTATTAAGTGTAGCTCTGTATATCGCCAGCTTCTATTTCAAAGTCTGATCTTCTTGTCTTGCCGCCTTAATACACAGCCCTCTCCAAACCCAAACGGGACTAACAATTGTAAAAGTTTGCAGCCGAGAACTGTACCGGTTTTTGTCAGAATTCAGATACATTTTCGTATTGCCGCTCACCCAATCGTCTCCATCCCCCGCATGTAGGGCCGCAGCACCTCCGGCACGCTAACTGTCCCGTCGGGGTGCTGGTAAGTCTCCAGGATCGCTATCACCGTGCGCGGCAGGGCCAGCCCGGAGCCGTTTAGCGTATGGACGTACTCCGGCTTGCCCCGCTGCTCGCGGCGGAAGCGGATCCCGGAGCGCCTGGCCTGGAAGTCCTCGAAATTGCTGCACGAAGAAACCTCCAGGTAGCGCTCCACTCCCGGCGCCCAGACCTCGATATCGTAGCACTTGGCCGCGGCGAAAGATATATCGGCGCTGCACAGGCTCAGCACGCGGTAGTGCAGGCCCAGCCGCTGCAAAATATCCTCGGCGTTGCCCAGCAATTTTTCCAGCTCGTCGTAGCTGGTCTCGGGCCGCACAAATTTTACCATCTCCACCTTGTCGAACTGATGGACCCGGATCAGCCCGCGCGTGTCCTTGCCGTAACTGCCGGCCTCGCGGCGGAAACAGGGGGTGTAGGCGGTGTAGCATATCGGCAGCCTGTGGCCGTCGAGAATCTGCTCGCGATGGATATTGGTCACCGGAACCTCGGCGGTGGGGATCAGGAACAGGTCATCCACCGCGCAATGGTACATGTCCTCTTCCATCTTGGGCAACTGGCCCGTGCCGGTCATGCAGGCGCGGTTGACGATAAACGGGGGCGAGACCTCGGTGTAGCCGTGCTATGTTACGTGCACGTAGATCATCCAGTTGATCAGCGCCCGCTCCAGCAGCGCGCCCGCGCCGGTAAACAGGCAGAACCCGCTGCCGCTGAGTTTGGTCGCCGCGCCAAAATCGGCCAGGCCAAGGCTCTCGGCCACTTCCCAGTGGGGCTTGGGCCGCCAGGAGAGGTCCGGCTTCTCGCCCCAGCAGCGCACCACCACGTTGTCGGCCTCGCTGGCCCCCACGGGTGTGCTGACGTGGGGAAGGTTAGGCACGGTTAGCAGCAGGGTGTCGAGTTCCTGCTCCACGGCCGCCAGCTCGGCGTCCAACTCCTTGACCCGGCCCGCCACCTCTTTCATTCTTTCGATCAACTCCTTGCCCGGCCCGCCCTGTTTTTTGGCGTTGGCAATCTCCTGGTTGGCCTGGTTGCGCTCGGCCTTGAGGCTCTCGCTGCCGACCAGCAGGCCGCGGCGTTTCTCGTCCAGTTCCAGCAGACGGGCGAAGTCGATTTTGACGCGCTTGTTGGCTATCCCCTGCTCCACCAGCTCACGGTTCTGCCTGATAAACTTAAGATCGAGCATTGCTGGGCCACTCCCTCGTTACCTGGATGATTTAGCTGTGGTTCAAGCCTCTCGCACGCGAGGGACTCAAGCGCCCTGGGGCAGCGTCTCGCTTCGCGGGTGGGTGCCGGGGCTGTCCAGCAGGTTTTTGAATACCCGCTCCAGCTTGAGCGCCTGTTGGCGACGGCTGAAATTTTCGATCACGAACCGGCGGCCGTTTTCGCCCCGGCTGCGGCAAAGATCACGGTCCTCGTAGAGCCGCACTATCGCATCGCTCATCTCGTAGAAATTCTCCGGATCCACGGAAACCCCCGCCTGCGCCTCCTCGAATATGCGCTTTGCCTCGCCGTTGACCGAGAGGATGATCGGCTTGCCGCAGGCCATGCAGTCGAACATCTTCGAGGGGATGAACGTGTCGAACACCACGTCGTCCTTGAGCGAGACCAGCAGCACGTCACTGATATTAAGGTACGGGTTGATCCGGTTGATCGGTACCTGGGGGTGGAAGAATATATTTTTCAGCTTGAGTCCTCTGGCCAGGTCGATCAGGCTGTGTTTGACCGGCCCGTCGCCGATCAGCAGCAGCGCGATATCCTCGTAGTGGCGCAGCAGCTTGGCCGCGTGCACCACCGAGCCCAGCCCCTGGGCGATCCCCAGCGTACCGGCGAACGTGACCACGAACTTACCCTCCAGACCCAGCGACTTCTTCAGTTGCTCGTCGACCGGCTGGGGCTTGAACAGGTCCACTACCGTGCCGTTGGGGATGTAGTGGATTTTATCGCCGCTGCCCACCTTGTTGGCGATAAACTCGCAGAACCCGCGGGTAACGGCCACGATCGCATCGGCATTCTTGTACAGTATCCGCTCGATCTTCTCCGACATCTCGACAATCCGCCGGTTGGACAGCTCGCCCAGGGCGGTGGCCGCCGCGGGCCAGAGGTCGCGCACGTCGAGTACGAACTTGCAGCGCTTGAAAATCGAGAGCAGGTAGCCGCTCACGCCCACGAACAACGGCGGGCTGGTGGCGAATATGATGTCGTACCTGCCCCGGAAATACAGCCCGGCGAAAAAGCTCATCACCATGTAGGAGAGGTAGAACAGGATCCGGTTGGCGAAATTCTTTTTCTCCCTGGCCCAGACCCAGACCCGGATTACCCGGATCCCGTCGTACTGCTCCTCGATCAGGAGCTGGCCCTGGTATTTCTCGTGCACTATCCCGATCGGGTGGTTGGGCACCTCCGTGATCACGGTCACCTCGTGCCCGTGATCGATCAGGTTGCGCGCGAACTCGTGGATTCTGGTCTGGGTCGCGCCCACCTCGGGGTAGAAATACTGGGTGAGCATCAGGATACGCATCCGGCGGCCGCCGTTCATTGCAAAGAGTCCCGCAAGGTATTAAAAGAGCCGTGAAAAAAGACTATCAGGTATGGAAAACGAGCTGTCAAGGGCCGTTGCCGCCCACATTGAAAGTGGAGTTGTTCTTAAAGCCGGAAAGGTTAATAACATTTACCAGCTCAATATGTTACAATTCGAACGGCTTGTCTTGCCCCCGGGCGGCGCGCAAAGCGATACATTCCCATCCGGGCGTGTGAAAATACTTTTTCACCACCCTCTTAACAAGCAACGTACAGGGCAGAGACAAACTTAATTGGCGCGGGCGGTGATGTCAATCGCCGCAGGTAAGATCATAGCCGATAAGAAGAAAATCGTTGCCCGCCGGCGCGCGGGGAATAGATTTATAGAGACCTTTGATTTAATCAAAGGATTGTCACACTCCCCCTCTCTTTTTCCAAAACTTTTTGTTAAGCGCAAGGAAGAATGAACGTTGTGGAGCGCGAGCAATGTCACTGATTCAAAAATCATACGCTAAGGCCCCGGTATTACTGCAGGAAGTTGCGTTAAGCGCCTGGGGGCTGTACTGGAAATGGCTGCGTCTGGGCGGCGCGTTCCGCCGTGAACTTGCCGGCTGGAAAGAGCGGGAGAGCTGGCGGCGGGAGCGCCTGGAGGATTACCAGGCGCTCAGGCTGAGGGCGCTGTTGAGGTTGGCCCTGGGGCGCACCGAACATTATCCCCGCCTCTGGCGCTCCCACGGGCTGACGGATAGCCAGGTGCTTGCACTCGACCCGTCTTCGCTTGGGCGCCTGCCCGTAACCTCGCGCCACCAGTTCAGTCACAGGCCGTGGAGCGTGTACAACGGGGGCCCGGGCGGCCAGCGTTTCGCGATTAAAAGAGCGACAAGCGGCACCACCGGCACCCCGCTGACTGTCGCTTTTTCTCCGCGTGTCTACCAGAGCGCTTACGCGGCGGTTGAGGCGCGGGGCTATCACTGGGCGGGCGTTTCGGTTCGCGACCGCCGAACCACAATCGGAGCCAGGTCGATAGTGCCGGCCGCTCAGAGCGCTCCTCCGTTCTGGCGGCGAAATTACGTGGAGCGCCAGCTCTACCTCTCGGCTTTCCATCTTTCGCCGCTCTCCGCGGCGGGCTACTGCCGCGCGCTCAATGATTTCGCTCCGGGGCTGATGACCGGCTTTTCATCGAGCCACTACCTGCTGGCGTCGATGATCGAGAGCCAGGGCCTGAGTGTGCATTCACCGGTTGCGGTAGTGCCCGGTTCCGACAGTTGCCAGCCGCATATGCAGCGCAAAATCGAGTCGGTGTTCGGCGCGGGCGTCTATCCTCTTTACGGGATGGTGGAGCAATGCCTGCTGGCCACCACCTGTGAGCGGGGTAGTCTGCACGTTCACCCGGATTTCGGAATTGTCGAGATAGTCGATCGGCGGGGCCGCGCGCTGCCGCCCGGAGAAACCGGCCGGATAGTGGCCACCGGCCTGACGAACACATCCTCGCTGTTCATTCGCTACGATACCGGCGATGTCGGTCGCTGGAGCGTCGATAGCTGCCCCTGCGGACGGGGCAATCTGCCGGTGCTGGCCGGACTGGAGGGCAGGGTGGAGGATGTGATCCGCACCCCCGAGGGCCGCGAGCTGACCCGGCTGGACAGGCTGTTCACAAATCTGGTTGGAATCGAGTGCGCGCAGGTGGTGCAGCGCGAGCCGGACACTCTGGTTATCCGCCTGCTGGTTACAGCGGCGGCGGACAGGGAATCCATGGAGAGGGAAATGGTGGGCAGGGCGGTATCGTTCGTGGGGCGGATGAAACTGGAGTTCGAGTACGTGAACGAGATTCCGCGCGACCCCAACGGCAAGTTCAGGGCGGTGGTCTCGCTGCTGGGGCGCGGCGGCGACTCTCAGTCCTCAAGCAGCGAGCGGTAAATATCCGCCAGCTTTCTGCCGCAACTGTCGGGATTGAACTCTCCGGCGGCTTTCTCCCTGGCCCGGGCGCCCATCGCGCGGCGCAGTTGCGGGTCCTGCAGCAGGGTTGTCAGCCCCTCGGCAAGAGCGGCGCTGTCGCCGGGTGCTGTCAGGTAGCCCTCCACTCCGTCCGTTACGGCCTCGCCCGTGCCACCCACCCGGCTGACGACCGCTGGCACCCCGACCGCCATCGCCTCCAGCAGCGCCACCGGCAGTGCCTCAATCAGCGAGGGCAGCACGAACACCGCCGCCTCTTCCAGTGCGCCGCGGATTTCCTCCGGGCCTGCGTCATGAAGGATTTTCACGCCGTCCAGGTCCATGTTCGCAATCTTACGCTCAGCGGCTGTACGCTCGCCCGGCCCGCTCTGCCCGCCGGCGATCAGAACCGGGTTGTCAATACCCTTTGCCCGCAGTTGTGTCACGGCCTCCAGCAGCACGGGCAGTCCCTTGTTGACGGTAAGCTCACCCACGAACAGGATTTTTTCGTTGTTGCCGGGGTCGGCCTGCCCGCGGAAGAACGGCTCGGCCGGCCAGTTCGGGATAACCTCGGCGTGGAGCGCGCAACTGGCCAGCAGGAACTCACGCAGCCAGTGGGCCACCACCACCACCCGGCTCGATCGCCTCAGGAGCAGACGGATCAGCGGCTTGACGTGGCTGGAACGGTAAAAATCGATAAAACCGCCGCCGTGAATGTGGAACACCGTTTTGCTGCCCAGCAGACGGCAGATAAGCTGAAGCAGCGCTTTCTGGTAAAAAGAGGCGCCGGAGGAACTGTGAAGGTGAACCAGGGCGGGGGGGGTAACAATAAGCTTTGCACCCAGGCGCAGCGTCAGGACGACAGTGCCCAGCAGCCGCCGGGCTAAACCGGCTCGTTCGTGTCCGGCGAGGCTGGTGTCGAGCTGCTCGATGGTGAACCGGGCGTTGAGCACGCCGTTACGCAGATGGCTGCGGGCCATGCTGGCCACTCCGCCGGTCAACGCCTCGTGGAGCGGTCCGGCGATCAATATGCGTGCGCGTGGTCTGGCCACTTCGGGCTGTCACTTTCCGCTGGATCGGTGGCGGGTTTAAGGAACGATGGCCGGGGCTGAAATGGTCTGGCGCGGTTGATAATAAACCGTATATTAATTGGTTGCAAGCTTTCCTCACGTTCTCGACAGGATGTTTGATGCCTTTTCAAGTCCAATCACCGGGTCGTTACAACCGGGTCGTCATCGCCGGCGCGCTGGCCACGGCCACGGCCAGCCTGGTGCTGTACTGGAAACTGCAGCCCGGAATCGCCTCCGCTGTCGTGGCCGGCCTGGGCTTTCTGCTCGTGGCTGTCGCCCGGCCCGCGGTGGCGTTGGGTCTGCTGTGCGCCGTGATACCGGTCGAGGGAATCACCTCTGGCAGCCTGCAGGTGAGCGAGGTGCGCCTGCTCGGGATCGCCACGTTCGCGATCTGGCTGGTCCATCTGCTGCTCTACGGCCGGAGGATCAGGATCAACCGGACGTTTCTGCTCGGGGCCGCGCTGGTCCTCTGGGCCGGAGTCAGTATCATGTGGGGCAGTTGGCTCGACACGATCGGGGCCTCTTATTTCACCCTGGTCCAGGTGCTGCTGCTGTTTCTGCTCACTATCAACGTGATCGAAACCGAAACCGATTTCCGGATCGTGTTGGCCGGGCTGCTGCTGGGCGCGCTGGTATCGAGCCCGCTTTCGATGTCCGTGTTCATGGACAACGTGGTCGAGCGGGCCAGGGCGTTCGAGGCCCAGAACCCCAGCTCGTATGCGATGGCGGTCGGGTTCGCGATCATCTCCGGCCTCTACCTGATGCGCACGGCGGAAAGCAGGCTGCCGAGAGTGTTCTTCCTGCTCTCTTCGCTGGGCCTGGCCGTGCCGCTGATCCTGGCCCAGAGCCGGACAGCCTGGATAGCCACTTTGGCCGCGATTGGCGTGATGATCTGGTACACCCGCCATCGCGTGCGCAACTGCCTGGTTGTGGCAGCGGTGATGGCCGGACTTGTGGGCGTGCTGTTCGCCGCCGACCTGGTCAATCTGACACTCGTGGACCGCACCAGCCAGTTGGTAACCATGCGCGACAGGGGCTCCAGCCGGTTCGATGTCTGGGTGGTGGCCGCCGGTATGATTGCCGACCATCCGCTTACCGGGGTGGGCTACGCCCAGTTCCCCTCGCGCTACAGCCAGTACCGCGGTGACACGCCCGCGATCCGGCGGGACACCGTGGCCATGCGCGACCCGCACAACACATTCATCGGTGTTTTGAGCGAGTTGGGGATTATCGGCCTGGTTATCCTGCTGCTGATGTTCCGGAGCGCCTGCCGGGAAGGAGATGTCCCGGATCGCCGCAGGGCGTGGTTCAGCGATGTGATGGTGGTTTTTTTGATGATGTTCTCGATCGGCGGAACCCTGATCCACGCCAAGCTGTTCTGGATCGGGCTGGCCCTGGCCGCCAAGGCGCGGCATCTGGCGGCGGAGAGGCTGAATGGAGAGGCTGAGTGGAGGGGTTAAATGATGAGTGAGCGAATCGGGCTGGTGATCGGCCAGCTCGGCCGTGGCGGCGCGGAAAGACAACTGACACTGCTGGCCGAGGGTCTGGCCGGAGCAGGCGAAAAAGTGGAGGTGTTCTGCCTGAGCGAACTTGTCGAACCCCACGGGCCGCGCCTGGCCGCTAGCGGCGTGAGCGTAAGGGTAATCCCCCGCCGCGGCCCCCATGAGCCGCTACGCGCGGTCAGACTGGCCTCGGCCCTGCGGGAGTGCAAGATCACCCTGGTGCACAGCTTCCTGGAGGTCGCCACGATCTACAGCTATCTCGCCTCCCGCTTATACCGCCCCGCCGCGCTGTTGCCCTCGATGCGCAGCCT
>JAJRTS010000064.1 GCA_024278175.1 Gemmatimonadales bacterium | reverse complement strand
GTCGGCACCAGGGGCTTGACAGGAAGACCCCGGATGAGGTATACATCGCTACGCTACCAATGGAACTGGTGGTGGCATGATAACGAGCAGCTCACCACTTATAAATTGAGAATAACTGTCTAAACAAACCCGGCCACCTCTCAGAGCCTTCCGGTGCCAGGATTCTTGCCCCCACCAGCCGGTCGGTTGCCCTGTCACGAATCAACTTGATAAATCCCCTGGTGTCTCGTGCGGCAAGAGAGCGGGGAACATGTTCAAGATTAAGTGTCGCCGCCTCCGCATCAATTCCCTGTGCTAAGGCCTGTTGTTTATCGAAGCCTGCTCCAGCCACCTGAGGATCGGTAAATATGACCCAGGGCAGCGCAGTGTAATCCCTTTTCTTAGAGGACCCGAGGATAGCATTTTCTGCCGCCAGCGCACCCTCATAGGCCGCAGTGTAGACAAACATCGGTTCTCCGACCACATCCCCGGCGCCATAAATTCCGGCAACATTTGACTGCAAGACATCATCCACGACCAAAAATCCTCTGGGGTCTAGAATTAAACCGGCTTTTTCCAACCCCATTCCGCTCGTATTTGGTTTTCTCCCCGTGGCGATCAGAATCTGAGAAGCCCTGAATTCTTTGGGAGCACCATTAATAATGGCCTTGACCAGCACTCCGTTGTTCTTGCGGCTGATTTCGCTCAGTGTAACACCGATGACCACCTCGATACCTTCCTCGGCAAGATATCCGGTTAACTTAGAAGTCAGGTCTTCGGTCTCGGTTGGCAGTATTCGAGGTGAGCGCTGAAGGACAGTCACCCGGCTGCCGAGCCTGGAAAACATCTGGGCCAATTCAAGAGCTATGTAACGCCCTCCAAGAACGATCAGTGATTCCGGCAATTGTTCAAGTTCGAAGGCGGTCTCATTGGTCAGGTAGCCAGATTCAGCCAAGCCAGGGACAGGTGGAACGTTTGTTGTTGCGCCGGTGGCAATCAGAATGCGGTCCGCCTGAATGCTTTCCCCGTTGACTTCTACTTTATCCCTGGCGAAAAGCGTGGCCTGACCATCAATAATCCTTACTCCCTTCTGGTCCGCTATAACATCAAGATACTTGGCCTGACGGAGCTGTTCAACAAGGGCTGTTTTCTGCCCGATGATTTTGCCGAAGTCCGTAATTCTGCCTTGTGTCTCAATACCGTGAAAATTGTGATGGTTGGCCCGGTGATTGGTTTCCGCGGCCCTGATCAACGTTTTAGAAGGAACACACCCCACATTGACGCATGTGCCGCCGATTGGAAGGCCGGCATTTATCATTGTCACCCTGGCGCCAAGCTCACCGGCTTTGATAGCGGCGGCAAAAGCGGCGGAGCCACCTCCAATAATAGCAAGATCGGCAATTTTGCTCTCATTATTAGTGCTGCAGCAATTATTCATCACGGATTCCTTTGGGATTGCTCATTGTGGAAGGATATCCTGCATTTGAAGTCGCTATTATCATCTTTTCGACATCGACCTTATCGGGATCGTAAACAATGATTGCCTCGGGTGGTTCGAGAGTGACTCTCAGCTCAAGAATACCCTCGACACCCTTAAGGCTGCTGGTCACAGTGGGCACGCACCCGGCGCAGGTCATGTTCTGGACAGCCAGAGTCACCTGGCGGGTCTCCGCTACTATTTGTGAACCTTGTACAGCAGCCCGGCTACCGGAGGAAAGGTATCCCACTGCATAGGGCGTAGCGAGCAGGCCCAGCACTAATACTGTTACTATCCACAAGGCGATTTCGTTGAAACGGCCCGCCTTCGGACTGGCGCAGTGGCTTCCCGGCTCACAGGCTTCCCCGGATTTGCGGTAAACTCTGTAGAAGGCAAAGCCAAGAAGTCCCAGAGTTACACTGATAAAGATCGGGCGGTATTTCTCCATGGCCGCCAGGTTGCCGATCCAGGCGCCGCTTACACCGAGGGCCAGCAGGATCAGTGGTCCCAGGCAGCACAATGACGCAGCTACCGCCGCTGCGATAGCCCCAATCAAACCCAATCTTCCTTTGTTTTCCTCTTTTAAGCTTGGAGATGCTTTCATTTGCCTACCTCCTATCGAGGGCTTTCTGCACCCAAGGACTCAATGATCTGGCACTCGCCAGTTCTTTCATTTTTTTACACGTTTCAGCCAAGCGGATAAAAAAATTTTCATCCGGCGAAGAGTCTGAATGTTGACTTTTGCTTCTCTGGCCAACTCGCCGATTTTCAGGATTCCCACTTTGTGCCTCCTGTATTAATTATAAGCACTGTACCTAAGTATAGAGTCAAGGGTTTGAGTATTTAACGTGAGAACACTTGGAATCGATCTTTCCGAGTAACAATCCATATTGGAGTTTATCTGTATTGCATCGTAAGGAGCACTTCCTATGAATTTCGCGGGAAAGGTGTCGCAAAGGGACAATTGAAGGGTACTATGCAAAAAATCGGCTTCTATCCCTTCTTCTTGAACCATGCGCCAATATTATATGGAATAAAGTTGTGGCTAAGCCGCCGATACTATTTTTAAACAGTTTTAAAAGCAAAGCAGGAGGTAGTGATAAAGCAAAATTCAGCTGACGGCCGCTTAAAAGATGAGATACTGTGGCCTGTAAGGCTTGGCCAACATTCTATCAAACAGGCCGGGAGCCGGTCACTTGAGTGGACGCAATTTTGGAATAAACTTGACAAAACAGGGCACTTAAGATTATCGTTAGCGCGCGAAGTTTGGATTTATGGGTCATGTTTTTTCCCGTGGAAGGTAAAGTGCTTCGGATCAGGTTTAAAAAGATTACAGCAGGACTTGGCTTGCTGTTGTATTTATTGTTGGCTTTAATTACCAGCAGAGACCTGGTGCTTTGTGTGGGTACGAACGGACACATTGCACTGGAAAACAACATTCCCGTGACTTCTTTCCTGGAATCCGGCACGAGCGTTTCTTCTTATACAGAAGCGAAATATGGCACCGCGGATCAATGTACAAATTGTGCGGATGTACCATTTTCGATCAGAACCCCCCATGTTTCTTCCGGCTTAAGTAAGGCCGAGATCAAGCAGATGACTCTGCAAAAAGCAATAAGCTTTCATCCGTTTTCCATTCCATCTTTGGGAAGTACTCCCATCAATCGTTTCTCTTCTGCCAATCCGTCATTTAATCAAAACTTAGTTTGTCTGCGCAGTGTTGCCCTCCTGATTTAAGCTTCTTATCCGCCGTCAATTATCATGGGATATTGCTTAACATCTAATGCCGCCCTGCCGGGCGTATTGGGTTTTATTCCATCTGTCATAATTCGGACCCCTTTACCTTTATAGCAACATTATTCAACGGAGTGTTATATGCGGCATAATTTCAGGCGTATGCATCTTTTTACAACGGCCATGCTGCTTTGCATGATAAATGCATTTGCGCAAACAGCATCGGTTAGGGCAGAGACCCTCACTCGGGACGAAGCCATTCAAATCGCCTTGAGCAGCAATCCGGAAGTTGCGGCGGCACGCCAGAATTGGGAAATCGCCAAAGCCCGCTTAATCCAGGCAAGAGCTTTCCCTGATCCCGAGTTGGGATTTGAATATGAAGAGCTGTCTGGAGTTTCCAGCATCGATGGGTATGGCGAGCGCAATGTCGGGATAAACCAGAGAGTCGAGTTGCCCGTAAAATGGTGGCTCCGAAACAAGGTCGCCAAAAAACGCTCGGATGCCGTTAAAATGGCGGTGTTTGAGATGACGAAACTGGAGGTGGCAACCCGGGTCAAGACCGCCTTTGACCGAGTACTGCTGGCTCAGGAAATCCTTGAATACAAAAAACAGGACTTGCAACTGGCGCAAGATCTTCTGCAAAAGTCTCAAGTTCGTTTCGAGGCCGGCGATGTCCCGGAGCTCGAAGTTTTGCGGGCCGGAGTAGAAGCCGGGCGGGCGGAAAACAGGGTGACCATTGCCCGGAACGATCAGTTGGTCTTTGGGGCGGCATTGAACTCCTTGCTGGGCCGCGAGGCCAACCGGACGATGGTATTGAATGGGGATTTAACCTACAGCCCGCTGAAAACAGATCTTGAAGGGCTAAGAAAGTTATCTATTGATCTCCGTCCCGACCTGCTGGGATCCGAACTCAACCTGGCCGCCGCACGGTCCAACAAATCCGCGGCCATGCTGTCAATAGTTCCCGATGTGAATATTGGTGTTTACCGTCAAAGTATCAGGAGTAACTTCGGCAAGGATGATTACTGGCATGTGCTTTTGGGCATCGACCTGCCAATTTGGGCCATGTTTAGACAGCGGGGCGAAATAGTCCAGGCTAAAGCCGAGACAGCTTTGGCCGACGCTGAAAGGAACGCGGTTCGTTACCAGTTGCTGCTGGAGGTAGAGAGTGCATTTCTGGATTTAAGGGCGGCGGCGGAACAGGTCCAATTATACAGGGACCGGATTCTGCATGAGGCGCAGCGGGCCTACGAAGTGGCCAGTTTGAGCTACCAGGAGGGGAAAGCAAGTTATCTTGAACTATTGGAATCTCAAAGGGCCTTGACTGATACCCGTGTAGAATATGCGCAAGCCTTATTCAATCACAAGTCGGCTCTGGCTGCTCTCGAACGTGCTGTCGGCGGCAATCTACCCGAATGATTAATAGAATTTTTGAGGAGATATCTCATGAGAATTAAAAACAAAATGCAACTTCTTGCCGTTGTCCTGATCGGAATTTTACTGGTGTTTGTGGCGGCCTGCCAGTCGGGCTCCGGTGGTAGTGGTTCAACTGCCGGCCACGCTGAAAACGCTCAGGACGAGCATGCCGAGCAGGATGAGCACGGAGAGGAGCCAGCCGTTCATTTGAGCGAAGCCGACATGGAGGCTTTCGGGATTGGAACCGCAACCGCCGGGCCTGGTAAACTCAAGGTGCAATTCTCTCTTCCCGGAGAAGTTACGACCGATCCGGGCCGGCTTGCTCACATTGTTCCACAAGTGGCGGGAGTGATGCGTGAGATCCGCAAGGAAGTAGGTGACCGCGTAACTAAGGGTGAAGTAATGGCCATCCTGGACAGTCGTCAACTTTCAGAGCTGAAGTCTGCCTTTCTGGTGGCAAAGGAACAGGTTATTCTCACTGAAAAAACTTTTCAGCGGGAAGAGCGGTTATGGGAACAGAGGGTTTCTTCCGAGCGGGTATACCTGGAGGCGAAACAGGCCCTGGCAAAAGCAAGAATTGAACTTGAAGCGGCAGGTCAAAAGCTGCGCGCCTTGGGATTTTCCGAAAAATACGTGCATAATCTGTCCTTCCATCAGGGTGTGCCTTTTAACCGCTACGAAATCATCGCGCCTTTTGACGGCACGGTAATCAATAAACACGCCACCCTGGGGGAGGCGCTGGCCGAAGATGCGGAAGCTTTTACTATCGCGGACCTGAGTACTGTCTGGGTGAATCTTACTGTTTACCAGAAGGACCTCCCCTATATCCGCAAGGGTCAACCGGTCGCCCTGGCAAGTAAACAGGGGAACTTGAATGCTGAAGGCGTTATCTCCTATATCAGCCCCACGCTTATTGAGGAGACTCGCACGGCAACGGCCCGGGTGGTGCTGAAAAATCCGGAGGGGCTTTGGCGCCCGGGACTTTTCATTAACGCCAGGATTACGATGGATGAGAAAGTGGTGCCTCTGCTGGTGCCGAAAACAGCACTGGTGGTCATGGAAGAGGAAACGTTCGTGTTTGTCGGCGCCGAGGATGGCTTCGAGCCCAAGCCTGTTGAGTTGGGCCGGACAAACGGGACACATGTTGAGATTGTCTCCGGCCTCGAACCAGGTGAGCGCTATGTCAGCGATGGCGCTTTCACGCTGAAATCGGAACTGGAAAAAGCTTCATTCGGTGGAGAGGGACACGGTCACTAAGCGGGTAAAAGCACTGGCGGACCGTTGAAAAAACATTCAACGGCCGGAAAATCAAATTTTAGCTGGCTGTCAAGAGTACGTGAATCATCCCTTTGGCTGACCCTTGAGAGCTGCATCCCCAGTGACCGTTATTCTTCAACACGCTTCGCAGGAGTATAAGTAATGATTGATAAAACAATTCAGTTTGCTCTTAAGAATCGGCTGCTCATCGTGGTGTTGGGTATGCTGATGATGGCTTCCGGGTACTATTGCTACAAGCAACTGCCGGTGGATGCTTTCCCGGATGTCTCGCCGAACCTGGTCCAGGTTTTCACCGAAACCGAGGGGCTCGCGCCGGAAGAGATTGAACAGTACATCACCTACCCTGTGGAAGTGGCGATGAACGGTCTTCCGCAGATAAAAGAAATCCGGTCCATTTCCAATTTCGGACTCTCGGTGGTTAACGTGTATTTCGAAGACGGGATGGACATCTATTTCGCCCGCCAGCTCGTTAACGAACGTCTGCAGGAAGCTCGCGAACAAATCCCGGAAGGGTTCGGCGATCCGCAAATGGGCCCGATCTCGACCGGCATGGGACTGATTCTTTTTTACTACCTTGAAGATGAAACCGGTGAGCGGTCGCTGGAAGAGTTGCGGACGATTCAGGACTGGCTGGTCAAGTTCCATCTGCAAACCGTACCGGGAGTTACCGAGATCCTGGGTATTGGCGGTTGGGAAAAACAGTTCCATGTCGTTGTTAATCCGTCGGCGCTGCTGAGTTATGATGTTTCACTTGGTGAGCTGATCGAGAAGATCAAAGAGAACAACCTCAATGTGGGAGCGCAGTACCTGACGAAAAACGCGGAAGAATACATTGTTCGTTCCGTGGGGCTGGCTTACGACATTGATGACCTGGAAAACATTGTAATTAAATCCGTGGATGGAACTCCCGTATATTTAAAGACTTTAGCGGACATTCAGATCGGTGGCGCCGTTCGCCGCGGCCTGCAGACGAGAAACGGAGTGGGAGAAGTCGTTTCCGGCCAGGTGATCAAACTTTTCGGAACCAACTCTTCCACGGTTATCAAACGAGTGGAAAGCAAACTCCAGGAGATCAACCGAATCCTGCCCGAGGGAATCCGGCTGGTTCCTTATTATGACCAGAAAAGCCTGGTTGAAGCCTGTGTGGCCACTGTAATGAACGCATTGGTGCAGGGTATCGGCCTTGTAACCCTGGTTTTGCTTGTTTTCATGGGGGGCTTGCGCCCCAGCATTGTAGTTGCCCTTTCGATTCCGTTCTCGGTCCTGTTTTCTTTTCTGATGATGAACTATTACGGTATTTCGGCCAACCTCATGTCTCTGGGCGGCCTGGCTATCGCCATCGGCATGATGGTCGATGGCGCGATCGTGATGGTCGAAAACGCGGACCGGATGCTGCGCCAGGCTGATCCCGCGGAATCCCGGATTCATATCGTGGCCCGGGCATGCAAGGAGGTCGGCAGGCCGATTGTGTTTGCCGTTTCAATAATCATTGTTGTTTTTCTCCCGCTCTTTACCCTGCAGGGAGTAGAAGGCAAGACTTTCCGCCCATTGGCTTATACTGTCGCGCTGGCAATGACCGGCTCGCTCCTGTACGCCGTGTTCCTGGCTCCGATATTGACCCACCTTTTCATGCGGAAACCCGCTGTCAGGCAGTCCGGGCAAGACGGCATGGAACAGGGCCTGATACGCCGGCTGCTGGTTCTG
>JAJRTS010000063.1 GCA_024278175.1 Gemmatimonadales bacterium | reverse complement strand
TCAGCGAGAAGATGTCCTTGTCCGTTGGCGTCAGGGTCAGCTTTGTGTTGAAGTCGTAAAAGTAGAAATCCGGCCGCTCGCTGACCGTGGCGAACCGCCCACCTCCCCTGCCGCCGGGTCCGCCGCCACCGGGCCCGCCCCCAGTTTTGTACCGAGAAAAAGAACACTGGCGTGCGGCAGAGCCTCGCCTGTTTCTCCGTCCCGGACGTAGCCGCTGACATCACGCTTCGCCTCTCCCCGCACCGCCGCCTGAGCGTATGCCGGCGACAGTGCCAGCAGGCATGCAAACAGACAGGCCGGGCCCATCCGCCAGGAAATAGATACTGGAATTTGCATACACTGACCCTCCCCTCTCTCGTCATCCTTTGTACTCGGAAACTTTTATCTGCGTTTACGCCGTTCTTCCGTTTCTTTCCCGGTCAGTTCGAACCGTTGCTTCCGCTCGTCAATGAGCAGTTGCTCCATCGCATTCACAACAACGTCCCGTACCCGGCGAATCCCGCCGTTGAGCTTTCCGCACTTCCGGACAGCCACTCGCTGCACTTTTCAGCCGCCGTTTCCACCGCGCCCTGTTCGCCGGAAAATCAATCAAGGGGCAGGAACACCATACTGTTGACTTTGGGAATATCGATGCTGCTGCCGGTATAAGTGAGCAGTCCTGTTTCCTTGTCGATCCTGAAGACGCTTGCCTGGCCCGCTATTTTATCCGCTACGACAAGGTAGCCGCCGGTAGGATCAAGGTTGATCCCTTGAGGAACGTCTCCCCGGGTGGATACGCTCCCGAGCCAGGCCAACGTCCCGGTGCCGGGGTCAACAGCGAATTGGGCGATGCTGTTGTGTCCGCGGTTGGAAACATATAGAAACCGGCCGTCGGGCGTGACACGGATTCCCGCGTTCGCATTCCTTCCTGTAAAATCATCCGGCAACGTGGAAAGTGTCTGCAATTCCGTCAACACTCCACGCTGAGAATCATAGCGGAAAGTGATCACTTCCGAGGTCAGTTCGAGGTTCACGTACGCAAACTCTCCGGAGGGATGAAATGCAAAGTGGCGCGGCCCGCCGCCGGGTTTTACCGCGACGAACGGCGGGTCGTTCGGGGTGAGGGTTCCCGCGGCCGAGTCAAATTTGTAGATCAGCACCTGATCGAGACCGAGATCGGTGACAAGGGCGTAGCGCCCCGCGGAGTCGAGGTTAATTGAATGTGGATGGGGAGCGGTCTGCCGGACGGGGTGTACGCTGGAACCGGTGTGTTGTTGAACGGAGGAGACTGGCTTAAGCGACCCATTTTGAGCAAGCGGCAGGACAGAGCAGTTTCCGCTCTGGTAGTGACAAACAAGTATATTGCGCCCGCTGTGATCGACAAAAAGGTAGCTGGGGCCATCGCCCCGGGTGGACTGTGAATTCAGCAGTTTAAGGGTCCCGGCTGTTTTATTGATCTCAAAAGCCAGGATCGATCCGCCTCGGGGGCCTTTATATCCTGTCGGCTTGCCGGCGGAGTAGAGGTGGGTTCCTGTGGGATCGATAGTGATAACTCCCGGACGTATCGCTTCAGCGGCCAATTTGGCTTCGGTGAGTTGGCCTGTGCTCATGTCCAGAACACTGCTGAAAATTCCTTCCTGATCGCCCGTGGCGCCTGTGCCGAAATACAACTGGTATTTTTCCGCCGCAGTCGGGTTTTCCGTGCCTGTTATCTCCGGCCAGTAGATAACCTCCGGCTCCTCTCCCCGCAGCAGCTTGAGCAGGCCGAGCAGGTCAAAGATATCCAGTTCACCGTCCCCGGAGGCGTTTACGTTGGCTATCTGCAACTGGCGATCATTCTCTGGCGCACTGTCTAAAACCATAAGCAGCGCCAGCAGGTCGAAAATGTCCACCTTGCCGTTCTCGTCTATGTCTCCCCGATAGGTGAAGGCAACAGCGGCAGGGGGGAATGCCTGTGAGAAGGAAAAAGTGGAAACGGCGACAACTGCGAGAAGTGACAGGATCAGTAGAAGCGGAAAACGACGCATGGAACTCTCCTGTAACAGGTTTACCATCAAACTATCAACATCCATTGCCGCGCAGGCTTACCACCACTTATCACCAAGCGTACCGTCCTGCTTGAGCTTTTCGAGCTGCTTACGCTGCTCTTCATCCAGCAGCGCGATAAATTTTTCCTCGAACCGCCGGCCAAGCTTTTTCAACGCCTGTTTCGCGGCCAGCGAGCTTATCGCACCCAGTTGCCGCTCTTCGAGAACCCTGGACTTTTTCGCCTCCATGCTGTCGTAAACAACCCTGGCGCTCTCAAGCTGGCCCTTTTCCAGCGACAGCACCCTGCACACGCGGAGGAATCTTTCAGCGGCCGGTTTACCTGGCTTGAGCTGAACCGCCTGTCCCCGTCCGCCGGCTCGCCTGCCGCCGCCCGGGCCTCCTTTGCCGCCACCGCGTTGAGCCTCGGCCGGACCCACGAGCAGCAGCAGCAACAGTCCCGGGACGATTGCCGGTACAAGGGAGACGCATTGAATTTTCATAAACCGCATCAAGCCTCCGCGAGATTAATAAGGATCGAATCAGGACTAACTCCTTTTACCAGACAATCCGCCCCCGGGTCTGGTTACGGTTTTATTACAGCGGAAAATTTCGTAACAACGGGTAACTGTTCACCGGGCGTGCGCGGACAGTTTATTGCGGCTTTCATTTCTGCCGCGCACCTTAGCGATCATCCTGCCGATACGGCCGAGGTTGCGCTTGCCGGTGACCAGGTCTTTGAGCTTCAGGTAATACGCCAGCTCGATTTTGTTTATCGACTCGATCGCACCGACCCTGCTCAGGCCCCCCGTTGAGCGCGCGCTGTCCACTGCTTGCCGCTGGGCCAGCAGCGTGTCAAACAGCCTGCGAGCCACTTCGACCCGCTCACCGTCTATTCCGAGGTAATCGCATTCCATGCTGAACCGTTCCTCCGCCAGATTCCTGTATTTTTTGGGTGAATCGTTGGGATTCCAGCTCTCCACCTCGTGGTCCCTGAGACTGCCGGCGAATGTGTGCGCTGGAAATACGATCATCGAAAAAAGGAGAGTGGCCACCGCTGTGGCGTTATGCTTCCTGCTGAGAAACATCGTGAGCCCGGCCGGTTAAAAGCGCGGTTGGCATAGTATATCTCAAGTTAAAGCCAGAACAATGCCAGTTCGCCCCGGCTCGCCGCCGCAAGAGCGCAAATGACTATTTTTCAACACTTTAATGAATCGGAAGCAGAAAACACCCGCGCCAGGGATCATGCGGACCGGCGACTAAATGGTCGAGTACTCGACCATTTGGTCGAATCGGCGACAGCGGCAACCGTCCGTAATACAGGCCCGTTTCTGGGATGGGTGCTTACTCATGGAAGGGACTGGAGCTACTATTCGAGAGTCCGCGGAAAGCCATTCGGTAAAAATATTCGGTTCGGATTAACAGCCATGTTTGCCGCTGCCCTGTTGCTCCAATAGCAAACATCCCTTACTGCAAAAAGCCGAGCTAACAAGAGGTAAAACCGGCGGGAGTACACCTGCCCGACCTGCCCCGAAAAAACCAGTCAAAAAAAACGCGGCCGTACCGGATTGTATCCGGGAAAGCCGCGTTATCAACATGGCGGAGAGGGAGGGATTCGAACCCTCGGTAGAGTTGCCCCTACAACACCTTAGCAGGGTGCCGCCTTCAGCCAGCTCGGCCACCTCTCCGGTCACTTACAACTATCTCAAAGATCGTCAGTTAAGCTAAATACCCCTGTGTTGACTGTCAAGCTTTTTCACTGCGAATTCAGCCGGGATAGCACTGCTGCTACATCTCGCTCAGCTTCCCGTTGCCGTATTCTTCGAGGTAGTACTCGAGGTATTCCGCGATATCACCGACTTTTATCCATTTATTGAATGCCTCGACGGTGACCAGGATGCTGAACGCTTCCTCCAGGTCGATCACGAAACTGGCCATCTCCACCGAGTCTATCTCCAACCGGTCCAGCGGAGTCTCGGAATTAAAACTCTCGTTTGCGCGCGTGTGAGCGCGCAACAGGTTGAGCATGCGTTCCAGGTTTTCGACCTCAG
This sequence comes from Gemmatimonadales bacterium, assembly GCA_024278175.1. Taxonomy (GTDB): domain Bacteria; phylum Gemmatimonadota; class Glassbacteria; order GWA2-58-10; family GWA2-58-10; genus JAJRTS01. The sequence continues at coordinate 21,000 of JAJRTS010000063.1, read as the reverse complement.
CCATCGATCCTCCGGCAATTGGGACGTTCAGCTTCCGGTTAATTCCACCGCGGCGCCGCCGAGCATCCTGCTCTGGTTTCCCGCTTCGATTACCCTGACCACTTCCAGCGCATTTCCATAGTCCACAACCGGCTTCCTGCTCTCGAACGACTCCATCACGGCCTCCATCATCCGCCGATGGTTGTCCCGATCATCCAGGAACACAACCCGCTGGCCGTTGTCAGCGGTCACGGTGACCGAGTACGCGTGATTCTCCCAGCTATGGATCACTCCCGTGGCCCCGTCGGCGAAATCCAGCAACAGCAGGTGACGGCGCGCGCCCTGGCTGACATTGCGCACCCGCGCCACCGGCGGCCGGCGCAGCACCGCCAGCATGATCTCGATGCCGTGCACGCCGTAGCGCGCCAGGTCCTGGTAACACGGGCAGCAGACAGTGACAATCCGCGGCCGGCCCAGCCCGTTATCCAGTTGGGCCACCAGCTCCAGCAGGGCCTTGTCATAACGCATCGCGCTACAGGTGGAAAGCACCGTGCCGTTGTGCTGGGCCGCCAGTACCATCGCCCGTGCGTCCGCCACCGATTCCGCCAGCGGCTTGTCGACAAACACCGGCTTGCCCTGCTCCAGAAACGGCAGCGCCTGCTCTTTGTGGTACTCGCCCCACATGTCGCAGACGAACGCGCCCTCGCTGCGTCCGGCGGCCTCCTCCAGGCTTTCCGAGCGGTGCGGCACTTTCACCGCCGCCATCACCTCCAAGGCGAACCGCCGGTTGCGGCTCCAGGCGGTAGCGAAACTCCAGCGCCCCCGCCCCACCACAGCTTGCCAGTCATGGGCCGGAAACAGCGGATGGGTCCAGACCGGCGAGTTCTTTTCGAACAGCTCCCGCACTCCCCCGTTAAGATAACCGCCGAACACGTAGGGATGGCTATTGTTCAGCCCCACCAGCGCAAGCTCTCGCATGATATGAATTTCCTTAATCCATGTTTTCACTTTAGTATTGATATCCAAGGCACAATTTGCTTCCATCGGGCGCTCTTTGCAAGTTCTTTCGCGGCCAAGTCCCATTTCAGTAAGCCAATTAGCTCTTGTTTCAATCCATCCTTAGCTATATTTTGATATTCGCGAGGAAAATCAGAAAGCTCGACGAAACTTCCGCCCGGCAAGCTGTGGGGATTTTTCGGTTGTCAGGTTTATTTAAAAAACCGTTTACCATTGCAGGCAACAGCCGTAGAGTTGAGGGGGTAACGCTTGAAAATACACGAGTACCAGGCGAAAACACTGCTGCGCCAGGCCGGTGTACCGGTGCCGGAGGGGCGGTTGTGCGAGAGCGCGGCAGAGGCCCGTCAGGCGGCCGAGGCGATGATGGAGCCGGGCAAGCCGATGGCTGTCAAGGCACAGGTTCATGCGGGAGGACGCGGCAAGGGCGGTGGAATCAAGCTGGTCCGCTCGGCACAGGAAGCCTAACAGCAAGCTGAAAAGATGTTGGGTTCCACGCTGGTCACTCCCCAGACCGGACCCGAGGGCACCAGGGTCAACAAGGTCCTGTTGGAGCAGGGCGTTAATATCGCCCGCGAGCTCTACGCCGGGATCGCGTTCGACCGCGGCAGCAGGATGGACGCGTTCATGGTCAGCACCGAGGGCGGCGTGGAAATCGAAAAAGTGGCCGCCGAGACCCCGGAGAAAATCCACAAGCAGTTTATCGACCCGGTGATGGGGATGCACCCCTGGCAGGCCCGCGCCCTGGCGTTCGCCCTTCAACTCGGCCCGGTGGCCACCAAGGCGGCGATCAAGGTCTTTCTGGCCCTTTACGAGGCCTACCGCGCCCGCGACGCCTCGCTGGCGGAAATCAACCCGCTGGTGGTAACGACGGCCGGCGAGGTGATCGCCCTGGACGCCAAGATGAATTTCGACGACAACGCCCTGTTCCGCCAGCAAGAAGTGGCCGCCATGCGCGACCCGCTGGAGGAAGACCCCCTGGAGCGCGAGGCCAACGAGTTCGGTCTGAACTATATCAAACTCAACGGCAACGTGGGCTGCATGGTCAACGGGGCCGGGCTGGCGATGGCCACGATGGACATTATCAAGCAGGCGGGCGGTGAACCGGCCAACTTCCTCGATGTCGGCGGCGGAGCCAATGTGGAAACTGTCGGCAACGGGTTCCGCATTATCACCAAAGACCCCAACGTGGGCGCGGTGCTGATCAATATTTTCGGCGGCATTGTCCGCTGCGATCGTGTGGCCCGGGGGGTTGTCGATGCTATCGGCGCCGCCGGGATCAGCGTACCCGTGGTAGTGCGCCTGCAGGGCACCAACGCCGAGCAAGGCCGCGAGATTATCCAGCAGGCGAAGCTGGGTTTCATCTGGGCCGACAGTTTCCGGGAAGCGGCTGAAAAAGCGGTGGCCGCGGCAAAAGGAGGCTCCGAATGAGTATCCTGGTCAACAAAGACACGCGCCTGCTGGTGCAGGGTATCACCGGCGGCGAGGGCAGCTTTCATACAAAACAGATGTTGGAATACGGCACGAACGTGGTGGCCGGAGTAACCCCGGGGCGCGGCGGGCAGAAGTTCGAGGACCGGGTGCCGGTGTTCGACACGGTCCGCGAGGCCGTGGAGCAAACCGGAGCCAACGCGGCGGTAGTGTTCGTCCCGGCTGCGTTCGCCGCCGACGCCGTGCTGGAAGCGGCCGAGAGCGAGATCGCGCTGGTGATCTGTATCACGGAAGGCGTACCGGTGATGGACATGGTGAAAGTGAGCCGCTATCTCCAGGGGCGCGCCACCCATCTGATCGGCCCCAACTGCCCCGGCATTATCAGCCCCGGCGCCTGCAAGATCGGGATCATGCCCGGCTTTATCCACAAGGAAGGCCGCGTGGGCGTGGTCTCGCGCAGCGGCACGCTGACCTACGAGGCGGTCTGGCAGCTCACCGAGCGCGGGATCGGCCAGAGTACCTGTATCGGGATCGGCGGCGACCCGGTGGTGGGCACCACCCACCTCGATGCGCTGAAGCTGTTCAACGACGACCCGGACACCGGCGCCGTGCTGCTGATCGGCGAGATCGGCGGGATGGCGGAGGAAGAGGCCGCCGCGTTTGCCAGGGATGAGATGGACAAGCCCGTGGCCGCTTTTATCGCCGGGCGCACCGCTCCTCCGGGCCGACGGATGGGCCACGCTGGCGCGATTATCTCCGGCGGCGTGGGCACGGCCCAGAGCAAAATCGAGTACCTCCGCGGCTGCGGCGTGGCAGTGGCCGAGAGTCCGGCGGAGATCGGCGCAACGGTGCAGTCGATACTTAAGTAGCCTGAACTAACACAATTTATATAAAAAAACTGGTGGAGAGTGGTTTTGAGCAAGATGACTCTGGGGATGATCAAGCCCGATGCTGTCGGCGCGGGCAAGGCGGGCGCGATAATCGCCCATATCGAGCAGCAGGGGTTCCGGGTGGCGGCGCTCAAGATGCTGCGCCTCAGCCGCGCGATGGCCCGCGAGTTCTACGCCGAGCACGACGGCAAGCCGTTTTACGAGCCACTGGTGGACTTTATCACCAGCGGCCCCGTGGTCGCTATGGCCCTGGAACACCCTGATGCGGTAAAAACATTCCGTCAGGTAATCGGCGCCACCGACCCGGCACTGGCCGGGGAAGGCACCGTGCGCAAGCTGTTCGCCCAGAGCAAGAGCCGCAACGCTGTCCACGGCTCAGACTCCGAAGCAAGCGCCGGGCGGGAGCTGAAGTTCTTTTTCAGCCGCACGGAAATCCTGATGGGAGAGAACCGCGTGAACGAATCGGAGTAACCGCTGTGGGCGAGTTCGACTCTATCGGCAGGATCCGCGAGCTGGCCGGTAAGACGGGGCCAGGCTCCCTGCTGAAACTGGGGATCGGCGACGACTGCTGCCTGCTGGACTCTCCGGCAGAGGGCACGCTGGCCCTGAGTACTGACACGATGGTGGAGGGGGTGCATTTCAGCACCCGCTATTTCTCGTGGCGCGCCGCTGCCGGTCGCGCCGCCGCCGCAGCCATTTCCGATCTGGCCGCGATGGCCGCCGCTCCGGTGTGCATGCTGGCCGCGGCAGCGGTGCCGAAATCCGGCGGCGCTGATATCGTGGACGAGCTGGCGGGGGGCCTGCTCGATGCCGCCTCGCGCTGGAACTGCCCGCTGGCCGGTGGCGACCTTACTTCCACCGCCGGGCCGGTAACGCTGACTATCACGGTGGTGGGCCGCTGTGCTCCTGATGCCGCGATTACGCGTGGCGGGGCCTCGCCGGACGAGGAAATCTGGATCACCGGTGAGTGCGGAGACCCGGCGGCGGTTATTGAAACACTGGAGGGAACCGCTACGGATATCGCCCCGGCGCTGGAAAAAATCCCGGCCGTGGCGCAAGATCGGCTGTTCGCTCCCGTGCCACGGCTGGCGGAGGCCGCGGAGTTGCTCAGGCTCGGCCCGCCGGGTGCGATGATCGACGTGTCGGACGGGGTGGCGGCCGACCTGGGACATATTCTGGATGAATCCGGCGTTGGCGCGGTGCTGAAAGCCGAAGCCCTGCCCGGCGGTGAGTACTCCCGCGCTCTGGCAATTGAAAAGGGGATGGCCCCCTGGCATTATTGTCTGTACGGCGGCGAGGATTACCAGTTGCTCTTCACCCTGCCAACTGGTAAAATAGCTGGGCAGTCGCTGGAACTCGGTTGCGGTACCACTGTTACCCGGATCGGGCGGATTACGGCCAGGGCCGGTGAACTGATGATAGAGGACGGCCAGGGCACGCTTTCTTCCCTGCCCAAAAAGGGATTCGACCATCTTGACTGAATCGAACCGCTAAGTCATAAACCCGGAGCCTGCCATGAACAAACTGGAGTTGATCGAGTCTGTCGCGAAAAAAACCGGCCAGAGCAAAAGCGTGGCCCGCGAGGTACTGGACAGCCTGCTCGACACCGTGGAACAGACGCTGGTCTGTGGCCACACTATCGAGATCAGGGGGTTCGGCGCGTTCAAGCTCAAACGGCGCGAGAGTCAGAGAGCGCGTAATCCCCGCACCGGCGAGACGGTGGAAGTACCCAGCCGCTTTGTCCCCGTGTTCAAACCGTCGAAAAAGCTGGCCGAGAAGGTGGACAAGTAATTTTAGCAGTCATACGACTCTAAATGGTAAAGTCAGTAAAAAACACGGGGGGCGAGCAATCGCGTCCCGTTTATTTTACGGCCGAACACTATTGAGGAAAGACAAACAGTGAGCACCAAGCCCGTAGTCCGTTTCGCCCCCAGCCCCACCGGCTACCTTCATCTCGGCGGGGCGCGCACCGCGCTGTTCAACTACCTGTTCGCCCGTGGCCACGGCGGCAAATTCCTGCTGCGGATCGAGGACACCGACCGTGAGCGCTCCAGCGCCGAGGCCACCGCGGCGATCCTGGACGGCCTGCGCTGGCTGGGTCTCGACTGGGATGGGCAGGTTGTCTATCAGAGCCAGGGGGTAGAGCGCCACAGGCTGGCGGCTTCCCGGCTGATGGAGCAGGGCGACGCCTACCGCTGTTTCTGCCCCCCCGAGGTGCTGGCCCGGAAGCGTGAGCTGGCCATCAGCGAGAAACGCGATCCACTTTACGACGGCGCCTGCCGCAAACTTTCCAATGCCGAAAGCGACAAGCTGGCCGCGTCCGGCAAAAAATTCGCGGTGCGGTTCAGGACCGGCGAAGGGCGGACCACGTTCGACGACCTGGTGCATGGCCGGATCGGCGCGGACAACAGCACGCTGGACGACTTTATCATCCAGCGCTCGGACGGCACGCCCACCTACATGCTGGCCGTGGTGGCGGACGATATCGAGATGGGGATCACCCACATCATCCGCGGCGACGACCATATTTCCAACACTCCCAAGCAGATCCTGCTCTACCGCGCCCTGGGCCGGCCGGTTCCCCGCTTCGGCCACGTACCATTGATTCTGGGCACGGACAAGAAACGCCTGAGCAAGCGCCACGGGGCCACCAGCCTGACAGAATACCGTGAGCAGGGTTTCCTGGCTCCGGCCTTGTTCAATTTCCTGGCCCTGTTGGGCTGGTCGCCGGGAGACGACCGGGAGATCATGAGCGCGGACGAGCTGACCGCCGCGTTCGAGCTGAGCGGGATCAACACGCGCAACGCCATTTTCGACCCCCGGAAGCTGGAATGGATGAACGGGCAGTATATCAGCCGTACGGATAACGAAACCCTGCTGAGCCTGGTGCGCGGGCAGTTCGAGAGCGAGGGGCTGCTGGCCGCCGCCCGCGATGAAAACCACCTGCTCGCAGCTCTGGAACTGGCCAAGGAGCGCTGCCGGGTGACAGGCGAGTTGGTTTCCCGCAGCCGTTTTTTCTTCCCCGTGGAAATCGAGTACGACCCTCAGGCGGTGAAAAAAATCTGGAAGGGCGAGGCCCCCCGCTACCTGGCCAGTGTCAAAGAGGTGCTGGCCGGCGTGGACCACTGGAGCGAGGCTGCTCTGGAGAATGCGATTCGCGCGCTGGCGGAAAACTTGCAGATTGGTGCGGGCAAACTGATTCAACCGATCCGGCTCTCGGTAACAGGAACAAACGTAAGCCCGGGCATTTTCGAGACTTTGGCGGTTACCGGCAAGGAGCTCGCGTTGCAGCGGATCGAGAACGCCCTGGCCACGCTGGGCTGAAACGGGCAGGGAGTTCCTGCCCTGTTCTCTGGATTTTACGCATGCCGAACCTTATAATTAACAACGAAGTAGAAAGAAAGCAGCACTTGCGTAACAAGACATCTCCGGGAGATCAGCAGGTGAACACCACTGTTTTACACAGACTTATCCTCGCCGCCTGCCTGACGCTTGCGCTGTGTAACGCGCACGTATCGGCCCGGCCGGCAGCCGCCACCGACTTGATCACCAACGGGGATCTCAACCGCGACGGCGTATTCGATGTGTTCGACATCATGCGTCTGGAGCGTACCGTGGCCCTGGGCATGGGGGCCGATGCAGAGGAGTTGAGCGCCGGCGATGTGGACGGCAACGGCCGGTTGGACAAGTTCGACTTGCTGGTGCTCAACGAGGCAATGTCCAAAGTTAACGACGGTATGCCGATGTTCGATGCGATCAAGGGGTCGATTGAGGAAGATCTGAGCAGGACCAGTGACAACGTGGAAACCTACCTGGACCTGTCCCGCTTCTACAACAAGGAGCAGTTGTACCAGCGTTCGCGCAGTGTCCTGGAGAGTATTCTCGAGGCACTGTCAACCAACCACCCGCTCTATAACCAGGTTATCGGCCAACTCAACGCGGTCAAGCAGGCTCAGGTGCGCGAACAAGAGGAGGCCGAGGATTTCCTGAACCAGGACGCCTACCAGGCCGCCGGTGATCTGGCCGGCAAGACCAGCCTGCGCCGCGCGGTGGTGCAGCTCAAGGGCAAGCTGTCCAAACTGTTGGACGATCAGCAGTTAAGCGCCCACTACAACAGCAAGCGTGTCAAGAGCCAGTTGGGTGACGTGATGGACGATATGCTGCGCACGATCAACCAGGACCAGATGGTCGACGCCGGCGCGTTCGACCTGTTCAACAGCAATGTCAGGAGCGTACTGGAAGACCCGGAGAACCTGGTCAAGCAACTCGACCCGGAGCAGCGCTCGAAGATCAAGGACCTGATCGATGCCTCCACCGGAGACATGCGCCAGGAGGCGGTGCGCCTTCGGCAGGATCTCGTGCGCGGACCGGAGTCGGGAGGAAATTCAAGAGGCTCCGCCGGCATGGGTGAGACAATGCTCAACCGCGATGAAACCCGCATGGAGAGTAATATCCGCGGGGAAAGTATGGAAGCCCAGGGTAAAGTTCCGGCCAACGCACCCTTGCTGGAACCGGATACGATCAGTATCGTTGCCCCGCAATACAAACTGAGCTGGGACGTAACCAATATCCTCGGCGCCAAAAACTCGGCCCTGGAAATCAGCAAGGCCAACAGCAAGTTCTCCAACCCGCGCGGTACCGAACCGGATCCGGAGGCAACACTCTACTATACGCCATCACTTGGTTCTGTCAAAGGTGAGCGGCGAGGCAACGCGCTTGAGCTGGAGGGGGTCGGCGCTTACTACTACCGCGTGGCGGCGCTGAATTCCAGGAATGAATTAATCAGCCGCTTCAGCGATGCCACCAAGTTGGTAGTTGTTTACAACAACCTGGACATTGCCGCCAACATACCGGAGATCGAACCACGGGTCATCTCGCCGGAGAAGCCGGAATACTCGTTCCGCTGGGACGTGAGCAATATCGAAGGCGCCCGTGACGCCGCGGTGGAGATTTCCAAACCCGGTCGTTCATTCGGCAACCCGGGCGGCAGAGCACGCGACAGACTGAACACCTTCTTCTTCAACCCCTCACTGGGCAGGATCAGCGGCACGTACAGCTCCAATATCGACGGGCTGGCCGGCCCGGGCACCTATCTGTTCCGCGTTATCGCTGTCAGCTCTCACGAAGATTTTATGGGAATGTGGTCCGAGGTCGACACCCTGGTGGTGGTCTCAGAGTCGAGCGAGTCGCCCCCACTCACCCAGGTCCAGGCTGATCAGCGACCGCTACAACCGACCGAGATCCCTCCCTCCCCTGAACTCGAGTCAACAGATAGCGGGTTCAGCATGAATTGGGAAATAGGGAAAATAGCAAACGCCAGCGGTATCAGTTTCGAGCTGGCGCGCCTGGTTGGTGGCAGCGCGGCCAACGCCAGCGAAGTGGGCGAGGTGATTATCAACCAACCACTGGAGGGCACGAGTGGCCGTTTCGAGATCGACAGCGCTCTGACGAACAAGCCGGGCCGCTACCAGGCGCGCCTGGCGGCGGTGGATTCGGCAGGCAACCTGCTCAGCCGCTGGAGTAAACCTTCGTACGTAAGTATCCCGGCCACGTCCTCTTCCGGCAGCCTTGCCGGACAGTCGGCCCAGACGCAACAGCCCAACGCAGAGGACGGCCAGGCTGCCTCCCCTGCCGCCAAACAGGACGAGGAGCAGGCCGCTAAGCAGCCCTCGGGCAAGAACCTGGAGGTGAGCCAGAACGACATCCCGCTCTACGAGCAGAATAGCCCGTCGAGCCCCGAGATCGCCACCCTGAAGAAGGGCGAGAAGCTGATCCATATTAGCAGCGACGGGCTCTGGTATCGCGTTTATTATCCTCTCGGCGGTAAATACGGCTGGGTGTTCTCGTTCAACGTATCTCAACCGGACAACTAGCCGCACAGGAACTGACTTGAATGTATAAGCCCTTGACAGGGCACGCGATTGGTTTTATTTTATTGTAACTACTGCCCGATGGTGTAATTGGCAACACGCCTGACTCTGGATCAGGAGAGTCCAGGTTCGATCCCTGGTCGGGCAACCATATTAGGGGCCGGCTATTCTTGAATCTGCGAGAATATCCGGCCTTCTTTTGTGACAAAAGTCAGGGGATCTGACTGCAAAATGTCACCAAAGTGTCACAACTTATTTTAAGCAAACCCTGAGCTTTTGAGCCTCCGAAACATCGTTTTCGGAGGCTTTTTCTTTGCCGATTTTTGGCTGCAGGGACAGTTTAGCACTTATCAAATCGATGTCCGGTGTGATATACCGGTCTGTCGTCGCACGATCCCTGTGCCCATATAGTACCCTGAGTTCATCAAGGCTTACTCCAGCCCGGTGCAGCCAGTTACCAAAATGCGGTCGGGGATAGTTAAAGCTCAGGAAACTACATAATCAATATACTTTTTCAAGTATTCAATTCCCTTTAGCATTTGCGGGGCGTTATCCCTGACAAAATCGATTTCCGCTGTTTTCGATTTCGGTGGGTTCTTTTTGTATCTCTCGAACGCTTGCCTGCCATCGTAATCGACGAAGGCTATCCTGGCGCCGTAATCTTCCGGGCGAAGCATCACCGCATCGCCGGTAACAACGGCTATATGATATGGATGACTTATCAGCGACCGTCCCAACTGGTTGGATGTCATAACTCCTTTCTTTTTCAAACTTTCCGTAAGCAGATTGAAATCCGCGTAAAAATAGAAAGCACCTTGAGGAGTAGTCGCTTTAATTCCTTGGATCTTATTGAATTCCTCGCTCATGAAAAGCCCCATCATCCTGTGTATTTCGCGAGTTATAGCGAAATACTCGTCTATTTCAGGGCTGGGTTCATAGGCGGCTATTGCGGCATATTGAGTAGGAGTTGAAACATTGGTGTAAACGGTCGCCGCAATCTTGGTAAAATCCTCAGCCAGTTTGTCATCCGCTTTTTCGGGAAGGATGCACGAACCCAGCCGGTATCCTCCAGCCGATCTGTCTTTTGAAAGGCCATTGGTGATGAAAGTTCCCTCGGGATAGATTAAACCCATACTGGTGAAATTTTCGAATTCATAAGTGGACAAGGCATAGATTTCATCGGCAAGAACGAGAGTGTTGTTCTTGCGGCAGACGTCCGCTATCTCGCCTAACTCTTCTTTTGAATACACAACACCGCTGGGGTTGTTGGGATTGTTCAGAACCAGCAGGTGCTGTTTTCCCTCATGAGTCATGCTTGAGAGAAATTGATCAAGGTCGGCCGGCTGGATCCGGAAATCGCAATCCGGTCGTAAATGGAACGTGTGATAATGCTTGCCCAGTAATTCGAGCTGTGGAGCATATCCGATCCACGATGGCGAGGGAATAATGACATGGCCGCTGATCATGGTGAAAATAGTAAAAATCAGGTCCTTGGTGCCGGGACCTACTACGATCCTTGCCGGATCTATCTCGAGTTTGAAATTCCTTTTGTTGAAGCCGGCGATGGCTTCCCGCAGCTCGGCTATTCCTTCGGCCGCGGAGTAATGTCCTTTCCCCGCGTGTTCACATAGCGCACTTTCAAGAGGTGGTGGAACATGGAATGGCGACTGGCCAAAAGCCAACCCGGCGTAATCGAAAGGGCAACCCGCATTTAGGCACTTTTTGCGATGTTCGGCGACAACTAATCCCACCCTCAGGTTTTCCGGCATTACAATGGTCTCGACTTGGGGATCGATGTTAATCTTCTCTATCATTTGAACTCCCTTTTGTGAACCGGATTCGTGTTGTTACAAATATTTGCATGTTTTCTGAGTTATCCTGCCTCATTTTGACCAGATGGTTCGTGTGCCATTGGTATTCGTGTGATCTCACCTATTTCACGAGTTAATGAGCGTAGATGACCGGAATTGAGCTCGGTAATGCTGTCACACCCGCAGAGGCGGCAGATTTTGGCGATTTCGTTTGTAGAGACACGCAACAGATTTTCCACCTGCCTGGCTCGTGTTTCCACGTCGAGTCTGCGCCTGAGGGCAGGGTTCTGAGTGGTTATACCTGTCGGGCAACTTCCAGTCTCGCACGAACGGCAATAGACGCAGCCGAGTGCAAATTTTGCGTACCCGGCGGTATAGATGGCATCTGCACCCAAAGCCAGGGCTTTCACGAAGTCAGCTGGGCCTTTCAAGCCTCCAGCTGCGATCAGCGTATAACGATCCCGGATCCCTCTCTCAGCTAGGTAAGCGACTGACCTGGATAACAGCGGAATCAGGGGGAGGCCGGCATGGTTCTTGGCTATCGAAGGAGCAGCCCCTGTACCTCCCTCACCGCCATCGACCACTATCACATCAGGGTCAGCCAGAATGACAATATCCAAGTCTTTTTCAACATGGCCCCCGGCAATCTTAATTGCAATCGGCCGCCCTCCGGTTACCTCCCTCAATTGATCGACTCTTTTTTTAAGGTCCTCCGGGCTGTTTATGTCAAGATGGCGAGCCGGACTGATAGCATTCTCTCCCGGGCGAAAACGGGCTCCCGCTTCTACCATGTTACGCACCTTGGCGATCTCTGGAGTAATTTTATCCGCCAGCAGATGTCCCCCAAGGCCGGGCTTGGCTCCCTGGCCTACTTTAATCTCTATCATGTCAGCTCTTTGGAGGTCATCCTGCTCTACCCCGAACCGGCCGGTACTGTACTGCAAGGCCAGGTAGCGAGCCGCCTCACGTTCCTTTTCGTGCATCCCGCCCTCTCCAGTGTTACTCATCGAGCCGACTGCGGCTGCACCGGTGGCCAAGGCCACTTTTGCCTCTACTGACAACGAACCAAAACTCATAGCACCTATCATAATCGGTGTTTCAAGCTTGACCGGATGCTGAGAGCGTGGTCCGATGACAACTTCTGTCTTGACTGGCTCTGAATCTAGCAGTGGTGGATGAGCAAGTTGCCCGGGCAAAAAAATCAAGTTGTCCCAATTGATAAACTTCCGGTCAGTTCCTTTGCCCTCCACGACATATTTTCCTGTCTTCGCAATCCGGTAAGCATCGTTTCTGATCTGTGGGTTCCAGGAACCCCAATAATCTTTGTTCAGGGTAACGTGATATATCGAGCCCGATGGGCAGCTCATGGTGCAATATCCGCATCCTGTACAAGTATTGAGCCCGGCCTGTGTAGGCATTCCCCTGTAAACTTTGAGATTGCGTCTGGGACAGACCTCGACACATTTTAAACAATTGATGCAAAGTCTTTCCTGCCACTGAATCTGGAACATTGTAGTTATTCTCCCTCGATGGCTGGAGACATATTCTCCCAACTAATAGTCGCAGTTTTGGTCTTTGCAATATCTTCCGACCTTGCAACGGCAAATGCCTCATAAGCAACATCGATAAGATCCGCTGATTTTAATTGAGGTTTATTGTGGAAATTCTCGTAACACCCCGCGCAAACGGTAACCATCCGGTCGGCGCAGGAAGAGACAAATTCGCGAACCTTGACCTTCCGGTTATCCTCGTCAACATGCCCAGGATTATAATACCGTGAAACATCGCCACAGCATTTGCTGTTTTTCCCGTGGGAAAGCATTTCGTGAATTCCCCCAACTCTGCGGAGGAAGCTTCTCAAAGGCCCGTGCTCATCGTGGAGAGCGCGGAAATTGCACGAGTCGTGGATTGTGAAAGTCTCTCCGAGATGCGCAAAATCAAGTCGCTTGGCAACGTTGAGATCGAGCAACTCTTGAGCGGCGTGAATGACACGGGGGGGGAGAGTCACTCTTCAGGTTCCCGGCCAGATCGCACATCGCGTTGTAACAATGCCCGCAGTTGGTCAAAATGCGCTTGGGCTGAACTTTACGCACCATTTCAAGTAGACGGGGCCGGATGGATTTCATATCATCACCCCCGCGATAGAAGCCAAAAGTTCCACAGCAGTATTCGAGGTTTCCCACAGCAGTATAACTTACGCCAGCCGCCTGGAGCATTTTCTCGAGCTTCATGCATTGAGCAGCCTGGAGGTAAACGTAGCAACCGTGATACAGCAGTATCTCGGCAGGCTTAAGCTCGTTGAGGCCGTTATACCAGTCCTGCTCCTCAGTGGCCCATTTAGACACCACAAATTTTTCGATGGCCGGCTGTTTGATTCGCCAGTTGGAATAGGGGTGAATATTTATCCGGTGCCGGAGAGGATTGCCTGTCAGGTGTTTCATCATCATGTTACCGTGACGTCTGTAAATGCCCTCGGGGCAGCTATTGAAGCAGCGGTTGCATTCCGCGCATTTTAAATTCGCATCCACCAGCTCTGGTGTCAGCTCTTTAGTTTTACCGCGAAGAAAATCATTGGACTCGCGGATCCATTTCCGGCAGTCGTGAGGCTCGTCACCGTAGTTGCCGAACGCGCAGTCGATATAACAAGAGCCGCACTCGATACATTTATCCACCATGCCCAGTGCATCCTTGCGTAGGGCATCAAGGGGATCATCACAGAAAGTGTCCGGATTTTCGGTAAGCGAATTCATCTAACCCTCCATCACCAGTTGTACTTTGCACTTCGGGCAGTATTCTCCGAGATTGGCTATCGTGGTATGGGAGCCGCATGAAGGGCAGCCCACCATTTTGGGGACGATTTCTCCACCACAAGAGCACTTTTCCCCTACTCCACCAAACGGGTGCCGCTTCCCGCAACCCAGGCACCTGGCAGAATCCACATGTAAAACTCCGCCGCATTTACATTGCCTGTTATCGAAAGATTCGTCCTTCACAGTCCCACAGTCTCGACAAACGGCGTAGAAACGCCCACGGTCAGGCTTATTCCCATGAGACATGCTCTCTCCTTTAGATAGAGGTAAATATAATGCCGGAGCAAAATTCTTTTCCTGTATTCATCTGTATATTTCCGGAATATTTACTTGCTTTCGGAATCCTGTAACTTGCCTTTGGCATAACGGACTAGGAAAAAAAGCACTACAGCGGCAACCGCGACTCCTCCAATAAGAGGCCAGGGTATTCCCTCGCCAGCCATACCTACGAACAGGGCATCCGCCCCCACAACATAGAGCACCGTTCCGGGAAGCATGCAGAGCCATGACCAGAAAAGATATGTCACAAACCTTACCCGGGTAAGTCCGAAGCCATAATTTAATAAGTTGAAAGGGAAGATCGGCACTAGGCGGGTCAAAGCTACGATTGCCGCACCATGCTGTTCGGTCATGGCATCCAGTTTGGCAAATTTCTCATTCTTTCCCAACCAGCGCAGGATAGATTTGCGGGCTGCATAGCGGGAAATCAGAAAGCAGAGTCCTGCCCCCGCGGTTGAAGCAACGCTGACCAGTATCACTCCCAGCACTGAACCGAACAAGGCCCCGGCGGCCAGGGTCAACGCTGAGCCTGGTAAAACAACTACAGTGGCTACTATGTAAATCAGTAAAATACAACCGGGCCGGCAGGTCCAAGGCCCTGAATCCAGTTTTTCAGTTCTCCCAGCTTCTCGCCCAGACCCAATGTACGGGCCAGAACCAATAAAACAATTACTACCGTGATCAGTATTACCGGCTTGAGCCAGCCGCCTCTGCCACCAGTCTGTTGATTTTCAGTAACACTCATCTAGAAGCCCTAATCCAGCGATAAGAGGGGCAAAAGTTATTTGATCTCGATTTCGACAGAGTTCAAGTTAAAGATGAGATTATTTAAATGAGATTATTTAAATAAGATAGACTGCTTTTTCAAATGATTTTCCATGGTTATCGCTGGATTAGGGTTAATAACTTCACTCTTCGGGCCATTGGTTATCACCTCCGGCCCCAATAATTTACTCGCCAATGGGCAAAAGTATAGAACAATATTCCAGTTATGAAACAGCTTCTAGTGAAACCCTGCGATCTATCACCATATAGCCCATAAGTTTATCTGATTTACTCTAAATTTTTTTCAAGGAATGGGTAGTGTCACTACAAACGTGGAACCTTCCGTGCTCGAGCTTTCCAGAGTGAGCTGGCCTCCATTGGCTTCCAGCGCCCACCTGGCGATTGAGAGTCCCAGTCCGGTCCCTCCCTTTTCCCGCGAGCGGCCGGGGTCCACCCGGTAAAAGCGGTCGAAAATATACGGTTGGTGCTCTGCGGGGATTCCCGGGCCTGAATCCACAATCCGGATGGTGACCGAATCAGCCGATGCGGCGAGCGTGCAGATAATTTTGCTCCCGGGAGGCGAATATTTTATCGCGTTGTCCAGGAGGTTTAGCAAAGCTATGCGCAGGGTGTTCCGGTCTGCTGAAACATCCGGTACCGAAGGCGGGACAATCACTGTCAGTTCCTGATTTTTTGCCTCGGCCAAAACCGATACCTGGCTGGCGGTTTCACGCACCAGCCCGGCCGGGTTGAGAGATTCCATACTCAACTCGATGCGCCCTTCATCAGCCCGGCAAAGCTGCAAGAGCGATTCCGTGAGCCTGGTCATCCGCAGGACCTCTTCCAGCATACTCCCGATCGCCTCCTGATACTGTCCTGAAGAGCGCTTCTTTTCCAAGAGTAACTCTGGATCAGGAGAGTCCAGGTTCGATCCCAGTACGCCCACCATATATTTCCCGATATCATAATAGCTTACAAAACTCGGCAGATTTTCTGTCCGGTTCTTTTTTGCCATAATATGACATATTCCGCCCAAACGGGGTTCCACCTGATGTGCCTCGAAAATCCAGGGAGAATATTCTTTATCTAGTTGATACTTTAGTTGTATGTTTATGAGTGCTTATATTTTAGCTGATCGTAAAGATGCTTAATGACCCGAATGGATTTTTCTTCTTATGCACATGCAAGCAATATTCAAAAAAATCTTTGGATGCGATATCTTAATTTTATGCGGTCTTTGGTGCCTGTCTGTCGGGGAGGCAAGCAGTACTGAACTGGCAAACTGGCGTTTTTTTGAGGCCTCGGACGGACTGGGAGAATCCTGGTCGAGTTTTGTCACCGCGGGACCCAGTGGAAAAGTGTGGGTATCACATGCCGGCGTTGACAAGCTGAGTTGGCTGGATGGGTGGCCGGCGCCCGTTAATATGCTGGTACATACTATCCCAAGTCCGGGCCTGGACTTGAAAGTCCATGAAAGCCGTTCCGGACAGCTTTGGTCCCTGTATTCCAACGGAGTTCAACTGTTCCGTGACGGGCAGTGGGTCAAATATGAAATGGAGGAGATTAGCAACCCGTATCCAGCAGAGATGATCAGGACATTAATTCCCTTCCTGCCTGGAGAGCAGGATCAACTTTTTTATCTTCTGACTGATCGTCTCATGCTGTTCAACGCCGCAACCGAACAAACAAAGGTTATCAAAAAAGCTGGAGAGGGAAAGCTGGGTCGGTTCATCGATATGATCGCAGCGCGGGATGGTGGCATCTGGATTACCGGCGAAAATGGGGTTGCAAAGCTGGCATCCGGTTTCGGGCCAGTGGCCGGGAGATGGAGCGAATATCTTTCCGGAAAACCGGGCGTCAAGGACTTTCGCGCACCGGTCGAGGGGGCGGATGGAGAATTGTACGTTACGGCCGTTAACTTTCGAAACAATAAAAGGGAGTTGGTTCATTTTGACGGCGCCAAATGGCAAATCCTCTCTGGTTACGAGGGGAACATCATTGCCGGCTGGCCTGGGCTGGATGACAGTTACTGGATTATGAAGGAAGACAATACTATCTCTCTGGTCCAAAACGGCACAGAAAAAATCCAGGAAAAAAAGGGTATCCTGGCGGGAGACCTTAACGATGTGACGGTCGAACCGGACGGAGTTTTCTGGCTGGCGACTTCCCATGGGATTGCCCGTTATGCCCCCTCGATCTGGAGGACACCGGTTAATGTTAAAGAGATAAAAAATCGAATCCATGTAATACACGAAGACCGTGAGGGCAGGCTGTGGTTTGGAGGAGGTTCCCGGCTTTTGCTTTACCAACTGGGGCAATGGAAAGTATACCGGTTGCCGGCTGGCCTGGAAACACATTATTTCCTGACACAATCCATCTGCTCTTTGCCCGATGGCCGCCTCGCAATTCTTACCCTGCCTTACAATGATTTTCTGCTTGCTTTTGACCCGGATAAAGAAAGATTCGAGCGCATTTCTTATCTCTCAGCGAAAGATTCCGCTGGCGGGTCAACCAGCCGGACAATCAGTTTAATAGCCCCTCGCAGCGATGGGAAACTCTGGGTTTTCACCTCAAGCAAGGCAAATTCCCTTAGCTATCGCCTCGAGGTTTTCGATGGAACCTCCTTCAGGCCTTATTTGGATCTGGGCAGCGGGTGGAATATCGGGAAACCGCGGTATATTTTCGAAGCGGCAAACGGCGACCTTTGGATAGGAGGACAGAGTCAGGATGGTCTCGCGCTTTACAAGGATGGCCAATACAGGACGTTCGGTGATGATGAAGGATACGCAGGAGGTTGCGGATTTTGCATTTTTGAAACAAAAGAGGGCGAAATCTGGGTGGGTGGAAGAAATGAGATTTCCCGGTTTGACGGGCAGAACTGGCAGACTATTATGTCGGGACTCAGCGGTGTGCGCTCCATCACAACAAGCCGGGACGGGACGGTCTGGATTGCTTGCGGCAGTGGTCTTTTCCGGCTTTTTGGACCCTCAGAGCTCAAGAACACTGAAGAAGACGGACTGCCCAATACCGCTACTTACAGTGTTGTCGAGGACAGCCGGGGCCAAATCTGGGTCGGCACGATAAGCGGCCTGAGCCTCTATCATCCGGAAGCGGATACCGACCCTCCCGAGACCTTTGTCCCTGAGAAAGAAAACCTGAAAGAAACTCCTCCGGCCGGGGAAGTCCGACTAATCTTTTCCGGAGTGGACAGGTGGAAGCAGACCCGCCCGAACCGTCTTCTGTTTTCGCACCGCCTGGACGGTGGCGAATGGTCATCCTTTAAAACAGGGAATATGGCGGTTTTCAACAAACTGCCATCCGGAGAACACTTTTTCGAGGTCCGGGCGATGGACGTGAACCTGAACTACGATCCCCAACCGGCGGTTTTCGGCTTCACCGTACTTCTGCCCTGGTATAAGGAATCCGGCTTTCAGGTTGTTGTTGGTATCGGGAGTATGGTTATCATTTTTTTACTGGGCTATGCCGTCTACCGCCACGTTGCCCTCGAAAAACTCGTGGTAAAGCGAACCGATGATCTGCATCAGGCCAACTTACAGCTCAAACAGAATGTTACCGAGCTTGAAAACGCCTCCCGCCTGGCGTCTATCGGAGTTCTGGCCGGAAGTATCACCCATGAAATCAACCGCCCCATAAATGCAGTCAAAATAATAGTGGATACCATGATATTAGAGTTTAAGCGCAATAAGGAGATATTAATGGAAGAATTGGCTGAGAACCTGGAGACAATTTCAAACCAGATTTCCAGAGTGGGAGAGGTCATCACGAACGTGAGAGCATTCTGGACCTCACCGGCCGATAAGACGGAAGAGAGTTTCGACCTCAAAGAGTCGGTTAATCAAGCCCTGTCCCTGCTTGAACGCCAGATATCTTCCCATGGAATCGCTCTGGATGTTGCGATGGAATCCGCTCCTTTTTTGGTTAACGGGAATCGGATCCATCTGGAACAGATTGTAATAAACCTGGTTGTCAATTCCGTGCAAGCTTTTGATAAATCAGAGCAAACAGATAAAAAGATAAATATCAGTGTCCGGCGGTCAGACGATACAGCTATTCTCGAAGTCGGGGACAATGGGATCGGGTTTCCTGAAAGCGATCTGGGCAAACTTTTCGATCCCTTCTTCTCGACTAAAATGCCCGGGAAAGGCACCGGCCTGGGCCTGGCGATAGTAAAGAGTTACATCGAGGGCCTGGGCGGGACTATCGGGGCCGGGAACAAGCAGATGGGTGGTGCTCTGTTCCTGGTTAAACTGCCGATCTCAAGGTCAAACAGAGGGACAGGCAATGCAAATACTACTTGTTGATGACGAGATTGTTGGACGGAAATCCCTGGCAAAGTACCTCGAGAGGCACCTGGGTCATGATGTGATCCAATGTGACAGCGGTCAGGCGGCGCTCAAACACTTCGAAGAGGGTTGTTTTCCGCTTGTTCTGACCGATATCCGCATGCCGGGGCTCGATGGGATCGAGTTGTTGAAAAAGTTGAAGGAACTGCCTCAGGGCCGGACCGCGGATATTGTTATGATTACACAGCACGGAGAGATGAAAACTGTGCTCGCGGCACTTAGGGCGGGAGCGTACGATTATCTGACCAAGCCTATCGATCTGGAAGAATTGGCTGCCGTTGTTAACCGGATCGTAGAGCACCAAACGTTAATCAAGGAAAATTTTGAATTAACCCACCATTTCGAAAAAAAGGTGGCCGAGGCAACTCACGCGACAAAAACACAACTGGAGAAACTGCAGTGCGCATATGCGGAAATAGTAGGTATCGGTCGGGTTGGCGTTTTTTCCGCTGCAATGCGGCAGGTTGTATCCATGGCGCAAACGTTACATGGCGATCGAATGGTACCGGTTCTGATCGAGGGCGAAACGGGCACCGGGAAAGAGATAATCGCGCGAATGATACATTATGGAGCTGAAAGAACGGTTACCCCTTTCGTCGCGATCAACTGCTCGGCTTTTCCTCCTCACCTGTTTGAAAGTGAACTCTTTGGTTATGAAGCGGGCGCTTTTACGGGTGCAAAGAGAAAAGGACAAATAGGAAAATTCGAATTGGCCCAGGGAGGAACCATATTTCTCGACGAAATTGGAGACATGCCTCTGGAGTTACAGCCCAAGCTGCTGCGTGTTCTTCAGGAACGGGAGTTTTATCGGGTCGGTGGAGTGAAGAAGATTGAGTTGGATATCCGGGTCATCTGTGCTTCCAACCGGGAAATGGCTAAGCTCATGGAAGAAGGTGTTTTCCGTAAGGACTTATTCTATCGCTTCGATATAGGCAGGATTCAAATCCCTCCATTGCGGGAAAGAAAAGAAGAGATTGAACCTTTGGCCCAGATGTTTTTAGAGCTGTTTGCGGAGCAGAAAAAACGACAATTCAACTTCATCCATAAAGCCGCGGTGAAGATCCTGAAAAATCACTCCTGGCCGGGAAACGTCCGTCAGTTGCAAAATACGATTGAACGAGTAGTGCTGAACTATGATGAGACCGAGCTAAGACCGGAACACTTGAATTTTCTCAGGGGCGATGACGGAAATACTCTGACGACTCGGCATTCTGAGCGGGAACCGGACTCGATTACTGTAAATATTTTCCCCGACGGCATGGACTTGAAAGCGGTTGAAGAGGAAATCGTACAGGCGGTTTTGGCAAAGTTTAACGGCAACAAGACACGAACCGCCGCTTATTTTGGGATTTCCCGAAACTCTCTCCGTAGGAAACTCAAAAAAACTTAGGAATCTCATCTGTTTCTTTCCTTCTTTTTGTCTTTTGAAATGCGCCAATGTTGACCGGTCCGAAAGCGGCCACTGTGCCAAAACGGACCGGTGCGTCCGACTCATCTCTGTTCTGCTAACATCTTTAATTGCAAGAAGTAACAGCATTCTGCGCTTTGGTGTAAATCCCGGCACCTTTCTTGATTAACGTTCTTGCTGATTCAACCTGCGAGGCTGTCACGGCTCTTCTTTGTGTCGAACTGAAATGTCTTTTAACTAGAAGCTGTTTCATAACTGGAATATTGTTCTAGACTTTTGCCCATTGGCGAGTAAATTATTGGGGCCGGAGGTGATAACCAATGGCCCGAAGAGTGAAGTTATTAAGCGAAGCATACTGGGAGAAGATATCGCCGCTTCT
>JAJRTS010000062.1 GCA_024278175.1 Gemmatimonadales bacterium | reverse complement strand
TTATCTCAGTCCAGGTTACTCCGTCCGAGGAGCGGTAAACCCCGCCGGACCAGTTCGACGGAGCGCCTTCCCCGAGGGTCTGCAGCACGTACCAGAAAGTGCGCACTCCCCCCTGTTCAACAATGCCGGTCCACTGTCCGTGGTCGTGCCTGAACACAAACTCCAGCTTGGAAAAGGAATCGCCGCCATCCGTGGAACGCATAAGGCCCTCGCTGGTGGCCGCATATACCGATCCATCGATAGGGTCAAAAGCCAGGCAGGCGATTAGCGCGGTTTCGCTCAGACCCGCGGCCGCTGCCAGGGCGAATGTCTCGCCGCCATCCAGACTGCGGTAAAGGCCCTGGCCAACGTCAGGAGTGCGCCAGTCTCCGGTGCCCACCAGCACTAGATTAGTATCCAGGGGGCTGACCGCCAGCCAGGAGATGCCCAGCTCCTCTCCGGCCGCATTCACTGAGATCAGGCGGCGCCAGGAATCCCCGGTGTCATCCGAGCGGAAAAGTCCTCCCCAGGTACAGGCGAAAAAGACATTGTTGTTCATGGGGTGAGCAATCAGCTCGGTTATCCCGTAGACATCAGCCGTGGCATCCGGCAGCGAGAGGCCCCGGTTGACATGGTGCCAGCTGGCGCCTCCATCCGTGGTTTTGCTGATACCGCCTACATCCTGGCCTACGAGGATAATATCAGGGTTAGTGTTGTGAAACACCGCGCAAAAAACAGCGCCGCCACCACCGGGGCCGAGACTGGCGAAGTCCGTTAACGTGATATCTGCGGCCGCCGTTGCCGAAAAGCTAATCGCAAAAGCCAGCAGGAAGGCCGGAGCGGAAATTGCTTTGAAGGTCTTGAACCTTGTGCTCGCTTCCATTTCTTTCTTCTCCCGCAGTAAAGGTGGTAAATTGAGTATATAATTCCTGTATAATTATTTACCCTCTGCGTAGCGCTGCTTTAGCAATTATATCCCAGATACGCCATCCAGTTGACGATAGGCAAGAAGACCGGTACCTGTAGTCTCTTTTCCCAGTCTGAGGTTGCTATCAAAACCGACCTTTATACCTTTGCTCAGCGGTTGTCCCCTATTTCACCTCTTGAATACGTGGCTTCCCTTGTACTCTAACACCTCAGGCCAGTTAGATAAACCACTTTCAATCTTTCATATGGTGAATCCGGGTTTGCACGGATAAACCCTCTCCTAACTAATGGGCTATAGTTGTCCAAAATGGGCTATAGTTGTCCAACATGTTCTGACGACATACAGGAAGAAGGGTCTTTTGTCCGGATTGCACCGGGTTTACTCAGATACCGGGGTACCATGTTTTTGCGTTGCGGAAAAATATCTTTTTCAGAACAGCAGCCGGCAGCTTAAGCCCCTGAACTCTAGTGGATTCGCTGATCCAGGGAACACCGATCTCCTCATCCGAGGCAAAATAGCGATAGTCCGAGAGATAGGTATTGTCGAGTTTTCCGAGGTCTCCATCCACACCGTTTTCACCCCAGCCGGATACAAGATCTGTCCCGTAAAGAAGGCGGTCCTGGTATTTTATAATGAAATCACGAACCCTTTCCCCGATAAAGGTGTCCCGGCCGTGATGCTTGAATTCCTGCATACTTAATGCTACAATATTTGGAAGTAAAACCAGCCGATAAACTTTGGACACGCAGGTACACATACATTATCTCGAAGGTATCAATCGATGGATGCATCCCGCTATTCGCCCTCACTCCGTTTAACTGTGTTGAATCCTGAACAGTTGAAGAAGATTCACGAGGCCAGCCTGGCGATACTCGAAAGTCAGGGGATGAGGTTCATGCATCCCGGCGTACGCGAACTCCTGCTGGAGCATGGTGGGAGCGCCGGTAAGGATGATCTCGTGATGATACCGGCGGAACTGGTGACAAACGCTATCGAAACCGCGCCGGAAAAAGTTGTGATCCATGACCGGAATGGAAACCCCGCAATGGAACTCACTGCCCGCAACGTCTATTTCGGCACGGGTTCCGACACGCCGCAGACATTCGATCCCGAAGCTGGTGAACTCAGAAAATCGGCCAAAAAAGACAGTTTCCGGATGGCCGGATTCGTTGACGCCATGCCGAATCTGGATTTTGTGATGAGCATGGGTATCGCCGGTGATTATCCCGGTACCAGTTCGTTCGTACACCAATTCGACGCGATGCTGAGCGGGACTGCCAAGCCGATTGTTTATACCGCCCAGGGCCTCAAAGACATACAGCCGATTTACGAAATGATGTGCGCGGTAAGGGGTGGTAGCGGGGAAACTTCGAGCAAACCATTCGCCATTCTTTATACCGAGCCCATTCCACCGAGAATACATACCCGGGAAGCTCTGGAGATGATACTCTTCTGCGCCCGGCACAGGCTGCCGGTGACCTATCCTACGGGCAGTATGGCCGGTGGCACCGCCCCGGTCACAATGGCCGGGGCAATCGCATTGGGCAATGCCGAATGCCTCGCCGGCCTGGTTGTCCATCAGCTGAGCTCTCCAGGCGCCCCGTTCATTTTCGGCGGTAATGTCACCGCAATGGATATGCACCTGGGCGCATTCACTTACGCATCTCCGGAATTTCACTTTTCCTTCAGCGCCTTCGGTGACCTGGCCCACCATTATAAATTGCCTGTCTGGGGACTGGCCGGGGCGGCGGACAGCAAAACCCTGGATGCTCAGGCGGGAGCCGAGGCGGCTCACCAGATTCTGCTGGCCCTGTTAAGCGGTGGAAATCTGGTTCACGATGTGGGGTATCTGGCAAGCGGCATGGTGAGTTCCATGGAGATGATCCTTTTTTGTAATGAGGTGATCGGGATGCTGCGCAAGGCCACCGAGGGTCTGATAGTCGATGATCGGACATTGGCCCTGGAGGCGATCCAAAGGGTCGGCGCCGGCGGTCACTTCCTTCAGGACGACCACACTCTAGGGCACTGCCATGAAATCTGGACACCATCGTCGTTTAACCGCGAGCCTTTGGAAATGTGGAAAATCTCTGAGAATAAAGACCTTTTCGCCACCCTGAATACTAGGGTCAAAGAGGTTCTCGCGCGGCACCGGAGCCCGGAACTGAGTCGGGAAGTGCGTAAGGATATCGATCAGATTTTAAGCGCCCGAGAAAAGCTGGATTGCTGACCGGAGACAGGGCAATCCAATTAGTTGACAGGCTGTTTTGACTCCAGATGCCGGATAACTCGATGGATGCAAAAGAACCTCCCCGCTCAAAGGGTATGGAATATTTCTCATCGAGATTGGGGCTGCTGCTGGCCGCGGTCGGCCTGGCCGTGGGGACAGGCAATATCTGGAGGTTCCCCAAAGTTGCGGCGGCCAATGGCGGCGCTGTCTTTATCTGCTTGTGGCTTGCATTCCTGTTCCTCTGGTCAATCCCGCTGATGACAGTTGAGAGCGCAATCGGCAGAACGACCCGCTATGGCACCGTGGGTTCTTTTCTGCGGGTAGCCGGACCGCGCAAAGTCTGGATGGGCGGATTCATGGCAATCGCGGCAGCCGGAATCATGTGCTATTACTCGGTTGTAACCGGCTGGTGCCTGAAATTTTTTTTGGGAACTCTGACCGGGGCCGTGACCGCTGATACCGGAACGGGTTACTGGAGCCATTTCGCCGGTAGCTGGGAGGCGGTATGGTTCCATTGGGCCGCGGCGGTTGTTGTCGGGCTTATCGTGCTGAGCGGGGTGCGTGCCGGCATAGAGAGGTCGGCGATTATTTTCGTGCCCGTGCTGAGTTTAATTCTGGTTTTTTCAGCTCTCAAGGCCTTGCTCCTGCCTGGAGCGATGTCGGGAGTTAACTACCTTTTTCAGTTCAATCCCGAAGATTTCTTCAAACCCCAAATCTATGTCGAGGCCCTGGCCCAGTCCGCCTGGTCAACCGGCGCCGGCTGGGGGCTGCTGCTTACGTATTCGGCGTACGCTCAGCCTGGTGAGCGGATTGTAGAAAACTCCGCGATAATCGGTGTTGTCGACAGTGCGACAAGCATTCTGGCCGCCCTGGCGATAATCCCCACTGTTTTTGCCCTGATGCCTGTCCAGGAAGCGTTACGGCTTGTAGGCGAAACAGGAGAGTCGAGCACCGGACTTATCTTCATCTGGATGCCCAGGCTGCTGGGTCAGGGCGGCGGTCAGGCAATGATAATCTTCTTTTTCTTCGCATTGTTGATAGCCGCCTTAACCAGTCTCGTTTCACTGGTGGAACTGGCAGTGAAGAACCTGATTGATATCGGGTTCAAGCGAAAAACGGCCACTCTGGCTGCGGTGACAGTTATGATTATCGCGGGAACGCCAAGCGCCTTGTGGAGCAATGTATTCGACAATCAGGACTGGGTGTGGAGTCTGGCCCTGCTGGTTTGCGGCCTGTTTTTCTGCATCGCGGTGAAAAAATTCGGAGCCAATCGGTTCCGCGGTGAAATGATCAACCTGGAGTACAATAACGATATCCGGCTCGGCAGAGGATTCGACTTTATTGTTCTCAGGTTGATCCCGGTCCAGTTTACCGTCCTGATCGTATGGTGGCTTTATAATTCAGTGAGCTGGCATCTGGATAGCTGGTGGAACCTCTTCTCGAAATTCGGGATCGGCAACCTTTTAATCCAGTGGCTGCTGGCAGTGTCTCTGATAGTTTGGCTGGCTCCATACATTGTCGGCAGATTGACAGAAAATAGCTGACATCCCTGTCAGGTTCCATTCTTCCCCACTCCCACAAACCACCGATATCCTGTTAGTCAATCGTCCATCCAAGAGCTAGTTACGACCCTTGTAAGGCCCGCAATGCTTGAGATGCTGCCGGGGGAATGAGCGCTTTTGCAACCAAGATGATGAAGCGGTAGATGGACAAGCTGGACATTCCGCCCGTGGACGAGTTTATCGAGATGATAGCCGATTCCGGCGGCCGGATCTACGCCTGCAGAGCCGCCATGGACATGTTCCATTGTACGAAAAACGATCTCTGCGAGCAGGTGGAAAAGATTCTCACCATCGGGGGATTTTACGAAAATAGTGCTGGCGCACAGATCATTTTCACTTAACCGTTTGACTGGCTCAGTCCGAATCCATATCTTTTCACAGGTGTTTCATAAAAATGTTGCGAATTACAACCGGGGGACCCGATGCTGACTCTACTGGACCGCTGTCCGCGACAAGAGCTGAAATTAGTTTGCCTGGCGCTGCTGATCGCATCCTGCTTTTACTGTGATCAGATCTTGCTGGGTGCGGAAGCGGGAGACGGCAACCGGCCGCAGGCACAGTTGCGAGCAGGGGATGATTTCGATCTCAGCCCCTATACGGGTTATACCAGGGAGCACTGGCTGGAAATTTGCGAGAAGCTGATAGCCGGCGTACTGCCGTATTTCGACGAAAAAACCGGGATGCCCACGCTGACGGGAGTTTCGGGGGAAACCGGCCATTTCCGGCGAGAGAGGGATTTCACCGGCGGCCGGAAAGAGACGTTCGAGCGAAGCCTGATGCTGGTCGCCTGCTATACGGCAGCCACGGGAAACGACAGGGTGCCCGGGTATGACGGCTCGATAACAAAACCCTACCTGACAGGGATTATCCGGGGGACGGACCCCAACGACCCGGCTTACTGGGGAGAACGGGAAATTTACGACGCTTTCGGCACCAATATCGCCCTGGCCGCATTGCTCAGCCCCAAGTTCTTCTGGGACCCGCTGACCGACGGGCAGAAAAAAAACCTGCTGGAGTTCCTTCGCGTACTGGCCCATACAGTGGCCTATGATTGCAATCACTGGTATTTCCACCTGATGGCGGTGCCGTTGCTCGAGGCCAACGGCGTAAC
Source organism: Gemmatimonadales bacterium (assembly GCA_024278175.1). Classification (GTDB taxonomy): domain Bacteria; phylum Gemmatimonadota; class Glassbacteria; order GWA2-58-10; family GWA2-58-10; genus JAJRTS01. Next base: position 19,410 of record JAJRTS010000062.1, on the reverse strand, counting down.
GTCCAACCGTCAATACCTGACCATGATATTCGACAGGATGCTGAACTGGTACCGCGGTGACGGTTGGTTTATCGACGGGGGTAACTTCACATTCGACTACTACAACTTGTGGGGTTTCCAACTTTACAATAACGCCCTCTGCTATTTCGACGAGAACTGGAACGAGCAATTCGGTAAGCGGGTGGCCCACACCACCGCCCGTTTCCTGGAGAGTTTCAAGTATCTCTACGGGCGTGACGGCGGGCCGATCCCGTTCGGACGCTCGCTTTCCTACCGTTTCGCCAGTATCTCGGCGCTGGGCTGGGCCGTGCTCAACGGCACCAGCACACTGCCGCCCGGCCAGGCGCGCCGGATAGCCTCAGGCTGCCTGAAATATTTCTGGGACAACGACTGCATGAGCGAAAACGGTCTGCTGGAACCAGGATTCCATGGGCCCAACAGCGTGGTGGCCGAAAGCTATATTGACCGTGGAGCGCCCTACTGGGCAGCGCAGGGAATGATCTTCCTGGCGTTGCCTGCCGATCATCCGTTCTGGACCGAAGAGGAAGAGCCGATGCCGGCCGACGGTGCAGGGGGAAGACTGGAATTGCCCGGCGCGGAGATGGTGCTGAAGGTCAGTCCGGTGGACGGTGAAGCAAAAGCTTACGTACTGGGTGAGCCGGTGGGACACCAGGGCCAGTGGCAGCGAGGAATCAAATACTTCCAGCATACCTACTCCAGCTATCTCGGCTGGTGCGCACTGGGTGAAGGAGGGCCGGACCTGGGCGCCGGCAGGACCGGTGTTTCCCACGACAACAAGCAGTGGTTTTTCCGCACCAACCCCCAGGCGATATCGGTGGACTCCCATCACTCGGTCAGTCGCTACGATTTCACTCTCGACACCCCGGAAAGCGAACTTGAGGATTTCGGCCAGGTGATTACCCATACTCTGATCGGAGAGAACGGAGAGCTGCACATTTTCTGGCACAACAGCGGCCGGCCGCTTTACTTGTGGCTGGGGGGATACGGAATCAGCGTGCCGGACGGAGAGCAGCCGCAGGTCACTCGCACAAAGGAAGTTATCTCGATAAGCGCCGGGCGCTACAACTCGCTGATTAAGATTCTGGACGGTCCGCAAGGGATACTGGCCAGCGATTTTCTCACTCCACGCGACGGGTGGAGCCACGCCCACCTGTTCGACGGCAATGGAGCGTACCCCTATTGGAAAAGCGCTGCACCAATCAAATCAAACACCCCCGTTGTGGCCTATGTCGCCGGCAGCCGTGACCGGCAGGCAGTTGTTCCGAGTATCGTCATCAAGCAGGATACCGGGGCTTTGAGGATTGAATTCGAAGGGATGGTATATACGGTTCCGCTGCCATGGTGACGCTTGGGGAAGGGCTGTATCATTTTGGTTCCTTACTGGCAGGAGGTCAATGATGATTGCCGGCGCTCAAACCCGTGTACTGGTTTTTATCCTTTCGCTGTCGCTGTTCAACGTGGCATGGGCCGCAGACCACCCCCGTCTGTATTTTTCTCTCTCCGAAGTTGAGAACCTTCGCCAGCAGGCTCACTCCGACAAGGCGATCCAGTTCCAACGTCTGCAGGACTGGGCAGACCGGCACCTGTCGGAGCAGCCGCCGGCGGAAATCGGCCTGGAGGAGCGCAACCAGGAATCGTGTTTCTCGGCAATCACCAATTTTGGGTTGATGTATAATCTTACAGATGATAAGCGCTATCTTGATGCCGGATTGCGCTGGCTCTCTGCTCTGAGCGCAACGGAAACCGGTGGGCCGGGAGAGTTTATCCACGGTACTTTCGCCGCCGGTCTGGCTCACGGTTACGACCTGTTTTACAACTCGATGGAAATAGAGTTCAGGGAGCAACTGAAGCAAAAACTGATCTCGGTGCTGGAAAAGACGAGGCAGGGGGCGAAGGACTCCTGGTGGGCGGGAATATACACTCACCACGATTTCTGGATGCCGGTGGCGTTCATGGGCGTGGCTGCGACCGTCCTGCTGGATGAGTATGAAAACGCCGCGGATATCCTGCAGTTGGCCCAAAGCGAAATCGAGCAGGCGATGGGATTGCTGGGAGAGGAAGGCTACTGGCCGGAGGGAGTGGCGGACTGGGTCTACGCGATGGCGCCGGCATTCATGTTTTTCGAGGCACTGAGACGCAACGGCGGAAAAAATTTTTTCGATCAACCCTGGATGAAAAATACCGCCGCTGCCCGCATACAGCACTGGCTGCCTGGTGACAGTTATATGTACATCGGTGACAGCTTCCCCTCTGGACGCTACGGTGTACTGGGTTCGGTCAGCGCCCACCTGAGTATGCTGCTGGCCTCCCGCAACCATGATCAACACGCCCAATGGCTGGCATTTCGAGAGGCGCACGTGGACTCCACGGCCCCGCTGATTCATTCACTGGAAAACCCTTACTCTTATGGCACACGGGCTCCTGTTTTCGACCGGGAGCGGCACGGGCTGGCCTGGCAATTCCTGTGGCTTGACCCCTCCGTGGAGCCGCTGCCTCCCGACACTCTGCCCCGCGACAAGCTGTTCCCCAACTGGGATACCGCCGTTTTCAGGGCCGGTTGGAGCGATGACAGTCCGGTACTGGCTTTCTGCGGCGGCCACTTGTTGGGCCGTGAGGGAACCAGGGCGTGGAAAGACGGGATGAGTGCTTTACCGGGGGGGCTGGCCCACACCCATCAGAATGCAGGGGCGGTGTATCTGTGGGCTGACGGCAGGTTTCCGCTTCGTCCCCCGTCGTTCGGCGGTCGCGACGGTCGGTTCCATAGCACTGTGATGGTCAACGGGCACGGCCAGTTATTCGATCCTGAATACACCGGGAGAGTAACAGCTTACGAGTCCACGAGTGACTGGGCAACGGCCACGATGGATTTAACGGGTGCTTACCCACCGGACGTGCAGCTCGGCGGATTCACCCGGACCATTGTCTATCTCAAGCCCCGCACCCTGTTACTGGTCGACCGTCTGCGCGGAGAGGGCGACAACTACCTCAGGCGATACGAGTGGTTGCTGCACACCGATCCCGACTCCGCCCGCTGGACCTACCATGATGACACGATCAAGGCGCTCGGCATCTCGGACGGCAGCCCGTGGCTGATCGGACGGGTGTTTCCCTCATACCGTTACTATTTTGAGACCCAGAGCCTGGACCGCCCGGATGGAACTCCGCTGAACCGTGCTATGTCGGTGACCATTATCGGCCGGATGCCCTCTCGGATCGAGATCGCGGCCATGCTACACGCTCCTGCCGCCGACGAGGACATCGGCTGGCTGCACCGTACCACCTGCCTGCGCGGAAGCGGATCCACGACTCTGGTTGTCCCGGACGGACCCTATTTCGTGATTGGCAGCGGCCCCAAGGGTAAAGCTTCGCGAAGTGTGGTGTTCGCCTCGGCGGATACGGTGCTGGTTCCTGCGGGCCTGCCGGAGCATGGGCTGGTACTTGCAATCGGTCTAGAGCCCGAAACGGCTTTCAGGCTCGAAAACAGCGGCTCGCTTTCTGCGGGCTTCAGCCTGGTCCCTGAACGGGGCGGCAAGCTGAAGTCCAGCCCGGCCGGAAATTTAATCCTCCGGGAACAGGCGGCACACTGAGCGTGGATTGGTGATGTAGCTGACCTGCCCCCGATCATTGGAGACTCTCGAAAGCTGGCCCCACTACAGCTCTGAAAAGCTGAAACCGGACGCGGTTTCGCAAAATAGTGCGGCGGGATCGGGAGCACCGCGCTGGAGAAAAAACACCAGTCTGGGCGCACCAAGCGCTGCTTCCCGCTAAAGCCCACTCCACCCAATCAGTTAAATCGGCGTGTTTACGGGAAAATTGTCCCTTCAGAATGGTTTATTATATTTTCCAGACATAAGGCTATCGCTCCCCGGCCAGGCGGCAGCCTTATGTTCCGTCTTAAACATTTCCAGCTAGATGGATAAAGGTCTCTAAGGAGTTTATCTGTGAATAAATCCGGGGTTAACTGTAATGAACTACCCCGCGGCAGAGCCGCGAGGTATCTGAAAAATCCCCCTTTTCGAGGAGGGGGGAGAACAACCTCCCCCCCGCTTCCAGCGTGCACCCCCTTTACTAAGGGGGAATTGCTTCCCCTCTTTGCTAAAGGGGAGCCAGGGGGAATGTTAGCTGCTCGTCTTGTCACTGCAACAGCTTACCCCGCGGCAAGCCGCGAGGAATTCTTTTCGATTAAAGCAATCCATATCCTTTTGTAATGTAGCCACGGCTGTAGCGGCTCTTAACGTCTTTATTCTCAGGAGATGTCTTGCCCGGGGATTAACCTCCTATTTCGATCATGGTTCGGCTCTCACCAGCGGCCGGAAAATTGAGAGAGGAGTGTTTCAGCGGCTTACCGGCCAGAGCCCGGCAGACCATTTCGGCCAGCACCTCGTCCGAGTTGCCGCTGCGCAGGGCCCCGCGAAGGTCCAGTTCGGCCTGATGGTAAAGACACAATTTCAGGCAACCATCGGCAGTCAGGCGCAACCGGTTGCAGTGGTGGCAAAAGTGATCCGACAGTGAGGTGATGAAACCAACCGTCCCCTGAAAACCGTCAATTCGGAATTCCCTGGCAACTATCGAATGGTCGGCTTGATCGGCAACCGGAAGAAGCTTGTATTTTGTTTCGATGGCACTACGCATCCGGGCAAAAGAAACGAACCTGTCCATTCGCCAGCAGTTGGCCCTGAAAGGCATGTACTCGATAAACCGCACCTTGACCGGCTTATCTTTTACAAACTCTACGAAATCCAAAAGCTCATCGTCATTGACACCTTTAACTACTACTACATTAAGCTTCAGAGGGTTAAAACCCGTCTCGAGAGCGTTACCCAGTCCATCTCTTACCCGCTGGTAAAGGTTACGCAGAGTAATGTCCTCGAACCGCTCCGACCGGAGTGTGTCCAGGCTTACATTCAGCAAGTCCAGACCGGCGCGTTTAAGAGAACCGGCGTGTTCTGCAAGCAGGACTCCATTGGTGGTCAGGCCCACTGTCTCGATCCCGGGAATATCGGCCAGGTCGGCAATCAGACGCTCAAGGTTGCGGCGCAGCAGGGGCTCCCCACCGGTCAGCCGCACCTTGCTTATGCCCATCCCTGCAAATATGCGCACCAGGTGGACTATCTCATCAAAACTCAGCATCTGAGCGCATTCCTTGTGCTCAATTCCCTCGGGCGGCATACAGTAGACACAGCGCAGGTTGCAGCGGTCGGTGACCGACAGCCGAAGGTAAGTATGCTTTCTGCCGAATGCATCGATCAGTTCCGTCATGGTTTGTTCCCGTCTACCAGCAGTATTTTCAAAGCGTACGTCTGATCGGATCAATCGAGGACCTTGCTGCCTGTTAACCCGTAGTGCTTACCAAGTGTGTAATATGAATCGGCGATTTGGCCGAATGGCTGTAACAACTATAAGGGTATGCCGAAAAGGATGTGGTTCGGTTATTTTAACCTCCTTTCCCCATGACCGGAAAACAGAAAAAATGTTTCCGGCAGCACTTATGGAGGCTTGATTTTTCCTTTACGCAGAACTGAACAACAATAATCCAGGTCTCAGGAAAAATCACTCAGAACGCAACTGTCAGCATGTTGTAGAGCCAGTATGCCGTTTCATCTCCCTTGATCCGCTTGAACACATCCGAGGGCGTAAACACTGAAAATCCCAGTACGTTGCTTACTCCTTTGCGAGGCTTGAAAACAAGGGTCAGGTCCAGTTCGTTGCCCAGGCCGTTTTGTCCGAAAGAATCATCCTCGGCGTAGCGAAAGATGTGGTAGTCGGCCTTAGCCAGCCATTTGGAATGCGGTTTGAATGGGGCCTTTATCATGAAATCCACTAGGCCCCGGAAAGATAATCCAGTCCAAGGCCCAGCCTGGTTTTGCTTTTACCATCGAAAGTATAGCCAGCGGCAATGGCGAAGAGGCTTGCGCTGATATCGCTGCCGGCCAGAGTGCCTCGCTGCAGGGCAGTTTCGAGGTCATAGTCGAACGATCTCACTTTGCCCACTGCATGAACGCCCAGTGTCTGACGGCTGAGCATTTTTTTGTTTCCCGGACCAAGCCGGTTGTTCCTTTCGGCGATGACATAGAAACGCGGGGCGAATTCGACACTGCGGCCAATCTCCAGGTCAATCCCCCCTATCGAGTTGTCCCGGCTCTCGCTGTCCTCGTACGCCTCGTTCAGCGTTGCGCCCCAGACTTCCGCGCGGACCTTTTCCCTGTCGATAAAAAGCCTCGCGCCATCGAACGAACGCCCGATGTTGCTCCACCCCACGGCACCGATCAGCCGCTGCCCGCCGAAGTTGATTTCCATCCTTCCGGCCATCAGGGTGAGGCCCCCGGCCCCCAGCAGGTCGTCCAGGCGGATGTATCCCTGGTGAAGGTCGAGGTTGTCGGTACTGCCCAGTGTGCTGGGTTCGGTGCCGAACTTACGAGAATCCTGGAATTGCACAAAAGCGTAGACATTTTTATCTATCTTAAACTTCAAGCCCACTCTGGTACGCATCAAAGTATAATTATCAGCGTTCATGTTCGGAGCGAAACTTTTATCGTTCAGTTCGCTGCGCAGACGAACATGGCCGCTGACCGTCAGGGCATCCGCCAACTCCGCGGCGCGGGGCGCGGCCGGAATCGCGAGAAGAACCATCAAAACAACAGGCATTATCGAACAAATATATCTGGCCAATTTTACCTTACCTCCACTTAGCGTTAAGTTCAGCAAAAAAAGATATGCGAAAGCTCAACTTCCTTTCAATCCCGAATTATTCATTCACGGTATGGATAGTCCGGGCCAGAGGCGCGTTACAATAGTAACTGGGAATCCGACTGTCACAGGCCGGCCGCCATACCGCTGGCCCGCCCCTGACAGCCGGAAACCAATAGACCTCACTTCCAGGGAGTGCTGAAATTCCTTTTCAAAGCCCCTCTTATAGAATGCCTGCGGAACCCGGGCAGTTCAGTCGAGTCCCAGCTTTTCTTTCACCGCTTTTCTGATTCTCAACTTCTCCAACCAGTCGGCAAAGTGCGAACCATCATCGGCAACCTCGTAGGAACCCTCCCAGTGCTGCCAGTCCTGGCCCTGCATGAAACCACCCATCCTCCAGATCCGGCCCTCGTGGTGCCAGACTTCGTGCCAGAGGTTATCCACTTCGCTCTTGCCGTTGAACAATATATCCGCATCCAATTTTTCATTCTTAATCGGATCGTAGTACTTTTTCTTAATCGCCAGCGCAACAGCGTTGTAAACATCGATCACGGCATCGGCCTTATTCAGGTCGCCTTCGGCCCAGCTGCGCACATGGCACTGGGTGCAGACCGCCAGCATGTCCTCGCGCTTGGCATCGGGCGAGTTCAGGGCGGCGCCGCCGAGCGCATCCAGACGGGTCTCTCCTTTGGACCACCATTTACCCGGCCCCACATAAGCCTGGTAGATATCCGGGGCAAATTTCTTGACGATCCCGAATGGGTTTGGTGCGCCGGTGCCGACTTCTTTCAGACTGCCGGCAGGCAGGTCATGGATCTTTTCATAGCGTGCGGCGATTTCAGGATCAATCGGATATTTCTCCTCGCCTGTCAGGTATTTTGCATCCGTGGGCCAGGAGAAGACCGGTTCCAGCTCCCATTTCAGCCGGGCGCTGACATTATGCGTACTCTCCACCGCCCCGCCGAAACCGCTCATATGACAAGTGGCACAGGTGGGCGCCTCAATGTCGTCCGGTCCCCACTCTCCAGGAGGCGCGGACCAGTTGTAATGTTCGCCGTTGGCGGCCACCAGGTTACCATGCTTGCTCTCTTCAAAAATTTCCATCTGCGGATGATCCGGCCCCATGTGGCACTGGCCGCAGGTTTCCGGCTTGCGGGCCTGCTCGATACTGAATGCGTGCCGGGTGTGGCAGGCGGCGCAACTGCCGACGCTGCCATCGGGGTTGAAACGGCCGATACCCATGTTGGGCCAGTTGACCAGAGTGCCGTCATCGGTAACCTTGATTACCGTGCCGTGGCAGTCCAGGCAGCCGGCTTCGGCGCTCTCCCGTGAGTGGTTCGTCTTGTAATTGGCTGTCTCGCCGAAAGTCACATTGCCCTGCACCTTCTCTCCCCCGGTTATGCCATAGGAGGAGGCCGAGAAAAACCCGGCCTCATCATGCAGACTGTTCTTGAATTCCTCGACCTGCTGAGAATGACAGCCTTCACAGTGTTTGGGGCCTACAACGCTGGTAACCCTGAAGCCTTCGTGCTCGAACCCGGACGGGTCGTTATCATCGGCGCTGTGGCATACATAGCATTTTACACCGACCTGGGCGTGTTTACTCTTTTCCCACTGGATGACAACGCCCGGGGAGACATCCTGGTGACAGTTAACGCAGGCATCGATCGGTGAACCCTCATCGGCCGCCAGAGACACCGGCGCATAGCCGAAAAGAACGGAGACCACCGCGCACAGAATAAAATGACATCTTTTCATTTTGCCGATCCTCCGCATTACAATTAACAAGCGATTGCCGAACTACCGCATGCGCTCGCGCAAGGAATGCATTCAATCGTTTCCCTTGGACAGCTCTTCCCAATTCAAATAAGCGAGTTCGAATCCAATCACCTCCCTCCATTGTTCGATCTGTTTGGAGATATCTTTTATTGTCTCGGTATCCTCAGCCTCCAGAACCACGGCGATGCCTCTGAGCCCGCTTTTCTGGACCTCCACGCCAGGCAGAAGGTTTAGCTTTACCACCAGGTTTTTTTCATCATCCCGATTGACCGGGATTACCAGCGCGCCTGCAATAGCCACTTAGGATCGCTCCTTTTTCTGGAATCACAACCATACGCATAAGTTCCCGGGGGGAACAGTTCACGCCCCCGGCTCCCACCTTAAAGCGCCGTTCGGCTCAAGCCTTACTCAGCTTGACAGCGCAAACCTTGTAATCCGGCTCACCTGCCCCGGACCAGCTTTTCGGGTCACTGATTGTCAGCAGATTGATCAGCTTGTTCTCATCGAACCAGGGGACGAACACCATGCCCGGCTGGGCCCGTTTGGTGACCCAGGCCGGCAATACGATCTCACCACGCCTGGAAACGATTTTCAGCATGTCGCCGTTGTCGACTTTCAGCTTCCCGGCATCTTCGGGCGACAGTTCGACATAGGCGCCGGGATTCATCTCTTTAAGCATCCTGACACGCATGGTCATGGTGCCGGTGTGCCAGTGTTCGATCACGCGGCCGGTATTGAGTACATAGGGATACAGCTCATCGGACATCTCGAAGGAAAGGCCGGCCGCCATGACGCGTATAATGGCCTTGCCCTTCGAGCCGGCATGGAAAGGATGGGCCCCGTAATAATTGACCGGGCCGTCCAAACCCTTGTCCTGCATATGCTGATCGTAGAGAGTCACGTAACCGGTTTTGTAGGCTGTCCGGGTATTGGCGAAATGCTCCTCAGCGTACGCTTTTGAGATAAACCGTTTGGCGCTGCCGCGATTTTTGAAATCAGTGGATGGGCAGGGCCACTGGACGCCGCCGCTGTGCGCTTTCAGCTTCTCGTAAGTGGCGCCCCAGAGGTCCACATCGGTGCCCCGGGTGCAAAGGCGGTATTCATCCCAAGCTTCCTTTTCAGTCTTGAATCCCAGGCCATAGACACTTCTGGTGGTCTTGACATTGCCGTTTTCCGGATCGAGCACCCGGAAATCAGTCTTAACACCAAGCTTTTTGGCGATCCTGCTGGACACCTCCCTGATCTGCCAGAAATCGGATTTGGCATCTGCAGGCGGCTCAACAGCTTTCGAGATAAACTGGGAGCGCCGGTCTGTCTGGCCCATTATCCCCTCTTTTTCGACCCACATGGCAGAGGGCAGGATCACCGATGCCAATTCCGTGGTCCGGCCCGGATAAACATCGCTGACCACGGTAAACGCCTCCTGCATGGCTTTCCTGTACTTGCCGACTTCCGGCAGGCTTTGACCGGGGTTGGTGGTGTTGATCCAGATCGCCTTTATCTTTTTCTCGGCAAGGCGCATAAACATGTTGATCGCCGGTCCGGTCGGTTTTTTGGGCAGCCTGTCTTCCGGGAGGCCCCAGATCCCGGCAATCTGCTGGCGGTGTTTGGCATTGGCCACGGCCCGGTGGCCGGGAAGCAAATGAGTGAGGCCACCCTGCTCGCGAGTACCACCGCAAGCATTGGGCTGACCCGTCAGGGAGAGGGAATCGCTGCCGGGTTTGCCGATTTTCCCGGTCAGCAAATGGAGGTTGTGTATCTGACAGTTCAACTGAACTCCTTTGGTGCGCTGGTTGATCCCCATGCACCAGAGGCTCAAGGCTGTCCGGCCTTGCTGGCCGTACCAGCGGGCGGCTTTGCGGATATCCGCGGCCGGCACTCCAACCTGGTCCGCCACTTTTTCCGGGGCGTAATCAGCCAGAAAAAGCTTGAAAGCGGCAAGGTCGGTGAATTCGCCCGCGGTTTTCAACCCCTTGCGAAAAGAGCAATAGCCTAGATGCTCTTCATCCACCATGCCCTCTTCCACGATAACCTGGGCCATGGAATTGAGCAGGTGCATATCATAACCAGGCTTGAACTTGAGATGGAGGTCGGCGTAGCGAGCACTTGGCGTATAGCGCGGATCGGCGACAATCACCTTGATTCTCTCCGGGTAAGCGCTCTTGCGGTCGATAACCCGCCGGAAAAGCATGGGATGGTTTTCCGCAATATTGGAACCGATAATAAAGTAACAATCGGCCTTCTCGAAATCATCGTATCCGCCGGCGGGCTCATCGGCGCCGAAAGTATTGAGATAGCCCCCCACTGCCGAGGCCATGCAGAGCCGCGGATTGCCCTCGACATTCGCCGTGCCGATAATCCCCTTGAACAGCTTGTTGGCTGCAAAAGCCTCCTGGGTCGTATTCTGCCCGGAACCATACCAGGCCACGCTGTCAGGCCCTTCACTCTCGATAAGCTTTGCAAATTTTTCGGCAACCAGGTCCAGAGCCTGCTCCCAGCTCACCGTTTTAAAGGAGCCGTCGCCCTGGCGCACCAGCGGCTTGGTCAGCCGGTCTTTGCCATCCATGATATGAGCCAGTTGGTAGCCTTTCATGCAGAGGCGGCCAAAATTGATCGGACTGTCGGCATCGCCTTTCACCGACACGACACGACCACCCTTCACCCCGGCCAGTACCGTACATCCCGTTCCGCAAAAACGGCATTGTGCCCTGTGAAACTGGATTGCACTGTCGGCAAAGGCTTTTCCGGACACAAGACCACTCATGGAAATTGCCGCCGCAGATGCCGCGGATTTGACAAACGCACGCCTCGTGATGTTCATCCTCTCTCCCCTCTTTCGTGCTGAATTGGTGGGACAGCCTGATAAAAAAAGTCAAAAATAGAGTTAGTGCGGAAAGGCACTGGTTTGACTCGAGGCCGATGACAAAAATAAACGGCTTCCGAAAGCTCTGTCGTAATTATAAAGAGGTAATAAGATGATGTTATCAAGAAAGGTGCCACCTTTCAGATGACAGGAAGTGGAGAGCTAACTGCTTGTAAAAATATAAGTTGCAGATATATAGCAGTGATGGGGAACCAGGCGGGAAGCGCCTTCATTCCAGGCAGGTGCCGAATATTAAGCGCCCGGTTTTCAGGCAACCACACCTGCGGGGCTGGAGAACGGCACGGCCGAGTGAACCATCCGGCCAAAAAACGCGGGGCAGCAAAACCCACTTCCGGCCCCCCCCCTCCCTCACGGGGCCGCCGAACAAGTTAAAAAGACCATCGATTTAATCAAAGAATAGTGAGGGGGAGAGACAAAACCTTTTAAAAAAGGTTCTTTTCTCTCCCCCTCACACTCCCCCTCTCTTTTTCCAAAACTTCTTATCAAGGGGCATATCTTTAATCAGATCATGTAGTTGCAACCAACAGGCCTGAATTTTCTTTTGATCCACAAAAATGAGTGAGCTGAAAAACTTCCTCGTAACAATTCAGTAGTCCAATTTTTCAAAGGTCTCTTAAAATGATAACCGGGCAGCCGGACATTGACTTATGCTTCTTCAAGCCCGCCGACCAGGCGCTTGCCGGATTTCCTTATTTTATCGGCAATGGTATTACGATTAATGCTCAAATACCTGGCCGCCTGGCTTTTGTTACCGTTAAACATTCCTAAGACCTTATTAATAATCTCAAGCTCAACTGATTTCAAATCCAGACCTCCCGGGGGGAAATTAATCAGAAATGATTCATTCATTACACTGGAAATCTGGCCGCTGGAAGGGTCTCCCCCGCCTGGAGAAAGAAAATCCAGATGGAATGGCATGATCTCGAGGTCATTGTAAAAGAGTACGATCCGCTCGATTGCATTCTGCAGCTCACGGACGTTGCCCGGCCACGAATGGTCCTGAAGTATTTTCAGCGCGGTTTTGCTGATCGACCGGAACAGGCGTTTCTTCTGTCGTGTAAACTGCTCCAGAAACATTTGGGCCAGGGGCCTGATCTCAACCGCCCGTTCTCGCAACGGCGGAATATTAATTCTGCTTACGTTAAGCCGGTAAAAAAGGTCCCGGCGGAATTTCTCCTCTTCGAGCAGCCTGGCCAGATTACGGTTGGTAGAGCAGATGATGCGCACATCGAGTTCAATCAGCTTCACTCCACCAACCCGATAAATCTCCCGGTCCTGCAGAACTCGCAGCAACTTAGGCTGCATGTCCAAAGGCAGGTCTCCTATCTCATCCAGAAATAAGGTCCCCCCTTGAGCCAATTCGAGTTTCCCTATTTGCCCTTCTTTTTTTGCTCCCGTAAACGAGCCTTCTTCATAACCGAACAGCTCGCTTTCAAACAGATTTGGTGAAATCGCGGAACAATTGATAGAGACAAAAGGGGCTGTCACATCCCCTCGCCCATAATGCACCAGGCGAGCGATGACTTCTTTGCCTGTGCCGGTTTCTCCCTCTATGAGCACCGGTACAGAGCGATCCTTGTGCAAACATTCCGCCATCAGTACCACCTGGCGCATTTTCTCGGAAAAAACTCCGATCATACCTATTCCGGCGACCTCCGTATAAGCCCGCCGGAGTTCATTCAGCTTCGCTTCGGTTTCGCGGGTAGCTTCAGCGACCTTTTGATCGAAGCTATGCTTTAGTTCCATCAGCGACTGATGTTCGGCAATGCGCTTGACTAGAGAGGCCAATTCATCCACTTTCACGGGCTTGAGCAGATAGTCATAAGCTCCGGCCCGCAACGCCTCGATGGCAGTTTTCATTTTTCCATAGCCGGTAAACAGCACGATGTCCGATCTTTTCCCTTCTGGCAACTCTTTCAGGCTTCTTAACAGTTTAATCCCACCAAAGCCGGGCATCCGGATATCACTCAAAACCAGGGGGAAGGGTCTCTCCCGGAAAACTTCCAGGGCTTTTCTGCCGTTATCGCACTGAGTTACCTGGTGGCCAAGCTGATCCTGAAGAAAATCGGCCAATAATTCGCGCCCCGAGGCGTCGTCATCAACTATCAATATCCTCATCCTGGGCTTTCCTTCTTTACCGCGCCAAAGGCAATTTAATTGTGAATGCTGCGCCACCGCCGTTATTATTGTTGTCTGCTTGAATCGAGCCGCCCAGATTACTAATGAATCTTTTTGCTATTGCAAGTCCCAGCCCCATCCCTTCCCCTGGTTTCCTCGTGGAATAGAAAGGGTCGAAAAGTTCCTCATCAGCGCCCTCTGGCAGGCCTGCCGCGTTATCCCTGACTTCGAGAATAACGCTGGTTCCGCTTTTACGAGTAATAACTTCTATTTTTTTATCATCGCTCATACTTTCGTCATGGGCGTGGATGGAATTGACCACCAGATTTATTACACTTTGCTCCAGGAGGATTCGATTGCCAGCGACCGGTAAAGCAGTGACCTTCATAAATAATTCCAGGGAAATCCCGTGCGATGATATTTGCTTTTCAATCAGGGACAGAGAATTTCTAACCGCCTCGTTGAGGTCGAATTCATCCTCGATAATTTGAGTCGGGGTAACCCAGAACTCTCTCATATGTTTGATAATACTGTCAATTCTGTCGACATGATCTGATATTTCCTCAATTTTTTCAGAAAATTTTCCAGGCAGGTCGATCTGGTTATGCTTCATCCAGTAAAGTACGCTTTCGGCCGTTACTCCAATTGAGTTAAGCGGTTGGTTGATCTCGTGCGTAATCCCCGCTGCCATTACGCCAATTGAAGCCAGGCGGGAAGCCTGCTCGGTAATTCGTACCGCCTCCGTATGTTTCTTTTCAGCTTCCAGGCTGGCCCGAAAGAGGGATTCTCTTTCCCAGGCGTTAATGACTAAATCCGCGATAGTCCTGAAAAGTTTTCTCTCCTCGGGGTCCCACTTTCGCTTACGGGACTGGCAAAAGCCAAGAAATCCTCTTATCCGGCCGGCGAATGAAAGAGGACAAATCACCATAGCCTGGATATTATTTTTTAAAAGGAATTCCCTTTCTTCTTCGAGTTCCATGATGTCTGACGATACAAACATCCGGTTTGCCATAAGCCGTTTGAATATATTCGGCGTGTCCGAGGCAGAGATTGCCGGCGGATACCCCATCGACTGTTCGTCCACGCCTGCAACCCAACTGTTAAGCTTTGAAGATTCCTCGCATGCGTCATCAAACTTCTGAAAACAAGCTGCCCCCAGCTCCACGGTCTCACCAATCGTCCGTAGTATCTGATCCAATATTTGCTGAAAGAAATCTACGGAATTAAAGTTGGATGCAATATACGCTAACAGCGTTTCATGCTTGAGCATCAATTCGAGCTTCGACCGCTCCTCATACAGCGATTCCTCAGCTTGCTTGCGCTCTATGATTCCAGCCAGGGAATTGGCAATTGCGGTAAGGAACTCCACTACTGTTTGATCGTAGCGATGGCTTTCCTTCAAATAAAGATTAATAGCCCCGATCGTCTTTCCCCTGGATGAAATCATCGGGACACAGTAATGACCATGTGGAGAAGTTTCCTTATAACTGTTCCCGCGGCAATTATCGAGACTGCCGGCAAATTGGATTTGTTGAGTTGATGCCGCCCGCCCGCACAGGCACCTGCCAAAGGGGACCCGTACACATACTTCTTGGAAGGGCCCGGAAAGCCCTTGTGAGGCTTCCATCAACAAGGTTTCCGAAACTTGATCAACGAGAAAAATTCCACCCTTTGATTCGGAAGAAAGCCACGAGATAGAGAGAAGAAGATCGAGGGAACGCTCAAGGATTTCTTCAAGGGGAATATTTTCCTGGGAAAAACTGAGCAGCGAATTAACAGCGCTCTGTGTATCATAGCTGCGGCGAATCTTCAGTTCCACCATTTGACGTTCAAAGATACGGCGTCTTAATCTGTGAGACCCAACCCCGATCCCGCAAAGCACCAAAAACCATAGCAAACCGAACGAAGCGAAGTTTATGTTGAACTGGTGATCTTCCTCGGCCAGGAATTGATCCATCGGAAAGAAGATTCCGATTCCGCCCTTGATGTCACCCACCTTGTAACCCTGGTCTCCATGGCATTTCATGCAGCTTGGCCGGACTTTCATTGGCTGCATAAGCCGCAAATATTTTTTATCACCGATTCCGGTGTATTCACTCATAGCCATTTTGCCGTGTTCAAAGGCCTTCAGTGCCTTCCGCTCCCATTCGTCCGGTGCGTTCCCCACAAAGAGGGGTTTAAGGCTGACAAGGCTGGCCGTGACACCGGAGGGCTCAGGGAGATCCGCCTTGAGTTGACGCAAAAGATCGGGCCTGCTCAGCAAGGCGAGGTGCTTATCCAGAGAAGTTTCGATTGTGCGTGTGCGTGTGGCAGAACTGTCGTGAGAAGTGGAAACCGCGTTATTACTGGTATCAGGAGCAGAACCAGTGGTGAGTGACATTTCCCAGAAGAATAAAACCTGATATTTTAACAGATATTCCTGGGCTGCGTGCAAAACAAATTTCCGTGTTTCCCTCCGCAGCTCTTTTAAATTCCAAACCAGAATACAGGCCACGATTAATGTCCAGGCCAGGATAGTGGTCAAGATGTAAGGGCCCAGTTTGACTTGTGGGGAAAAAACCTTTTCGGAATGATTCACTTGTCGAGACTTCCCGGTTGAAAATGATAAACCGACCGTTCACCGATTTTCAGACAAAGAAATTTCTCTAAACACCAGCTCCTGTCATTCGTTCTCTGCATCGATGGAAAAAATTGCGGCGGTTTTCAAGTTAGCTCAGGTATCGGCTTGAATCAAGATTGAAAGTTTTTATCATGGGAGACGTGGCAGTGGTTGATTGACTGGCCCAAGGAGCACCTTGAGGAAAGCCTTCATAAAGAGGTCGCCTGCCACCAGGGCTTTTTGAGCGGCTAAGAACCACAAATGGATATGTCTTTATCAGCCTCAAGACAGGAGCCCGCCACAAGGACATTCACCTCAGCTTTGACCGGGCGGTAAAAAGTTCGGACTCAAGATTGGCAAGATGAAACTACGCTTTCACGATTTGCAATATGTGTTCGCAACCTGGTTGCATCAGGCCGGGGCAAGCCTTGGATCAACTACGGCCACTACTTGGTCACCGGAAAAGGGGGACAACTGACCGCTATCTGACTATAGGCAGAAAAACGGCGGGCAAAGTGCTTAATCCTGATGCCCGGGATAAGGCAGAAAAGGCCTCAACCGGATGGTGTTCAGGGCTTTAGAGAGGCTGCTGACACATATTGACACAAAAAAGGGTTTGACCGCCGGCCTTTTGTACCGGCCAAACGATCAAACCCTGACTACTGTAGAATACATTGTCTTGTGTTTTGGGTTTGCACGTCGTCAGAAAACGTTGCACAGCTTCCAACAACACTTCATTCGAATTATTCCACTCGCCTGATCTCCAGCAAAACACCATCGTACTCATTTTCCAGCCGCACCGGAATTCCGGTCTCGGCCAGATCAATACCCCTCATGCGGACTAGCTCACTACCCTCCAAGGCGGTACGGACTGAGTAGAGTGCATCCTGGTCAATCCCGCTAATCCGCACCAGTCGGCGAGCCTCAGAAGACCCCTGGCGGAACACGCCGATTATTCCACCCTTAAATGTGTCGGTATTCAAACGCGCCCAGCCGTCCCAACCTCCTTCCACCGGCTCACCCCACCCCACAATATCCTGTCTGAACAGCATATATCCGTAACTCTCCTGCATCTCGCGCAGCCAGTCGGCAATGTCCCTTAGCTGTTTGCGCTCCTCCTCCTGCACCTCGCGTGGATCGCCCAACATGATCGGCAGTGTTCCAGCCAGGCTCTTGAACGCTATCAACCGTCCGGGATCATCCAGGGTCAGGTTGCCTATCACCAGCGTCCCGGCGGGCACTCCAGGTGAGCGCCACCAAGCCAAGTTTCGCACCCGCAAGCTGCCATAGGGCACCGGCTCCTCAACATTGGCCAGCCAGTCACCATCAGCGTGTTGGACTAGCGCATAATCAACTGTCTGCAGTTTGCCCCAGGTTTCAAACGTACAGTCGATAAACAGTTGGGGGGCCTCGCGGTGCAGTTCATCGAACAGTTCCATGCAACGACGGTAGATCACAAGAAAACTTTCCGGACGGTCGTGGTGCAGGGGGTGATCGGTGGCGCAGCAGCCAGAGATCGATTTGTCGTAGAGATACGAGCTGGCGGCGATTGTGATATCCAGCTTGACATAGGCCAAGCCGTGCTCGCGTACCAGGCCCAAGATAATATCACGGATATGGCCGTACCAACCTGTGGCGAAACAGGCAGTCTTCTCCCGGCTGCCGGCACCATGCAGGTTGATGATATTTCCGTCATCATCCCGGACAAACCACTCCGGATGGTCCGCATAAACCTTGCTGTTGATTTCCGCGCCTGTTAGGCTAAGCCACAGTCCGGGCTTCATGCCCAGGGAGCGAATATGATCGAACACCGGTTTGAGTCCGTCCGGGAATTTTTGCCTGTCGATCTCCCAGTCTCCCCGGTTGATCTGCCAGCCGTCATCAATTATGAACTCTTCCACGCCGCAAGCGGCAGCCGCCTCGGCCAGTTCCCGCACAAGTTTGTCATTAACATTCTTGCGGAAAGGGTTCCAGGTATTGTAGACAAACACCGGCTTCACTTTCTGGGCCGCCAGTTGTATGCCCATGTGCCGACGGACGAAATCGTTCACGGGTCCATTGAGTACGTTCCATGGATCGGTGGAGTTGGTGTAAACGGCAATAAATGAACGAGGGCTTTTCCAACTTTCACCGGGATTGAGCCACTTGCGGAATGGGCAGGCTGCATCTGGCCGTGCCAGTCCGACAGATATGGAATGACCGTCGAGGAAAGCAGCGGTACGCTTAGTCACAGCCGGAGCCTCATTACCCAGGGCTAAACCACGCCGATCGCGGATATCATGAACGATAACAAGTGCATCGTGGTTGCCTCCTGTAAACGGCCCCAGACGTTTCTGCCGTCCGTAGTTTGCCATCACCCAACTGTGGGTATCGCTCCAGTCCAGCCGGAGATGTTCCACATCAACAGATTCCACTTTGATATCGCGATCTCCGTTATTCACAATAATGAGTTGTTTTCTTACAACGGGTAGAGCAGGGTAAAGCAGATAAGTTACCGCAACACTGATTTCTCCGTTATTCTTGTCAATCCCGGTAAGCAGCACCGTGGCGCCGTGGCCGCCCAGACTGTCGTCCGCTAGTTGGATATCATTAAGGAACCAGCGATCAAGTCCTGACACGAAGCCGCCGTCGAGTTCAAAATAAAACTCCAAGCTTCCATCCTGCAGCATGTTTATTTCATCGCCATCTGTTACCAACATGCGGGTGGCGAACTGACCTCCAGTTCCCGGCAGTACTATTTCCCGCTTTACGACACCGTTGTCAAGCACCAGAAGGTTCTCCTCCCAACTGGCGTAATGGTCATTTTCCGCGCCAGGAAGAGGTTGTGCCATGAAAAAAAACATCGGCGAAAAAACAATAAATAACAGGATCGATTTGATGGAGGTCATAGCCTGTACTCCCCATATCAAAAATTGAATCAGCTACAGATGGTCTTTTTCTGGGCGAAAGTTTTTTGACCTGTCCCCAAGAACAGTACCACTAGTAGTGAGTGAATTCAAGCATATGGAGTGCTCCAACGCAAATTGCCCAAGCATGGAAAATCATAGGAGTAACGCGGCTTACTCAATGATCCGGCTTAAGCCATAGACCGATATAGCCAAAGCGAAAATCGCTTTGTATAGCGCGGATATGAGGTTGATAGTTGATGGTTACACGCAGAGGGTCAGGCAAAAGCAGCAGACTTAGAACTTATCCGTAAATAACGCCAGTTTTTCTGAAAGCGATAATAGCTGCGGCCATGTGCAGCAATGCCACATAGGTTTCGGTGAGTTTCTCGTATCTTACCAGGAGCTTCCTGAAGCGGTTAAACCATGAGTGGCTC
>JAJRTS010000061.1 GCA_024278175.1 Gemmatimonadales bacterium | reverse complement strand
ACGGGGGATGTAATGATGGGCGTTGATTGATAAGCGCCCCCCACAAGATCAGGAGACTCTCATGAGCGCGCAGGTTGTCCCTATCGTGGACAAGGATCAGCGAGAATTCCTGGCCGCTCTGACCAGGAAAAAGAGCGAGGACCTCGACGATGTTCTGCTCGCCACCGCCGCGATTACCGACAAGGTGCGCCGCGAGGGCGACAGGGCGGTTGCGCGGTTCACGCTCGAGTTCGACAAGGTGACGCTCTCCCCGGACCAGTTCAGGGTGAGCGATGACGAGATCGGCAGCGCCGCGGCCACCGTGCCACCGGAACTGGCCGACGCCCTGCGGGCCGCCTACGAGCGGATCACTGCTTACCATCGCCGGCAGCTCGACAACAGTTGGTTCACCACCGGGGACGATGGTGAAATTCTGGGCCAGCGGATCACTCCGGTGGCCAGCGCGGCTATCTACGCCCCCGGCGGCAAGGCGGCCTACCCCAGCAGTGTGCTGATGGGCGTGGCCGCGGCGCGCACCGCCGGCGTGGAGCGTATTGTGCTGCTTACCCCCGCCGGCGGCGGTGAGGGTACGCTTAATCCGGTGGTGCTGTTCTGCGCTCGTCTGGCAGGGGTGGAGGAAATCTACCGGATCGGCGGGGCGCAGGCGATTGCCGCGGCGGCCTACGGGACGGAAACGATCGCGCCGGTGGATGTTATCGCCGGGCCCGGAAACATCTTCGTAACCGCGGCCAAGAAACTGGTGTTCGGCACGGTCAATATCGACATGCTGGCCGGACCCAGCGAGATCCTGGTGATAGCCGACAACAGCGCGAACCCTGCCTGGGTGGCGGCCGACATGCTGAGCCAGGCCGAGCACGATGAAAGGGCCGGTGCCGTGCTGGTCACTCACAGCCGCGGACTGGCTGAAAAGGTCGAGCGGGAACTGAGCGACCAACTGGCAAAACTGCCCAGGAAAGATATCGCGAAAAAAAGCCTGCGTAGTTTCGGCGCTATCCTGCTGGCGGAATCGATGGAGGAAGCGGTCGAGTTTGCCGCCCGGTTCGCACCCGAACACCTGGAACTGCTGGTGGAGGACCCGTGGGGCCTGCTGGGCCGGGTGCGCAACGCCGGCGCGGTGTTCATCGGTCACTATAGCCCGGAAGCCGTGGGTGACTACTGGGCCGGCCCTAACCACGTGCTGCCCACCGGCGGCTCGGCGCGCTGTTTCAGCCCGCTGGGCGTACAGGTGTTTCTCAAGCGAACCAGCATTATCGCCTTCAACCGCGCCGCGTTTAGCAAGGCGGCAGGTCCGGTGGCGGTGATGGCGCGGGCGGAGGGGCTGGAGGCTCACGCAAGGTCCATGGAAGTACGCAACAGACTTAGCAAATAAGAGACAGCAAATAAGGTCATAGTAAACCATGAGCGATGACACTGCAAAATTTATCAGGGCGGAAATAGCCGGGCTCAGGCCCTACCGGAGCCCGCACTACGAGTGGCGGGTCAAGCTGGATCTGAACGAAAGCCCGTTCGATGTGCCATCGGAAGTCAAGCGGGAAATCTGGGAGCGGGTGGAAAAGCTGCAATGGCAGCGCTACCACGACGAGTTCGAGCGGCCGCTGATCGAGCGGCTCGGGGCTTACGAACACCACGACCCGGACGGGGTGCTGATCGGCAACGGTAGCAATGAGCTGATATTCCACTCCCTGCTCGCTGTTGTCCGTCACGGCGACACGGTGGTGATCCCTGCGCCCACGTTCAGCCTCTACCGCCAGAACGTGACCGTGCTGGGCGCAACAGCGGAAACCGTGATGCTCCGCGAGGGAGATTTCAGCCTCGACACCGATGCGCTGCTAAAGAAAGCCGGGGAGCTCGATGCGCGGGCAATTGTGCTCTGTTCACCCAACAACCCCACGGCCAACCTGCTTGCAAACGATGATGTCGAGCGGGTCTGCCGGCAGTTCGACGGTCTGGTGGTGGTGGACGAGGCCTATGCCCAGTTCGCAGATAACACCGCGTTCGGTCTGCTCGCAAGCTGCCCGAACCTGGTGATCCTGCGCACGTTCAGCAAGGCGTTCGGCCTGGCGGGTCTGCGGTTCGGCTACCTGCTGGCCAATCCCGCACTGGCCCGCCAGATCGGCAAGGTGCAACTTCCCCACCATGTGGGATTTTTCACCCAACTGGCGGCCACGGCGCTGCTTGAAAACGCATCCGTGATGGAGCGGCGGGTGGCCTCGCTGGTGGCCGAGCGGGAGAAACTGATCGAGCGGCTGGCCGGAATCGAGGGGGTCTCTCCCCTGCCCAGCCAGTCCAATTTCATCCTGATCGAATCCACGGCCATCGAGGCGCCGTTGCTGTTCGAGCGGCTGCTGGAGCAGGGCGTGCTGATCAGGAACGTTTCCAATTATCCCGGCCTGTCTCGTTATCTGAGGATAACGGTCGGCAACGCCGGGGAGAACGACGAGTTGATCGGGGCGCTGGTGGAGGTGTTGGGGTGAAAATAGTCGGCAGCCCGGGGTACAGGCCCCTGAGCGAGGGCGTATACGTGCTGGAGCACGGCCTGTGCGTACAGCCCTCGGCCGTGGACGCGGTGATTTTCGATGTCGACGGCGTACTGGTGGACGTTTCCGGCAGCTTCCGCCAGGCGATCAGCAATACGGTGCAGCACTATTTCAACCGCGTGCTTGACGTGCCCGGCGATGAACTGCTGGTGGACACGGCTGAATACGAACTGTTCAAGCTGGCCGGTGATTTCAACAACGACTGGGACCTGAGCAAGGCCGCCGTGGCCTACTGCCTGATGAAACAAATCCGCGCGGGTAACGGCTCGGCAGACACGGCAGCTATCCGGAAACTGGGGCCAGCGCTGGAAGATTTTACGTCCGACGTGTCCAAAAGAGGCGGGGGCCTGGCGAGTGCGCTCTCTTTCGTCCGCGAAACACTGGATCAGGCAGGCCGGGAAAAGTTCGACGCTAAATTCGATCCCGTGTTGATCAAGCGGATATTCATGGAATACTACGCCGGGCCGGAGCACTGTGGCCAACTTTACGGGATCGAGGCCGGGCATTACCACGGCCCGGGCCTGATCGAGCAGGAGCTGTTTCTGCTCAACCTCTCGATGGTCGAGCGCCTGCAGCTCAAGGGCATCAAGTTCGGCATCCTCTCCGGCCGCACACCGGAGGAAGCCGATTTCCTGCTGCGAGCCGAGGGCCTGGACAGCCTGCTCGATCCGGAGTTTGTTCTGACCGACAACGGTGAAATACCCGCCAAGCCGAACCCGGCGGGGCTGGCCGTGCTGGCCGGGCGAATGGGGTTTACCGCCGCGCTGTACGTGGGCGACGTGCCCGATGACTGGACCACGGTACGCCGCTACCGCGCGGAGCACCCGCGGCTTGCGCCCCTGGCGGGCTGCATTGTCAGCACCGGCTCCACCTCCGGCGGAGTGATGGGCCGCTTTCTGGAAAACGAGCGGGTCGATTATCTGGCCGCCGATGTTAACCACCTGCTCTCGGTGATCAACGAAGCCGCCGAGCACATGAACCAGTAAAATAATTCAGTACCCAATGGAAATTCTACAATCGGGGTGCATGATGAGTGAAGTGAGAAACTCCACCAGGCAGCGCAAAACCGGCGAAACCGATATCAGTGTCAGCCTGGCGCTCGATGGCGCCGGCAAGGCGGAAATCGACACGGGCGTGGGCTTTTTCGACCACATGCTCGACGGGTTCGCCCGGCACGGTCTGCTGGACCTGAAGGTGACGTGCAGGGGCGATCTGAAAATCGACGAGCACCACACCGTGGAGGACGTGGGGATCGTGATCGGCCAGGCCATTGCCGAGGCGGTGGGCGACAAAGCCGGTATCCGGCGTTTCGGCTACGCCTACGCCCCGATGGACGAGGCCCTGAGCCGCGCCGCGCTCGATTTCTCGGGCCGTGGCCTGCTCTGTTTCCGCGCCACGTTCAGCCGGGAGATGGTGGGCGATTTGAGCACGGAACTGGTGGAGGAATTCTGGCGCGCGCTGGTCTCGAACGCTGGAATCACCCTGCACCTCGACCTGCTGGCCGGTTCCAACGCCCACCATCAGGTCGAAAGCCTGTGCAAGGCCGCGGCCCTGGTAGTACGCGCCGCCACCCGGTTTGATCCGGACGTAAAGGGCGTGCCCTCGACCAAGGGCGTACTCTGAGCGGTGGAGTTCCCTTCGGTTCCCGCGAGAGAGCCAGCCACGCATGAGCCGCCCCTGCGTTTGCAGTTAAAAGCATTCGCAGGGGCGGAACCTTGTGTTCGCCCTGACATAAACCGCTTCTGTCTCCTCCGCTGGCAGGGGATGTAATACGGGCAACCGGCGTTTTTGCGCCGGTTAGTCATTAGAAGCTGTTTCATAACTCCTGAATGGCTGTAGGGGCGACGCATGCGTCGCCCCTACAGTGACGGAGTTTTGCAAAAAGCGACTGTTTGTCTTCAATTTATTACGATTTTACAACCATAAAATTTATCTGTTGAGGTTACGAAACAGCTTATAGCAATCGAGAATTTAAGGAGAATTTTCAGCTGTGATTAACATTATCGATTTCAAAATGGGCAACCTTCGCAGCGTGGAGAAAGCCTTCCTTCACCTGGGGTTCGAAGCACGGATATCCCAGGACCCGGCCGATATCGGGAGCGCCAGCCATCTGGTGCTGCCCGGCGATGGCGCTTTCGGCAGGAGCATGGAGCATATCGCCGCGATGGGGTTCGAGCAGCCGGTTCGTGGCTGGATCGCCGCCGGCATGCCCTTTCTGGGGATCTGCGTGGGTTTCCAGTTGCTGTTCGAGCGTAGCGATGAGATGGGCGAACACCGGGGGCTGGGTATCGTACCGGGCAACGTGCAAAAGTTCCCGCCGGGGCGCAAGATTCCGCACATGGGCTGGAACCAGGTGGACTGGAAGCGCGAATCTCCGCTGGTGGAGGGTATCGGCGACGGGGCCTGGTTCTATTTCGTCCACTCCTACTTTGCAAAACCCTCGCGGGAGCAGGACGTGCTGGGCGTGACCGACTACGGCATGGAAGTGGCCGCCGTGGTGGGCGATGACGCTAAAAAAGCCTATGCGGTCCAGTTCCACCCGGAGAAAAGTCAGGCAGCCGGGCTTAAGCTGCTGGAAAATTTTGCGAATATGTAATTGGAGGTAGGATGCTGGTATTACCCGCGGTGGACCTGATGGGCGGCCGGGCGGTGCGCCTGAAGCAGGGCCGCAAGAACGAGAAGACCGAGTATTTTGATGACCCGCTGCTGCCGGCGCTTCAATTTGCCCGCACGGGTGCCCCGTGGCTGCACGTGGTGGACCTGGACGGCGCTTTCGAGGGCGAGGGCAAAAACACGGAGGTTGTGCGCCGGATAGTGGAGGCGGTGTCTCCGCTGGGCATGCAAGTGGAACTCGGCGGCGGGATCAGGAGCCTGGAGCGGATCGAACAGGTGCTTGAGCTGGGCGTAGCGCGCGCCATCCTGGGAACGGCCATCTTTACCGACCCCGGATTGCTGCTCTCGGCGCTGAAAAAATTTGGAGCAAGCAGGATTGTCGCCGGGATCGACGCCTCCGGCGGCAAGGTGGCGATCCGTGGCTGGGAGGAAGTAACGGGCCGCGATGCGCTGGAGGTGGCCGCCGAGGTACGCGGGCAAGGCTGCGAGCGCATTATCTACACGGATATCGCCACCGACGGGATGCTGGGCGGGCCGAATATCCCCGCCCTGGAAGCCGTGGCCGGTGCCGGGATGGCCACTATCGCCTCGGGCGGAGTATCCACGCTGGAGCATGTGCGCGCCGTGGCGAAGCTGGCCGGCAAGGGCGTGGAGGGCATGATCGTGGGCCGCGCGTTCTACGAGGGTACGCTGGAGTTGGCCGCAGCGCTTATTGCGGCGGGTGCTTGATGAAAACTACGGAGAAAAACCGATGCTGGCAAAACGGATAATCCCCTGCCTCGATATCGACAAGGGCCGGGTGGTAAAGGGAGTGCAGTTCGTCAACCTGATCGACGCCGGTGATCCGGTGGAGCAGGCCCGTTACTACGAAGAGCAGAAAGCCGACGAGCTGGTGTTTCTCGATATCACCGCCAGCCACGAGAAGCGGGAGACAGTGCTGGAGCTGGCCCGCCGGGTCAGCGACGAGGTTTTTATCCCGTTCACTATCGGCGGAGGGATCCGCACGGTGGACGACGTGCGCCTGATGCTCAAGAGCGGCGCGGACAAGGTCAGTATCAACACCGCCGCGATCAATGACCCCACCGTTGTTACCACCAGTGCACAGCGGTTCGGCAGCCAGTGTATCGTGGTGGCTATCGACGCCAAGCGCAGGGCGGACTTTGACCCCGCGCGCGGGGCGCTGGGCAACTGGGAAGTCTATACCCACGGCGGACGCAACCCCACCGGGCTGGACGCGGTGAAATGGGCGATCAGGATCCAGCAACTCGGCGCGGGCGAAATCCTGCTGACCAGCATGGACCGCGACGGCAGCAAGGAGGGTTTCGACCTGGAGCTGACCGCGGCGGTGAGCGAAAACCTGGAGATACCGGTGATCGCCTCCGGCGGCGTGGGCAACCTGGAGCACCTCTACGACGGGCTGGTGAAGGGCAAGGCGGACGCCGTGCTGGCCGCCAGTATTTTCCACTTCCGCGAATACAGCGTGACCGAGGCCAAAAATTTTCTGGCCAAGAAGGGCGTGTGCGTGCGGAAATAGGATATCGGCCGCCCAATTGCTGAATGATTTCGCCCCGCTCCCCCCTCTGCTCCCGCTTGTCCGATCCCGCTATATTTTTTTCTTGCCAACAGTTAGCTTATCGGGTACAATCAGGCACGGTTGCTGCTATCGGCTAGCATTCTGTTATGGCCTTGAGTTGCAGCGCATCCGGCGCGAAAAAGCTTTGATTTTTACAGCCCTTTTTGCTACTTTGTGGTTCAGGTGAATCTGAACGGTGACAAAGACGGCAAGCAGAAAAGTACGCTCGGTTCCATCGGGACCTACACGGGGATTGGTATCGAACTGGCGACTTTCATTATCGTTTTCCTGCTGGCCGGCCGCTATCTGGACTCCCGCCTGGGCACCGAGCCCTGGTTGTTGATTCTGGGTGCGGCGCTCGGTTTCGCGGCCGGGTTCTACAGTATGTTCAAGACACTTTCCGGCCTCTCCAATCCCGGAGACCGGAAACGTACCGGACGATGAGCAGTCTCCCCGCAACCGGTACGATGAATTGACAGCGGCAACCGGAGCGAAATATTACTCCCGGCAGAAAATTCTTTGCATTGACGGCTTTCCTGTACGCATTTCTTGTCGCTGCCTGTTACCTGGCGCCACTTGGACTGGTCCGGTGGCTGGCGGTCTGCTATGGGGGAGCGATCAGCCTGGGGCTGTCCTGGCTTGGATTCGCCCTGCTGATGAAAGTACCTGGTTCGGACTCGAATCGTTTTCTCAAGCTCGTACTGGGCGGCATGGCTGCCAGACTCGCTCTGGCTCTGCTGCTGCTGACGCTGGGAATCGACCTTTTCAATCTCCCGGCCGCCGAACTGGTGGGCAGTTGCCTGGTGAGTTACGTGGTGATGATGGTCCTTGAACACACGTTTGCGCTGCCGTCGCTGAAACAACGCAACATCAATTAAACGCGTTGAAATATTTTATTTGCGGGCGTTAACGTTTTATTGAGGGCGCCCCTAATTAAGCTCTACGGCAATCAACTATGGCACAGCTACTTTACGCAGCCGATCCCGGCGGGGCGGCACACGGCGCGGCCCCGGCGGGAGAAGCGGCCCATGGCGCGGGCGAAATCATGCGCGAGTTGATAGAGCACACTTTCGACACCTACGTGCTCAAGATCGACTGGAGACCGTTCGGCCTGCAATGGCTCGATCTGTCGATTACCAGGGCAGTATTCAACATGTGGATCGCCGCCGCGCTGATTTTTATTTTATTTCGCATCCTGTCCAGCAAACAGTCAGGCGGCAACCTCCGGGGGCGCTACCTCAATTTCCTCGAACCCTTCGTGATCTATGTCCGCAGCCAGATGGTCTACCCGATCATGGGTGAGTCCAACGGCCGCCGCTACCTCCCGTTTTTCCTGACCCAGTTCTTTTTCGTCCTGTTCTGCAACCTGATGGGCTTGATCCCGATCCCCCACTTCGGTATCGGCGGGATCGAGTTCCCGGGCCTGGCCACCGCCACCTCGAACATGGCTGTCTGCGCCGCGCTGAGCGGAATTACCCTGTTGACGATCTTTTTCATGGGCATGTTGGAGCAGGGGCCTCTCAAGTTCTGGAAGAACCTGGTCCCCTCGGGTGTCCCGGTGGCGCTGATCCCGTTGCTGTTCCCTATCGAGGTGATCGGTATTTTCATCAAGGGTTTCGCCCTCACCATTCGACTTTTTGCCAACATGACCGCCGGACATATCGTAATCTACACTTTTATCGGGCTGATCTTCATCTTCCACAGCCTTTTCGTGGCCCCGGCGTCGATAGCGTTCGCGCTCTTTATCTACATGCTGGAGTTGTTCGTTGCGTTTCTGCAGGCGTTCATTTTTACCCTGCTATCGATAATATTCATTAACATGGCGATCCACCCGGAGCATTAGTCCGGCAAGAGTGACAAAGCAACTGATCTTAACTCTCTGAACTACCTATCAGCTTTCCCAAGGAGGAAACAGATGGAAGGAATGATCGCTCATCTCGCCGCCGGTCTGGGTGCCGGTCTGGCAGTTATCGGCGCTGGTTACGGCATCGGCCGGCTGGCTGATGGCGCTCTCCAGGGCATGGCCCGTCAGCCCGAAGCCTCCGGTGATATCCGCACCGGGATGATTATCGCCGCGGCGCTGATCGAAGGTATCGCGTTTTTCGCCCTGGTTATCTGCATCCTGCTGGCTTTCAAGTAATCCGCGCCTTGGCAGGGCGAAAGGACGGTGAATAGTCTATGGCACAGGATAGTCTCCTACAGGTAAGTCCTGGCCTGATAATCTGGACCGTTGTCACGTTCCTCATTCTTCTTGTTCTGCTCAAGAAGTTCGTCTGGGGCCCGGTGATTGCAGCCGTGGACCGTCGCGAGGAGTCGCTCAAGGCGATGTTCGACGAGGCCGGAAAGGCCAGGGACGAGGCCGGAAAGCTGCTCGAAAAGTACGAGCAGCAACTTGCCGAGGCCCGTGACGAGGTGAACCGGATGATCGGCGACGGCAAGTCGAGAGCAAAAAAGACCGCCGATGAGTTAGTTGAAAAAGCACGGCGCGAAACACTCGACATGGCGGAGAAGGCGAAGGCGGAGATCGTGCGCGAGCGCGAAAAGGCCAGCGCCGAGATCAGGGAGGACGTGGTCAGGATAAGTCTCAAGGCAGCCGAACAGTTGATCAACATGAAACTCGAGGACGCCGAACACCGGGAGTTCATCGAAAAGGCAATCGCCCAGATCGATGCAGAGGTGAAATGAGGACCACTACCGTATCAAAGGAATATGCCCGGGCGCTGTTCATGCTGGCCCGGCGGGAAGACAAGCTTGACCGGGTTGGGGCCCAGTTGGCTGCTTTTATCGAGCTGGTCCACGCCCACAAGCTGATCGGTGGATTCCTGCTGGCGCCGCAGATCAGCACAGACACCAAGATCGAGGTGCTGCGCAAGGCGCTCACGGGCAAGCTGGAACCCGAGGTTGTCAAGTTCCTGCTGGTCACCTGCGCCAAGCGCAGGCTCGATCAGCTCGAAGCTATCGGCGCCGACTACGAAGAATTGCTGAACAAGCACTACAACCGCATCGAGGTCACGGCCACCAGCGCCAGAGCGCTCACCGAGAGTGAGCAGAAATCGCTGGCAAGCAAGATCGCCGCTCACCTCAAACAGGAAGTGGTGATCCGGGCCAGCGTGGACAGTTCGCTGGTGGCTGGACTGGTCTGCCGGATCGGCGATGTGGTATACGACGGCAGTTTACGCAGGCGTATTCAGCTTCTTTCCAACCAGATGCTAAAGGCGAAAATCTAAGGACGGGGCGGTTTTATGAGCAAGATCCAATCAGAAGAAATCAGCTCCATCCTCCTCAATGAAATCCAGAATTTCGAGAGTGAACTCGATGTCGAGGAGGTGGGTAGCGTCCTCGAGGTTGGAGACGGGATCGCCCGCGTCTATGGCCTGGCCAATTGCATGGCCGGCGAGATGCTCGATTTCGGCAACGATATCTACGGGCTGGCCCTCAACCTCGAAGAAAACAATATCGGCGTGGTGATCCTTGGCGAGTACATCCATATCCGCGAGGGTGACGAGGTCCGCCGCACGGGCCACGTGCTCAGTGTGCCGGTCGGCGAGGCCCTGCTGGGCCGCGTGGTCAACGCGCTGGGCCAGCCTATCGATGGGAAGGGTCCGCTCAAGACCGAGCGGTCCCGCAAGGTGGAGTTCAAGGCCCCCGGCGTTATCGCGCGCCAGCCGGTGAAACAGCCCCTGCAGACCGGGCTGAAAGCGGTGGACTCGATGATCCCGATCGGCCGCGGACAGCGCGAGCTGATTATCGGCGACCGCCGCACGGGCAAAACCGCTATCGCTATCGATACGATTATCAACCAGAAGGGCCACGGCGTGGTCTGTGTTTACGTAGCTATCGGCCAGAAGCAGTCCAGCGTGGCCGCGGTGGTTAATATTCTGGAGCAGCACGGTGCGATGGAGTACACGATCGTGGTCACCTCCAGCGCCGGCGACCCCGCGCCCATGCAGTATATCGCCCCCTATTCCGGGGCGGCGATGGCCGAGGAATTCATGTACAACCACAAAGAGGCCGGCTACAAGATGAAGGACACGCTGTGCGTGTACGACGACTTGAGCAAGCAGGCCTCCGCTTACCGTCAGCTCAGCCTCCTGCTTCGCCGTCCCCCGGGACGCGAGGCGTATCCCGGCGATGTGTTCTATCTGCACAGCCGCCTGCTGGAGCGCGCGGCCAAGCTCAGCGACAAGGAAGGCGGCGGCAGCATGACCGCCCTGCCGATTATCGAAACCCAGGACGGCGATGTGTCGGCGTACATCCCGACCAACGTGATCTCGATCACCGATGGCCAGATCTACCTGGAACCCGACCTGTTCTATTCGGGTGTGCGCCCGGCGATCAACGTCGGGATCTCGGTCAGCCGCGTGGGTGGCAACGCCCAGACCAAGGCCATGAAGAAAGTGGCCGGCGGCCTTCGCATGGATCTGGCCCAGTTCCGCGAGCTGGAGGCTTTCGCCCAGTTCGGCAGTGACCTGGATAAGGCCACCCAGCAGCAGCTTACCCGTGGCGCGCGCCTGGTGGAGTTGCTCAAACAGGCTCAGTACGTACCGATGAAAATACATGAGCAGATAGCCCTTCTCTATGCCGGTACCCGTGGTTATCTCGACGAGTTCCCTGTCGAGACTCTGGGCCGTTTCGAGAACGAGTTCCTGGAGTACCTTGACAACCATCACGCAGGGCTGGTTGAAAAACTGCGCGAGATGACAGAGTTGACCGAGGAGATCGAGCAAAATCTGGTTAAGACTCTCAAGGAGTTCTGCGAACAGTTTCGTAAAAACATCGGCTGACTGAACTTCAGGGTGGTCTGAAAAATATGAAACGGCCCTGAAATTAATATTTTACTTTCTCAGTTTCTCAAAAGGGCATCTAAAGCACTCTTTCGGCTGATCCCTGACAGTGCAGTTCCAATGTGGGCCGTTATTTTTCAACACGTTTTAAGCACCCGGACAAGCAGGATAAGCTCCGGTTTACCCGGGGGAGTCACTTTAAAGTATGGCTAAAGCACGCGACATCAAGAAGCGGATCACAGGAGTAACCAAGACCCGCAAGATTACCCGCACCATGGAGATGGTGGCCACGAGCAAGATGCAAAAGTGGCAGCGCATTGTCACCTCCTCGCGCCCCTACTCCAATAACCTGGTCGAGGTCCTGCGTCAGCTTTGCTCGGCTCCGGAGGCCAGCAGCCATCCGCTGATGGAGCACAGGGAGCATCCGCGGCGGGTAGCCCTGCTCTATATCACCTCGAACCGTGGAATGTGCGGAGCGTTTAACTCCGGACTGAACCGCCGGGCGCGGGCGCTCTATAATCAATACACCCGGCAAGACTTGCAAGTCGATCTCTACGCTATCGGCAAAAAAGCGCTGGGATTCCTCAAGCACCAGGATATCGATACCTTTTACAGCGACGTTCAGGTGAACGAGACCTGCGAGAGCGAGGATACCCGCCGGATTGCGCAGATGCTGATGGACCGGTTCCTGACCGGTGAGCTTGACCGGGTGGAAGTGATCTACAGCCACTATATTTCCGCCGGCACCCAGGAAGTGGCAACCGAGCAGTTGCTGCCGATAAAGCCCCCCAGGGGCCAGGAACGCGAGGAGAGCGAGACCGATTTCATTTTCGAGCCTTCTGCCGCGGCCATTATCGATACGTTGCTGCCGATGTACGTCCAGAGCATGGTTTACCGTGTGGTGGCCGAGAATATCGCCAGTGAGCAGTCTGCCCGCCGCCGGGCGATGAAACAGGCCACGGACAACGCCGACGAAATGATCTCCAACCTGACACGCACCTACAACCGTCAGCGGCAGGCCCAGATTACCAGTGAGCTCACGGAGATTGTCGGCGCCAGCGACGCGCTGGATTGATAAGTCTGGAGAATAACTGATTGACACATACAACCGAATTGCAAGGCGAGGCGTTCCATGAACAAGGGTAAGGTAGTACAGGTAATTGGCCCGGTTATCGACGTCGAGTTCGAGCCTGATAAGGTACCGGACATTTATACCGCCCTGGTGCTCAAGGACGAGGAAGGCGTGCTGGCCCGCGACACGATTATCTGCGAGGTTCAGCAGCAGCTCGGACGCAATATCGTGCGCGCGGTGGCTATGACCAGTACCGACGGGGTGAAGCGCGGAATGAGCGTAGTCGACAGCGGCGAGCCGATCAGCGTGCCGGTGGGTAAGGAATGCCTGGGCAGACTGTTCAACATCCTGGGTGAAACGATCGACGAGCAGGCGCAGATCGACGTTAAGCAACGCTTCCCGATCCATCGCGAGCAACCCGATTTTGTGGACCTTACTCCCAAAACCGAGATTTTCGTGACCGGGATCAAGGTTGTCGACCTGCTTGAGCCATACGTAAAGGGCGGCAAGATCGGCCTGTTCGGCGGCGCCGGCGTGGGTAAGACCGTCATCATCATGGAGCTGATCAACAATATCGCCAAGCAGCACGGCGGCTACTCCGTGTTCGGCGGCGTGGGTGAACGCACCCGCGAGGGTAACGACCTGATGTTAGAGATGCAGGAGTCGGGCGTTATCGACAAGACCTGCCTGGTGTTCGGCCAGATGAACGAGCCGCCCGGAGCCAGGCTGCGCGTGGGGCTGACCGCCCTGACCATGGCCGAATACTTCCGCGATGAAGAGCGTCAGGACGTGCTGCTGTTTATCGACAACATCTTCCGTTTCGTCCAGGCGGGCAGCGAGGTCAGCGCCCTGCTTGGCCGGATGCCCTCGGCCGTGGGCTACCAGCCTACCCTGGGCACGGAAATGGGTGAGCTTCAGGAGCGGATCACCAGTACCCGCAACGGCTCGATCACATCGGTGCAGGCGATCTACGTGCCCGCCGACGATCTGACCGATCCGGCGCCGGCAACCACGTTCACTCACCTGGACGCCACCACCGTGCTCAGCCGCCAGATTGTGGAGCTGGGAATCTATCCCGCTGTCGATCCGCTGGAGTCCACCAGCCGCATCATGGACGCCAACATCATCGGCGAGGAGCACTACAACACCGCTCGCCGGGTACAGGAAATCCTTCAGCGCTACAAGGACCTCCAGGACATTATCGCCATTCTGGGCATGGAGGAACTCAGCGAGGAAGACAAGGAAATAGTCAACCGCGCCCGCCGTATGCAAAAATTCCTCAGCCAGCCGTTCCACGTGGCCGAGCAGTTCACGGGCCGCGCGGGCAAGTACGTGGAGCTCGAGGACACGATCCGCAGCTTCAAGGGCCTGGTCGAGGGCGAGTACGACCACATCCCGGAGCAGATGTTCAACATGGCCGGCAGTATTGACGACGTTGTGGAGCGTTACGAAGAAGACAAGCAGAAAAACGGGTGAAGTGCGCAATCAGTGCGTTTCACCCTTAACTTTTGGATAAAAACCTTTGGAGGGCACGCATGCCTTCTGTCCAGGTGCTTAACACCAGGCTGATAACACCTGAAAAAGTACTGTTCGATGGCGAGGTCCGCTCGGTTGTGGCTCCGGCTGTCGATGGGATGCTGGGAGTTCTCGGCGGCCACGCTCCGTTGATGGCGGCGCTGGGCAGTGGAGTGCTCAAGCTGACCAGCGGTGACGAGCGCAGTTACTACGCGGTATCCGGCGGGTTCCTGCAGGTAAAGGACAACAGCGTGATAGTGCTGGCCGATAAGGCGGTCGATGCGGCCGGAGTCGATCTGAACGAGGCCCGTGACAGGCAGGCCCGGCTGGAAAACAGTTACGCCGGCGCGGAGGAAAGAACTGAGAAACACCGGCTGGGCGCTGAACTGGAAGAGGCCAGAGCAGTGGTCCGCGCCGCGGAAAAAAGCGCGGAATAACGTGGGGCCCGGTGTACAAAAAAATCAGCCGGCTTTACTGCGTAATGGGGACCGGCTATTCCCTCCGGCGAACCCGACAACCCCGGCCCGGCGGATCAGATCGGTTCGCCGCGGAAAGTAATCTCCCCGCTGTCGTCCCCTTTACCCGCCTCCTCTATTTTTTTTACCACTTGATCTTTATTGGCTTCCCCTCCGGCTTTCTCGTCGATCTCAAAGCGCGGCGCGGTTTTGCCCTTGGCCCGCTTCTCCTCCATGTTGCAGGACCCCTGGAAGAACACTCCCTCCTCAACCACCAGTTTCTTGGCCTTGACATGGCCCTCCACCCTGGCGCCGCTCTGAAGCTCCAGGCGGCCCTCGGCCATCACGCTACCCTCGACCACTCCGCCCACTATCGCGCTATCGGCAAGCAGGTCACCCTTGACCTGGCCGCTCTTGCCCATGATCGCCACTCCGGTGGCCTTGAGTGAGCCATCGATAATGCCATCGATCCGAACAGTGCCATTGACCGAGCATTCGCCCTTGAGGACCGTTCCCTGACCGATTATCGTGTTCAGCCGCTCGCCTTCCTTCATCTTATCGCTCATCGTCATTCCTCTGGCAGAGTTGCTTATGGTTCCAGAAACGGCATCGGGTCCACTGGATTGCCGTCTTTGTCCAGGATAGCGTAATGCAGGTGAGGACCGCTGCTTTGACCCAGATTACCGCTGTAGGCGATCAGATCGCCCCTGCGCACCCGGTCTCCACTTTCCACCGCCAGAGAGCTGTTGTGTGCGTACAACGTACTATAGCCACTGGCATGTTTGATCATCACGTAGTACCCCAGGTCATCGCTTTTCTCCGCCACACTGACAGTCCCGTCCGCCGTGGCCCTGACCGGAGTACCCTTCTTGAGCGCTATATCGATCCCGAAATGATAGATTTCCTCGTCATACAGGCGGCTGATATAACCCTTTTCCTCCACGGGCGCTCCGTAAGGGATGCGGGGGTCGCGCCTGGAATTATCCATCGTGGAAGATGAAAGAGATTTCCTGCTCTCCAGCGGAATCTCGTACTCTTCAAGAGCC
This sequence comes from Gemmatimonadales bacterium, assembly GCA_024278175.1. Classification (GTDB taxonomy): domain Bacteria; phylum Gemmatimonadota; class Glassbacteria; order GWA2-58-10; family GWA2-58-10; genus JAJRTS01. Next base: position 128,580 of record JAJRTS010000061.1, on the reverse strand, counting down.
GTATCTTTCTCCTTATCCTGCCGGATCACCGCCTCCGCCGCCTCGTGTTCACCCACGCCCTGGGCCAGGTGAATTTTCGCCACCAGTTTCTCCAGCACGATGATCTTCTGATTCAACTCCCTGATCTTCTGCTTTTCCAGCGACAGCAACTGGTTCTGGGCGTTAAGCCTGTCGTACTCACTGGCCTTCTCAATCATCGGCCGCAGGTAGATTGCCGCGCCGATCAGCGCACAGAGGATTGCCGCACTCAGCACAGCCAACAGCTTCACCACGCTGTGGCGAACTCTGAGGCTGTGAACCTCAGCACCCTGGTAAGGCACTATCATCAGCGTCATGTGCTTCATAACGGCTCGCCCACCTGCCGTGGCATCATCCCAGCGGCGGCACGTCGAAAAGTTCCAGCAACCGCTCGAACTCATCGAAGGAATAGTATTCGATTTCTATCCGGCCCTTGCCATCGCCCCTGCTGTTGATCCGCACTTTAGTGCTCAACGCCCTGCGAAGCCGGTCTTCCAGATCGCGAATTGCCGTAAGTTCTTCTTCATTAAGCCGCTGACGCCTGTCCCCACCGGAAAGCTTTTTCCAGTCACGCACCAGTTTTTCCAGCTTACGTACCGGCATTTCCTCCTTGATAACCCGGCGCGCCAGTTCGATCTGCTCACCCTCGTTATCGAGCGAGAGCAACTGCCTGGCGTGCCCGGCCGACAGCAGTCCGGCGGAGATGTCGCGGCGGATAATCTCGGGAAGTTTCAGCAGTCGCAGCGCGTTGGTTACGGTACTCCTGTCCTTGCCCACCCGCTTGGCTATCCGGGCCTGGGTCATATCGAAAAGCCCGGCCAACTGCTGGTAGCCCTCCGCTTCCTCAATCGGGTCGAGGTCCTCGCGCTGAAGGTTCTCCACCAGGGTCATCTCCAGCAGAGCCGCCTCGTCCACATTCCTGACAACCGCCGGGACCGTATGCCAACCCAGGCTCTTCACCGCCCGCAGGCGGCGCTCGCCGCTGATCAACTCGTAGCCGCCATCACCACGCTCATTGAGCACCACCGGCTGAATCAGCCCCTGGCTCTCGATAGACTCGGCCAGTTGACGGATCGCGGCCGGATCGAACGTACGGCGCGGCTGATGGCGATTGGGCACGATGTCGGCGACCGCCACCGTGGCCGGAGCGCTTGTAGCGCTTGCCGCACTCTGCCCACCCTCGATCGCAAACGGCACGCCTTCGGCCTCGCTGTCACCGATCAGGGCGGAGAGTCCCTTACCCAGCCTTCTTTTTCTGCTCATTTTCTATCAGTTCCCGCGCCAGTTCCAGATAGCTCTTAGCGCCAGTGGATAACGCGTCGTAGAGGATGATCGGCTTGCCGAAACTCGGGGCCTCACTCAGACGCACGTTACGTGGAATCATCGTCCGGTACACCTGGTTGGTAAAATAGCCGCGCGCTTCCTCAACCACCTGCTGAGAAAGGTTAAGCCGCGAGTCGTACATCGTCATCAGAATCCCCTCGATCCGCAACCGGGGATTCAGTTTCCGGCCCACCAGCTTAATCGTATTGACCAACTGGCTGAGGCCCTCGAGCGCGTAATATTCGCATTGGATCGGGATCAGCACGGAATCGGCGCAGGAGAGCGCGTTGAGCGTGAGAATACCCAGCGACGGCGGGCAGTCGATAATCACATAGCCGTAGCGGCCGTCAATCCCGCTGAACGCTTTGCGCAGCCGGTACTCGCGGTTCGCCATCCCGACCAGCTCCACCTCCGCACCGAACAGATCCCGGCTGGCGGGCGCCAGATCCAGGTACTTGAGCTCCGTGTGCCGGATCGCTCCATCGAGCGCCAGGTCTCCGATCACCACGTCGTAAATGTCGTTCTCAATCTCGTTCCGGTTCTGGCCCATGCCACTGGTACAGTTCGCCTGGGGGTCGATATCCACCAGCAGAGTCGGTATCTCGGCCACCGCCAGCGATGCCGCCAGGTTAATCGAAGTGGTGGTCTTGCCCACTCCGCCTTTCTGATTGGCCACGGCTATAATTCTGGTCATTATTTTCCGTTGAACCGTTAAATCTCCTGCCGCTTAGAACCGGGAATACCGCTGAAGTTTGTAACTTAATAGATGGCTGCTGCCAAGCAAAGAAAAAACAGTAGCGGAAAACCTGCGTTGCCGTGCTTATCCACAGTCGCTGATCACTCCCCCACCCAATACCAGGTCACCGTCGTAAAACACCACGGATTGCCCCCTGGCAACCGAGCGCTGCGGCTGCTCCAGCTCAACGCGCACCGTGGACTTACCGGTCCACTCCACTTCGGCCATCACCGGCTGGTGACGGTATCTGATCTGAACACCGGCTCGGAAACGGTCCGTCGCCGGCAAGATATCAGCCAGCATGTTTACCTCCCTTGCGGTGAGCCAACCGGAGTGCAGTTGCTCGTCGCCACCGACAACCACCACGTTGCGCTGTGTGTCGATCCCGGTAACGTAAACCGGCTTGCCCAGCGCCACTCCCAGCCCCTTGCGCTGGCCGATTGTGTAGAATGCGCTGCCCCTGTGAGTGCCCACTTCCCGGCCCTGGCTATCAAGCAGGGGGCCGGGTTTCGTGCTCAGCGGGTTCTTCCCGCCGCCTTCCCCAGATTCGGTATAAACCCGGATAAATTTCTCCACGCTGTCGTCCTGAACGAAGCACACTTCCTGGCTCTCCACTTTATCCCCCACGGCCAGGGCGTATTCACCCGCCAGGGCGCGCACCTCCGGCTTGCTGAAACCTCCGAGGGGAAACAGCAGATTATCCAGCGCACCCCGCGGGATGCCCCAGAGGAAATACGACTGGTCCTTCCCGCTGTCAAGTCCCCGCAGCAGGCAGGGCCGCCCTCCGCGCTCACCCAGTCGCACGTAATGGCCCGTGGCCAGGTAATCCGCGCCCAGGCTGAGAGCCTTGCGCAGCAGGAGATTGAACTTGATGAAGGAGTTACAATCGACACAGGGGTTGGGGGTCTCGCCGGCCAGGTAGCCGGCGACAAACCGGGAGATCACGTCGCGCTCGAACTCCTGCTCGCCGTCGATCACGTAATGGGGTACGCCCAGATGGTCGCATACGCCGCGGGCATCGGCAATCGCCTGGGTGTTGCAGCAACTCTTAGCAGACGCTTGTTTTTCGGAGTAACAGAACAGCCGCAGGGTCAGGCCGATTACGCTGAATCCGTGCCCGGCCAGTAAAGCCGCGGCCACGGAGCTGTCCACGCCGCCACTGAGGGCCACCGCCACGGTGGCGCCGTTTTTCACCGCGCTGCCCATTTTATCTCAATCCCCTCTCACCGGGGAACTTTACCGTTACCGGTTAGCCAACAGTGCTCCTACGTCCGCCAGGGCAGGCCGGGCTCCCCGCCTGCCGGATCTTTTCAGCGCTCGTTCCCGCATCGATTTCAACCACGGCCGCGGTCCCAGCCAACGGCTGAGTTCGCCTGCGTAGGCCAGATCGATCAAAGCGGACAACTCCTTCAGATCACTTTGCCCGGCTCCGGGGCAAAGCTCCGCCAGCAACGGCTCGTAGGGACGCCAGTCGCCCAGCCGGGCCGGTTGCCCGCCCATGCCCACCAGACTATCGAGCGCCGTGCGCGCACAGCCGGCCAGCCGTCCGGCTCCGTCCGCGCCACTTTCTCCACTGCATAATTCGAACGGCAGGGTCAGCAGCGTGTCGGCGGCCAGCAGAAGGTGGGCAGTGTCGTAGCTTTCTCTCAGCCCCGCGGCCAGCCCGTCCGCCGGATCGTCATCGGCAGCCAGCAGGGCGGTCAGCAGCAGCCCCTGCCAGAGAATTTCCGCCATCTGATAGCGCTGCTCCGCATCCGCTCCAGCCCCGTTCAGTGCGAAAGCCAGCAGCGGAAGTCCGCGCGGGCACGAGATATCCAGCAACACCGCTTCGAATATTTCCAGCAGCGAGTCAGGGTAATGCTCCCGGTCAAGCCCGGCCACAGTCTCGGCCAGCCCCTGATCCAGCGACTCTCTGAACAACAGCGCTTTTGTGGGCTTGCCGGTCATGCCTTCATCAACTCCTCTACAATTTCCGTAAATGCGGCCAGCGCCTCTTCCAGCTTACTCACGTCCTTGCCGCCGGCCGTGGCCAGGTGGGGCCTGCCGCCGCCACCACCGCCGGCAATTCTGGCGATCCGGCCGACCACTTCTCCGGCCTTTAGCCTGCCCGTTGTGGCCAGGTCATCGGTTACAGCACAGGCGAACAGCAGCTTGCCATCCGCTTCCGCCGCGAACAGGGCCGCGCCCGTACCGGCTTTTTCGCGGAACGAGTCGCCCATCGTTTTCAGCAGGTCCATATCAGCGCCCTCCACCTTGCGCGCCACCAGCCTGACACCGCCGGCCAACTCCACGGCCCCGGCCAGCAGATCGTCCATGCCGGCCTGTGAACTGCTCTTGCGCGCCTGGGCCAGTTCCCTGGCTATTTTTTTCTGCTCCTCTAACATCCCGGCTATCCGTTTATCCAGCTCCGCCGGGGAGATCGAGTAGTTACGCTCCACCCGGCCCAGGATATGACTGCGCTCCAGCAGGTACTCAGCCGCCCGAGCGCCGGTAAGGGCCTCGATCCTGCGGGTTCCGGCCGCTACGCTGCCCTCCTGGATGATCACGAACACACCGAGACGGCCGGTGGCGCTCACGTGGGCGCCGCCGCACAGCTCGCGGCTGAAATCCTCCACCTCCACCACCCGCACGGTGCTCCCGTATTTCTCGCTGAACAGGGCCAGCGCACCCCCGGCCACGGCTTCGTCGTAGGATTGCTCGGAGGAGCGCACCCGGCGGTCGGCGCGGATCTCGGCATTAACTCCCTGCTCTATCTCCAGCAGGACTTCGTCCGGGATTTTCTCATAGTGGTGAAAATCGAAACGGAGATAGTCCGGAGCGACCAGGCTTCCGGCCTGGGTGGCGCTCTCGCCCAGGGTCGCCAGCAGCACGCGGTGCAGAATATGGGTGGCCGTGTGGTTACGCTCCGTATCGTGGCGGCGCTGCTCGTCCACGGCAGCCCGCGCTTTCGCGCCCTGGCTCACATCGGCAAAAGAACCGTGCTCGAACTGGCCACGATGAATTATCAGGCGGCCCGCGCGCCGCACGTCCTCGACCCGGAAGCGCCAACTCTCGCCCTCGATCGTGCCGTGGTCGGCAACCTGCCCGCCGCTCTCGGCGTAGAACGGGGTGGCTGCCAGCACAACCGAGTGCTCGTCGGCGGCCAGCACTTCGGTATCGAGCGACAGGCAGGTATATCCGGTAAACTCTGTAGCCGTATCGCCGTCAACTTCCGCTGTCAAGGCCGAAATATCCTCTCCCGCGACAAATTTGGCATCGGCCCGCGACTGCTCCCGCCGCCTGTTCATCTGCTCGCCGAAACCGTCCTGATCCACAGCGAGGCTCTTCTCACGGGCCATCAGCACGGTCAGATCCAGCGGGAAGCCGAACGTGTCGTAGAGCTTGAACGCATCCTCGCCGCTGATCGTCCTGGCACCAGAAGTTTTTACCCTGGCGGCCACTTCCTCAAACAGTTCGATCCCGCGGTCCAGCGTAGCCCCGAACCCCTCTTCCTCGGCCTTGATCATTCGCGCCACGTGCTGGCTGCGCTGGATTATCTCCGGGTAGGCCTCGCCCAGCATATCGCCCACCTTGCCCACCAGGGAATGGATAAACGGTTCCCTGACACCCAGCTCCCGGCCGAACCGGGCCGCACGGCGAAGGATCCGGCGCAGGACATAGCCCCGGCCCTCGTTGGCTGGCACCACGCCGTCGGTGAGCGCGAACGTGAGCATCCTGGTATGGTCGGCGATCACCCGGTGGGGCAGGCCGGCCTCGCCGCTCTTGTAATCCTGTCCGCTGACCTCGGCGATCCGGTCGATCAGCGGGCGGAACACATCGGTTTCGAAATTAGAGTTGCTGCCCTGCAGCACCGAGAGCACGCGCTCAAAGCCCATGCCCGTGTCGATATGGTTCTCCTTCAGCGGCGCAAGGGAGCCGTCCGGGCGGCGCTCCGAGTCGATAAACACCAGGTTCCACAGCTCCACGTAACGGTCGCTGCCGCTGTTGATTCCACCGAGTCGGTCGGCGGCCAGTTCGTGGTCCGGCGCTCCGGGAGCCAGATCGATATGGATCTCGCTGCAGGGTCCGCAGGGTCCGACTTCGCCCATCTCCCAGAAATTATCCTTGTCGTAGCGATATATCTTATTCGCGCCGACATCGGTTTCCGCCTCCCAGAGCCGGGCGGCTTCGTCGTCGTCAACGTAGACCGTGGCGTAGAGCTTGTCCTTGGGCAGGCCCCAGAGCTCGGTGAGCAGTTCCCAGGCCCAGACAATCGCCTCGCGCTTGAAATAGTCGCCGAAACTCCAGTTGCCCAGCATCTCGAAAAAAGTGTGGTGGTAGGTATCGCGGCCCACATCTTCCAGGTCGTTATGCTTGCCCGAGACCCGGATGCATTTCTGGCTGTTGACCGCCCGGGTGTAGTCGCGGCTGCCGGTGCCCAGAAAAACGTCCTTGAACTGGTTCATCCCCGCGTTGACAAACAGCAACGTCGGGTCGGCCTGGGGCACCACCGGCGCGCTGGGAACCGCGGTGTGGCCCTTTTGCCTGAAAAAATCGATAAACTCTTTTCGGATCTCGCTGGAATGCTTCATCGTGCTCCTAAAATACCTGTAAATTGATGTTTAGTGCATTATAACACAGGCCCGCGCACCTGCCGCGGCGCGTTTTTTACCGTGACAACCCTCTCCGGTTGATACCAACCGTCAGGGTTTTACGTCCCTCTCTGGCCGTCCATCCCGGTGCCGAGCACATCCAGCACGATCCTTCGGGCCAGCGAGCGTGAAAAACCCCGCGAGGCCAGAAAAGCGTATATTTTCTCCCTGGCCTTTTCCGGGTTACGCAGGCTCAGGGCGGCCATTTTTTTGCGCGCCGCCCTCTCGGCCAGCGACTCGTCACTCAGGCCCTCGTCTTCCATCACAGCGGCCACCGCGCTCCCGGCCAGCGCGCGGTCCACACCCCGGCCCTCAAGCTCCACGATAACCGCGAGCGATGAGCGTGGGGAGCGGCAAAAGCGCTGGCGGGCGTACTCCCTGGCGAATTTTTTATCGTTCAGGTAGCCCAGTTCCCCCAAGCGCTTAATTACCCTGCCGACCGGCTCGCTGCCAAAGCGGGCCAGCAGCTTGGTTTCAAGCTCCCTGAACCCGTGCTGACGGCGGGCCAGCATCCGGGTGGCGCTCTTTAGAGCAGCGGCGTACTGCTCATCGGCGTTGCCGTTTTCCATTCGCTCCCGATCCCCCGGCCACGGCATGGGATTACTCCGCCTCGTCTTCCGAGCCGCCGGCCTGCGGTTTTTCCTCTTCGTCATCCTCGATCAGCCCGTACTTCTTCTTCACTTCCGTATCGATCTTCTCGAACACGTCCGGGTTCCCGTCGATAAAGGATTTGGCGTTTTCCCGTCCCTGGCCCAGACGCTCGCTGCCGTAGCTGAACCACGCGCCGCTTTTCTCGACTATTCCGCTCTCGACAGCCAGGTCCAGCAAGGTGCCGGTATAGCTGATACCCTTGTTGAACATGATATCGAACTCGGCGTCGCGGAACGGCGGGGCCACCTTGTTCTTGACCACCTTGACCCGGGCGCGCACCCCTGTAATGCTGTCCGTATCCTTGATATTGCCCACTTTACGGATATCGAGCCGCAGCGAGGAGTAAAACTTGAGCGCGCGGCCGCCCGTGGTGGTTTCCGGGTTGCCGAACATCACACCGATCTTCTCGCGGATCTGGTTGATGAAAATCATCGCCGTCCGGCTCTTGTGAATTGTCGAGGTCAGCTTGCGCATGGCCTGGCTCATCAGCCTGGCCTGCAGGCCCATGTGGGAATCGCCCATTTCACCCTCGATCTCCGCCCTGGGCACCAGCGCGGCCACCGAATCGACCACCACCACGTCCACCGCGTTGCTGCGTACCAGCACTTCGGCTATATCAAGCGCCTGTTCACCTGTATCGGGCTGGGAGATCAGCAGGTTTTCCAGATCGACTCCCAGTTTCCGGGCGTAGGTGGAGTCGAGCGCGTGCTCGGCGTCGATAAAAGCCACTGTGCCGCCCATCTTCTGAGCGTTGGCTATCACGTGCAGCGACAGGGTGGTCTTGCCGGAGGACTCCGGGCCGAAAATCTCGGTTACCCGTCCGCGGGGTATTCCGCCGATCCCGGTAGCGATATCGAGGTTGAGCGCACCGGTGGAAATAGCAGGCACCCGCACCGTTGGGCCTGCCTGCCCCAGCCGCATGATAGCTCCCTTACCCCACTGGCGCTCAATTTGGGATATCGCCACGCCAATCGCCTTATCTTTTTCTTTCTTAACGTCAGTGGCCATTATTTTCCCCTGATGCTGAGTGTCGGTTACTTTAACAGGTTGATATAAACATAGTTACAGCAGTGATGTCTGTCAACCGCCTAATTCTCATTGAACAAGGCCCGCCTGCTGCACCAGTGGGCCGCCCCCGCCGAATTTTGCTACCGCCGCGGCGGTGAACGCCGAATGATCCTCCAACTTTTCCGGAGGTACACTCCAGGGGGCGAAAATAATTATCAGCGCCCTCCCGGTGTGTCCGGTGATCTTCGTGCGGTCGCTGTCGGCGGTGGGTGAGCCGAACGGCCCCGCGGCGTCGAACATCGCGTAGCGGCCCTCAAGGTTGACCCAATCCTTGCCGATCCCTTTGTAGCCGTCTCCCGGCGCCCCCTTGCGCAACGTAACAGATTCGCCCCGGATCCGGTCGAGGTCGTAGAGGCCCAGCGGCAGCATGTAGTTCAGGCTGCAGTAGTTGATTGTATCGACCAGCGAGTTGACCCTGTAGAGTTTTTTACCTTTTATCAGCCTTCTAGTCAGGGCCTCCGAGGACGGCCGGTTGCGCGTAGGGTCCACCCCTATCGAGCGATATAACTCGCGGGCGGTCTGGATGTTTTCCACCGCGCCGATTGTCTGTCCCTGATAACGCATGGCCACCTCACGGCAAAAAACATCGAACTCGGCCCAGAGCACCTCGCCGCTGTCGATCTCGACTTTTTCGCAGTAGAGCACCGCCAGGCGCACTACTGCGCGCAGTTGGGGGTCTATTGCCACTGAAGGTCGATCAGCCATTCTCACCACCAAAGGGATATTGGTTTTGCTGAACTGAAATCACAGTAGCAATATAACAAACCGCTATGCTCTGGCAAGAGGCCCCTTTGGAAAAGATTTTTGCGGGCGAACACGAGGTTCGCCCCTACGACTATCCCAAACCGTGGAAAAAGGCGAATACATGGGTTCGCCACTTCAAGACGAGCGACGCATGCCTTGCCCCTATTGAAAACCATGCGGGAATAATCCGAGGTGCGCCCGCCGGCAGCGGGCGGGGTGTGTGCTCTATAGCAGGTTTGCCCAGCCACAAACGGTATTGACAAAAAAAGGGGCGACCCGGTTGCGTCGCCCCTCGATGAATGCCTGAACTGATTCCAGTTCTTTTACTCTTTCTCTTCCGGTTTAACGTCCGGCGCGAAATCAGTGCCGGGCCGCAGCAGCAGTTCTTCCTTGATTTTCAGCGCCCGTTCGCGGTCGGCGGCGGTAAGCTTCCAGTAAATGATTAATCCAATACCGCCGATCAGCGAGGCCAGCGTAAAACCGAGCGCTTCTGCATTGTGTCTTTCGAACGCTTCGCCAACCATAAGCATGGATATCATGAAGCCCAGGCCAAGCGCCAGGAACACCACACCAAACGGCAAACCCAGCTTGCCAGGCAGCTTGATATTATACTTTTCCGGGTTAATCCCGCGCTTGATCAGCTCCACATTTTCCATGTGCTTGCGGTGCACACCGAAGTAAACGATCAGCACTATCATCACGAATGCGCCCAGCGGAACCATCTCGTACGCCATAGTAACCTCCTGTTAAGTAAACAGCTCAAGGGCTTGCCCGATCCTTTTGACTCTTATGACGCAACCTGCCAGCGGCTGCTTTCAAATTTTTTTACAAACAAAGCTTGCTCTTGCTGAATCATTAGGACGCGAAGTTGCTTCCGCTTGTTTCAACTTCTTCACTCCGCAATTGCTTTTTCGATAAAAACTTGAGACCTTTGATTTAATCAAAGGATTGAAAGAATTGTGAGGGGGAGAGACAAAACCTTTTAAAAAAGGTTCTTTTCTCTCCCCCTCACACTCCCCCACTCTTTTTCCAAAATTTTTTATCAAGGGGCATCTCTTTCGGCCAGATCATGTGATTACAATTAACAACCCCTGCATTCTCTTTTGATCCACAAAGATGAGTGAGATGAAAAAATTTCCTGATAACAATTCAGTCTGCTGATTTTTCAAAAGTCTCAACTTGTAATTGCTTTCAACAAAAAAAAGTGAAATTAATTCAGCTGCCGACTCGTCATACCACTCAGACGGCGCTTACAAAACTTTATCTCGCGGGACAATGGTCCAGTCCGACACAGATTTCCGGCAACTGGTAGAGACCTGCCAGCACAAGGTCTATAACCAGGCCTACCGTATGCTGGGCAACCGCGAGGAGGCCGAGGAGGCCACCCAGGATATTTTCCTCAAGGTCCACGCGGCGCTGGATGACTTCCGGGGCGAGGCCAGTCTGTCGAGCTGGATATATAGAATTACGGCCAACGTTTGCATCAGCCGGATGCGCAGGAAACAGTTGCAAACTTCCAGCCTTGACCAACCACGGGGCGAGGATGGCCGCAGCGTGGCGGAGGTAACGGCCGACGAGAGCGATAACCCGGAAGAAAAATGTGCCAGCTCCGAGATGGGCCGGATTGTGCGAGAGCAGTTCAGGCGGCTGAAGCCGGAGTGGGCGCAGGCGCTGAGCCTGCACTATTTCGGCGGACAGAGCTACGGGGAAGTGGCCGCGGCGATGGCAATTCCCCGCGCGACAGTGGCAACATATATCAGGCGGAGCAAGCTGCAACTTGCCGGCCGGCTAGTGGCGCATACCGGCAAAGACGGCGTTTATCTTAAATAGATACCGCGAGGTGACGATGGACTACCGGGAATTTGAACAGCACGTGGCCGATTACGTGGAAGGCGCTCTGGAGATAGAGCTGCGGCGCCGGATGGACGCTGCCCGCACCGCGGACCCTGCCTGTGAGGAGCTTGCCGCGGTTCACGAAAAAATCTTGGCCGCGCTGGAGAATACTGCGCAAGTGAGTGCCCCGCCCGGCCTTGCGGATAAAATCATGGCCGAAGCCCGGCGGCGCGAGCAACTTGTGGCAGCGGAGCAGAAGGCGTTCCGGCGGGGGATCGGGCTGGGAGTGGCGGCGGCGGCGGTGATGGCAGGCTCGCTTGCCGTGATGCTCTGGACGGTTGATTTCAGCACGGGGGCCGGTACGCTCGATGCGCTCCGCTCAGGCGGGGACAGTTGGCTGACAACGGCGTCCACCACGCTCTACGGCTGGATCGACGGGGCCGGAGTGGCGCTGAACCGTAACGTGAACCTGCCGCTGGTAGAGCGCGCCGTCCCGTTGTACATGGTTTTGCTCAGCAGCATGGCCAGCGCTGTGCTGGCCTGGTTCCGCGATGAGATCATGGCGGTGGTGGATAGTTTTTAGAAGGGCGGATAGGATAGAAACTTTTGCGGGCGAACACGAGGTTCGCCCCTACGGCCAATCCCAGCCAGGGAAAAATGGACAGATGGGGCCGCCCCTACGACTAGCCCAAACCAATAAACTCTCTCCGCAGCAAGCTGGTGTGAAATCTGCAAAAAACCGCCGGTAGCGGGCGGGGTGTGTTCCAGCGCAAGCTCCCCCTGCATCAGCTCCGGTCGCCCGCCAGGATTTTCAACTCTGTTTCGCCCTCGCTGGAAGCGATAATCGACGTGCCGCAGGAGTCGCTCCAGACGTTGACCGTGGTGCGGCCCATGTCCAGGATCTGGTCCACGGCCAGGATCAGGCCCACGCCCTCCAGCGGCAAACCCACGGCATCGAGCACCACGCTCATCATCACCAGCCCGGCCAGCGGAATACCCGCCGCCCCGATTGAGGCCATCAGCGCCGTGAGCACCACCACCCCCTGCTGCACCATCGAAAGCTCCAGCACCTGTCCCTGGCTGGAATAGTACTGGGCGATAAAGATCACCGCCACGCACTCGTAGAGCGCCGTGCCGTCCATGTTGACAGTCGCCCCCAGCGGCAGCACGAAACTGCTGGTCTTGTTGCTCACTCCGGCCCTGTCCTCGATACACTCCATCGTCAGCGGCAGGGTCGCCGAGCTGCTGGCGGTGGAAAAAGCGGTCATCAGCGCGGGAGACATCGCCTTGAGCTGCTTGAGCGGGTTGATCTTTCCGATGAGACGCAGCAGCAGGGGCAGCGTGATACATGCGTGGATCAGCAGCGCTGCCACAACGCACAGGGCGTACTTGCCCAGCGGAACAAACGGCGCGAACCCGGTACGGGCCACTATCGAGCCGACCAGGCCGAACGCGCCGAAGGGGGTGAGATAGATGATGAAGCGCGTCATCTGCATCATCACCTCGAACAGCCCGTTAACGAAAGACTCCAGCGGCTGACCGAACTTACGGGGCACACGGGTGATAAAAACGCCGAACAGGATGGCGAAAAAGATAAGCTGCAGCATCCGTCCCTCGGCGGCCGCCGCGAGCGGGTTTTCGGGAATCATGCGCAGCAACAGGTCACCGATTCCGGTCCCTTGGGTGGCGATACTCTCTGGCGGGGTCTGCAGGCCCAACTGGGCGCCCACACCGGGCTTGACAATATTGACTATCATCAGGCCGGTCAGGATTGCCAGCAGGGAGGTGGTCAGGTAATAGAGCATGGTCTTGCCGCCGAGCCGTCCCAGCCTGCCCGTGCTGCCGATACCGGCAACGCCGGTGACAATCGAGCTGAACACCAGCGGAACGATAACCATCTTCAGCAGCCGTAGAAAAACGGTCCCCATCGGCTGGGAAACCACCAGCAGCGGCTCTCCAATCAGCCAGCCGGAGAAAACACCCAGAATGATACCGATAAAAATCCAGCTCGTCAGCCCCATTTTACGCAAAGTAACTCCTTCCACAAATGACCATTCATAGCAGTAAGTATTCCCCGCGCTCCAGGTTCTCGAACCGGGCCAGGGTGGACACGCCCAGTTGAGCCAGCAGGCCGCGCAGCCGGTCGAACTTGCGGCCGACATCGCCGGGTGAGTGGGCATCGCTGCCGACGGTGAGCGCTATCCCCCGCCTGGCGGCCCCGCGCAGTATCTCCAGCGAGGGATATTGTTCGGCACAGGGTTTGTCCCAGCCCGAGGTGTTGATTTCCAGCACCAGCCCGGCGGCGGCGATAGCATCGAGCACCCGGCCGATCAGCTCCACCGGCTGGCTTGAAGGGCGAAGGTCGCTCTCATTGCTGAACTTTTTGATCAGGTCCAGGTGCCCCAGGGTCGTACACCACCCCGGGCGGCAGATCTCCAGCACGGTTTCCCAGTAGCGCCTGTAGAGGTCATCGATTCCGCCGGGGAATTCCGACACGCAGCTGCGCAGCTCGCCGGGAGTGTGGTCGATAACCACACCGTCCACTATATGCACCGAGCAAAGGCAGAAATCAAGGCCCAGAGCGCGGGACACCTCCAGGGGATGGAAACTGATTTCGGGCCCCAGGTAGTCGAATTCGGCGCCGATACGAACGCTCAGACGCCCTGCGTACTTGTTGCGAAGGCGACGGGCTTCGGTAAGATAGCTCTCGAACTGCTCGGCCGGGATCACGCAATCCGGCGGCGGATTGCGCAACGCGCCGGGATAGGGATAATGGCCGCTGAAGCCGATTTCCCGCAGGCCGGAGTGCAGCGCATGTTGCACATACTGCTCCATCGTTCCCGAGGCGTGCCCGCAGAGACTCGTATGCAGATGAAAATCAATCAAATTTTTTATCTATTCCGCCGTCGGGGGCAGGTAAAGTGACCGTTGGCTGATCGATGACAGCTCGATCTCCATGGTGGTCGTGATACTTCAACACACTTGTTAACAGGCAGTTGAAGAAACTACGGCAAACAGCAGAAAGAACAGCAGGGGCCGCTGCGTGAGCGGGACAGGGCCGGAACATCACTCGCCGAATATCTCTATTATCCCCTCGTCAAGCTCTTCGATCCTCTGGGTCAGATAATTCTTGATCTTGGCCGCACTGTTTAACGTCAGCACCTTTTCGGCTATCCTGCGCGCCTGTTCGAAAGAGATCGAGCGGATCACTTTCTTGATCCGCGGAATGGCCGCCGCACTGGTGGACAACTCGTCAACACCCAGCCCCACCAGCAACAGGGCCGTATACGGGTCACCCGCCATCTCACCGCAAACACCCACCCATTTGTTGTTTTCGCGGGCGGCGGCAACCACTTTGCCAATCAGCCGGATTACCGCCGGGTTCAGCGGCTGGTAGAGATGGGCTACGCGCTCGTTCCCCCTGTCGACAGCCATCACGTACTGGATCAGGTCGTTGGTGCCGATAGAGATGAAATCGACATAGGGCAGGAAATCCTCGATCAACAGCGCCGCAGAGGGCACCTCAATCATGCTGCCGATCTGAACATTCCCGGCCATGGCCACGCCCTCATCGGTCAGTTCCCGGCGTACCCTGCGGACAAAGGCCACCGCCTTCTTCAATTCCTCCACCGCCGAGACCAGCGGCAGCAGTATCTTGACATCTCCGTGAGCGGTGGCGCGGAAAATAGCGCGCAACTGGGTGCGGAATATGTCTTTGCGCTTCAGACAAATCCTGATCGCCCGGTTGCCCAGGTACGGATTGGGGTCGGGGAACGGCTGGATCTGGCTGGAGAATTTGTCCGCACCCAGATCCAGCGTGCGGATAATCACCTGGTCCGGCGCGATCCGGCTGGCCACCTGCGAATAAGCCTCGTACTGCTCCTGCTCGCTGGGAAGGTCGTTGCGGGTCAGATAAAGAAATTCGGTACGGAACAGGCCCACACCCTTTGCTCCGTGGCTGAGTACCGAATCCAGCTCACTGGGAAACTCGATATTGGCCGAGAGCTCAACGAGGGTCCCGTCAACCGTGCGCGCCGGCAGGTCCTTCAGTTCCGCCAACCGCTCCTCTATTTTCCTGAATGCCTTGGCTCGCGCGAAAAAACGATCAATCTGCTCGCTGTTGGGCCGCACGATCACCCGGCCGAGGTAACCATCGACAATCACCTGATCCCCGTTGACAACCTGGGCACTGATATTTCCCAGCCCCACCACCGCCGGGATCTCCAGGGACCGGCTGAGAATGGCCGTATGGCTGGTGCTGCCGCCTACATCGGTAGCACAGCCCAGCACCAGCTTCCGGTCGAGCTGGGCGGTCTGGGACGGAGTGAGATCGTGGGCGATCAGCACGGAGGGTTCGCTCAGCTTGATTCTGGAAGTATCGCCCAGGCCCATCAGGTTGGAGAGCACCCTGCGCTCCACATCGCGGATATCGGCGGTGCGCGCGCGAAGGTAGCTGTCGTTTTCCACTGCGCCAAGCACCTTGATGAAACTGTCGACAGTCATCGAGTAGGCTTGCTCGGCGCCTATCTTTTTTTCACGGACAAGCGTAATCGTGCGGTCGATAACCGTAACGTCGTCGATCATCAGCAGGTGGGCGTCAAATATTGCCGCGGATTCTTTCTTGAGTTTGTCGCGCAGGCGGTCGCACAACTCGATAAACTGCCGGCGGGTTTCCTGCAGTGAGTGGCGGAAACGCTCTATCTCGCTTTCCACCTGAGAACTGTCCAGCTTGCGGACCGGGATATTCGTCACCCCGTCGCCGACAATGGTCACCTTGCCCATCACCAGCCCCGGAGACGCGGCCAGCCCGGCAATCGTCAGTTGGCCTTTCCTTCTTTTCCTTCCGGAGCCCTTCTCCTGTTTACCGGATGCGGGCTTGGGCATCTTAGAACTACTCCTCCTGGTCCTCGCCGAACTTACTCTCGAACAGTTCGACCACTGTTTTCACCGCGTCCTCGGCGTCCTCTCCGGCGACCGATACGGCCAGGGTAGCGCCACACTCGGCCGCAAGCATCATCACACCCAGAATGCTCTTGGCATTTACTTCCATGTCGTTTTTTTTAAGGTAGATCTCACTCTTAAACTTGCTGGTGGCCTGGACCAGCAGCGCCGCCGGTCTGGCATGCAGGCCCAACTTGTTCAGGATTACAACCTCTGTACGCATCTGTGGCATCATCGATCGTTTTCTTTGCGGAATGCAACTTGGATACTACCTGACCTTTGTCATAACGAACCGGATAACTCCGCAAATTTTCAGGTTATTCCGAAACCTCGTCAATATAATCGACTTGCTTCATTTGTTCAAGCAAACTGCGATTGAACTCCCTGGCCGAGTGGTGGCCCTTGAGTTTGAGCAGATGGTTGGTGGCGATCACTTCGCTGATAACCGTAATGTTCTTGCCCGGCACCAGCGGAACCTGAACCAACGGCAGGGTGACTCCCAGTATTTCGGTCGTGCGGTCGTCAAGGCCGGTGCGGTCGATATCGCCGCTATCCTCCCAGTTGACCAACTCCACCACGACCTCGATCCGCTTACGCTTGCGCACGGCCCTGATCCCGAAGAGCCGGAACACATCGATTATCCCCAACCCCCTGATCTCCATGTGGTGCCCCAGTCCCTCGTTAGCCATGCCTACCAGAGTCTCGTTGTTCTCGCGGGTAATATGCACCACGTCATCGCAAACAAGCCGGTGTCCACGCTCGACCAGGTCCAACACGCACTCGCTCTTGCCTATTCCACTGGGGCCGATATAAAGCAGGCCCACTCCGTAGACATCGGCCAGGGAGCCGTGAAGGTACTGCCGGGGGGCAAAATTGGTTTCGAGAAAGGCGCTGAAGCGCCGGGTGAAGTCCTGGGTCCCCAGCCTGGTGCCCAGCACCGGACGGCCGTGACGCTCGGCGGCATCGAGCAGAGCCTGCGGGGCGTCGAGACCCTTTGAGACGAAAATGCAGGGGATTTCAAACGCGCACATCTTGTCCAGATAACGCTCCAGCGTGGCGCTGTCCAGGCTCTCCATGTAAACAACTTCGGTCTCGCCTATCACCTGTGTCCTGTCCCAGGCAAAGCGCTTGCTGAACCCGGCCAGGATCAGCCCCGGCCTGCTGATTTCAGCGTTGATAATCCTGCTCCCAAGAGTGCTCTCGCTGGTAAGCAGCCGGAGTTTGAACCGGTCGGCGCAATCGGACAACAGCGTGGCGACCTGGATTGATTTCTCTTCCTGTTGCATCGGGAACCCACATCTGCTTAGCGTACAAGGGCAGATTGCGCAAAGCCGCATCCTCCGGCTGATGCGGAGGACGCGGCTTTGCGATTAATTACCGCTTTAGTGCGAAACCGCCCGGAAAATCAGGTGCCGGTGCGTTGTTCCGGCTCGTCCCTTTCCTCTTCCGGATCGAACAACAGAACCGGCTGATCCGGACTATCCTTGCTCTCCGGCTCCGGATTACTCTCGGCAAACACTTTCCCGCTCAGAAGCGCCTCCTGCGGGGTAAGTGTTTTGCGGCGCATCTTTTCTTTCCTCTTTGAGAGTTGCTTTTCCAATTTATCGACACAGAAATCGAAAGCGGCCCTGAGGTTCGTGTTATTGTCCTTGGCGAACACGTTGACGCCGGTTACACGAAGATTAACTTCAACGCAATTCTCCTTGCCGTGCTCACTGATCAGAACGTTGGCATCGATAACATTGTTAAAACGCCCTTCCAATCCCTCGAGCTTGCTTTCGACATATGTTCTCAGACTGTCACTGAGTCCCGCACTTTTCCGGGTGATGTTGATCTGCATTAATTCCCCCTTCAGGTTTCAGCATACCTTGCCTAATTCCCACATCACAATTATTACTGCTCCCAAACCCCATTGCAGTTCACCTTGATTGCAGTCACCGCGACAATGCGTTTTTTGGTATGTCCTCCCGTATAAATGGTATAAGTGGTGGCTAACCACGGACCTTAAAGTCCGCTGACATACACCTGTTTTAACATAACCTGAATCGTGCCGCTTGTCCACCGCTCAAGGGCAGATAATGCCGGAAAAATGACGACCGCGGTTGAAAAACCTCAGACGCGCTTGCGCATCCTGGCGGGCAGGATGCCCAACTGGTCGCGGTATTTAGCCACCGTGCGCCTGGCGATCTTGATCCCCTCGGCCTTGAGGCGGGCGACTATTTCCTGGTCCGTGAGAGGCTTGGAGGTATCCTCGTTTTCGATCATCTTGGAGATATTGCTCTTGATCCCCCTTGCCGACACGTCCTCGCCGTTATCACTGGCCAGGCCGACACTGAAGAAGAACTTGAGTTGAAACACTCCCCTGGGAGTCTGGCAATACTTGTCGTTGGTTACCCTGCTGATCGTCGATTCGTGCATCTCGATCACCTCGGAAACCTCGCGCAGGGTAAGCGGCTTGAGGTGGCTGATCCCGTATTCAAAAAAATCGTGCTGTTTTTCCACGATAAAGCGCATCACCTTGAGCATGGTCTGCTTGCGCTGCTCTATGGCCTGGATCAACCAGTTGGCGCTGTTGAGCTTGTTGTAAATAAATTCCTTGGCCTCACCCTTGAACTGTTTTTTGTCGCGGGCGATATCCTTGTAGGCGCGGCTCAGGCGAAGGTGCGGAAGGTTGAAGTCGTTGACATAGACCACATACTCGCCCTCCACCTTATCGACCACCAGGTCGGGAATCACATAGTTGTCTTCGCGGCCCTCGCTGATCAGCCGCCCGGGCTTGGGCTCCAGCCGGGCGATCTCGTCGGCGGCGTCCTGGATAACTTTCAGACTCAGGCCGGTGGCCTTGGCGATATCCTGCCAGTGGCGCTTTGAAAGTTCCTCGAAATAGTCCTCCACCAACTGGTAAACCAACTCACCTTCCTGCCCTTTATCCCGCAACTGGATCAGCAGGCATTCGCGAAGGTTCATGGCGCCGACACCCACCGGTTCCAGGGTCTTGATCCGCCCGAGCACCTCGCTGACCTCGTCCTCTTCGGCGCGAAGGCGGAAGGCAATCTCGCTGATCGAGCTTTGCAGGTAACCGTCATCGTCGATATCGCCGATTATTTCTTCGCCGATCCTGCGCTGAGCGCTGTCGAGTTTGAGCAGGTACAACTGCTCGATAAGATGCTCGTAAAGGGAGCGGCCGCTGGTGGGAGCTTTTTCGCGGAACTCGCGGTCATCCACTTCCTGGACGAAATTGTCGTAGTCGATATTGTCGTTCTCGCGCAGGATCTCATCCCAGTCAATCTCATCCTGATCCTTACTGGTCAGGTCGCCGTCCTCAGGCTTCCCGTCAATCAGCGGGTCAACCTCGTCGTCATACGACAGCTCCGGCTCGCCCGGCTGTTCATCCCCGGCATTCTCATCGTCCACCATCTCCGGCTCCGACTCTTCGTACTGCTCGCTTTCAGCCGTTTCATCCTCACCCGCTTCGTCCCCGGCCTCGTCCGTGGTCTCGATTCCCTCCTCGGCATCTTCAAGCATCTCCAGGAAGGGATTAACCATCAGCTCCTGCTTAAGGTGAACCTGAAGGTCCAGCATGGGCATCTGCAGCAGGTCCATCGCCTGATAGAGGCGTGGATTGATCTGCAGCTCCTGACGGAATTGCAATTCCATTCTGTTGTAAAGCGCCATCTCGCATTCCGCGGCTGAATTGCCGGCTGGCCAACGGCGGCCAGGCCTTTAGGAACCTCTAATAATCATCTATTGGCTGCGCCGGTGCTACCCAACTGCCCGGCTGCGTTTTTGTTTAAAACCGTCCTCAACATAGCGCGGCTATGCTTCCGGCGGTTTTTATCATCAAGCCTTGCCGGAGCAGCTTCTCGCTCGGGCTCGCTTCAATATCTAAATTATCAGAGGTCCCCTTTACATTTTAAAATCCTGTCCCAGATACAGTTTACGCGCTGTCGGGTCGTTGATCAGTGTCTCGGCATCCCCGCTGAGATGAATCCGTCCCTCGAACATGATATAAGCTCTGTCGGTTATCTGCAGCGTTTCGCGGACATTATGATCGGTGATCAGAATTCCGATCCCCCGCTGTTTGAGCCTGCTGATAATTTCCTGAATATCGTCGACAGCAATCGGATCGACCCCCGCAAACGGCTCATCAAGCAGGATAAAGCGCGGCTGAGTAATCAGCGCGCGGGTAATCTCCAGCCGCCTGCGCTCCCCGCCTGAAAGCGAATAGGCCATGCTTGAGCGCACCTTCTGCAATCCCAGCTCATCGAGCAACTCCTCGAGGCGGCTTGCGCGCTCCGCCCTGCTCATGGGGCGCGTTTCGAGGATCGCAATAAGGTTTTCCTCTACCGTCAGTTTGCGGAACACCGACGGTTCCTGGGGCAGGTAACCGATCCCCATTCCGGCCCTGCGGTACATCGGCAGGCCGGTAAGCTTGCGCTCACCGAGAAAAATATCGCCGGCCCCGGGTCTGATCAGTCCGACTATCATGTAGAAGGTAGTTGTCTTACCCGCGCCGTTTGGGCCCAGCAACCCCACAACTTCACCCTGGCCCACTTCGAGGTCAACTTGATCCACAACCCTGCGCTTCTTGTATTTTTTGACCAGACCCCGTGTATATAGACGCAGATCAGACAGTAGTGTTTTCTCCCGTTATCCGCAACTCGCAGGCCCGGGCCGCGATTTCCTCCTTCGTCATCGCCCCCTGGGACCGCTACCGCGGTACATTCGCCAACAAAAATCATGCCAGTCTCTTATAAAATTAAAGAAAGTATGGGGGAGATGTCAATGGTTTAGCGCGGAAAAACACTGTCCGGGGGTGATAAAAAACCGGAAGAGTCCGGAATAACAGTAATTACGCCGCCTGTATCAGGTGGAACGTACACTCCCCGTCCACCGTCGCGCACCTCGACCACTTCCAGCAGATTATCCTCGAACACCAACAGGATTATCCCGCCCTGCACGTAATTGACTCCGCTCAATTCGTTTTCACGATAAAAGCTGCGCGCTGAGCCGGCCGCGTAAATACTGTCCATCGCATTGCGGCTGAAAAACAGCCGTAGCGTATCCCCCTCTATCCAGCTTCCATGCTCCCGGCGGAGGCCGCGCTGCTCTGCTGAGTCTCCGCCGGTACTGAACTCACCGCGCCCGCCGACCTCGGCCTCGATCAACTCCAGGTGCCGCTCCCTGCTCGAGATGTCCAGCCGTTCGGCGCTAAGGCGGTACTCGGGATGCTCCACCCGGGGAGGTCCGCCACGGAAATAGCTCCTGTCCGTGGCCAGGTTGTGAAACAGGCTGTCGGAGGTCACGCTCAGGCTGTCGCGCCAGAGACGGACCCGGCCGGTGGCGGTAAGGCTGTCCCGGCCGAAACTGGTAGCCACGTCGCCGGTAAGGCTGAAGGGGTCCTGGCGCAAGCTGTCCTCGTCCTCGTAGTAGGTCAGCACGGGCCGTCCGCGAAGAACAAGCAGCTTGTCCCCGCTACTGTACCTCGCACTTGCGGCCGCGCCGGTGGAGCCGGATTCGCTCTCGGAGAAACGCACATCGCCCTGTGCGCGCAGCACCCCGGTGGCGGATTCGTACTCCATGGTCTCGCTATGCAGCTCACGCGCGCTGTCGGCCGCGAACGCCTCGCCCGTTACCCTGAACAGAGCGCTACCGCGCCAGTACTCGCCCTGGTTACCGCTGCCCCAAAGTTTTCCGGAACTCCACCGCATGTCGCCGGCGGCGCGATAGTAAGCCCGGTCCAGATAATAAAACAGCGTATCGCTCGAGAGCGAACGCACGCTGTCGGCCACATGCACGCTGCCGATACAATGGAAAAAACCGTTGTCGGGGAAATAGGTCAGACTGTCGCAGGAGATGGAAGTGGCCTCGCGGACGATCAGCACGTTGCCCAGCAGAACGTAAAGCCGGGCGCCCGTGGAGTCCTTGCTCTGAACAAACTGGTCGGCGTGGCGGATTTTAAACGGCACACTCTGGCCGGAATCCTGCCGGGCGCTCGGCGTGGCGGCCGGAAGCAGCAGAGCGAACAACAGGCCCTGCAGCAGCAGGTGGCGAGTCAGCGGGAGGCGCTCAGAACTTGTCGCCGAGCACATTTACATCTCCGGTCGGATTTTTCAGGTCGATTCTCTCGAAACCCACATCGGCGGTAAACCCATCGCCGGCTACCTCTCCCCGGAGCCCAGTGACCACAACCGCGCTGTCGCCACGGATCATGTTGTCGCCCTTAAGCCAGACAAGATGCTCGGTGTGCAGGGTGCGGGTGCTGTCGGAGGAGAAAACCACCACCGAGTCCATCGCTTCCATGTTGCCCGTATCGGTATGGATAACCCCCCTGCGCGAGGTCAGCACAGAGCTCACCCGGCCGGATTCGGTGTAAAAAAACACAGTCAGCCCGCTGGCCCGGAACTCCTGGAGTTCACCGTATTTCTCCGCCCTGCGGGCCAGGACCAGCCCCTTGCTGATCCCGTCGTCGGTCAGCGACATCTCGAACCCGTCAAACACCTGGTCGGGCATCTCGATGTCCGCGGCGGCGGTTACGGGCGCGGAATCCGCCTCGGGACGGGCCGTGCAGCCGGCCAGGGCCACAAGGACGGCGAGAGCGGCGAAAATTACCGCCGGGGCCATGACGGCCAGTGCATTTTTGTTGTTCATAGCCGGATAGTTTTGCACTCTGAGACCTTTGATGTAATCAAAGAATTGAAAGAATTGTGAGGGGGAGAGACAAAACCTTTTTAAAAAGGTTCTTTTCTCTCCCCCTCACACTCCCCCACTCTTTTTCCAAAACTTTTCATCAAAGGGCCTGGCTTTAAGTAAGATCATGTAGTTACAATTAACAACCCCTGCATTTTCTTTTGATACACAAAAATGAGTGATCCAAAAAACTTCCTCATCACAAGTTAGCCGTCCAATTTTTCATTTGAATATTTCGAGCCCGCTTATAGAAGCGTGTTTTTTCGGGCACGCCGCTAGATAACCCTGGCGCGCATCAGGTCGTGAAGGTGGATCATGCCCACCACGCGCCCGTCGTCATCGATCACGGGCATGGAGATAATCGCATGGCTCTCCATTTTCCCGGCGGCCTCCGCGCAGAGGTCTTCGGGGCCGACAGTCCTGGCCCGGGGGTTCATCACATCGGCCACCGGGATCTCGATAAAGTCGGTACAGCGACCGATCAGGCGCTTGAAGTCACCATCGGTGACAACCCCCGCCAGCTTGCCGTCGGCAGCGGCCACGGCGCAGATTCCGCGCTTGGCCACCAGTTCCAGCAAAACTTCCTTCATCCTGGCGTCCAGGCCCACCGTACCCATATTCGCCCCGGAAACCATTACCTCGCGCACACGCAGCAACAGCCTGCGCCCCAGCGCACCGGCAGGGTGCAGGCGCGCGAAATCCTCCGCCTTGAAATCGCGGCGCACCAGCAGGGACACCGCCAGCGCGTCGCCCAGGGCCATCGCCGCGGTGCTGCTGGCCGTGGGTGCCAGGTCGTGGGGGCATGCCTCCTGGGCCACACCCGCGTCCAGCGAGATATCCGCGAGCGCACAGAGCATACTATCGCGTTTGCCGGTGATGGCGATAACCTTGATCCCCAAGCGCTTGCAATGATGCAGCATCCCTTCGAGCTCGGAGGTCTCGCCGCTCTTGCTCACCGCCAGGAACACATCCTCGCGGCTGACCAGCCCCATGTCCCCGTGCATGAAATCCACCGGGTGGACGAATATGGCCGGGCTGCCGGTGGAAGTCAGCGTGGCTGCGATCTTGCGGCCCACTATCCCGCTCTTGCCCACGCCGGAGACAATCACCCGGCCCGTGCAGGCGAAAATCAGCTCCACCGCCTCGGCGAACGAACCGTCGATCCGGCTGATAAGCCCGCTCAGGGCGTCGCGCTCGATCCCGATCACCCGCCGCGCCTGTTCCAGCACGGCCTCGCTGCCGCTGTCCGGATTATTTTTCGCGTTCAATGCCCCTCCCCACCCAGATAGCTCTGCACGGCCTTTACATAGTCACCCCTAGCCTTGAGCACCAGCGTGATCAAATCCCGCAGTGCGCCCTCTCCGCCGGGCCTGCCGGTTACCCACGCCGCCGCCGAGAGCACCTCCGGGATGGCGTTGGGCACGGCCACGGGCAGTCCCACCAACCCCAGCAGCGGCAGGTCGATAATATCGTCGCCGATATAAGCCACCCGCTCCAGGGGCACATCGTACTTGAGCGCGATCTCACGCATGGCCGTCACCTTGTCGATACAGCCCAGGCGCAACTCCTCGATCGGGAAGCGCTCCATGCGAATCCGCGCGGCGGGAAGATCACGGCCGCTGAGTACCGCCAGTTTTACGCCCACACAGCGGCAGAGGTTCAATGAAACTCCGTCCTGCACGCTGAAACACAGCATCTGCTCACCGTTGTCCAACTGCCAGGTATGCCCGTCGGTGAGCACCCCGTCGATATCCATCGCCACGATCTCCACGGTCGCGGCCTTTTCCACCACTTTGGCAGGAGCATCGGGGTCGTTATTCAATTCCGGCAGGCTGTACTTTGGCTCTGACATAATCTCCCAGTTCCACCAGTTGCGGGATCAATTCCTTTGCCTGTTCGATACTCAGCGAGGTGTGCGGGTCGCTCAGCGAGCTGGGCGGGTCCGGATGGACCTCCAGAAACAGCCCATCGACTCCCGCCGCCACCGCCGCTCGCGAGAGCAGGGGCACATCGGCGCGGCTTCCTCCCGAGACCGCTCCCGCGCCGCCTGGTCGCTGCACGCTATGGGTGGCGTCGAACACCAGCGGGCATCCCGAGGCACGCATGCCCCGTAGCGAGCGGAAATCCACCACCAGGTCGCCGTAGCCGAAAAAGGTGCCGCGCTCGGTGAGCAGCACCCCGCCGCCGCCCGCGGCCAGAGCTTTGTCAGCGGCCTGGCACGCCTGGGCGGCCGAGATGAACTGCCCCTTCTTGATATTGACCACCTTGCCCGTGGCGGCCGCGGCCTCGATCAGTTCGCTCTGCCGCGAGAGGAACGCCGGGATCTGCAGGATGTCGACAACTTCGGCGGCAAGCGATGCCTGGGAACTCTCGTGGATATCCGTACAGAGCGGAAGCGAGAATTCCTCGCCGGTCAGGGCCAGCAGTTCCAGGCCGGCCTCCAGTCCGGGGCCGCGGGGGCTGGATGCGCTGCTGCGATTGGCCTTGAGGTAGCTGGCCTTGAACACCAGGGTCACCCCCAGCTTCCCGGCCAGCTCCGCCAGTTCCCCGGCCGTACGGAACATCACCTCGCGGCTTTCCACCACGCATGGTCCCGCCATAAGAAAAAGCCGCTCGCCGCCACCCAGGCGGCCACCGGCTATTCCGACCAGATTGCTGGAGAACGGCCCCGGGGGGGCTGCGTCATTTTTTTTCGCGCTGTTCATGATAATCCCTGGCCGCGCGGACAAAATCGCGGAACAGTGGATGGGGCCTCATCGGACGGCTTTTGAGCTCCGGGTGAAACTGGCAGCCGATAAACCACGGATGGTTTTTCAGTTCCATCATTTCCACAAGCTGGCCGTTGGGACTGAGTCCGCTGAAAACCATCCCTTTCGCGCTCAGCGGAGCGCGATACTCGTTGTTGATCTCGTAGCGGTGACGGTGGCGTTCGCTGATCAGCGCCTCACCGTAGATTTCCCGGATGAGGGAGCCCTCGGCAAGCTCGCAGGGGTAGGCCCCCAACCGCATCGTGCCGCCCTTTTCGGTTACTTCCGCCTGGTCTGGCATCAGGCTGACCACCTGCGCGGCGGAATTGGAATCGAACTCGCAGGAGGTGGCCTCCCCGACCCCGCAGACATTACGCGCGAATTCGATAATGGCGCATTGCAGCCCCAGGCAAATCCCGAACATCGGCACCTTGTTCAGCCGCGCGTAGCGGATGGTCTCCAGCTTGCCTTCTACTCCGCGGCTGCCGAAACCGCCCGGCACCAGAATCCCGTCGAACCGGCCCAGCTTGCGCTTGGCGTTGTAGCGGGAGATGTTCTCGGTATCCACCCATGTCGGTTCCACCTGGACGTCGTTGGCCACACCGGCATGAACGAACGCCTCGATAATCGACTTGTAGGCGTAGGCCAGGCTGACATACTTGCCGCAGATTGCAATATCGATTTTCCGTTTCCCGTTAATCGCCTTGCTCACCATTCTCTTCCAGCGGCCCAGACTCGGCACTTTGGTATCGAGCTGAAGGTGTTCGGTAACAAGGTAATCGAGTCCCTGCTCGTTGAGCATCACCGGTACGCCGTAGATCGACTTGACATCGCGCGCCTCGAACACAGCCCGGGGTACCACGTTGCAGAACAGGGCGATCTTCTGCTTGATCTCCTGGCTCAACGTCCGGCTGGCCCTGCAGACCAGCATGTCGGGCTGGATCCCGATCTCGCGCAGGGCTTTCACGCTGTGCTGGGTGGGCTTGGTTTTCAGCTCGCCGCTGGAGTCAAGGTAGGGCACCATGGTTACGTGGATATAGAGCACGTTGTTGCGGCCCAGGTCGAGACCGAACTGCCGGATCGCTTCGAGAAACGGCAGGGATTCGATATCGCCCACCGTGCCGCCGATCTCGCTGATAACCACGTCCACCTTGCGCTTGAGCGTAAGCCGCACCAGGCTGGCCTTGATCTCATCGGTAACATGGGGGATCACCTGCACGGTGGCGCCCAGGTAATCACCCCGCCGCTCCTTGGAGATGATCGTGTTGTAGATCCGCCCGGTGGTGACATTGTTGTCCTGGGAGAGAGATTCATCAAGAAAGCGCTCGTAATGGCCCAGGTCAAGGTCGGTCTCGGCCCCGTCGTCGGTAACGAAAACCTCGCCATGCTGGAGCGGGTTCATCGTGCCGGGATCGACATTGAGATAGGGGTCGAACTTCATGATCGTCACGCTCAGGCCCCGGGCCTTGAGCAGCATCCCCAGGGCGCTGGCGGTGATCCCCTTGCCCAGCGAACTGACCACGCCGCCGGTGACGAAAATATACTTCACCCCCTCGGCGTGTTTCATTTGATTTCTCCGTATTTCCGCGTACCTGCTCAAATGCTTGCCCTTTCAGCCTGTTACCGCGTATTTGATCAATTTGATGCGAACTTGAAAAATATAATCCCTGCCACGGCCGATTGCAATCCTAATCCCGGCCGTCTCAATCCCGGCCCAGCTCGATGATTGCTTTTTCCACTTCGGCCACATCGCCGGGAAGGTCCACGCCTATCGAGGCCGTGCCCTCGATCTGTGCGGCGTAGAATTCAGTTCCCGCCACAATCGAGCGCATCTGCTCCAATCCCTCGCTGGCCTCGACAAGCGCCACCGGCAACTCCACCTGCACCAGCAAAGCCTCGCGCCTCCAGACATAAAGGCCGATATGTACGCGCCACGGGTGGTGCCCGCCCCCGCTCCCGATACTCTTCAGCAGTTTGCCGTCACGGCAGAACGGGACCTGCCCCCGGCTGAAAGAGATTATCCTGCCCCCGGCGCCCATCAGCACCTTGACCGCGTTGGGGTCGTTCAGCTCCCGCACGCTGCGGGCCGGACGCACAAGCGTGGTGCAGCCGGCGGTGGGCGTGGCGTGCATCAGCTCCACCGCCGCATCGATAGGCCCGGGCTCCAGCAACGGCTCATCGCCCTGGATATTGAGCACGACCGGGAAAGCGGGCATCCGACGGGCCACGAGCGCTATCCGGTCTGTACCAGTGGGCGTGTCCGCCGGGGTCATCATCACCTCGCCGCCGAATTCCCTTACACAGTCGGCAATACGGGCGTCATCGGTGGCGACCACGATTTCATCCAGCGTGCGGCATTTGTTTGCCTGGCGCCAGACCCGCTCTATCATCGGCTTTCCGGCGATAACCGCCAGCGCCTTGCCCGGGAAGCGGCTCGACGCCCAGCGGGCCGGGATTACGCCAAGCACTTTTGCCTTACCTGTTGTCAACATTCGTCTCCGTTAAGCTTCAGGTTGACTATTTGATCGGATCAGGATAAATATACAGCCCGGAGGCGATACCCGAAAGCCACTTCCGGCCGCTTCCGCTATCTACGGAGATTAACGGGCTGAATCACGATTTATGGAATGCAAATGAAAGTTATCCTCGCACAGTCAGCCGGATTCTGCAAGGGAGTGCGCAGGGCGATGGCCCAGGTGCTGGAGCAAAGCGACCAGGCCGACGGGCCGATATTCACCGATGGCCCGCTGATCCACAATCCGCAGACAATCGAGGTGCTGGAACGCCGCGGCATAAAAGCCATCTCCGAGCAGAACCGTCCCGGCCCGAGCGATACGGTATTTATCCGCACCCACGGGATCTCACCGGCCAGACGCAAGAAAATCCTGAGTATCGGCGGCAGGGTTTGCGACGCCACTTGTCCGGACGTGTCACGGATTCAGGGCCTGATCCGTCGCCATAGCAAAGCCGGAGACATGGTGGTTATCGTGGGCGACCGCAAGCACGCCGAGGTGATCGGGCTGGCGGGTTACGCGGGCAGCAGCGGCCACGTACTGAACAAAGCGGAGGAAGTGGCGGCCCTGCCCGATTCGCCACGCGTGTGCGTGGTGGCGCAGTCGACCCTGACCCGCGAGGTGTACCGCAACGTTACGGCCGCTATCAGACAGCGCTTCGAAAACGTGGAAGTGCTCGATACGATCTGCCCCAGCACATACCGCCGCCAGGAAGAGATAAGGGAACTGGCTTCTTCTGCCGACGCGGTGGTTGTGGTGGGAGGTAAAAACAGCGCCAATACCCGTCACCTGGTCCAGATCAGCGAGGGTGTGGGCAAGCCCACTTTTCACGTGGAGACAGCCGAGGAACTTACCGAAGCCGAACTTGGCAAGTTTCGCACGGTGGCGGTAACCGCCGGGGCCAGCACGCCGAACTGGATCCTTATCGAGGTAGTTGAACGGCTGCGGGAAATTGAGCCTGAGAGTGTAAATCCTCTCTGGCGGCTGTGCAGGACCGCATTTCGTTTCATGGTGCGCTCGAACCTTTACGTGGCCCTGGGCAGCGCGATGTTGTGTTACGCCAACGCCCGCCTGATGGGGATTTCGCTGGGATGGCTGCCCTTTGCGATCTCGTTCTGCTATATCCTCAGCGTTCACCTGATCAGCCGCTTTTCCGACAGCGGCGAGCTGTCGCGGGACCAGTCGGGTAAGCTGTCACGGCAGGCACGGCGGGCACGGGTGATGTTGAAGCTGGCCATTGCCGGCGCGGTCTGCGCGCTGGTGCTTGCCGGATCGCAGGGAGCCCAGCCGCTGGGGATCATGCTGCTGCTGATCGGGCTGGGGATGATCTACCGCATCGATTTCCCCGGCAGACTGCTGCCGCTTGGAATCAAACGCCTGTCCCTGAGATTGATACCCGCCAGCAAGGACCTGTTCATGGCGCTGGGCTGGTCGGTGGTAACAGTGATGTTTCCCCTGTACATCAAAGAGATGCCGCTGCTGACTCCTGCGTTCTTTCTGGCTTTCGTCTCCACGTTCCTGCTGGTGACCGTGCGCTCGCTGCTGTTCGATGTTCGCGATATCCAGGGCGATTTGATTGTGGGCCGCGAAACCCTGCCGACCCTGATCGGCACCCAGCGCTCGAAAGTGCTGCTTTACTCGCTGACCACTGTTCAGGCACTGGTGATAGCTCTGGGCGCCTGGACCGGCTGGCTGAGCGATTTCGGCTGGGCGATGCTGGCCGTGAGCGCATACATATTCGGCTATCTGCAACTTTTCGACCGCCGGGTACTGCAGGGCGAGTTGCCCGTTGAAGTCACCGGCGACACCCAGTTCATCCTGGCGGGAATCCTGGCCCTGCTCCTTGGCTGACCCCCACGGCTATACTCTGCCCCACCGCTTGACTTTCCCCCGGCCAAAGCTCATTGTTTAAAGGGGCGTTGGAATAAAACTTCAACGTCCTGGGATGAAATATTTTGCCCGGGCAAGTCGTCAAGGGCAAGCCAAGCCGTTTTTTTACCGGTCCTGCTATTTGTTTTTATTTCAAGCAGTTAGATTGCTCATACCGGGTTTCGGCCAGCAATAGCGGGGAACGGCCCCTGACAACCATTATTCCCATACTTTCGAATGTTGCAACACTCTTTTTAAAAAGGGGAAATTCACGGCAAAAATTCCCGCTGCATTTCCCACACGGCTTCCCTGCTCAAATACGGGAGAAAGGAGCGGCCGCCATGCAAAAAGACCTCAAACTCCGCGGGGTTTCGCGCAAGGCCAGACTGGCCCAGGTAGAGGAACAGTTCAAGTACTGGCAGGCCGAGGGTGTCGAAAGCGAGCGTAAACCCCGGCAACCGGCAACGAAGTTCATTACCATTTCCCGCGAATACGGTTGCGCCGGGTTCAGGATCGCCGACCGGCTGGCCGGGGAGCTGAACGGACAGCCCTCCGGCGGGGAGCCTCCGTGGACAGTCTACGACCGCAAGCTGGTTGACACTGTCTGCCGGGACTACAAGCTCAGCCATGCGCTGGTGAACACGGTCGATTTGCAACGCAAATTCGCGTTCGGCGATTACATTACCGGGATGTTCACCGGGGAACCCTCAACCCTGCAGGTATTCAAGAATCTTGCCGAAACGATCTTCCGGCTGGCGGCTGTCGGACGGGTGATCCTGATCGGCAGGGGCAGCGGCCTGATCACCGCGCGCCTCGCGGGCGGACTGCATCTGCGGGTGGTGGCCCCGCTGGACTGGCGGGTTCAGCAGGTGATGGCTTTCGAGAGATTCGACGACCTGAAAAAGTGCCGCCGCCATGTGGTACACAACGACCGCGAGCGCGGACGATTCGTGCGCGATTTCGTAGCCGAGGACCTCAAGCTGCCGCAGCACTACGATCTTGTGCTGAATCAGGAAAAACTGGGAGTGGAAGGCATCACGGGAGTAGTCCTGCGCTTGATCGAGATGCGCAGCATGCAGCCGCAGCCGGAAATGGAGCGCTCTCTGAGCTAGATAGCGGCTGTCACTCCGCTGCAAGCGGCAAGGTGAAATAGAACCGGCTGCCCTGGCCCTCGATACTGTCTACTCCGATCGTCCCATCCATGGACTCGACCAGGTCGCGGCAGATAGTCAGGCCCAGCCCGCTGCCTTTCATCCGCTCCACCACGGCGCTGCGTCTGAACTTGTCGAACACGCTGGCAAGCTCGGAGGCCGGGATACCCAGGCCGGTATCGGCCACTACCACCCGCGCCGAATCGCCATCGCGGCTGCAATGCACATCCACGCGGCCACCCTGACGGTTGTACTTGACCGCGTTACCCACCAGGTTGCTCACCACCCGTTCGAGCTGAACCTGGTCCGCCCGCACTGCCAGCTTTTCCGCACAGGGATGATACAGCCCCGTAAGCTCATGCTGCTCGAACTGGGAGCGTGCCAGCTCCACCACGCTTTCCACCAGCGAGCCCAGCTCAAGGCTTTGAATATTCAGCACCAGCTGGCCCGCCTCCAGACGGCTCAGGGTAAGGAAATCCTCGATCAGACTTTCCATCTGGCTGCAGCACTTGACCACGTTGCCCAGCAGCTTGCTTTGTTTCCCGTTAACCAGCCCCAGCTTACCATCGAGTACAAGCGTGGAGCTGCCGTAGATTATCCCCAGCGGGTTTTTCAGATCGTGGCTGAGCATGTGCATAAAATCCTCGCGCATCCGCTCCATCTCGCGCTCGCGGCTGACATCACGGAACACGGTAACAGTGGCCACCGGCAGCCCCTGCCCGTCCTCTATCACCCGCCCTTTCCCGTCGGTGACCGGCCGCGCCACCACCACGAACACCCGTTCCCCTATCTGGCACTCAACCTCGCCGTCATCCCCGTTGGCGGCATTATCTATCGCTCCGGCCACGTCTTCATCTTCAACCAGCTCCCCCAGTTCCATCCCGGCAACGAACCGGTTTTTTTGCCGCTGCCCTGCGAACACAGCCAGGAACGGCTCGTTTGCCAGCACAACCCGCTGGCTGCGATCCGTAACAACCACCGCCTCGGCCAGGGAGTTGAGGATCGTTTCCGTTTTGCCTTTTTCGGTATCGAGCAGCCGTTGATACTGGCGGCGCATATCCTGCTGCTCCCGCTCACGGGCCAGCACCTCCTCGTAAACCGTCTCGCGGGTCAGGTTGAACGCCTCCACCGCCCTGGCAGACAGGGCGGCGGACTCGCCCTCGGGGTCATAGCTGTAGACAGGGCTGTCGTCGCTGCTGTCGCAGATTACCGCGCCGGCGGCGGAGAGTTCCCGCAGATCTAGCGTCAGATCGACAGCCGGGCGGTTGAGCCAGCCGGCAACCCCCTCCGCCTTGTCCATCGCGAACGGATGCCGCTGGAAATACGAAAGTATTTCCAGCTTGGTCACCGTGTTGGCCACGCGGCGGATATATTCCTGGAGTTCCTTGTCCAGTGCGTTCCTCCGGGATTACTTGTGGTTCAAAGTTCCACGTGGAATCGCCCGCCTTCAAATCTCAGCGGGGCGACATAAGGATAACGGCCCGTGTGCTGCTGGTCCCAGGCGTGGAAACAGATATAAGGCACTCCGCCCGGTCCCTCGAATACGCTGTTGTGCCCAGGCCCCAGCATGCCTGCGTGGGAGCGAAGGATCACCAGCGGAGAACCGCCAGCGGTCAGCCGCACGAACGGCCCGCCGGGCCTGGACGCCACCGAGAGCAGCACGTGGTAGCTACCGTCGCGCCAGTTGCCCATGCTGGTAAACAGGTAAAAACGGCCATCGTGGGGCAGTAGGTAAGCTCCTTCCTCCCACGGTACGGTCTCATCGGGAAACACCCTGCGCGCCTCTCCGGCCGGCTGGCCCGGGGAGATCAGCCTGTCGACCAGTACCTGGCCCACATGCTCGTTGCCCTCGTTGCCGGTAAAAAACATCCAGCCCTCGCCGCCGACGGTCCAGTTCGGGTTGGCGTCAATCGAGGGCTGTGCGGTCATTCTGATGCCCCGGTCACGGTAGGGCCCCTCGATCCTGCCGGCCACGGCCAGACGGACGTAGCGCCTGTAAGGGTCCCTGTTTGAGTCCGCCGTGTAATAGAGGTAGAATTTCCCGTCGTGCGCCAGCAGCTCCGGCGCCCAGAAATTGGCCCTGTCACTGCCCTCGTAGTCCGGAAACCGCAGAACGGGGCCGAGAGGGGTCCACGAGCGAAGGTCCGTGGAGCGGTACATGTCATAGACCGGGCCGCCAGGCGGGCGGCGGGTGCTGTGGGTGCCGGTAAGATACCAGGCTCCCTGCCAGCGGATACAGAACGGATCGGGTAACTGGTGGCCTAGCTCCAGCCGGAACGATTTTCCCACCCGCGGTTCCACCCCGCCCCGCGCCAGCCCCACCGAGGCAATCCCGGCGGCCGCCGAGAGCACGAATGTTCGCCTGTCCATCGTATTTCCCCACTAGGTTATTGCCGGAGACCCGCCGTTGCCCTAGAGCCCGCCGCCGCGTTTTTCGCGCATCCTGCGAGTCGCCTGCGCCCAGCGGGTGGCGTCCTCCAGAATATCCTTCAGCTCCAGACGGTCCGGGCCGCCGGCTGCCGCAGCGCCGCCGCCCATCACGTCCACCGCCTGCTCGAACTTGCGCCTGACCTCAATACCCCCGGCGCCGATTACATACTCCTGGATCGCCTTGTCGTGGTCGCCGCCGCGCATCTTGAGGATAGTCACCGCCCGGCGAATTTCACCCTCCAGCTCCACATAGCGCAGCAGGACCAGGTTATCGAACAGGCCCAGGGTGCGGCGGCTGTCGATTTCCAGCGGGCCGAACATCTTATCCATCTCGAACGTGAAGACACTGGTGGCCCCGTGATGGGCGAACAACCTGAGCAGCGCGCCCAGGTAATCGACCGTGTATTCCTCGTCGTCCACACCGGCCATCAACTGCGAGAGGCTGTCAACCACCAGGCGGCCGGGCTTATGCTTTGCCAGCACGCCCTTGAGTTCGTAGAGCAGCTCGTCGGGGGCCAGCTCGTGGGTGCTGCGGAACAGCACTTCCAGCTCACCGTCCCTCGTGTATTTAGCCAGCCGGGGATAGAACAAACCGGTGCTCTCGAGCGCCTCGTCCCGGTCCGTGCCGAAACGGACCAGCAGCACCTTTTCACCAGCCTTGAGACCATCGTGCATAAACTGCGCGGCCAGCACTGATTTACCGGTTCCACTGCTGCCGGCCACCACGCTCGAACTGCCCGCCGGCAACCCGCCGTGGCACAGCTGGTCCAGCCCCTCGATTCCGGTGGACACTTTCTTGCGCGCGCGCTTGGCCGGGCCTGTTTTTCTGTCCCGGCGCTCCAGACCATTGAGCGCTCCACAGACCGGATAGACCACCAGACCCGTGTCGTTGAAACGAAGAGTATGCTTGCCGGAAAGGTGTTTCTGGCCGCGCGACTTGATCACCTCCAGGTAGCGCTCGCGGCGCTGGCGGCCGAGCTGCTCGTAGGAGAGCCGCACCACCGTATCGACAATGTACTCCTCGATATTGGCGCCCTCGCGCTCGGTGGTTTCGATCTCCTTGATCAGCACCGCGCTGTTGGTGAGCTTCATCAGGCCGGTGATAAACTTGTTGAGCAGAACGCGTAACTGCAGTGTGTTCTCTGTCAGACGGCGGAAATGAGTAATCGAATCGACCATCACGCGGTTGGCGCCGATACTGCGGGAGATGCGGGTAAAGCCACTTTCAGGCTTGAGCAGCATGTCGCGCACCGCCTCCGGCGAGGACGGGATAATCCGCAACAGGTTGCGCGATTCCAGCCGGCGAAGGTCCCAGCCGAACGCCAGGGCGTCGCGGTAGAGTTTTTCCGGCTGTTCCTCGAAGGTGATAATTATCCCCGGCTGGCCGAAATTCACGGCTCCGTGGTAGATATATTGCAGTCCCAGCGTGGTTTTACCCGCTCCGGGAGAACCTTCCACCAGCATGCTGTTGTCGGGAATTATCCCGCCGAAAAAAATCTGATCCAGCCCCTCTGTGCCTGTTTTGATCAGATCAACCGCCATCGTCAACTCCCTGGCTGTCAGCTCCTTGCACCCAGTTTGACCAGCACCCGGCGCACATCGGCCTCAGCGGCCTCGATCCCGTAGCCGCCGGACTTATCGGTAGCCATGGCGCCGATCCGGCTCGCCAGCGCGTAACGGGCCTTACCGGAGCGGGCTTTCTTATCCAACCGGGTCAGTTCCACCAGCTCCTCCGCCGGAGCAGCGAGCGGACCGAGCTCCACGGGCAGGCCAATCCGGCTCAACAGCGCGGCGATCCGGTCCGGGACTTCCGGGGCCATCAGGCCGAGATTCACCGCCAGAGCGGCCTCGGCTACCATGCCCAGAGCCACCGCCTCGCCGTGGAGCCAGTCGAAACCGGTAAACGATTCGACCGCATGTCCCAGCGTATGACCGAAATTCAGGATCTGTCTCAGGTTGTTCTCGCGCTCATCGAGACTGACCACCTCGGCCTTGATCCGGCAGTTACGCGCCACCAGCTCGGCCAGCAGGTCCGGTTCGCGCTTCAGTATGCGCTCCAGATTTTCCTCGATAAAACCGAACAACTCCGCATCGCGGATTACCCCGTGCTTGACCACCTCGGCCATTCCGCTGCGAAGTTCCCGCTCCGGCAGGGTAGCGAGCAGCGCCGGGTCGATCAGCACCAGCGAAGGCTGGTGGAACGCTCCCAGCAGATTTTTTCCCCAGGGCACATCAATCCCCACCTTGCCGCCGATACTGCTGTCAGCCATCGCCAGCAGGCTGGTAGGGACCTGCACCAGCGGCACGCCGCGGTTGAACGTGGCGGCCACAAACCCGGCCAGATCGCCGGTCACGCCACCGCCCAGAGCCACCACCAGGGTGTCGCGGGCCATCCCGGAGCCGAACAGCTTGTCCTCGATTTCCGCCTTAACCCGGCGGCACTTGCTGGCCTCGCCGGCGGCGAATGGAATCAACTCAACAAAGCGGAAGTCCCTGCCACGCAGGCCCGAGAGCAACTTGCCGCCATAGAGGTCAGCCACATTGCTGTCGGAGATCAGGGCCAGGGAGCGGCCGTGGAATTTTTCTTTCAGCACGGCGGCGGTATTACCGAGCAATCCCTGTTCGATCAGGATATCGTAGGAGAGATCGGGCCTGTGGCCCAGAGGAACCGGAACTTTAAGCATATCGTCAATGGCATCCAGGCGGGGCATTAACCGGCCCCCACCAGCAGCATAGTGAGTGAACCAGCGGCACTCGATAGCAGCACTGCCGCAGGTGCGAGCGAGCGGATCAACTGAATATTATTTTCTCGGTCGCGGTATGAATATTCAGCGCCGCGCCTTTGTCCCGGGCACGCTTGCGCGCATAGGCTTCCATCTCATCCAGCTGCTCGTCGCTGTGGACCGGTTCGTGATGGAACAGCACCAGAGTTTTCACCCCGGCCTCGATTGCCCAGTCGACAGCGTGGTCCGTGCTTGAGTGGCCCCAGCCGCGATGGGTTTCGTATTCCCCGGGCGTATAGGCGGCGTCGCAGACCAGCAGGTCGACATCGCGGAAGAAAGCGATCAGCCTTTGGCTCTGCTGCTCCACAATCGCCTTGACGTCGTCCTCTTCCTCGTCATCGCCGGAGGACTCGTCACCCATTATATCGAAATACTGCTCGTGGTCACCGGTGAACAGGACAGTGCTCGTCCCGTCGCTGACCCTGTATCCCAGTGTGAGCACGGGATGGTTCATATAATGTGTCTGTATCTTGAGCGGACCGATCTCGAACTCTCCCTCGTTGAGCTCGTGGTAGTTCAAGCCGGCCGCCAACTGGGCTGCGGAAATGGGGAAATAGCTGTAATCCATCTGGCCGGCGAAAATCTCCTCCAGCCGTTTCTCATAATGCAGTGGGCCGTAGATATCTATTTCCGTACCAGGAATAAAGGCCGGGATAAAAAACGGGAAACCGTTGATATGATCCATGTGGGTGTGGGTGATAAGCAGGTGAATCTTCAGCGGTTTGGGCAGCTTCATCAACTCCAGGCCCAGTTCCCTGATTCCGGTACCGGCATCGATAATGAGCACCTCGCCACCGAACGTTTCTCCATCGTCGGGCATCAACTGCAGGCAAGTTGTGTTGCCGCCGTACCTGGCTGTTGTCGGGCCAGGAGTTGGAATCGACCCCCTGACTCCCCAGAACTTGATTCTCATGAGTAGTTCCCGCCCCATTTCAGGATTGGAGGAAAACGCTGGCTTTTTCGATTTCCCCGGCCAGGTCCGCAAATCCCGCCTCGAGCCTGGCCCTTTCCAGCCCCAGCTTTTCGTAAGCGCCGGGATCGATTCGCGGCGCCGCGTACTCGCCGGTATTAAGGTAGCCGTTTACGCTGGCATAGTAGTTAGCCGTATGGACCACCCAAGTCAACCGTCCACTGTCCTCGACCGGCTGGTGATGGTTCAGGATCGCATCGACCAGCAACTCGCTGAGCGACCACTTGCGGCCCAGCATACTGCCTACCTCGGCATGGTTGATCCCGATTTTTTCGCTCTCGCTGGCCAGACCGCCGAGTTTGTTGTCCTCGCCATATTTAAACGCCCGGGAATACAACATCGGCACCGACAGGGCCAGCACCACCTTTCCCAGGTCGTGGATCAGCCCGCCGACAAAAAACTCATCGACCTCGCTGGGATCGGTGCCGAGCATCTTGCAGATCACCCTGGAAGTGATCGCCGTGCCCAGGCTGTGCTCCCAGAACTTTTGCTGGTCAAAACTTTTAATCGCTATCTTGTTCTTACCCATCTGGGTGACAATCGCGCTGGAGAGGGCAAGGTTCTTGATCGTGTTTATTCCCAGCAGGACAACGGCCTGTTTGAGCGACACCTTGTTGGGCATCCCGTAATAGGCCGAGTTGATCAACTTCATCACCTTGGCCGCCACCACCGGATCCAACTGGATTACGGCCAGAATGTCCTTGGCCGAGGAGTTGATATCGTTGGCGAGCTGAATAATCTTGCCGACAGTAGTCGGCAGGCTCGGCATTTTTTCTATTGCATTATTGAGCTTATTTTTAATCTCGTTTTGCGACTGCAATACACAGCTCCGCTTCAAAGAGACAGTTCCCCCGACATTCACGCCAAGCCCCCCGGCACATTCTCGTTATATTAGTCAATTTCAGATTGCATTTCAAGAGTTTGTAGTATTCCGTAATCTTTCAGTACAATCCTTAACTAGCGGAACCAGAGACACTCAGCACGATTTCGGTCACCTCCGGCCGGACCATCAGCCTGAGCGGAAACAGTCTGCCGGTGCTCACTCCCGGACTGATATGCAGCCTGCAACCGTCCATCTCCACCAGCCCCGAGCAACTGCGGCGGCCGGCATCGCTACGGGTGACAAACGCGCCGAGTCCGGGCAAGCGGATCTGACCGCCGTGTGTATGGCCGCAGAAAACGAGTTCCGGCTCCAGGCGGGCCAGCTTGCCCACAGCCGACGGGCTGTGAGTGAGCACGAAACGCAACGCTGCGCTATTTACCTGGGGGTAGAGTTCCGCAGGCCTGTCGCGGCCGCTGACCGGATCGTCGATACCGAAAATCTGAAACTCGCCGCCGCCGGGCAGCGTCCCCCCGGCCGTTTCGTTACGCAGCAGGGTAACTCCGTTTTTTGTCAGAGTACGCGCCAGGCGGCCGATGTCGTTGGCCTGCCCCAGGCCCCGGCTTTTATTGAGAGCCACTATGAAGACAAGTGCGTAAATCCATTCAGTAAACGAAGTTGTCCTAATACACTTAAAGTCATGGTTACCCAGCACCGCGAACTTGCCGCAGCGGGATTCCAGACGACCGAGAAAACGACACACCGGTTCGATTCCGCTGTCGTCGTCTATCAGGTCCCCGCTGACCATCACAAAATCCCAGCGCCGCTCCAGCAGGAAGGATAACTGATCGAGCTTGCCGCTGGTTCCGGCGGTAAGATGAAGGTCGGAGAGATGAAGAATCCTCAGCTCCGGCAAACTTCTCGCCGCACCATCGGCGACAGACACTCTCAGGCTGCGCCAGCCAATCCTGGTGCAGCGCCACGCCTCGTAACCCAGCAGCCCGGCGGCAACTCCGAGCAGAAAGCCTTTACCCGATCTCATCGATTACCCGCCATTGCTCCATTGCTATTCGTTCAGGTTCATTTCAAGGGTCAGGGTCAGCCTGCGGCCGGAATGCAACGACTCGTCGAGGTTCTGGAACAGGTGCAGGCGCATCCGGCCCAGGATCGTATCGCCGGTAAACCCGATACCGGCGTCCTGCTTCAAGTCGGAATAATTCTGCCGGGGATCGTCGTGGTAGAACGCAGTGCCGGTTTCGTAGATCAGGTCGGCCTGCCAGCGCAGGAACAGGTATTCGACAATGGGCAGCGAGGGCAGCGAGTAGCCGTAGGCCGCTTGCAGCAACACCATCCTGTCGCCGGAATAGGCAAAGTTGTCATGGCCGCGCAGGGCGTTGCCCAACGTATAGCCACGCTGGAACGGCAGAGCCACGTCGGCCCCGGCCACTTTGAGCCAGAAATATGTATGATGCTTAACAGCAAAAGTGTCCCAGCGCTCCAGGCTGAGATCGTAACGGGCGAACCCGTGTTCGCCACCCAGGGCTCCCCCGGCCAGTTCTCCCTCGAATTTGAACCTGGTGCCGGAGAGGGTAAAATAGGTATCGTTGCGCATGTCAATCATCCCGTTCAGTTGCAGAGAGTGCAACGGTCCACTCTCCACCGGCAGGTTAGGCTCGAAATTTTCCTCCCCCACCAGGGTAAACGGGGACATGTTGGCCATGCTGGAGTAACGCTCGTTGAGGAAGGAGAACGAGACGGAGCTGCGCCTGCCGAACTTGCGCGAAACCCCGGCCGAATAACCCTCGCGGCGGAAATAGTAGCGATGGTCGTAGCCGGCCACGAACGCTTTGACCGCG
This sequence comes from Gemmatimonadales bacterium, assembly GCA_024278175.1. GTDB lineage: Bacteria > Gemmatimonadota > Glassbacteria > GWA2-58-10 > GWA2-58-10 > JAJRTS01. The sequence continues at coordinate 88,806 of JAJRTS010000061.1, read as the reverse complement.
TTCTCCAGCGAACCCAGCCGCCAGTCGTCGTTAGTGTCCGTAAGGCTGCGCGCCCCGAACCAGGCCTGCCATCTCCCGCCACCGCACAGCGGAACGGCGAGCCTGGTGTCGAAACCGATTTGCTGGCGCGTTGTGGCCGAAATGACCTTGGCGCTCAAGAACGGGAAATCGTCCCAGTCCGGCTGCACCATCTTGAATCCCCAGGAAACCGAAAACCCATCGACCCTGTCATAGCCCTCGACCCGGAAACCGCCCATCCTGTTGGTTTCCATGTTCAACCTGAGCGGGAAGCCGCCGCCGCCGGTTATTCTGCCATCGATAGTGGAGCCGACCACCCGCACCGCCTCGGCCGAGGAGACACTGATCGTCTCGCCCGACAGCTCGGCCCCACGGGAGGTGAATACGGTTGAGCGTACCAGGAACACATCGCCGCCCACTCGCGCCCCGCGCCTGAGTCCGAGTTCCCCGTTGAGAATCACCACGCTGCCGTTAACCGGCCTGTCGAGTGCGCCGTTGCAGTTGACAAACACAACCATTTCGGCTCCGGCCTGCGGCTGGCCCTTGAGCACGGTGTCGGAGCTGAAAACCAGCAGGTTCTCTACCCGCAGAGCCTCGCGTAAACTGGCCAGAGCGTCCTGACTGGCCGCCGCCGTCGAGCCATGAAATACAGCCATGGCCAATATCAAACCCGCAAGCAGCTTGCCTGCCGAAAACCAATTACCATCCGCCATCAGTACAATCCTCACACTCTTCAATTCGAAAAAAACCGCCCGGCAGGCCAGGGCGGGATATACCCCGTCACGCATCAAGTGCTTAATGTATCAAACCGGAAGCCAAACTGGAAGGATGAAATGGGGATGGAATTGATGAATTCAACAGCCGGAGCTTTGCCACTGACTGTTATCCGCCGATAAGCGCTCAGAGTTCCAGCAACGAGAACAGGAATACGAACTGCAAGGTTAAATCGGCCTCGGCGGCGCTTCCCTGTTCAATTTTCCCGGCCAGCTTGATATGAAGCAGGTCATCCGCCGCGTAGGCAAGTCCCACGCCGCTGCCGTCGGCGCCAACGATATCGAGCGCCAGCAGTCCCGGCAGCAGCCCGCTGCTTCTGCGCTCAAACGCCAGTAGAACGGCACGGCCGTTGCGGCTCAGGCTGAGGTAGGGCACTCTCAGTAAGACGCTGCGGTTGGTGGGCCAGTTCTGGCTGTAGAAACGGCGGACTTCCAGTGTGTCACCCCAGGGACCGTTATCGATTCTAAGCTCCTTGCCGCTGTACGAATCCAGGCTGAACCGTCGCCGCTCGCCGCCAAGCACATGATCCAGCTCCAAGCGCTTGAACGATGGCTGGAGAAAATAGAAACTGACCACACCACTTCCGGCCCCTGTTACAGGGTCCCCCGCGCGGGATAACTCTCCCTGCTTGCGCATTTCCGTGGATGGGCGAAACAGGTAATCCGCCGGATTAGCAGCCGCCAGCTTGTCCTGCCGATATTCCCCCACCGGCAGGGCAAACAGGCAGAAAATCGCATAAAGCGTGACCAAAACGGCCACAGCCAGGATCAAACGGTTAAGCACCCCAATGGGTTGCCGCTCGATCTCCTTACTTTTGCGTTCCAGCACCTTGCGCGTTTCCAGATCGCCTTTGTGCCTGTCGAGTTCCTTGCGGGCGAAATAGCTCAACCTACTGAAATCGTTGCGGTCCATCAGCACGACTTTCTCATCCGGCGCGATCACTTCCGCCTCGATTATACTCTTGTCCAGATTCTCTTCCCGCGGTGATTTCAGTTCTCCGGCAGCATCGAAGTCCTTCTTGCGCAAGTCGGACAAGTTCGGCAGTTCTTTTTGCCGGCTTCCACCTCCACCTCCACTTCCCCCTACCGGCCCAACCATCGACTCGTCGTAAATCACCTCTCCCTGGCCCAGGGCCTCGAAGCCTATCTGGTCTTCATTTGATCCCAATCTGACAAACCTGCCACCACTATCCTGATCCTGCCCCTGCCCCGCGATATGTGCTTTAATCTCATCGAGAACTTTGAGAAAATTCTTCTCGTCCATCATCCTTTTATTCAGCTTGTTGACCCAGTCCGGTCCGAGTTCCTTGGTGAGCACCTGCTCTAATTCCGGCCCGAACTTGGCTTCCAGGGAGGCCAGCCAGACTTCGAAATCGACAAACCATTCCGCCGTGGTGTCAACCGGATCCCCGGCGCTTGAATCGGGACCTGAGCCTTCCTGCGGTTCAGCATTGGATGAAGCGGCAGCTTCATCGTCAGGTTCCTCCGGCTCCGGTTCAAGCTCCTGCTCCCAGAACTCCTGATCATCCCGGTCAGGTTCTTTATTTTCCCTGTTTTCCCTGTCTTGCGTCATGGGGCCAGGCTCTCCCGGTGCGTTTCAGCGGCGATTTTAAGACGTGACTGGCGGCGGGCAGATAGCCGCGGCAGACGACCTCGGCGGCAAACCCTCATTATTTAATACTTTGAAAGCATTTTTCCAACTGGTTTATTATTGTTCATCCAGCGGTTCAAGTCAAGAAGCTGCCACGATATATATGGTTTTCCCCTTTACAACACGCGTTTAGCAGCGCGCCTGCAAAACGGTCGCCGGCAGAATTCAGCTCTCAAGGGTCGGCCCAAGGCCAATTCACCTGCCCCTGACAGCGGGAAAATATATTAATTTCATGGTCGTTGAATGTCTTGCTGGGGCGGCCCTGAAGAGAGTTCTTTGACAATCTGAGTTCAGCCGGGTAGATTTACTGCTCGGATCAAACATGACCGCGGCGCTTTGCCGTTTATCATAAACTTGAGCACTCATCTCAGCTGATGCGTTATTTCCAACCATTGACATTCCTGCTGATTCTTGCCGCCCTGAGCGCGGGAGTTTTCTCGCCAGGGAACCTGATCGCCGGCGGCGGGCGCGGCTCTCTGGCGCTTCCGAAAATGGTTTTCGCCGGTGTGCCGCTTAAGATGCGTGCCGACAGCGCCTGGAGCGGGGCGGCGCTGAAAGTTGTTGACGGCGACGGGGAAACCGTGATCGATACGGTTATCGACGAGCAGGGGATGGCCACGTTGGGCTTCGGTGGTTTCGGCAATTACGTAATCCATCTCAGCCGGGACGGGCGTAAAATGGTGCAAACGGTGCGGGTCTGGCCCGGTTGGTTCACTATCCTGCCTCCCCTGCTGGCGATCCTGCTGGCGCTTGCGTTCAGGCAGGTGCTGCCCGCGCTGTTTTTCGGCATCTGGATGGGGGTGACAATCATTCAGGGCCTGAACCCCTGGACCGGGATCACCCGGCTGATCGACACCTACCTTGTGCGGGCGATGACCGATCCGGACCATGTGAGGATAATCATTTTCAGCATGACTCTCGGCGGGATGGTGGGCCTGATCACCCGCAGCGGCGGAGCCGCGGGGCTGGTAGAAGCGCTCTCCCGGCTGGCTGTGAGCAGAAAGATGAGCCAGTTCAGCACATGGTTAATCGGCCTGCTGATTTTTTTCGACGACTACTCGAACACGCTGATGGTCGGCAACACGATGCGGCCGTTCACGGACAAGATGAAAGTCAGCCGCGAAAAACTGAGCTTCATTGTGGACTCCACCGCCGCGCCGGTGACCAGTGTCGCGCTGATCTCCACGTGGATCGGCTACGAACTGGCCCTGCTGAGCGCCGCGATCGACGGCCTGGGGCTGGATCAGAGCGCATACTGGATGTTCCTCAAGGCCCTGCCGTTTAACTTCTATTCCTGGGCCTGCCTGCTGTTTGTGCTGATAATCATCATCAGCGGCCGCGATTACGGCCCCATGCTCAAGGCCGAAACCCGTGCATTGACAACGGGGCGCCTGATGGCCCCGGGCGCCCAGCCCCTGCTGGACGAGGAGATGCAACGCCTGGAGCCACCCACCCACGCCCCGCACCGCTGGTACAACGCCCTGGCGCCGATTGGCGTGATGAGTCTGGTGCTGGTGACCGGGCTTTACAGAAGCGGCCAGAGCGCGGTAGCCGCCAGCGGCGCGGACCCCACTCTCTATAACATCGTCGGTTCCGCCGACCCCTTCCAGGTGCTGATCTGGGCCGCGTTCGCCGGAGTTTTTTCCAGCCTGGTGCTGATTTTCATCCAGCGGCTGCTTAGCGTCCGGGAGGCGATGGACGCGTTCCTGGTGGGGTTCAAGTCGCTGATCCTGGCGATGGTGATCCTGACCCTGGCCCGGGTAATCCAGATCGTCTGCACGGAGCTTGAAACAGCCACCTATCTGCTGACAATCACCAGGCGGATACTCAGCCCGGGCATGCTGCCCGCGATTACTTTCGTGCTTGCCGCATTCACCTCTTTCTCCACCGGTACAAGCTGGGGCACGATGGCGATCCTGACGCCGCTGATAATCCCGCTGGCCTATCACCTGCCGCTAGACGCCGGCCTGGGCGCGGCCGCCGTGGAGTTGACCATGCTCGGCACTGTCGGGGCGATCCTCTCCGGCTCGGTATTCGGCGACCACTGCAGCCCGATCAGCGATACCACGATCATGAGCTCGATGTCGTCCGGCTCGGACCATGTGGATCACGTGCGCACCCAACTGCCCTACAGCCTGACAGTGGGGGCAGTGGCCGTGTTGCTGGGGTACGTTCCCGCCGGACTCGGGCTGCTCAATCCCTGGATCGCCAACCTCGTAGTGGTCGCAGCCCTGCTACTCGTTGTCCGCTTCCTTGGCCGCAAAGCGCCATTTCCCATCCGGTAGCCAATCAACTACCAGTGAACAATTGCACTCCCGGCTGTTATTGAACTCAGCCGCTATAGTCTGTACTGACCGGGCCGACAAAGCATATTCAAAGCGAATTGTCCCTGGGCGCAATCATAACTGCATTACATTCCAAAAGATGTTGGCGTGTGTAAAAAATCTCACGGCCCTCCTTGTTGACAGTTGACAGACGTCCAGCTCACGGCTAACTTGCTACATTCAGACTGATCAACGCTTAACGGAACCGAACGGAAATGAGCATAGTTATGCCGAAGTTTATAATATTGGCGCTTTTGCTGCTGATCCACGCCGCCGCGGCTTTGCATGCCTCCCAGCAGATCATGCCGGCCTCCGAGGTCGCTCCCGGTATGCAGGGCTACGGCCTCTCCGTGTTCCAGGGCGACAGTATCGAGCGCTTCGAGGTCAAGATTATCGGTACCTTGAAAAATTTCCTGCCGAAAAAAGATATTTTCCTCGCCGAACTCCAGGGCGAACGCCTCCGCCACACCGGCGTGATCGCCGGGATGAGCGGCAGCCCGATCTATATCGACGGCAAGCTGATCGGAGCCCTGGCCTACGGGTTCCAGTTCAGCAAGGACCCGATCTGCGGTATCACGCCGATCGAGCAGATGCTGGAGATTGAAAAAACCGTGACGGCAACCAGGGGCGCCGCCGCCGCGCAAAGCGCGGCGGCCACGGGCCCGGCCGGGAACACACCCGCCCGTTTCGATCCCTTCAGCGCTCCGCCCAATCCCCTGCTGGGTGGGGATAACCGGGCCGGACCCGCGGCGGGCAGCTCCGCTGCCGGCGGCGCCCCGCTGAGCAGGCTGCGTATTCCGCTCACATTTTCCGGCTGCAGTCCGGCTGTACTGGAGCGTTACGGCAGTTTTTTCGACAGACTTGGACTGGTTTCGCTCTCCGGCGGAGCCAGCTCTGGAGCAAAAACGGTCAGGCCCGATGACCCTACGTTGCAACCGGGCTCGGCGGTTGCGGCCCAGCTTGTCCGCGGCGATCTTTCCCTGGCCGCGACCGGTACGCTGACCTATCGCGATGGGGATCGGGTGCTGGCTTTCGGCCATCCGTTCCTGCAATTCGGTCCGGTGGATTTCCCGATGACCGCCGCGGAGATAGTAACTGTTCTGCCCAACGTGTCGAGCTCGTTCAAGATCTCCAATACCACGGATTTCATGGGCAGCATCCGGGGCGACCATACCAACGGCATTTTCGGCGTTATCGGCGCACAGCCGAAAATGGTACCCATGGAGATTTCTCTTAAGCTGCCCAACCTGCCCGGGCAAAAATTCAGCTATGAGATGATCCGTCATAAGATGCTCTCGCCCGTGCTGACGGCGATCACCGCGTTAAACTCGCTCAGCGAGGCCGGCAACACGGTATCGGACCAGACGCTCAAGGTAAGGGGCTCCGTGGAGATAGACGGTACTCCGCCGGTGAATATCGAAAACATGTTCACCGGCCCCGCCTCCACAACCGAGTTCCTGCAGCAGGTGATCATGACCATGCAGTACCTCTATGGCAACGTCTACGGTCCGGCGGACGTGCGGCGCATCGAGTTCAATTTTGAGGTCTCCGAGGGCCTGCCGCGTGCCAGTGTGGCCGGGGTACAGGTCGATAGCGATGAGCTTTTTCCCGGCGACACGGTGGTTGTCGATGTCACTCTCGACCCGTTTGTCACAGCCGAATATCATGAGCGTTTCACCATTGTCGCCCCGCGGACGGACGTGGAAACCCGGCTGTTCCTGCTTGTCGGTTCCGGAGCTTATATCACCCGCGCGGAATTCCAGCTTTCACCCGGACGGTTTCTCTACAAGAATATCGAGGAGCTGGTGGGACTGATCAATAAGGCACGCAAAAATAATTATCTATATGTAAAGGCATTCACGATGGATCGGGGATTGGTCCTGGGCGGCAAAGAGATGCCCGAGCTTCCCGGATCGGTGTGGTCGATGCTTAAGTCCCGGAAGTTTTCCGGCGTCACCCTGCCGCTCAACGACAAAACCGTGGCTGAGTTCGCCAAACCCACTGACTACGTACTCAACGGGTTTCGGGTAATCCAGCTTACGCTCAAACCGAAACCCTGAATTCCAGACGATTACGTGTAAAAACGATGGAGGCCGGCTTGTATAAATCTGCGCGGATTATTGTCCTCATCCTGTCTGCGATTGTGGCGACATCGGCCCTGGCCGACGGGGTCCGGTTCTGGAAAACCGACAGCAGGAAGGACTTTCTCAGCGGTGAAACCGAGGAAATTTCGATCCTGGCCAACGAGTCGCTGACACTGGCCCCGGAGGTAAAAGTACTCCCCACTCCCGGTGTGCCGTTTATCTGGGCGATGGCCCCGGACGGGCGCGGCGGAGTGTACCTGGGTACGGGCCACGATGGCCTGGTGCTGCACCTTGACGCCGCCGGGGATACCTCGCTGGCCTACGATGCGCTGGAGCCGGAAGTGATGGCCCTGGCGGTTACGCCTGACGGCGACCTGTACGTCGGAGCCTCGCCGGAGGGACGGATCTACCGATTGCCCGGCGGCAAGCAGCCCGCCGAGGTCTATTTCGACCCGGAGGAAAAATATATCTGGAAGATGCTCTCCGGCCCCGGCGGCGAGCTCTATCTGGCAACCGGCTTTAAAGGTAAGGTTTACAAAGTGACCGGCCCTCACCAGGGCAAAGTCATTCTGGACTCGGACGAAACACATATCATCTCGCTCGCCCTGGACCGCCACGGCAACCTGCTCGCCGGCTCCAGCGGCAGCGCTTTGCTCTACGAAGTCACTCCCGGCGGCCGGGTTTCGATTATCTACGACAGCCCGCTCAAGGACATGCGCTCGATAGTGGTCGACAAGGAGAACAACCTGTTCGTGGCCGCGTTCGAGATCAAGGCGGCCGGTGATCAGGGCCAGAACATGTTCTCCCAGCCCAGCGACGCCAACGAAAAAAACAAGAGCGGCAATCAGCAACAGGAGCACAAAGAGGCCGATGAGCTCAAGCGCGGCTTGGTCATACGTCCGCCATCGATGCGGATCGCTCCGCAGACAACCAGCGAAATCTACTTTTTCGACCGCGACAGGTTTGTCACCCGGATCTGGCGCGAGGCAGGCGATGCGATCATGTCCCTGGGGCTCGCCGGCGATGGTCAGGCCCTGTTCGTGGCCTCCAAGGACAAGCGCAGCCTGTATAAAATCGACAACCGCGGCGAGTTGACCCTGATCAACAGATTCGGCGGCGGCGATGCCACGGGCTACCTGGCAATCGGCGACAGAACGCTGATCTGCACCGGTAACCCCGGCCGGGTTCATGCGCTGGAGCAAGGCTACTCGCGCAAGGGCACGTTCACCAGCCAGGTTCAGCAGGCCGGTATCCCCGCCAGTTGGGGACGGCTGACCTGGCTGGGACGCACGCCGCCGGGGACCAGGATCATTTTCCGCACCCGCAGCGGCAATACCGACAAACCGGACACCACCTGGAGCCCGTGGTCACCCCCTTTAAGCGGCAGCGCGGACGAGGCGCTGGTCTCACCCGCCCGTCGTAATTTCCAGTGGCGGGTCGAGATGGAGACCAACAACTCCGGGCGCACTCCCGCGCTGAACGAGGTAACCGTATCGTATCTCAGGCGTAACCGCGCTCCGATGATCAGCCCGGTGCGGTTCATGCCCCAGGGAATGTATATCAAGCCGGGCTCATCGCCACTACTGGACGATGGCGGCTCCAACAAGCGATATCCGCGGGAAGTAGCTCAACTGATGGACAAAAAAAGCAACGGCTCCACGGATAATCCGTTCCAGGGCAAGAAGGACTACGAGCGCAGGATGAGAATGGCGGGCTGGAACGCCAACGACGCCAACGGGGACCGTCTGGGCTACAGCGTTTATTACCGTGGAATCGATGAAAGCAACTGGCGTCCGCTGGCCCGGAAGATCAAAACCAACTCTGTTATTTTCGACACGGAGAATATCGCCGATGGCCGCTACGTGCTCAAAGTAGCTGCATACGACTCACTGGATAACCCGGCCGGCCGCGCCCAGGTTGCCGAGCGGCTCAGCGCTCCGTTTTTCGTGGACAACACGCCGCCGGCTGTCAGGAACCTGAAAGTTACCGTGCAGGCAGGGGGCAAACTGCTGGTCACATTCCGCGTGGAAGACGCCACTACCCGCATCGAGCGGGTGGAACTGACCCTGGACTCGGAGGATGCCCTGCTGCTTGCGCCGACAGACAGTCTGCTCGATACCGGCAGGGAAGAATTCAGGGTGGAGCTGGAAACGCGGGAAAAAGGCGAGCATACGGTGAGTGTGCGGGCCTGGGACAGGTTTTTCAACCCTACCGCGGCCCGTAAATCCGTGAAAATCAAATAGGACACTCACGGGCCACGCATTTCTCCACCCTTGCTCTCGCTGTTCGCTTTACCGAAAACGATCATAAAAAAACAGGGGCGGGTTTAAAACCCGTCCCTGTTTTTTTATAGCTGTGCCTTTCCGCGACTCAATATATCTTCACAAGTTTGGCCTTGGGAAAGTACTGATCGAGAATTTCCCGGTAGTCCTGGCCCGCGTTGGCCCGTGCTATGGCCCCGCTCTGGCACATCCCCAGCCCGTGGCCGAAACCGTGCCCGTTGGCCACGATCGAAACTCAGCCCGCTCCTCCGCGCTGCAGCTCCAGATCGAACATCGTGCTGGGCAGCATGGAGCCGTCGGGCTGCCGCAGCGCGCGCCGGATATTGTCTCCGGCCACCTGCAGCACCCGTTTGTCCGTGGTCACCTTGAGCAGCGTATTGCGGCTCGACGGCCCCTTGCTCACCACTTCCAGGTCGGTCGGATCGCCGATCTGCTCACCGGAGAGCCTGACCACCTCCGGCAGGTTTTGCTTGAGCAGGAGCAGCAACTGCTTACGGCTCCAGCTTACCTGCCAGCTTGCCCAGCGCGACTCGCTGTCCCACGAGCCGTCGTCCACACTGCGCAGCCATTTGTTGCGCTCGGCGAACTGATCGCCCCAGACCTCGGCGGGATCGGCCGTGCGTCCCCCGCAGGTACTGTGGTAGAAACTGGCCACCACCTGGCCGCCGTGGCTCAGGCATTCCCCGGCGGTTTCGTAAACAGCGCTGTCCGTGAGTTGCTGCTCGTTGGAGTAACCCTTGTAGACCTGGTCGCCGGTGTCGGCGGTAAGGTCATAGCTGAACTTGCGGTTCTGAGCCATCATGCTCATGGCGTAACTGCGGGCGCAGACCGCCTGGGCTTTCAGCGCCTGGTACGCTCCGCTCCCCAGGCTGCCGATCTCCGAGGGCACCACCGAGCGAAGGTAGTCTTCGAGCGGCAGGCGGTTGACAGCCATGATCCTGTCTCCGCCCGCGTTATGCACAAACAATTCACCGTGATACGACCTGCCGCCGATTTTGAACACTCCGTTGCCGCCGGGAACCCAGACCTTGATCCCATCGGGATGCGGCCTGCTCACGCGGCCATCGGGCGAGGCTACCCGCAACTCGCCCTCCGGGCCGAACAGCACCACCGACCAGGCCGCGCCGGGATTGATCGCCACAATTTTTTCTCCGCTGCCTAAATCCGCGAACAGCAGCACGCCGCCATCCACGCCGACGCTCAAGGGCCCCTGGCCGTTAAACAGCCGCACGCGCACATCGGGGGAAACTCCCGGCGTAACACCGGCAACCCGCATGGCTCCGCGATGGCAGGCCTGCAGGGTTGCCAGCATCATTACAGCGAGAAAGATCGGTAGCCGAATCCGCTTGGATTTCATCATTCAGGACGTTGCCTTCGCCAAAGCGTTACGGTTTGCCTCCACGGTACGGTCAATTTCCTGCTCGGTGTGGGCGGCGGAAATGAACATGGCCTCGTACTGGCTGGGCGCTACAAAAATCCCCTGCTCCAGCATGGCGTGGAAATAGCGACCGAAAGCGGCCGTATCTGATTTTTTGCTATCCGTAAAATCGTTGACTGGTCCGGGGTTGAAAAACAGCGTCAGCACACTGCCTGCCCGATTGAGAGTCAACTTCAACCCCAGGCTCTCGATATTGGCGCGGATGCCCTGCTCCAGACGCGCGCCGAGCTGCTCCAGCTTTTCGTAGGGCGGCTCTGATTCGATCCGGCGCAGCATGTACAGCCCGGCGCTCACGGCCAGCGGGTTGCCCGCCAGGGTCCCGGCCTGATACACCGGTCCCAGCGGAGAAATCATCTCCATCACGTCCCGTCTGCCGCCGAACGCGCCCATGGGCAGGCCCCCGCCGATAATCTTGCCCAGGCAGGTAAGATCCGGAGTTATCCCGAACAGACCCTGCACCCCGCCCGACCCGGCGCGGAACCCGCTGATCACCTCGTCGAAAATCAGCAGCGCGCCGTTCTTTTCGGTTACGCGGCGGACGCCCTCCAGGTAGCCCCGGGCGGGCGGGACCACGCCCATGTTACCCGCCACCGGCTCCAGGATTACCGCCGCTATCTCTTTACCGGAAGCGGCGAACACGGCCTCCATCGCCGCCAGATCGTTGTATGGCACGTTGACAGTCAGGGTGCTCTGTTCGGCTGGCACGCCCGCGCTGTCGGGAACGCCGAACGTGGCCCCGCCGCTGCCGGCCTTGACCAGGAATGCATCGCCGTGGCCGTGGTAGCAGCCCTCGCACTTGACCACCAGCTTGCGGGCGGTGAACCCGCGCGCCAACCGCACCGCGCTCATGGTGGCTTCCGTGCCGCTGTTGACCAGCCGCACCATTTGGATCGAGGGCACCATGAGCGCTATTTTTTCCGCCAGCTCAACCTCCAGGCCCGTTGCCGCGCCGTAGCTGGTGCCCCGGCCCACGGCGCGGTTAAGCACGGCGGCCAGGCCCGGCGGGTTGTGCCCGAACAGCAGCGGCCCCCACGAGCAGACATAGTCCAGGTAGCTGTTGCCGTCGGCGTCGAACAGATAAGCGCCCTCGGCGCGCTCAACGAAAAATGGTCCGGTGTCGCCCACGGAGCCGAACGCGCGCACGGGACTGTTCACCCCGGCGGGGATCACCCTGCGGGCCTGCTCGTAAAGTTGACGGGAGCGGGGGCCGATCACTGTCCCTCCTGTTCACTGAAATATTTCATTGACGTTTTCTTCCATTCCTTCACGCTGAGCAGGCCGCGGTGCTCCTGAAGGCCCGAGGCCTGCTTCATTTTCTCCAGCGTCTGCCCGATACCCTGCTCACTGGTGGAGTGAACCATCGTGTAGAGCGTGTACGGCCAGCCCTCGAACTGCGGACGGCGGTAGCAGTGGGTTACCTCCGCAAAACCGGCGAAAATCTCTCCGGCGCGGTCGGCGGCTTCCGGATCGGTCACCTTCCAGACCACCATGCTGTTGTAGCTGTAGCCCACGCGCTGATGGCGCACCGTGGCCCCGAAGCGGCGGATAACACCGCTATCCACCCAGGCTGAAACCCGCTGAAGCACTTCGCTCTCGCTCAGGCCCACCCGGCGGCCCAGTTCCTCGTATGGATTACTTACCAGCGGAAGCTCCTCCTGAAGCAGACGGATCAGCTTCCTGTCCTGCTCGCCCATTTTCACTTTACTGTTTCCGCTCATTTGGCGTCCCCTCCACTCCGCCCCGCCACGGCCTTGAAATCCGCCTTGATCTTGAACAGCCTCAGCGCCGGCAGGTTTCTTATCGTTTCTACCTGCGGCATGTTTCCAATAGTAGCGATGATTTCCTCGATCCGCTCCTGCCCGGCGGCGATCAGCGTGAACCAGAGGTTGTACTCATTGAGCCGCTGGTAATTATGGGTCACCTCGGGATAGGCGTTCACCGCCGCGGCCACCGCCGGCAGGTGCGCCGGATCGGGGATTTTCACTCCAACCAGCGTACTGACATAACCCAGCCTGCGCGAGTCGAACACGGCCCCGAAACGGCGGATAACACCGGATTCTTTCAGCTTGCGAACGCGCTCGAGCAGTTCGTCTTCATCTATTTCGAGTTCCCCGGCCAGCTCGGCGAACGGCCGCTCACAGACCGGGAAACCGGTTTGCACCATGTCCAGTACCCTTGCATCCAGGGCGTCCAGAGCGCTCATCGGCTCTCCTTGTTGATAAGTTCCGCGGCGTCGGGCGCGAAATAAGTGATAATCATATCCGCCCCGGCGCGCTTGATAGCGGTGAGCATCTCCATCATCGCCCGCTCCCCGTCGATCCAGCCCAACTGCTGCGCCGCCTTGACCATCGAGAACTCGCCGCTGACATTGTAGGCCGCCACGGGTGTGTCGAAACTCTGCCTCACGGCGGCGATCACGTCCAGGTAGGCCAGCGCCGGCTTGACCATCACGATATCGGCTCCCTCGGCTATGTCCAGTTCCACCTCGCGCAGCGCCTCGCGCACATTGGGCGGATCCATCTGGTAGGTCCGCCTGTCGCCGAACGAGGGGGCGCTGTCGGCCGCCTCGCGGAACGGCCCGTAGAACGCGCTGGCGTACTTGGCCGCATAGCTCATCACAGGCAGGTTGATAAACCCCTCGCTATCGAGTTTATCGCGAATCGCGCCCACCCGGCCGTCCATCATGTCGCTGGGGGCCACCATGTCCACGCCCGCGCGGGCGTGGCTGAGCGCCTGGGCGGCCAGCAACTCCAGGGTGGAATCGTTATCCACATCGTTGTCCACGATCCGGCCGCAGTGGCCGTGATCGGTATACTCGCAGAGGCAGACATCGGTGATAACGCACAACTCCGGCAGCTCTTTCTTCAGCGAGCGCACCGCCCGCTGTACAACCCCGTCATCGAGAGCGCCGGAGCTTCCCAGCGGGTCCTTGCTCTCCGGCAGACCGAACAGGATCACGGCCGGCACGCCCAGAGCATGAACGCGCTCGGCCTCCCCGACAATCAACTCGACCGAAAGCTGATAGTTGCCGGGCATCGAGCTGATTTCCCTGCGAACCCCCTTGCCGGGCACGACAAACAGCGGGAAAATAAAATCCCGCGGGCTGAGTTGCGTCTCGGCCACCATCGACCTGAGCGCCCTGCTACCCCGCAGACGGCGGGGACGATGTATGGGGAATGGCATCCTGGTTCCACCCTTCCTTGATGGCTTTGTAAAAAGTCCAGCTACTTCGTTGCGCTTCCATATCTCGCACGTTGCGGAGTACCTATAAGTACGCCTCATCCCTCGATATTTGCGCGCCTCGTATCCGGAGCTTTTTACTAAGCCATCTGCAAATATGACTTTTTACGAAATCATCTCCCTTGACAGTTGCGGCACGGCCTACTTGAGCATCGGCTCTACTATCTGGGCAAACCTGGCCCTGGCCCTGTTGAGCCGGCTCTTGACCGTGCCGATGTTGCAGTCGAGGATATCGGAGATTTCCTCGTAGCTTTTGCCCTCGCGCTCACGCAGGGTGAACACCAGCTTATGGCGCGGGGGCAGTTTTTCTATCGCCAGAGTGACAATCTGCTCAAGTTCTCCACGATAGACCTGGTCGTCCGGGCCGGCTTTGCCGTCCACCGCTTCGAACATTTTCTGATCGGACTTGCGAAAAAAAAAGTTCTGGAAATAGAGCAGCGGACTGCGGCCCTTGTTGCGCAACTCGTTTTTGGCCAGGTTGGTGGCGATAGTATAAAGCCAGGTGGAGAACTTACGCTCCACATCGAACCGGTCGATATTGCGATAGACCCTGACAAACGTGTCCTGCAGCAAATCCTCGGCCCTGTCCCTGTCGCCGATAATACGGTATATATAATTAATTATGCGACTGTTATAGCGACGCATCAATTCATTGAAAGCCCGCTCACGGCCATCCCTGAACTGCGAGACAAGTTCCTCGTCCGCAATCTCTTTTAATTCCACTTCCCTGGTGATAGCAGCTCGTCCTTCACGGGTTGATCGATGGAAATAAGCCAATTTTAGATTCCCTGCGCCAATCAAGCCCGGCCTGATGACACCGGTTATCAAATTAATATATTAATCTGGAATTCTCAAACTTTTACTGAATGAGATTTTCAGCGTTAAATTACCCGAAATATGAGCTAAAAACCGAGCAAAAGCTTGAAATTCTTGAAATTTTTTATAAAGATAAATAACTCCCGTTTTACGGAGTATCAATCCGGCCCCACCGGACAGGATATCACCAGGAAAGCAGGTGACGCCCATGATCCGCATTGTGAGCATGGTTGTTTATCTCTCCGCAATCAGCCCCACGCTGTTTTTTCTCTCTGTGCTCGCGGCTTCCACGGCCTGGCCCGCGGCCGACACGACAAGCGGTTACAAAATATCCTCGCAGGACAGCGCTTGGGTAATGGCCAATCTGAGCATGGTCAGAATTCCTTCCGGTAGTTTTCTGATGGGCACGGAAGATGATTGCGACAAATGGTTCAGCCTCTCCCGGCCCGTGCGCCAGGTCTACGTGGACAGTTTCGACATCGGCGCTTACGAGGTAACCCAGGTCATGTTCAGCAAAGTGATGGGATACAACCCCAGTCTGATGAAAGGCAATGAGCGCAGACCGGTGGACCAGGTGAGTTGGTTCGACGCGGCCATGTTCTGCAACAGGCTCAGCGAACTGGCGGGCTATTTGCCAGCCTACGATATCCATAACAGGAGTTGCATATTTGACCGGAACGGGTTCCGGCTACCCACTGAAGCCGAATGGGAGTACGCCTGCCGGGCGGGCACCAGGCAGCGTTGTCTCTCCGGGGCCGACGTGGAAGACTTGAGCGAGGTGAGCTGGTACAGGCTCAACAGCGAGGGTACCACTCACCCGGTTGGCTTAAAAAAACCCAACGCCTGGGGTTTGTACGACATGTACGGCAACGTGTGGGAATGGTGCAACGACTGGATGGAAAACTACAAACAACTCAAGAAGCGAAATCCGCGCGGCCCCACCCTGGGTCGCTCTCGCATCCTTCGCGGCGGCGGCTGGCAATACGACGCCGAGGGTTGCCACGCCGCCTACCGTCAGCGGGCACGCCCGGACTACAAGATCAGCGCAGTCGGTTTCCGGCTGGCCCGCAACCCGGGAGGACTGGGGCCACTGGCAGAGAGAAAAAAACGAGTGCCGGGCTATCCCTACAGCATCCAGGGCAAATCGAGCCGGAACTGACAGGACCCGGCCTTCATATCTCTTCGACCAGGCTGGTTTTCAGCCATCCGCTACGTCCGCTGGGCAGGCTCACCAGAGCCCAGTCTCCCCTGCTCTCGCGCACCCTGACCACGGTGCCCTCCGGAATTACCAGTACTCTGGTGTTATCCTCGCCGGGCCCGCTGAGCGCCTCGCTATTGTCCCGGATAACAACCGCCTCTCTCACCTGGCTGAAACGGTAGATCTGCGCTCCCAGCATCGCGCTGTTGATCAGCAGCAGCAACAGGCCGGCGGAGGTAATTATCAGCGCGCCACGCCTGAACCGGCCGGATACTCCGCAAGAAAGCAGAACCGCCCCCAGGGTAAAAATCAGCAGAAAACCCAGTTGCAGCAGGCCCACCTCATAAGTGGAGAGGCTGAATACCAGCCTCGATACATAAGAGAAAACCACGTTGCCCGTGCTCTCTTCCAGCTCCTCCGGCCGGGTCAGCGCCCGGACGAACTCCAGGTTTTCGCGGATATCCGGGTCGCGGGGAGCCAGCCGGGCCGCACGGTTGAAATAGACCACCGCGTAGCCCAGCTCACCGGCCTTCAGGGCGGCGCATCCGGCATTGTAATTCAGCCCCGCGCTGGGACCGGAACGCTTTAGCAGATCGCGGTACCCCTTCAGGGCGCTTTCGTATTCGCCCTGGCTGTATGCTTGATTGGCCTGGCGGAAAACCGTCTGAAGAGTTGTCCCGTCCTGATCCTGAGCATTCAGCCCCGTTACCGCAGAGACAAGAAACATTATAACCGCAGCCATTATCAGACCCGGTACCCGCAGTAAGCGAATGTTGATAAGTTTACTCATAATTTCCGGCCCAACCTGTCCAGCAGTTTGCCGACCCTGCCGCGATAATCCCGGTACGTGCCTGTATCGGCTCCAGTGCCGGGAGCGAAACGGACGAACGAGAAGTGCTCCATCAGCTCACTCAGCTCCCGGCGAATGTCCCCTGGCACTGCCTTGACCTCCAGCAGCCTGTCGATTTCCTCGACTGTCATCCCCAGGGTCTCGGCGTTGATCCTGTCGCCGATAAAATGTGTCAGTGCGCTGTTGAGCGCGGCATAGGCTGCCGCGTAATCGTCGCCCCGCGCGGCCCTGTCCGCCCTCTTGAGCGCCGCCGATGCTTTCCTGCCGGCGTTGCGGTAACGGGCGTAAGCCCTGTCGCTCATCAGCCGCCCGCGATGCCGCCTGAAGAGCAGCGCCACGCCCACCGCCGCTAACGGCAGCAAATGAAGCAGCCAGAACCAGGGCCTGCCGCTGAGCGGCATCGGCGAACCGCCGAGCGCGCCGCTGTCTTCCTTGATGTAATTGATATCCTCGCCCACGGCAACCACGCTTTCGGCACCCGTGCGGTAGGTGAGAGTTTCCTGCTTATCCGACGGTAAAACCGTGAATTGCAGACCGCCGGTGGAGGCTGTGTCGTACTTTTCGTTTGCAGGGTCGAAAAAGGAGAACTCGATCCCCGGCCAGTTGTAGTCTCCGGCTTTCCTGGGCACGATCACGAACTTGAAAGTTTTCCTGCCCCGCACCGTGGAACCGGCGAACCCGACGCTGACGTCGCTGCTCGACTCGTAGACATCAAAATTTTCCAGCCCGCTCAAGGCAGGCTCCTCGATTGTGCGCACGTTGCCGCTACCCTCGATCACCACACTCAAAGTGAGCGCATCTCCCGCTCTCAGTTCCCGCTTGTCCAGCGAGGCTGAAATTTTGAACTTACCCACAGCCCCGCTGAAACCCGCCGGCCTTCCCGCCGATGGCAGCGGCTTTACCTCGATTTCCACCTTGCCGGTTTCCAGCGCCACCCGCCTGCCGCGGTCGAAAAAGTCCCAGATGTTGCGTACGGCAAAAACGAGCCTGGCCGGGGAAATCTCCGCCTTGCCGCTGACTGTCGGGAACAGGGCGTAGCGTAATTCCTGGACCCTGTATAGCGCCCCGTTGACCGTCCGGTTGGAGACATTGGCCTCGCGGTCGACATCCTCTTTCCAGAACCCGCTGAACTTCGGCTCCGAGTACTCCGGGTTCTCTGTCATCCGCACCCGGCTGTAGAAACCGAACGTGTAGGTCAACTGCTCGCCGAGATAAACGGATTTCTTATCCGTACTCCCCCGGATAAAAACCCCACCATCGCTGGTCGAGGAGCGCGCTCCGCTCCGGCCGGCGGCCGGCGGGGGCGGCGCCGGCGCCTGCTTCGCAGGCGACTGCCGGCCGGGCGGCGAAGGCTTCGCCTTCCCGGCGCCGCCCCCGCCGGCGGCCACCGTAACCGCGACGGTATTCGAGCTGATGGTTTTATCGCCAAGCTTGACAACAGCAGGGCCCAGCTTGAACGAACCCGGCTCTGCCGCGACAACCGTATAGTTGACATTCTTGGTGGAGTTGACCTGGCCGTTGACAATCGAAATCTGGCTGGACTGGCTGCTGCCGATAATCGTGAACTGCTCGAGTCCCAGGATTTTGGGATCCGGCACACTGTTGAGCGGCCCGGCCACGGTAACGGTCAGGCGGAACTGCTGGCCCACGGTAACATTGGTCGGGTACGCCTGGACCGAGAGCTTCACCTCCTGGGCGAACGCGGCCGAAGCCGCCAGAGACAGCGCCATCAGCAACCGTATGTAGCACGCGGGGGTCATTACCAGTCACGTCCTTTGGAGCCGACAGCGGGGGCTTTTTTCTTCTGCTCAGCCTCCCGTGCGTCCTTTTCCATCTGCATCAGCGCCTGCAGGATTTTCTCGGCCTCCTCCTCGCTCATTTCGCCGGGTTGAGGCTGAGGTTGCTGCTGCTGTTGTTCCTGTTCCTGCTGCTGGGGCTGCTGTTGTTTATCGGGTTTGTTTTCCTGTTCTTTCGGCTTTTCATTGTCCTGTTGCTGTTGTTTGTCCTGCTGTTGATCCTGATTCTGGTCCTGCTGCTGCTTATCATCCTGTTGCTTGTCGTCCTGCTTCTTATCGTACTGTTTCTTGTCGTCCTGTTTCTGCTGCTGTTGCTGCTCCTGCTGCTGGATCAGCCTGCGGGTGAGTTCGTAGTTGTACTTGGAGTCCTCGTCGTCGGGATCATTGATTATCGAGCGCTTGAACGCCTCCAGCGCCTGATTGAGTATCTGCTGGTCGTTGCCTGCCCGGCCCATCTCAAACAGACTGTTGCCCATGTTGTAGATAGACTGCGACGAGAGCGTGGTGGAGTCCTTCTCCAGAATTTTGCCGAACTGGCCGGCCGCGTCCTGATAGCGGCCCAATTGGTAGAGCGTGTTGCCCAGATTATAGGCCAGCGTATCCGAGTCTGGGTTGCGGGTCTGGGCTTCCTGGTAGTGCTGAAGGGCCTGCTCGTAGTTTTCCTGACGGTAGGCCTGCTCGGCCTCCTCGGGCAGGGAGCGGAACAGGTCCCGCCAGCCGGCGGCGCAGAAGAGCATAAATAAACCCACGCACAGAGCCAGAGAGAGCAGATTCGCGGCCGTTTCCCTTGCAGTTCGGACTCTCATCACGATCCCTCCCCGGCAATACTCTCGTCCCCACGGCCGGTGTGTAGCGATTCAACCACCAACAACTCCAGCATCATCAGCAGGATCGCAAACCCCAGAAACCACTGGTAGCGGTCCTTGTAAAGCGAGAACTCGCGGGATTCGAGCTGGCGTTTCTCCAGGCGGTTGATGTCCTCGAATACCCGCTCCAGTTCGATGGCGCCGCGGCTCGCACGGTAATACTGACCGCCACCGGCACGGGCAAGCTCGGCCAGCAGCGGTTCGGCCAGCCTGGTCATCACCACCTCGCCCCGCTCATCGCGCTTGTAATCGGACACGTTGCCCCGCTCGTCCCTGATCGGGATCGGCACTCCGTCCGGCGTCCCGACTCCGATAGCGTAGAGCCGGATGCCCCGCTGGCGAAGCTCTCCGGCAAGTTCCAGGGCGTTGCCCTCCAGTTCCTCGCCGTCGGTGATCAGGATCATCACCCGGTACTCGCGCTCCTTGGTGTCGAACGCTTCTCCCCCGGCTTCCAGCGCCCGGCTGATATTGGTCCCCGCCTCGGAGATCACGTCCGTATCAACTCCGTCGAGAAACAACCGCACGGCCGAGTAGTCGGTGGTCAACGGGCAGAGGATGAACGCATCGCCGGCGAACGGCACGAGGCCCACCCGGTCGCCCCGCAGACGGCTCAGCAGGCTGGAAATCTCGAATCGCGCCCGGCTCAGGCGGTCGGGCTGGACGTCATCGGCCAGCATACTGAGCGAGGTGTCCAGCAGAAAAACAATGTCGCGACCCTCCCGTTTAAGGATCACCGATTCCTTGCCGTACTGGGGTCTGGACAGGGCCACTACCAACAGCAACAGCGCGCCCAGCAGTAACAGGCCACGCAGCACCCTCCCCCCCGGCAATACCGGATCGGACAGACGCGGCAACAACCCAGCTGCCACGAACCTGGCCAGCATGGCGCGGCGGCGGCGCCCGGCGTACCAGAATAACAGCGCGGTAGCCGGCGCCAGCCAGAGCAGATGGAACATCTGAGGATCGTCGAACTTCATCGTCCACAACTCACGGAATCGTTTTCAGCACGGTTGCTCCCAGTACCAGCTCCAGCACGAACAGGACCAGCCCGGGCAGCAGAAACAGGATGAACAACTCACGGTAACGCGTGTACTCGCGCACATCGACCTCGGTCTTTTCCAGCGAGTCGATCTCGCGGTAAATCCGCTCCAGCTCGCCGGCGTCGGTGGCGCGGTAATACTGGCCACCGGTCACAGTGGCGATCTCGGTCAGCGTCTGCTCGTCGATATCAACTTTCTGGTCCACGTAGCGCACACGGCCGAACTGGTCGCGCACGGGCACGCGGGCGGTCCCCCGCGTACCGGCCCCGATAGTGTAAACCCTCACGTCCTTGGCCTTGGCCACCTGGGCCGCGGTCAGCGGGTCGATCTCGCCACGGTTGTTCACCCCGTCGGTAAGCAGGATAATCACCCTGCTGCGGGCCTTGCTATCGCGGAGGCGGTTGACGCTGCTGGCCAGGGCCACGCCGATCGCGGTCCCGTCCTCGATAGAGCCGATTTTCAGACGCTGTACCTGCGAGGCCAGCACCCGGTAGTCCAGCGTGGGCGGGCAGCGGGTGAGCGCCTTGCCCGCGAATGCCACCAGCCCGATCCGGTCGTGGCGACGGCCCTCGATAAACTCCTCCACCACCTGACGGGCCACATCAAGGCGGTTGGCGCCGGGGCGAAGGTCCTCGGCCAGCATGCTGGTGGACACGTCCATGGTCAGCACGATATCCACACCCTCGCTGGTCACGTCCTCGAAAGTGACCCCGCTGCGGGGACGGGCCAGGGCCACGATCAGCAGGGCCAGGGCCGCCACGCGAAGAGCAAACGGCAGGTACTGCTTGAGTTTGGCCCAGCGACTGTTGACCGTTGCCAGCGTGGCCAGGTCGGAATAACGGATCGCACGGCTGCCGCGCGCGACCCAGCGCAACTTAAGCCAGACAAGCAGGGGCAGCAGGGCCAGGCACAACAGCAGCCACGGGTTGGCGAACTCAAGATTCATCGTCTCTCCCCCGCGCTCTCTTCGGCGGCCACCTCGGCGCCTTGAGCACTGTCAGCAGCAGAGGCATTGTCGGCCGGGGCCTGGGGCTGTTCCACGGGACGCGATTTTTCCACTATTTCGTAGGCCCTGTTGAACGTGGCGTTTATCTCCACGATCTTCGGGACGTATTTGGCGAACTTGACCATGTCGCAGTCCTCGAGGAAGCCGCGGAGCAGTTCCTTGAGGCCGGAGTCCATATCTCTGCGATCCCGGAGCACCGCGGTCAGCTCCCAGGTGGTCATCTCCGGTGCGAGGACACCGTAACGGGCCTCCAGATAGCGGCGGATTGCCTCGGATACGAGGATGTGGAAGCGCTTGATCTCTCCGTTCTCGATCAGCCCCAGCGACTTGATCCGGTCCAGTTCATCGAGCGCCACCAGGTGCGCCGGCCGCGCGGGGAGTGAAGACACATCGCCCGCCAGCCTGTCCGCCCGCCGCCGGAGATATCTCCTCCAGAGTATGAGTAAAGCAGCAAGCACGGCCAGCCCCACCACCGCCCAGAACGCAATCCGTTTCCATAGCCGTTGCGCCTCCACCAGATCGCGGAGCGGGCGGATTTGCGCATCGAGCGTATCCTGCACCAGCGAGATCACGTCCAGCGGCAGGGGTTCGGTCCAGAGCGTATCCACCACGCCATCGGCATGCATCACCGCCAGCGGCAGGCCGGAGACTTCCAATCTTCCGGTTTCGAACGCTGCAATTATCCAGGACCGGCGGATCAAGGCTGCTCCGCCCTCCTCCTCCACGCGCTCGGCAGGCAACTCATCGAGCAGTACGAACTTATCGAGATGGGATTTGAGATCGGGAAACTGGACAGTTTCCCCGGCCGCCGAGTGGGCGGTGAGAGTAAGCGTCAACCTGTCGCCGATCCTGGCCCTGGAGGTATCCAACCGGGCCTGGACCTGCGAAGCCGTGGCCGGCCAGGCGCCCAGCGCGCCCAGAAGCAACAAGGCCCCCAACAGGGTCCGCCAGGAGATTTGAGTTTTTTCAGCCGATTTGTGCTTCATCATGTCCGCGCCCCGGTATCCCCGCACCAACCGCCTCACTCTACCACGTGCCTCACCGGGATATCCGCCAGATCCCTGAACGAGACGTTCAGTGGAGACACCTGTTTGGTGGACGCCAGAAAATCGATATTTCTTTTCCTGTCCCTGACATAGACATCCTCCCCCACGTAATCACCCACCACCAGATCGGCCAGCAACTTTTCGCCCTGCTTGAGCACCAGCCGGGCCTGCGGAGAATCGAATCCCCTGTTGCTGCCCCCGGGCAGCACCCTGATCGCATTGACCGTATCGATATGGGTCAGCAACCCTTCGACCATCAGGTACTTCGCCCTGGCCTGCCGCGGCTCGACAATCGACCAGAGAGAATCGTTTTCGGCGGTCAGCACAAGCGAGTCGAGAAGGCTCGAGATCAAGATGAAATCGACATCGGACGGAACAAAATCCGCCAGCTCACGGCACTCCATCGAATCGGGCAGCAGCAGGTCCACTCTGTCGATCAGCCAGGAGTCGATCAGCAGCAGGTGATCGGGATAGTGTGAAGAGGTGGCCCAGCGCAGGTACGGCTCTTCCGAATCGGTTTTACCAAAAGAGATTACGGTGGTCTTGCCGCTGCCGGCCGTGATTTTCATCCTGCGCACCGGAGCATTCAGGCCGGTTTGGCTGCGCGCAATGTCGCCGCTCCGGTAAAATTCCCTGACCTGACCGCGATAGAGCTCACTCAGACGCAAGTTCAGCTTGCGTCTGTCGGCCCACAGGCTGTCGCTTCCCTGCCTGATCCACCAGTGTTCCTCGACACCGCTGCGCGAGGCGCTGAAAACCCGGCGGCCACCGGACTCAACCTCGATCCCGACAGTTTCGAATGGGTTGATACCGCTGAGCGACTTACCCCGCACCAGAAAACCGTTAACCGTCATCATCGGTCCCAGCAGCTTATTGGCCAGCACTACCCGGCCCTCCCCGCGACGCAGGATGTAGATATTTTCCGTGGTGGGATTGAGCGTGCCGAATTCCAGTCTGATGCTGTCCTGATCCGAGACATAGGCGGTAAAAACAAGCACCGGCTTATCGAGTTTCACCTCGGCCGGATCGAGTTCCGCCAGCGGGATACTGTTGACGAACGGGGCGGCGCACAGGGTGCGCAGCAGGTGGTTGATCACCAGCGAGTCAGCCCCCCAACCCTCGTCCGGCAGCTCCATATCCCACTCAGCCCCGTCGCGGACGACCACGTAAGTCGTATCCTCGTAGATTACACTCACGCGCACCACATCGTCGGGGGAATACGGCAGGATCATTTCGAACTGGGGTTCTTCCTTGCTGGCCGCTTCATCCGTATCGCGCTGGAAATAGAGCACGGCGCCGAGTCCGAGAGTAATCAAGATCAAGAGGAGAATCGCTTTCAAATTCATCTAACTGGTCCCTTTGTCAATTCCGGTTGAATTCCTGTACCCGGTCAACGCAACCGCCGGACAGCCATCACCCAGGCCCCCAGCAGCAATACGACCAACGGAATCAAGAACTGTGCGATCAATTTCATGCGCCCGGCCTGAAGCTGGTTGAGATAGATCGTCTGGTCCTCGGGGTCCTTGGGCCTGATATTGATCAGCCGCTCATCGCCGATAAGCCAGTTGACCGCATTCATGAACAGGTCCCAGTTGCCGCCGTAGCGAAGGTAGGCGTTCGAGGCGAAATGGGTATCACCGAACACCACCAGTTGGGCGCGCACCGATGATTTCTCCAGCCTCATCTTGCGCAGTTCCTCCTGGGAAGGCATGGTCGAACCGGGTCCGGTGAAAACTTCCGTGAATCCGGGTCTGCTTTCCTTGAGCTTCTTGAGCATCGAAACGGCCACCGGCACCGGTCCGCTCAGGTCCGTGGGGTCGAACGTGGGATTGCGCACTGAAATCTGCTCCTTGTCGCGCTCGCCCCAGCTATTGTCGCTGGTGGTGGCCAGCACGGACATCTCCATGTCCTCGCCGGCAGTTTCCAGCCGGACAGAGCGCACCGTGGGCATGGTGCTGAAGGCGCGCTTGAGGTCCCTGGTGATCGGGTGCTCGCGGTCGTAGTTGTAAAGCAGCGGCTCGGTGGGCCCCGCGCCCTGGCGGACTCCGGCCGTGCTGTTGTCGACCACGATATCGTCTCCCAACCTGATTCCCCAACTCAACAGCCAGTCCATCATATCCGCATCGTACTCCGGGTCGGCGGTCACCAGGATCCGGCCGCCCGCGGAGAGATAATCGTCGATCATGGCCACTTCCTCGACCATCAGCGGCTTTTTCGGGCCGGCGATAATGAGCGCCTTGCAGTCCTCGGGCACACCGCCTGTCTCGAGCACGTTAAGCCGCTCGGTAAGGTAGGCCTGGTCGCGGATCGCGGTGGCGGCCATCAGGAAGCCGTTGGGGCTGCCGTCGTCCATATCCGTTTCCTGGTGTCCCTCCAGGAAATAGACCACCCGGCGTTCGTCACTGAGCACTTTGATCAGCGCGTTGGTCACCTCTTCCTCGGTGTCCACATCGGAGATCATCTGAGTGTTGCCGCCGCTCTCCACAATCGTAACGTTCCCCCGGTAGAGCTGGATATTGTACTCGCGGGCCAGCACCAGCTCACGGTTGGGATCGAGGAAACGGAAATTGATATTGGGGCAGATATCGGCGTAGACCTCCAGCAGGTCACGCAGTTTACTCTCGACCCGGCGGTTGTCGCGGATCAGGATCTGGTTCTGCTGTTTGCCCATGTTGCGGTCGATATAGGTCCAGAAGAACGAGGTCACATTAACCGTGGCGTTTTTTTCGTTAACCTGGTCGATAATCGCCATTGTCAGCGGACTGAGTTCGTATTTTTTCTTAATGGTCACATCCTGCCAGTAGAAATTACGGTAGCCGATCATGTTGATCACCACCAGCAGGCTGAGCACCACGCAGATCACCAGCAGCATGTTGGTGCCGCTGCGGAAACTGCGGGCGCTGAAAACGCGCCTGAAATCATCGTGACAGATAACGGCGTAAACCAGCCCCATCAGCACGCCCAGCACGCTCAGCGAAACCGAAAGCGTTCCCCAGAAGCCGTTGAGATAGTACGTTCCCAGCCCGAGAAACAGCACGACCGGGCTGACATAGCCCATTATTTTAATTTTCTGCTTCATAAGCGCGGATCACCTCCACCGCAGCGAAGTAATCGACTGATGGGTCAGGAACAGCCCGATAAAACAGAACGACAGGTAGAAAACAACGTCGCGCGAATCGATTATTCCCATCGAAAAATTGGTGAAGTGCGAGGTGATCGAGATATACTTGGCTACCTCGCCCCACGCGCTGAGAGTGGCGTCGCTGACCCTGCCCACAATCCAGAGGAACAGGAACGCGCCGAACGTGAGCGCGCCGGCGATAATCTGGTTCTCGGTCAGCGAGCTGATCAGCGTGCCGATACTGATCACCGCGGCCCCGTAGAGTACGATCCCGGCATAACTGGTCAGCACGGGCCCCAGGTCGGGATTGCCGTAGAGAAAGATGAAATACTGAAAGAGCGCGGTCGGCAACACCATCGTCAGGAACAGCACGAAAGCGGAGAGGAACTTGCCGAGCACCAACTGAGTGATAGTCAGCGGCGAGGTCAGCAGCAGCTCCAGGGTGCCGGTCTTGCGCTCCTCGGCAAACAGCCTCATGGTAATCATCGGCAACAGGAACAGGCTGATATTGCGCATCTGCTGGAACAGGTAGCGGATCACCGTATCGTTAATACTGAACTTGGGGATTGTCTGCTGATAGTTCACCGCCTCGCCGGTGGCCTCGAACGTAAGCTGGACAAACTCGTTGAACTTGAACACGAAACGGTTTGCCACCAGAAAGAGAAACACACCGATCACGACATAGGCTATCGGGCTGAGGAAGTACGACTTGTATTCGCGCCAGAATATGGAGAATACGTTCTGCATTTCACCTGCCTTCCTGATCGATGCGGGAATCGGCTTCTTCCGGCGCCCGGGTGGTAATCTTGATGAATATTTCCTCTAACGAGAGCGACTGCGCCCGCAACTCAAGAAGCTCCGCTCCGCTGCCGACCACCGCCCGGGACAGCTCGCCCCTGCGGTCCTTGCCCAGTTCGTAGCTGATATCGAACTGCCGAATCCCGTCCTTGCCCATGCCGGGCGCCTTGTGCTCGTCCACTTTGGCCACGCCCTCCAGAACGCCGATCCTCTTGCGGATATCATCCGGCGCGCCGCTAACGGTGAGCCGGATCATGTCGTGGCCGGTAAGCTCGCCGGTGAGCCGCTCGGTGGTGTCCTCGGCCAGAATCCTGCCCCGGTCGATAATCAGCACGCGGTCGCAGGTCAGGCTGGCCTCGGGCAGGATATGGGTGGAAAGCAGGATGCTGTGATCGCCCGCCAGTTGACGGATCAGCTCACGCACGCCGATAATCTGATGCGGGTCCAGCCCGGCGGTGGGCTCATCGAGAACCAGCACGGGCGGGTTGTGGATCAGCGCCTGGGCCAGGCCCACACGCTGACGGTAGCCCTTGCTCAGCTTGTGGATATGCACGTTGCGCACTTCCTCAAGCCCACAGCGCTCCACCACGTAACCCAGGCGGCGCTTGCGGTCGCGGTAGCCGGAGAGGCCCTTGATCTTACCGCAGAAATTGAGATAGTCGCTCACGCGCATGTCGCGGTAGAGCGGGGGCGTTTCCGGCAGATAACCGATATTGCGCTTGACCGCCAGGGGCCGCTGAAAAATGTCGTTGCCGGCCACTGTCACGTTGCCCAGCGTGGCCGAGAGGTAGCCGGTGATAATGCGCATGGTGGTGGTCTTGCCGGCCCCGTTTGGTCCCAGGAAACCGAGAATCTCCCCCTTGCGCAGGTTGAAGGAGATATTGTCCACCGCCCTGAAATTGCCGTAGCGCTTGGTGAGGTTATTTACATGTATCAATCAATCCCTCCAACCAGGATTATTCATAAAAATAACGCCCGTTTCTTTAACGGCTGGTGTTTTAGCAACTTACCAAAATATTGCTCAAAACTCCTCGCGATTTAAAACTGATCTCACTCAGAAAAAAGTGTCGATATTTTCCCCTTCGGCTCGCCTGTTTTGTCCGAATAGCTGCGTCATCAGCGGATTGCGGTATTGAGCAGTACAGCGGCACCACTGCTTCCTTGCTCTCGAACAAATCAGGCTTCGTGAATAATCCGGGTCAGGGGTTTTGACCGCCGGCGCTGGCGAAGCTTTGGCGCCGTCTCTACCTGAACTTTTTCTCCCGCTTGCGGAAGAAGGCCATCAGGGGTTCAATATAAGAATTTCCTACCCTCAGGTCTATACAGTCCACACGGGTGGCCTTGAACAGCGCGTCCTGCTCCCGCCGCCGCAGGGAGGTCAGGGCGGCGAACCGCTCCCGCACGGCGCGCGATGAAGTGTCGATCAGCTGACGCCTGCCCGTTTCCGCATCCTCGAGCCGGATCAGGCCCACCGTCGGCAACTCCAGCTCCCGCGGATCGGTGACCCTCATCAGGACGACATCGTGGCGGCGGGCCAGGCTGCGCAGAGGCTTCTCGAAACCGGTATCCAGAAAATCGCTGACCACGAACACGACTGTCTTACGCTTCAGCAGCCTGAGCAGGTATTCCATGCCCTCGCGGATGCTGGTGCCGCGCTTGCGGGGGCGGTAGAACAGGAGTTCGCGAATTACGCGCAACACGTGCTTGCGGCCCTTCTTGGGCACGACTACTTTCTCGACCTCGTCGGTAAAAACGGCCAGGCCCACGCGGTCGTTGTTCTTGATCGCACTGAAAGCGAGCACCGCGCAGATCTCCGCGGCGAACTCGTTTTTGAGCTTATCCGCGGAGCCGAACATACCGCTGGCCGAGGCATCGACCAGGAATACCACAGTCAGCTCGCGCTCTTCCACGTATTTCTTGATAAAGGGCTGGCCCATCCTGGCGGTGACATTCCAGTCGATAGAACGCACGTCATCGCCCGGCTGGTACTCGCGGACCTCGCTGAACTCCATGCCCAGGCCCTTGAATATACTGTGGTACTCCCCGCTGAACACGTCTTCCACGATATTGCGGGTCACGATTTCGATCTGCTTAACTTTGCGGATCACTTCGCGGGGAATCACCTCAGGGAACCTCCACCGTCTCGAACACCTTGCGGATAATGTCTTCGCTGGTCAGGTCCTCGGCCTCGGCCTCGTAGGTGAGCAGGACGCGGTGGCGAAGGATATCCGGACCCACCTGCTTGATGTCCTCCGGGGTCACGTAGCCGCGGCGGCGCATGAAAGCGTTGGCCCGGGCAGCCTGGGCCAGAAAAATCGTGGCGCGGGGGCTGGCCCCGTACTCGATCAGCCCGTCCAGCTCGGCCAGGCCGTACTGCGCCGGCTCGCGGGTGGCCAGCACCAGCGAAACAATATAGTCCTTGATCTTCTCGTCCATGTAGACCTCGCGCACCACGGCGCGAAGCCTGATAATATCCTCGGGGGTGAGCCGCTTTTCAACCGCGGGCAACTCGCCGCCACTCATCCGCTCCAAGATCACCCGCTCTTCCTCGCGGGTGGGATAACCAACCTTGAGCTTGAACATGAAGCGGTCCACCTGGGCCTCGGGCAGCGGGTAAGTGCCCTCCTGCTCAATCGGGTTCTCGGTGGCCAGCACCAGGAAAGGCCTGGGCAGTTCGTAGGTGGTTCCGCCGATGGTAACCTGACGCTCCTGCATCGCTTCCAGGAGGGCGCTCTGCACTTTCGCCGGAGCGCGGTTGATCTCGTCGGCCAGCACGATATTGGTGAACACCGGGCCCTTGCGCGGCTCGAAATCGCCCGTTTTCTGGTTGTAGATCATCGTACCCAGTAAATCGGCGGGCAAAAGGTCCGGGGTGAACTGCACCCGCCCGAATTCCGCCTCGATCACAAGGGCCAGCGTACTTACGCTCAGGGTCTTGGCCAGCCCCGGCACACCCTCGATCAGCACGTGCCCATCGCAGAGCAGCCCCAGCAGCAGGCGCTCCACCATGTAACGCTGCCCCACTATCACGCGGCCGACCTCCTCCAGCACGCGCTCCGCCACTTCGCTTTCCCGCTTGACCTGCTCGTTGAGAACATGGATCTGTTCGTTCATCAATCAACTCCGTCGTCTTGCGTTACTGTTGTCCGCCCGGCCGAATAAGCACTCTTTCCCACACACCAACAGAAGCAAACTATATACCAGCAGCCACAAACCGGCGCGAAGGGGATAAGTTATTAACAATTACCACTTTACGCAAGGCTTCAGTGCGGATAAAAGCCCCTTGTCCGCTCCGGCGTTGCATATGAAGTGAAATCACCCCATATCAGGCACAGGGGTTAAGATAAATCCCCCCGGCAGACACCCCTGGTATCGTCAGCACCCGATTGATGCGCCCAATCCAGTCATAAAAAACCGTTCCCCCACATCTGGGGGAACGGTGTCGGCGACTTGCGTCACAACCTAGCGGCCCGCCCGGAAACAATCTCTTTTAGAGCGTTTCTCGAAAGAAATGTCCGCTTGATTTTCCTTCGAAGAGCCGTTCCTTGCCTTGTAGGGGCGAACCTTGTGTTCGCCCGTAAAGAATATAGCAGGTGCACAGATTGACGGGCGAACACAAGGTTCGCTCCTACGACTTTCTACGGACAACGGAAGTCTCTCCGTACCGTTATCAGGATTCGCTTTCCTTTGCATTAAGGACAAAACTTTTGAGAACCACTATAACGGCTCAGACCGATCCCGGTTTGTAGTTTTCCAATTCCTCGATAGTAAGCTGGAAGTTGGTATATATCCCGTCGTCCCCATTCTCCTCAAGGCGGCGCTTGGCCATTTCCTTAAGCAGTGGCAACTGGCCAAGAAACAGCTCGTAGTTGCCCGGCTCCAGCACTTCCAGAATCCCCACAGCCACGTAGCTGCACAATTCCAGGTCGTCACCCATGTTCTGAAGCACATCGACAAACGTCTGTTCTATCTTACCGGCGTAGGAAGTATTGATAAAAGTCGCCAGGGTTATCGGCAGGCCCAGCCGCATATCGAGGTTCTCGGTGGTGCCGAGCATGATCTCGATCAGCACGGGCACGCTGGAGGTGTCGTTCAACTCGCCCAGCGCCCAGATGACCGTTTCGCGCAACAGGTAGTCGTCGCTCTCGGTCAGCATCGCGTTCAACTCGGCCACCGCGCCCACATCCTTCAGATTTCCCAGGGCGCTGACAATCCCGATCTTCACGTTGGTATCGGTTTCGGCCAGATAGGGACGCAGTAACTCCGGATGCGAGAGGTTGTTGAACGTACGGATCACCGAGTCGCGCTGGACCGATGTGCCCTCACGAAGAATCCGCACCCCCTCGCCCACCATAACCGTCTCTTTTTCCAGCACGGGGTCCGGTTGCTTGCCCCGGCCGCAACCGATCACTGCAACCGCCGCCAGCACCGCCAGTACCGCGGCGACACGAAAGTAGAACATGCCCGTCAACCGACTTGCGACTTTCTTGAACATAAGCTTCACCTCTTGCGCCTTGTCGTTTATTGCATCTCACTTGAATAACGGGTGGTCGAACCAGCCGAGATCGAAAACCTCGCTTACCGCCGCCAGGGTGAGCACCGCCACGTAGATGGCGAAAACCACCAATCCAACCGTGGCCGAGCGTCCCGGGGCCGGCTGTTCGTCATTTGCTCTCATCGTTTCTCTCCCGGCAATTGAAACAACTTAATCACCATCACGCCGCCAGACAACCCTGCCGCCGACAACAGTGGCCACAGCGCGCCCCGTTACCTGCCGGCCGTGGAACGGCGTGTTGCGGCACTTGGAGTAGAATTTGTGCTTATCGATCGTCCAGTTGATATCCAGATCGAGCACGGTTACGTCGCCCTGATCGCCCACCGCCAGAGAGCCGCCGGGCAGCTTGAGCAACCTGGCCGGGGCCGTGCTCATCCGCCGCACCAGCGTGGAGAAATCAAGCACCCCGCCCAACACCAGCTCGGTGTAGACAAGCGCGAAAGAGGTTTCCAGGCCGACAATCCCGTTGGGTGCGTTGGCGAACGCCGCCTCTTTCTCATCGTAATGGTGCGGTGCATGGTCGCTGGCGATACAGTCGATAGTGCCATCGGCCAACCCTTTGCGCACGGCAACCACATCCGCGGCCCCCCGTAGCGGCGGCGCCATTTTGGCGTTGGTGTCGAAGTCGCCCACCGCCTCGTCGGTCAGGATGAAATGGTGCGGCGTCGCCTCGGCGGTAACCCTTACACCCTCGGCCTTGAAGTTGCGGACGATATCCACCGAGCGTGCGGCCGAGATGTGGGCCACGTGGAAACGCGCTCCTGTCAGCCGGGCCAGGGCGCAGTCGCGGTAGACAATCACCTCTTCGGCCTCGCACGGATTTCCAGCCAGTCCCAGGCGGGTGGCGGTGATCCCCGAGTTCATCACACCATCGCCAACCAACTCCGGGTCCTCGCAGTGCTGGATGATCGGCACGTCGAAAATAAGCGAATAGGTCATCGCCTTGCGCAACACTTCGGCCGAAGCCAGGCAATGGCCGTCGTCGGTGAACGCCACCGCTCCGGCATCGAGCATCGAACCCATCTCGGCCAGGTTCTCGCCCTTGATTTCCCTGGTGATCGCACCGATCGGATAAACACGGCTGTATCCCGCCCGGATGGCCTCGCGGATGATATAGCCCACCGTGGCCTGGTCATCGGTCACCGGCTCCGTGTTGGGCATCGCCGCCACGGCGGTAAATCCGCCGGCGGCCGCTGCCCGGCATCCGCTCTCGACAGTTTCCTCGTCCTCCCGGCCGGGTTCGCGGAGATGGACATGCATATCGATCAGCCCCGGCACAACCACTTTCCCGGTTGCATCGAGCACCTCATCAACCTCGGCGGCGTCAATCGCTTTGCCCACCCCGGCGACCTTGCCGCCGGAGAGCAGAACATCGAGCTTTTCATCCACTGTGTTGGCGGGATCGACCAGCCTGCCGCCCCGGATCAACAGACGCTTCAATTTTCACCTGCTTTCCGCTTGGATGACAATAGTTATTCTCCACGCATCTCAGTCGCCTCGGCGGCGCCGGCCTGCTTGCCCCCGGCCAGCAGGAACAGGACGGCCATCCTGACCGCGACTCCGTTGGTGACCTGTTCGAGAATCACCTGATGCTCCCCGTCGGCTACATCGGAATCGATTTCCACCCCCCGGTTCATCGGCCCCGGATGGAGGATCAGCACATCGCGGCCGGCGGCCTCCAGCCTGGCCGTGGAGATTCCGTAGAGGCGATTGTACTCGCCCAGCGAGGGGAACATGTTGGAATGCATCCGCTCCAACTGGATCCGCAGCACATTGACCACATCCACCTCGGAGAGCACATCCTCGATCCGGGAGTAGATTTTCACTCCAAGTTCTTTCAGGCTCGCCGGGACCAGCGTGGGCGGGCCGCAGACTCCCACCTGGGCGCCCATTTTCTGCAGGCCCCAGATATTGGAGCGGGCCACGCGGCTATGGATCACATCGCCGACTATCGCCACTTTCAATCCATCGAGTTTGCCAAAATGGTCGCGGATGGTGAGCATGTCCAGCAGGCCCTGGGTCGGATGCTCATGCCACCCGTCGCCGGCGTTGATCACGTTGGAGTCTATCCGCTGGGCCAGGAACGCGGGCGCTCCGCTGGCCGCGTGGCGGATGACCACCATGTCTATTTTCATCGCCTCCAGGTTGCGCGCCATGTCCACCAGGGTCTCGCCTTTACTGACGCTGCTGGTGGACACATTGACATTAACCGTGTCGGCGCTGAGTCTTTTTTCTGCGAACTCGAAGGAGATGCGGGTACGGGTGGAGGGTTCGAAAAAGAGATTGACAATCGTCTTGCCACGCAAGACAGGCACTTTTTTAATCTGCCTTTCACTGATTTCCTTGAAAGGCACGGCGGTATCGAGGATCATCCGAATCTCGTCGGATGAGAGTTCCTCGAGACCCAGCAGGTGCTTACGGTTGAATTGCATCTCGAGGCGGACCTCAGCGGTTAGAATAAACGGTTGGAAACGAATCCCTGACAGTAAAACACCCTGAATCATCCAGGCGTTTCAATCCATACTCCGTCCGCACCGTCGATTTCCCTGACCCGCACGATAACGTCCTCGTCCTTGCGGGTGGTAATCGAGGAGCCGGTAAAATCGGCCCTGATCGGTAATTCCTGATGCCCTCTGTCGATCAGCACGGCCAGCATTATCGACGCCGGGCGGCCGAAATCAACCAGGGCGTCCAGCGCGGCTCGGATAGTCCTGCCGGTATAAAACACATCGTCCACCAGCACCACTTTCCTGCCGGTAATATCCGCCGGCAGGTCGGTGCTGCGCACGGTGGGCTGGACAGGGTTATGCCGAAGGTCGTCGCGATAAAGGGTGATATCGAGCTTACCGGTGGGCACAGCGGTTTTCTCGATATCCGCGATCATCGCCACCAGGCGCTGGGCCAGATTGACACCCCTGGTCTGGATTCCCACCAGCAGCAGGCCGTCGGCGCCCTGATTGCGCTCGACTATCTGGTGCGCGATCCTGCGCAGGGAGCGTTCGACCATCCTGGCGTCGAGCACCTGCTTTTCATTTTTACCGTTCTGCAGGCTCATCTCGGTCCCACGGTTGAAAAAAGCATAGGCTGCATCGAAAAAAACCTTCGGCCGGCCCTTTATCCGGGGCCGGTCGAAGGTTGAAATTGTTGTGCTCAGCCGTCCATAGAAACCTGATAATCTTTCTCTCTTCGACAGTGATCGATTACTGGCTCTGCTCGTCGGCGAGCTTCTTCTCCTGGGCTTCCTTGAATATCTCGACAGCTTTCTGCTGCTTGCCGATCTTGTTGTAAGCCACGCCCAGGTTGGACAGTGTAATGTAGCTGCGCTCGCACCCGTTGTCCAGCATGGTTTCGATAATATCAACAACCTTATCCCAGTTTTCCAGGTTGATTTGGATGTAGTACAACTGCTCCCCGGCCTCGCAGTCGGAGGGGTTCTCATCCAACACGTACCCGAAGGCTTCAGCCGCGCGAGTAAGGTAATGTGCTGCCTGCTCCGAGTTTTTTTCATCTTCGCTCTTGCCACGTACCTCGGCCGCCCACATCTGGTAGTAGCAGCTACCGGCGTTATAGTAGTCGGCATCGCTCATTTCCGCACCGGCGTCCTCGAACAGTTCCTCGTAGAGCCTGGATGCGTTTTCGAAATCCTGCTTGCTCATATAGATAGTGACCAGCCGTTTCCTGGTGGTAATATCGAACGGGTTTTCCTCCAGGAAAGCCTCGTAGAGTTCGATAGCCTCGTCCAACCGGTCGGCCATAATATAGGCCTGGCCGAGATTTTTGACGAACTGTTCGTTCTCGGGGTCCAGTTCAATAGCGCGCTGGATACTCTCGATCGCACCGTCGAAATACAGCCTGGCGCTGTCGGGCTGCGGTGGCTGGGCTTCCTGGAACGCCTGGGCCTGGTTAAGCATGGCCACGCCCAGATTGGAATAGCTTTCCTTGCGGTCAGGGTTAATCTGGTTGGCTATCTTGAACTTGTTGATCGCCGCCAGATAACGTTCCTGAATGAGCAGGGCCTGGGCATCGCGCACAAACTGAGCCCAGTGGAAATCACGCCACTTGTCGATTTCCTTGACCAGTTTGCGCTTGGGATTGAGACCCAGGGCTTTGTTGAAATTCTCACCGGCGGACTTCCAATTTGCCACGCCCGCATAGGCGCGGCCGAGGTAATAGAACAGCTCAGGGTCATCGGGATACTTGGCCATGTTCTTCTCCAGTACCTCGATTGTCTCCTTGTACTTCTTGGCGCCGAGTCTTACCTTGGCGCCGGTTACCACCGGACTTGATGCCACGGTTAACATCCAGACACAACTGACAGTCAGTAACATCAGCAACTTACGCATTTTCCTGTCCCTGTTGACGTTGTACAGCTTGAAAGCCTGGCGGCGGCAACGCTAGTTCTGACCGGCTCAAGGCTTTCTCGAATTATTGTTTTCGAAGAGAATAGTTGCAGAATTTCACTCCAAATAACAGCGGTTTTAAAAATAGTTCGTGCTGTTGGAGCAGTCAAGTAAATTGATTCATTTCGGCTTGCCGTCGGTACCATTTCCGACCTGTCTGCTTCCACCGTGAACCCGTAACCTTAGACGATACCCTATAATTGATATTCAATCAGTTCTGTTTTTGTTCCAATACAATCAGGGGTTGGCCGTGCGTGGTGGTGTATCCGGCGCTTTCGCCAGATATTGCCCGGCAGCCTCCCCCTCTCCCTGATATATCAGCTCGCGCCCGGACGCTCCCAGCACCAGCAAGCGGCTCCGCTCTCCCATCAAACCGGCGGGCTGCGAGGTACCTGCTATCACCAGCCTGCCCCGTGCCGCGTACTCTACGATATACGCCGACATCGAACGCCGGCGGACCCCGTCCAGACGTGCAAGGGGGCTGTGCATGATCCAGCTCCCGGGCCCTGCCAACGCCTGAGAGATCAGCAACAGGCAACGCCGCTCTCCCTCGCCCAGCTCCCAGACTGAACGTTCGCGTATGGCGCTGAAACCAAACCCGAATTCTTTATCAAGTGCAGCCAGTTTTTTTGCACTCATCCCCCCACTTCTGCCGTAAAATCTCAACTGCTCCCCCACTGTCGTCCCGACAAATATTTCCGCGCCCGGGGGGGGCAGCACGGCAGGGGAAGGCAACGCCTGCAAGGTATCGCGGCCGCCATCGGTCTCGATCCCGATCCTCAGTCCGTGAATAATTTTCCTGCCGGCAAGATGATCGAGCAGGGAGCGCCCGGCACTTTCCAGGCGGCTGTAGACCACCGATACAACTCCCGGACGCAACGTCCAGACTGTGTTTTCCTGCCCACCTGAGCCTGAAAAACCGCTAATCGTAATCTTGTAATCAGCATACATTTGTTCTGGATTTCCCAAGAAAAATATAAACCTTGACAAAAATATACCGATTATGCAAATATAGCATGATGTATATATTTGGGAAATTGTGAGCGGCGCCGGCGAAGTAATCGGGCATTATTTTCCTGGCTGTCGATTTGGATTAACATAAGCCCAAAGCAAAATTCCTGATAGCTATCGGGAACCAGCCACCGGGAGGCCCCTTATGAGATTTGCCATTGCAGCACTGCTTGCCGTCACGGTCGCGTTCAGCGCCGCTCGCGCCGCAAAAATGTCGGAAAAGGGAAGTTTTGGCGTGGTTATCGACCAGAACTTCGTTAAATTTTCCTACGTCATGACCTACCTGGGAGAAAGCGAAACCAAAGGCCAGGTAGCTTTTGAGCTCGCTTTCAACGACAACAAGGGGTACGACATCCCCAGTGAAATCGAAGATTCTGATACTGTGCTTAAAACGCGCAGTTTAAAGATCAAAGGTAAAACCGAGCGCAAGAGCATTAATTCGGTCCTGCTGCTGTTTCCGGTGGAGAATATCAGGGATCTCAGCGGCAAAGTATCGGTCTATACAAGAGTCTTCGGCAGCAAGCTCAAGAAAAAGTTCCGCTTCTGAGCCGCTTTGCCTTAACAAAATATATCAGCATTAACGCCGGGACGCCAACGTGCTCCCGGCGTTTTGCATGGTTATCCAAGCCGTTTAGTTACACCGCATCGCTAACTCTTTCTACCGCAGGGCCGTGGGGGATTTCCAACCGCCAGCACGACAGCAGCACTCAGGCCCTGGGATGGAAATCACGATGCACCTGGCGCAACATGTCGCTGGAGGCGTGAGAATAGATTTTGGTGGTGGAAATATCCGCGTGACCCAGCAGCTCCTGAACCACCCTCAGGTCCGCCCCGTTCTCCACAAGGTGGGTCGCGAACGAATGACGCAGCACGTGCGGATACACCTTGCTTTCCACTCCTGCCCGCTTCGCATATTTTTGCAATAATTTCCAGATCCCCATCCGGGTTATCTGTCTGCCTCCGCGAAGGTTGAGAAACACACTCGCTCCGCCGGAACCCTTATCGAGCAGGGACCTCTCCTTGCCGATATACTCGCCCAGGGCAGCCAGCGCCAGCTCACCCAGTGGCGCGACGCGCTCCTTGCCGCCCTTGCCGAAAACGATCACCAGGGCCTGCTCCGCGCGGATATCCTCCAGCCGTAAGTTGCAAACCTCGGAGACTCGCATCCCGGTGCCGTACATCAATTCGATTAGCGCCCTGTCGCGAAGGCCGCCGGGGCGGGAGGGGTTCACCGCGTCAAGTAGTAACAAAATTTCATCCAGGCTCAACACTTCCGGCAGCTTGCGGCCGCGACGGGGAAGCTCCAGCGTGCGGGTGGGGTCGGCCGAAACCGCGCCCTCGCCCTCCAGAAAGCGGAAATAAAGCCTGATCGAACTCAGCTTGCGCGAAAGCGAACTGGCGGCCAGACCCACCCCGGCCAATTCGTTGAGATACTCGGCCACGCTGTCGCGGTCCACCCGGGCCGGACTCGCGGCGCCTTCACGCACCATCTGGGCCACGAACCCGGCCAGATCACGAAGGTAGGATTCGATCGTATTGGCCGCCAGATTACGCTCGAACATCAGGTAGTCCTCGAACTGCTCCAGCAGGAAACAACGCGGCGCTCTTTCGGGACTCTCAGCTTTGTGATCCTGTTGGCTCATACCAGAAACGGGTTGTGGCGTTTTTCTATGCCGATTGTCGTATCTCCCGCGTGGCCGGGGTAGACAATTGTCTCCCCGGGCAGCGTGAGCAGTTTATCCCTGATGCTGGAGATCAGCAGGTCCTCGTCGCCACCGGGCAAGTCCCAGCGGCCGACAGAACCCATGAACAGGGTATCGCCGGTAAACACCACCCCGTGCCCGTAGAGCGACACTCCGCCGGGGCTGTGGCCGGGCGTGAACAGCACTTCCAAGCGAAGGCCGCCGAACTCCACGCTCCCGCCATCTTCCAGAAACCCGTCCGGCTCCGGGCTGACAACTGGCAGGCCGTAGGCGGCACTCATGTTCCGTTGCGGGTCCACAAGCAGCGGGGCATCATTGCGATGGATCAGCAGCGGCACATTGTCGTACCGGCTTTTGAGCGCGGAGTTGGCCGCGATATGGTCGCCGTGGCCGTGGGTGTTGAGAATATATTTGGGTTCAAAGCCCAGCCGCTCTATTCGCCCGATTATTTTCTCTCCCTCGCCGCCCGGATCGATCACCACGCCCTCGCCCGACTGTTCGCTCCAGACCAGATAGCAGTTGGATTGCAGCGGTTCAACAACAACCTTACGCACTTCGATCATCATCTTCCCCATTGTTCAGAAATTCGCTCACTTTACGGGCCAACGCCACTGAAAAACCTTTAACTTCCGCCAGTCGCTCCACCGGGGCGCGGGCCACTTCCGCCGGGGAACCGAATTCCTCCAGCAGGGCTCGGGCCCTGGCGGGTCCCACTCCGGCAATGGAGTTGAGTCTGGATTCCAGCGTACTCTTTTTGCGCAGCTTACGATGGTACTCCACGGCGAACCGGTGGGCCTCGTCGCGGGCGCGGATCAGCATCCGCAGCGCCTCGCTGCGCTTGGAGAGTCCGAAAGGCTCGGGGTTGCCCGGAAGATAGAGTTCCTCGTCCCGTTTGGCCAGAGCCACCAGCGGGGGCAACTCCAGCCCGGTTTGCCCGATAGCCTCCACAGCCGCGCCTAGCTGCCCCTTGCCTCCATCGATAACAACCAGCTGCGGACACTCCTGGCCGCCGGCGGCCACGCGGCTGAAATAGCGCCCCACGGCCTCCTTCATCATCGCGAAATCGTCCTGCCCACCCCGGTAGCGGATGCGGAACTTGCGATAGCCGCTCTTGAGCGGCTTGCCGTTGCGCACGCAACTCATCCCGGCCACCGCGTGGCTGCCCTGGATCGTGGAGATGTCGAAACAGACGATAAGCCGGGGCAGACGCTTGAGACCCAACGTTTTCTGCAGCTCCAGCAACGCTTCGGGCACCCGCTGGCGGGCCTGTTCCCGGCGCATCACTACTTCTTCGAGCAGAAGGTGGCTGTTGCGCTCGGCCATCCTCACCAGCCGGAGCTTATCCCCACGCGCGGGCACGTGAAAGCGCACCTTGCGGCCCGCCTTTTCGCCCAGCCAGCTTTCGTAGAGCGCCGCGTCCTCAACCCTGTGGCTGAGAAAAACCGTGGGCGGGTATTCCCGCTCGCCCAGATAAGTGTGGCCCAGAAAGGCGTTGAGCACATCCTCCGGCGGCTCCATCAGGTTGTTGCGCAGCATGCGATGTTCGCTGCCAAGCAGCTTGCCGCCGCGTACCTTGAGCACCACCACGCAGGCGTCGCGCCCATCGACCGCCAGCGCCACCACGTCCTCGTCTCCGCCACCGGGGGCATCCATCCTCTGGCGCTGGCTCACCTTGTTCACCGCCCGGAGCTGGTCGCGGTAGCGGGCCGCCAGCTCGAAATCCATCTTCTCCGAGGCCTGCTCCATTTGCTCGCGCAACCTGTGGGCAACGGGCTCGGTGCGGCCCTCCAGGAACTGCAACACCTCGGCCACCAGCGCATCGTAGTCCCGCTCGCTGATATGACCGTGGCAGGGAGCGGAGCAGTGGCCCAGGTGGTAGTTCAGGCACTCGCGCGCTCCGCGCTGCTTTGGCAGGTTGTGACGGCACGTGCGCAGGGGGAAAACCTTGCGCAGCACTTCCAGGGTTGTGCGCAGCGCGCGGGCGTCGGTGTAAGGCCCGAAATAGCGGGACCCGTCGTTGCTGTACCGGCGGGTTACGAACGCGCGGGGAAACGGCTCGGCCGTGGTCACCTTAAGATACGGATAGCGCTTGTCGTCCTTGAGATCGATATTGTAGCGTGGCCGGTACTCTTTAATCAGGTTGCTCTCGAGCAGCAGTGCCTCGATCTCGCTTTCGGTGACAATGTAGTCGAACGAGGCGATCCTGCCGACCATCGCGGCCACTTTAGGGTTGGCCGGCACACCGCGGAAATAGCTGCGCACCCGGTTGGCCAGGCTCTTGGCCTTGCCAACGTAGATTATCCCGCCGGCCTCGTCGCGCATCAGATACACTCCGGGCCGGGAGGGCAGCGTGGAGAGTTTCTGCTCTATTGCCGTTTTGCCGTTTTTCTTGCTGTCCGCTGTCACCGGGAATTCCCCACTAGAGCAGCTCTCGAAACAACTGTCCGCTTGATCATTCTTCGAAGGGCCGTTCCTTCTCTCTTTGGGGCGAGGCGCGCCTCGTCCCAAAGTATACGGCAGGCGTACAGGTTAACGGGCGAACACAAGGGCAAGCCCCTGCGATATTCTACGAACAGCGGAAGTTTTTCCGGACCATTCTCAGGATTCTCTTTCCCTTGCAAAAAGACAAAACTTTTGATAACAGCCATAACATTATTCAACCTGCAACAGGAGATAACTTTAAAAATGGAGATGACACAGGAAAAATATGATGGTGGGAGAAATTTCACAAATGATTATGCTGGTTGTGCGGTCGACCCGGTTTTTTGGACTATCAGCCCGGAGAGAGGTCCCGCAACCGCGCACGAACCTTGGCGTTGAGTTGTTCCGAACCCTCTCCGGCAGCCAGAAAAGAGCGGTAATGGCGTACAGCCTGCGCAAGCTGCCCGGTCTGCTCGAAAAGCAGCGCCAGGTTGTAGTGAGCCGCGGAGTAACCCGTGTCCACCGCCAGCGCCTGGCGGAAACTCTGCTCGGCAAGCTCCGGCCTGTCCATCTTGCGGTAGATCAGCCCCATGTTGTTGAGCGCGTCGAGGTTGCCCGGCTCGTTTTCAATCGCCTGGCCGGCTTGCTCAAGCGCCTGCTCGTACTGGCCTGCGCGGTAGTATGCCACGGCCAGGTTATTGCGGGCCTTACTGTAGCGCGGATCGATCAGCAGGGCTTTCTGCAGCACGGCCACGGCTTCCCCGAACTCACCGATCTGGTTGTAGAGCACGCCCATGTTGCTGTAAACCTCGGCGTTATGGGGAGAGAGCCGGATAACCTCTTCGTACTCGTCCAGCGCCTCGCGCACAGCTCCCTTACGTTGGAAATAGACAGCCATGTTGAAATGGTAGATGTCCTCGCGGAGTGTCTTTTCCTGCTCGCCCTTGTTGATTATCGACGGCGGAACAGCCCCCGCCGGCGGTGTCGATGTGCCGGAGACGGCGATCCCTCGCTCAGCGGCCAGCGGCTCGGCAGCGGCTGCCTGCCCAAGCTGCGATTCGGGGCTTACGTCCGTTTCCGGTTCCTGCGGCTCATCCATCCCTGCCAGCGGACTCCGGGAAAGTTGCTCCAACTCCGGTACGGGCGGCACGGCCAGTTCACCGGCCGCCTGTTCCTCCCCGGCCGGTTCTTCCCCACCTTCGGCCTGCCCGGCTGGAACTTCCCCGGTGGGCTGACTGACGGCCGCCTGCCGGGGTTGAGCCGTGGCTGGAGAGACCGGGGCCGAGGTTATTTTCATGCCGTCAACTCCCGGCTGATGGACGTAGTTGACATAATACATCAGCGCGGCGAATCCGACCATGACTGAAACCGCCATAACCGCCACTCGCACCTTGCGTTGCTGCAACAGGGGCTTCTTACCTGCCCGGGAAGCTGTTTTTTGCTGTTTGGCCGGAGCGGCTTTTGGCGTTGTCTTTGCCGCGGAAGGTTTAGCGGCGGCGGGCTTCCTGGCCCCGACAAGGGACTTAACCGCTTCCGCTGCACTGGCCGCCGAGACTGGTTTTGCCCTGGGCGCCCGCGAGGGCCCGGCGCCACGGACCGGGGCTTTTCCCTTGTCCTTGTCCTTGCCCAACTCGAACGGAGGCGGAACGTCGCCGCCTTTTTTGCCCTTGCGCTGCGCCTTTTTCAGCGCCTCGGCGATAATGCTCATCGCAACCGGCTCCGTATGCGGTTCAGAGGGGCGCTGAAATAAATTTTTCAACGCCTTTAAATAAAAAATATCGCTTATCCGGTTGTCAAGGGCAAGACATGCCGTTCCCTTATAAGGCATTGCTTTATTATGAGTCAACTAACCGCTGCGCTGGATCAACCGCTGTTGCGCATACAGCAAGGAACGGCCCTTGACAACTGTATTCCCTGAAAATGGCAATTCTTCAACACACTAGTGAAGCGGCCAGTAACCGAGCCGCTCTACAAGCGATTTGCTTAAGCCGGCCTCTTCGATCCTGTCACCCAGAAACGCAGCCTGGTCCCTGTTCTCGAACGCCCCGGCATACAACCGCCAGGTCTCCCCCTGCTCGTCCTTATGCAACATCATCACGTAGGAGGGAATGCGCCAGGAGCGCATGTACTCGCCGCCTTTTTTCTTTGCGCTGGCCATGTCGCCGAAATCGCCCAGATTGTATGCCAGCGAAGTTTCTACCACTCTGGCGCTGCCCTGGCGAAGCAGGCCGCGCTCCACCAAACGATCAAGCTCGGCGCGAACGGCGTCATTGGAGGGAAACCCGCCGTAGAACAGCCGGTACCAGCGTCCGCCCAACTGGGCCACGTGCAGCGGCACCACGTACAACTCGCGCTCCAGCCCCTGCTCACCGAACAGGCGCGCCTGCTCCAGAGCGTCCTCGATATTGCGGAACGCTCCGAGTTGCAGAGAAAAGGCCAGCCTCACCGCCGGTATTTCGACCGGCGCGGCCACCTGTCGTGTCTGCCCCGCCTCGGGCCGACTGGTCTGAGTGGCCGCCTGCCTGGCGGAAACCGGCCCGCGGGTGGCGATTTTCCAGGTCAGCATGGATGCCGCCGCAATTGTGATCACTACCATCAAGGTGATAGCCACGGTGCGCCACGCTCCGGAAAAGAAGCCGCGCTGCTTTCGCTCCCACGGTTGATCGACCGCCTGTTCGGGGCGTTTTTCCGCCGGCAGTTCAACCATCCGTTCTTCGTTGCGCTGCTCCACGGGAGCACCCGGTTCCGGCTGATCGGGAATTTGGGGTCTGGGCCTGGGCTCGATGTTGCCCTCGAGCGATTCCCGGCAGCGCAGTACCATGTCGGCATCCAGCCTTCGCACCTGGTCCACAAAGCCGGCCAGCAGGCAGCGCTCACAGATCAGGTTGACCAGCCGGGGCACGCCGCGGGAGTAATCGAAAATCTGCTCGTACGCCCCCTCGTCGAAAGTGACCGAACTGTTGGAGCCGGCTACGAACAGGCGATGCTCGATATAGCGCTTGGTCTCCTCGAAAGTGAGCGGGTTGAGCTGGTAGCGGATCGTGATGCGCTGGTTAAGCTGGCGCAGGGCGGGACTCTCCAGCTTATGCTTCAGTTCCAGTTGCCCCACCAGCACAATCTGCAACAGCTTCTGTTTTGTGGTTTCCAGGTTGGAGAGAATCCTCACCTGCTCCAGTACTTCCGGGGACAGGTTCTGCGCCTCGTCGATAATCAGCACCGCGTTGCCGCCCTGCTCCACCAGTTCCAGTAAGAACCTGTTCAGGCGGTCAATAAGCTCCTTCTTGGTGAGCCGACCGGCGGAGGACGGCTGCTGGACTTTATCCAGGATGTTGCGCAGCACCCGTTCACCGGGCATCAGCGGGTTCAGCTCCAGGGCGTTCTGAGTTTCCTCGTCCAGGGAGTCGAACAACTTGCGGCTGGATTTCTCGCCGGCGTTTCCGGCGGCGGCGGCCGGCTGCTTGCCCAGGGCGAAATCCTCGACAATGGCCTCAAGCAACTCCTGCTCACTGAGCAGGGGGTTGAGGATCAGAGCGGTGGCGACATTGTCATCGAGCCGCTCGAGCAGCTCACGGCAGATCGTGGTTTTGCCGGTGCCGATATCCCCGGCCACCAGGATAAACCCCTCCCGTTCCTGAATCCCGTAAACCATGTGATCCAGGGCCTGGCGATGGCTGTCGCTGAGGAAGAGAAACCGCGGGTCAGGTGTGAGAGAAAACGGTTTCTCCTGGAGTACGAAAAAGTCGAGATACATAGTCCTCTTCAGGCATCCGTTGGCCCGGATCGCCGGTG
Source organism: Gemmatimonadales bacterium (assembly GCA_024278175.1). Classification (GTDB taxonomy): domain Bacteria; phylum Gemmatimonadota; class Glassbacteria; order GWA2-58-10; family GWA2-58-10; genus JAJRTS01. The sequence goes on along the minus strand of JAJRTS010000061.1, from coordinate 44,580 downwards.
AGAGAAACGCGCTCACTGGCTTTTAAATTCACCCTCGGAAATCCGGTAGTTTCTGGCAATTTCCTTGTACCGCGGGAGCTGGCCCGCTTCATTGGCGATTTCTGAATTCGACCTGCTGTAGTTGATAAATGGCGTCAGCAGGATAACCAGTTCAACCTTCTGACGGTCCTCCTTGACCTGGCGGAACAGGCTCCCCACTAAGGGTAGCTTTGAGAGGAACGGGACTTCCTTAGCGTCATTGGTCTTGCGCTCCTGGATCAGACCGGCCAGGATAATCGTCTGGCCGTGGTGGACCTTGGCGACAGTGTCCAGTTCGCGAATATCGGTGATCGGGCTCGTGCTCAGGCCGTCGGGGCTGGTAGCTACCGCCGCGATCGTGGTGATCGAGGGGCGGATGGCCATAATAATCGTCCCGTCGTCGCCGATCTGCGGAGTCAGGTTGACCACCACGCCGGTGGGCTGCTGAATCGGTAAGTAGTTGATCACCGACTGCGTTGCCGGGCTGGTAGCCGTGGCGGGCGTGCCCGGGGTTTCCGTACGCTGGAAGAAAGTCTCGTTACGCGCGACCCTGATAACCGCGGGCTGGTTGTTCAGCGTACTGACCTGCGGGCTTTGCAGCACGTTGACCTTGCCGTGCTTGGAGATAGCGGTCATGATGGCGGTGATGTTATCGTTGGATACGCCCATCTGGAACTCGCGGGAAGACGGGTTGAGCGCCTGCGCCACCAGTTGGCCGTTGGCCAGACCGCCGCCCAGGTTGGAGACACCGGTCAGCTTAGGGATAACCGACCAGTCCAGACCGGCGTCGAAAGACTCACTCAGGTTAATTTCGATAAAGCGAGCCTCAATCAGCACCTGGCGCTGGAGGCTGGCCTCTGTAGCCTTCAGAAATGATTCCGCCTTGGCGAGCACCTCACGGCTGGCCGTAATCTGGATCACGCCGCTGTTGGGTTCCACCACGAGCCGGTAGCCGCTGTTCTCGTCGTTGCCGGCGTAACTGCCCTCGGGGGTAATCGCGGCCAGAAGCTGAACTCCCTGGCCCAGGACTATTTCCACCAGGCTGTTGCGGATATCGGCCCAGATGTTGGTGATGCTCTGGGTCAGAAGTTGAGTGTTGCTCTGTGGTATCAGGTTTCCGCTGGCATCGCCGGTGATGCCGGTGATATTCATCTGGCCCTGTAACTGACGGCTGCCGTTAAGGTAATCGAGATGGAAAATCCGCGTTTCCAGCCCGGGCAGGTCCACGTATAGAAAGTTGTCCTCGATGCGGTAGTAGTAACCGTGGTTGCCGATAGCGATTTCCAGGAACTTGTTGAAAGTGATGTCGCGCAGATGCAGAGTCAGCGAGTCCGAGATCTGCGGATCCAGTACCAGGTTGTACGACATCATATCGCACATCGATTGCAGGGCTTCCTGCATCGTAGCATTGTCCAGATTGACATCGAATACGTTTTCAGCGCGATTGAACGCATAGTCCGCGTGCTTTTCCTGCTCCAGCTGGGGCAGCACCAGTTCTTCCATTTCCCCTTCCTCCGGCTGATCCTGCAGGCTGATCCTGGCCGGACCGGCCGCGGCTGAACCCGGCGCTGGCCGGCGCAAACTCTGCCTTCGGCACGACAGGCTGGAGACGGCTATCAGCAGGACCAGCATCAAACCGATGGACCTGAGCGGCCTGGAGCGGGAGAAGCTTTCAGTCATACTGGCGATCATCGTATCAACTCCGGTCTCGGATTATCGTTCCATCTTCGGGAAAACCGCACCGTTGCGGCTTTTAGAGCATCCATACACCGGCGATGAGAGCAAAAAGCGAACCACGGCATTAAAGGTCAATAATATCGGCCACGGGTGCAATTGCGGCAGATAATACCAGCAGGGGAGGAAATATTTTCCACCCCCCGGGATGATCATGGAGCGTAGTAGCTCCTGATCACCATCTTAACGTTAAGCAGCGGCAGGCTGCGGTCAACCTCCAGCCGCACCACTTCGATCAGCCTGTCGGCGCCTTTCAACCCGTTTATATATTCTCTCAGCGAGTGGAAATCGCAGGAGAAATCGAGCTGGATGTCGAAACCGCGCCGGGGAATATCGCCGGAGGTGTAAACGGTGTCCGAATTCTCGATTTCCATCCGGTTGAAATCCTCGCAGCCCAGGTTGACAGCCAACCGGGAGAGCAGCGAGTACAGTTCCGTGATTTGCTTTCCACGGGGCAACTTAAGGCTGAATTCCCGCTCAAGCGCCTTCCACTCGGCGCGCTCGTCAGCGGTGGGCGGGTCGTACTCGTTCAACTCCCGTACAAGTTGCTCTATCTTTTGGCGGCTGGCGGCCGGTTTTTTATTGTATTCCGATATTTTCGCCAGCTCCGGCTTGTAAAGCCCGAACCAGGCCGCGCCGAAAATAAACAGCATCGCCAGCGGCAGAATGACTTTACGGATTCCAGAAGGGATCGTCATGGTCTGTCCTCACGTAGGCAACTGGCAGTCCACCTTGAAATTAAGGGTATGAACCCCTTCTTTGACACTGGAAGATATTTCCGGCTCGGCTACTTTAAGAAACAGACCAGATTTCGCCAGTTTGAGATAAAACACGTTAAAAGTGCTGTCGTTGGCGGCGATCCCCCTACCCTCCACAGTGCCATAGATTTCCGCCGTCCGGATGGAGTCCTGATTGACAACCATGCGATAGAGCGTCATCTGCTCGGGCACCAGATAGCTCAGCGCTATCAGCATCTCATCCACCGGGTCGCCCTCTTGAGTGAAGCGTTCAAGAAACTCGCGCCGAGTGCGGGCCAGTTTACGCTCCGTGGCCACCGAGGTGATATCATCCAGCTTGGCGGTCATCTCGGCAATCACTCTTCCCTGATCATTCTGGGCCAGCATTTCCTCCAACTCCACCCTGCTGCTGCGAATCAGCAGATACCCAACTCCCAGCACGATTATCAGCACCACGGAGGCGGCTCCCACGATGAACTTGCGCGCCCGTTCCTTGTAGCGGTTGATATAGGCCTCGGGCACGAAATTGAGCTTTGCCTGGCGCAAGGTCTGCATCGCGGCGCCCACAGGCAGACAGAGCGAAGGAAAAATTCTGCCGAGCTTGGCCGCCCTGTCGCCCATCTGCGAGGTATCGAACGCCTCCATGGGCGAGAACACAACACCCTCGATACCAAGGTTCTGCTGGAAGGCACCGGCCACATCCTCCAGGTTGAACGCCTCACCGCTGAGCACGGCGCAGGCTACTCCCTCTCCGCGGAAACGCTGTTTGAAATAGAGCAGGCTGCGGTTGACCTCGACCAGCAGCTTGTCCTGATCGGCCATGTAGCGCGCACTGGCAAACTTGCGCCTGGCCGTAAGCGATGTATCCTGGTCCTGCTGCTGCGCCTCTTCCTTATTCAGCACGGACTGGAACTCGCGGGAGAATACCCAGTTGCCTTTATTGGAAATAACCAGATAGCTTCTGCCGCGCTCAAGATGGACCGAGGCGGTGATACCGCCGCTGTATTTTCCCCCCATCAACCCCACGCAGGCTATCAGCGACATCGGCACGGTGGTCACAAGCTCGGTGTCCAGCTCGCACTGCTCCATCAGCTTGATAATCCGCTGGGAGCTTTCGCGGAAAATCACACCCACAAGCACATCGGTCTTACGGCCCTTCTTGACACTGCGCTCGAACCAGTAGTCGAAAACGACTTCCGCCGGTTTGGCGTCGGGAACTATTTTTTTCAGCTCACGCCTTACAATCGCCCGCATTTCATTTTTCGCCAGCACGGGCAGGCTGACCTGGCGCAACTCGGCCCCCTGGTCGCAGACCGTGGCGTGGACCAGACGGCCGCTCATCTCCTTCTCGTAGAGCAAACCCAGTACCTGGTCGGCGGCCTCGGCCGTGTTCTCCATCAACGGATCGATCGCCGAGAAATTGATGATCCGCGGCGGATTCGATTTACGGTCGATTTCCACGATCCGAAAGATGTCGCCCGCAAGTTGAATCCCGATCACGGTCCTGCCCGTATTACGGTAGAGCCCCAACTGTTCGAGCAACTGGGCCGGCGAGAACTTTTTTCCACTCTTGCCTCGCGTATTATCCCTGCCTGAATTGGCCACCGTACAAACACCCGCTTTCAGTTTTTTCGCAGCTTGATGGAAACACCTCTGTCGGGCTGCTTGCCGCCGATATTCAATGTCCGCCTCAGGCCGCCCTGGGATTCCAGCTCCACCGAGTTTTCCGTGATCCGCACCACTTCCTCCTGGCCGATCATCTGACCCTGACGGTAGGTCCTGCCGCCGATCAGCACCACAAAATCTCCGCTGACATTATCTTTCAACAGGGCCGATATTTTATACTCCGGCAGCGGACCCGCCTCCACCGGCGGAGGGGGTTCCTCGATCAGCTCGCCACTGGCGATCAGGCGGATTTCCTCGGGCGTAAGGAACGGGTTGCGCCCCAGGGTATCGGGAAACTCCATTTCAGCGCCCGGCGGCGTACGCTGCCCGCCGCCTGTATCCTGCTCCGCCGCTTGCGGCACAGGGGCTGCCTGCTGCTCCAACTGCGCTATTTCCGGGTTGGGCTGCGGACGGACGGCCTGGAGCTGGGGAGCACTGCCCCCGGCCTGCCCCTTGAAATAGTTCATCCAGTTCCAGCCTCCGAACAGCACACCGACCAGGCCCAGTACGGCGAATATGATGTATTTTACACGCATATGCCTTATAACCAGCCGTTAATCGTGAAGAGCGTGCTGTCGGCTCCGCCTCCGGGGTTGGTAACTATTATATAGCGTTGCTTATCCCTCAGCGTCCAACCGCAGTCGACCCTGACGCGGACCTGCGATGAGCTTATAAACGACGTGTTATCCACTGCCAATGGACTGCCGCTGGTGGAGGCGGTAAACCCGCTGAGAAAATTCGTCCCCGTAATATCGACCCAGACGTTATTGGTCAGGGTGTTGGCATTATTAGGAGTGGCGTTGCTGATATTCGGCACGGTCTGATTGACCGTAAAGGTGGCCTCGTCGAAATTGCCGTCGGTGTTGGTCAGCCTCACAGTTCCCGCCCCGGTGGCCGATGCGCCGGGCACGGTGATATCCACGTCCACCTGGCTGCTGTTGACAAAAGTTGTGCTGTTGACCGAGATATTGCCGTTGCTGAAAGTAACCGTGGGGCCGGTAAGGAAATTCTGCCCCTGGATAGTTACGGTCAGGTTGGTCTCACCCTGGTTGGCGTTATCCGGCACCACCAGGGTGATTATCGGAGAAGGACTACCCCCGCTGGCCAGCACTTCGAACAGGTTGTTACCGGTACCGGAACCTCCGTCGGTATTATCGACTGTAACGTTACGCAAACCCGTGGCGGCCGAGCCGGAGATGTTGACCGAAACGGTTAACTGCGAGGAACTGACGAAAGTAGCCGGATTGGTAAGCACCGTAATCCCGGTTCCGCTGAACGTAACAGTCGCCCCGGTCGCGAAATAAGCCCCGTCGATAGTCAGCAGCAGGTTCGTATCCCCCTGGTTGCCGTAGCTGGGAGTGACGGCTGTCACCTGCGGAGAGGTCGCCCCACCACCACCACCGGTCACCAGGGGATCGTATGGATCGGGGTCAATCGCGTTGGGCGTCTCGTCGCCGTCGATATCAGGATCCATGTCGTCGGGAATCCCGTCGCCGTCCATGTCCTCCAGACGATCCGGGATGCCGTTGCCATTGAGGTCGGTGTCCAGGCGGGTCATGTAGTCGGCGTCCGCGAACGAAACCTGCGTTTTGGTAATGACCCCCGGCAGGATCGTCACCACTTCCTTGTGCGTGGTGGCCGGGTCCTGGCCGGTCTTTCCGGCTATTACAGTCAGCACGTGCTTGCCCTGATGCACGGCGGTTGTATGCTCGAACTGCTGATTCCCGAGGTTGAACGTCAGCGCCAGAGTGGCGGGAGTACCGTCGTTCGAATATGCAATGCTCGCCGAAACCTGCTCGGTGGTTGCGTCGCTTATCAGCCGCCCGTTGATATAGACCTGGGCCTCCAGGTTACCGGAAAACGTTGAGAGCGGGTTCTCCGGGTAACTCAGGTCATCGCCCGCCCCGTTGTTGTCCGTACCGTCGGGGCCATAGCTGCGGACCCGGATTGGAAGGGAGTCGATAACATAGGGGTTGCCGTAAACGTCCGTAAACTTCGCCCCGCCGGCCAACGACAGGTACGGCCCCCGCCAGTCCGTGCCCTGACCCGTGCCGTCAATCAACTCGTTCACCGAGTCAGGCAACGTGCCCACATCGCCCACGAAGCCGAAATAATCCTCGGCCTGTGTACCCATCGTGGCCTCGTAGATCGCCTGCAGATCAGCGAAGACTCTCTTGTAACGGGCCTGGTCGAGTTTGTTGAACATCACCGGCACGACCGCCGCGGCCAGCACGGCCATGATCGAAACAGCCACGATAACTTCGATCAGGCTGAAACCCGAGCGCCAAAAGGCGTTGTTAGCTCTTTTACGACTCAACCGACCACCTCCTGTAGAGACAACATCGGCAGGATAATAGAAAGCACGACAAATAGGATCACGATCCCCAGACCGATTATAATCAAACCTTCGAGCGCTGTAAAAAGCCGCTTGATCGTCTGCGGCACCTCACGGTCGTAGTACACGCTCACCTTCTGCAGGGTCTCCTCCAGATTACCTGTAGCCTCGCCGATCGAGACCATCCGGGTCACCATCGAGGGAAACTCGCCGCTCTCGCGCAGCGCTCCGGCGATAGACTGGCCTGTGCCCACCTGGAGCCGCGCCCTGCGCACCACATCGGCCAGCACGGCGTTACCCACCAGGCGCTCCACCACCTCGAGGGCCTGCAGGATATTCACACCCGAGCCGAACAGGGTGGCCAGGTAATGGGAGAACCGGCTGAGGGCGATCTTGCGCATCAGCTCGCCGAATATCGGTAATTTCAGCTTCATCCTGTCGATAGCCATCCGCCCCCGGGGCGTGCGGTTTGCCGCCCTGTAAGCGAAAACCGAGGCTACTATTGCCAGTATCATCAGCCACCAGAAATTCTGGAAAAAATTACTGATCGCGATCACGATCCTGGTCGGCAGAGGGAGCGCGATATTGAAATCGTCGAAAATTTTCAGAAACTGCGGGAGCACGAAAGCAAACATGACCCCGATCAGTCCCATCACCGCGCTCATCACGATCATCGGGTAGGTGGTGGCCTGCTTGATCGTGCCCATCAGTTCCTCCTGCCACTCCAGAAACCCCACCAGTTCCTTGAGCACCTCGTCCACCCGGCCGGTGGATTCGCCGCTGCGCAAAATGGCGACATAAAGCTCACCGAACACTTCCGGATGGGCCGCGAACGAGTCCGAGATGCTGCTGCCTTCCTGGATGGCGTTTTTGATTCCGGAGATTACGTCCTTGAAATAGGCGTTCTCCGTCTCCTCGACCATGTCGTCCAGGCCCTGCAGGATCGGTACGCCCGCGCCGAGCACCGTTGAGAGGTGGACAGTGAACGCGATCAGGTCGGCACGCTTGATTTTGGAGCGTACAACCCGCTTGCCGCCGCCTTTTTTTCCACCACCGCCCGGGCTTCTGGTTGTCTCGGACGCGCTGATCAGGAACAGATTCTGCCCATCAAGCACCTCCTCCAGGGCGTCCTCGGTCTCAGCGGTTATTACACCCTTGACAGTTTTTCCCGCGTCGTTGGTCGCTTTGTACTGGTATGTGGGCATTGCCTGCCGCCACCTCTGCCGTTCGTTGACGTACCGCCTGCTCAGCTACCCGTGTAAGTTACTCTCAGCACTTCCTCGATACTGGTCTGGCCGTTGACCGCCTTGATCAACGCGTCATGGAACAGGGTGGTCATGCCCTCTTCGATCGCGGTCTTTTTGATCACCGGACCATCGGACCGCTGCAACACCAGGTTTTCAATCTTCTGCGATACGGGCATGAGTTCGTAGATAGCGCAACGGCCCTGGTAGCCCGTTCCAGAGCAGTTATCGCAGCCGCTGCCGCGGTAAAACGTGTACTTGCCTGTTTTACCCTTAAGGCCCAGTTTTTCCAGGTCCTCCCCGGTCGGCTCGTAGACTGTCTTGCATTCCAGGCAGATTTTGCGGATCAACCGCTGGGCCAGCACGGCAATCACGGAGCTCGATACCAGGAACGGCTCGATCCCCATATCGACCAGGCGGGGAAACGCACCGGCCGAATCGTTTGTGTGCAGGGTGCTGAACACCAGGTGACCGGTCAGCGCCGCCTGGGTGGCGATCTCCGCGGTTTCGGCGTCGCGAATCTCACCGACCAGGATGATGTCCGGGTCCTGGCGCAGGATCGAGCGCATCCCGGCGGCATAAGTAAAACCGGCCTTGGCGTTGATCTGGCCCTGACGGATCAGCGGGATCTCGTATTCCACCGGATCCTCGAGCGTGATAATCTTACGTTCCGAGTTATTCAGGTAAGTAAGCGCGCTGTAAAGCGTGGTGGTTTTACCGCTGCCGGTGGGCCCGGTAACCAGGATGATCCCGCTCGAGCGCGAAATCGCTTTTTTAAACTTGTCCAGGTTTTTCGGCGTAAAGCCAAGCCTGTCAAGGCCCAGGATTACTTTGGACTTGTCGAGCAGCCTCATCACCACATTCTCCCCGTGGACAGTCGGGAAAGTTGACACTCGGAGGTCGAGCTGGCGCTTGCCCATGAAAAAACGGAACCGGCCGTCCTGGGGCAACCGGCTCTCGGCAATGTTGAGGTTGCTCATCACTTTCACCCTGGCGATCAGCGCCTGCTGCAAGGACTTCGGCAGGGCGGGCCCCTGATGCAGGATTCCGTCCACGCGGTAGCGCGTGCGGATAGTGTTCGTGTCCGGCTCGAAGTGGATGTCGGTACACTCGCTCTTGATCCCCTTGATCAGCAACTGGTCGACCAGTTTTACCAACGTGGACTCCGATTCCTCGGTAACTTCGCCCTCGCTCGTTCCGGCACGCTCGGCCGCAAGGGCCAGTTGCTCTATCTGATCGTCGTCACGCCCGGCGCCGAGATAGAAATTTTCGATCGCATCCAGGATATCGCTCTCGGTGGCCTGGACCACCTCGATAAACTTGGCCGTGCGTTGCTGGAGCTGATCGGTGAGCATCACGTCGAACGTGTTATCCATCGCCACTGTAAGCGTGTCGCCGTCGAGCTTGATCGGAACCAGCTTGTTACGCCTGGCATATTCCTGATCGATCATCTTGAGCGCCGCCGCATCGGGCTTGCGCTTGTCCAGATCAATCATTTTCACACCGGCCTGCCTGGCCACGATGCGGGAGATGTCCTCCTCGCCGCAGAATCCCAGACTGACCAGCACCTCACCCAGCCTGCTTCCGGTACGATGTTGCTCTTTTACCGCGATCTGCAATTGATCCTGGCTGATCAATCCCATCGAAACCAGCATCTCGCCCAACGGTTGCGTGGACTGCATGGCCATCTGGTGTTCCCCCCCGGTGGCAACGAACCCTGCCGCGGCATAATGAGCCGGGCAAGTGCCGCTTTGATATTTCATTCTCAAGCGCGATGGGCTGTAACGGTTTTCCCGCTTTGCACTTGCCGCAACGGCCTATCTGCAGAATTAAAGATCAGTTCCAACTATTTGAATTATAATATCATACCAACCATATTTTATCAAGATGGATGTGTACAATAGGCAGCTCGTAAGCTTGACACGCAAAGACCCTGCGCTTATACTGCTGCAGAAAACAAAACGCGGGAGCGCTGTGCTCACATGTACCAGTTTTTACCCGCGTGCAACCAACCTCCCCAGGGGTTTCGATGGGTGAAGCTGCCGCACTCCCGCAAGACAATCCCGAACTCAGTGTAGTGATCCCGATGTACAACGAGGGCGAGAACGCCCGCCGCACCGCTGTGCTGGTCTGCGACACCCTGCGCCAGGCAGGCGTGGCTTTCGAGGTAATCTGCGTGGACGACGGCAGTACCGACGATACCCGCGCAAAGCTGGAACAGGCCGCGCAAGCCGATCCCGAAGTCAGGGTGGCCTGCTACACGCCCAACCGCGGACGGGGCCATGCGCTGCGCACCGGCCTGGCAGCCGCGGCTGGCAAGTACGTTGTCACCGTGGACGCCGACCTGAGTTACAGCCCGGATCAGATTCTCAACCTGCTCGAACGCCTTCGCCGCAGCGACAAACCGGATATCGTGATCGGCAGCCCCTACATGCCCGGAGGACGGACCGAGGGGGTGAGCGCCTTCAGGCTGCTTATCAGCCGATGCGCCAATATCCTGCTGCGCCAGGCGATGGGCCGGCGCTACTACACCGTGACGGGCATTTTCCGCGGCTACCGCCGCCAGGCCCTGGACTGTTTCGAACTCTACAGCGACGGCAAGGAAATCCACCTGGAAATTGTGGCCAAGGCCGAGGCCGCGGGCCTGCAACTGGTGGAGGAACCGGCCGTGCTGGCCAGCCGCAAGCTGGGCAGCAGCAAACTCAGCCTGCGCGTGACCGTGTTGAGCCACCTGATGTTCAGCTTCTACGAAAAACCGATCCTCCTGTTCGGCGTGGTGGGGTTGCTCTTTACACTGACCTCGTTCGTGTTTGGCGCCTACCTGTTCAAACTCTATCTCGACTCGGCGCTCAACCCCACCAGACCCATTGTCTGGCTCAGCGTCCTGCTGCTGCTTGCCGGTATCCAGATGGCCAGTTTTGCCTTTATCAGTTCCCAGATCACAGCGCTCAAGAGGGAGCTGTTCCGGACGCAGAAAGAAGTGCTGCTGCTGCGCCACGCCTCGGATCGCAAAGACGACAGTGAGCGATGAGTTCTTCCGTACTGGTAGTGACCAATGCATATCCCGATTTCCCCGGCTCCTACCACGGGATTTTCGTCCGGCGGAGTGCTGAGGCGCTCTCGGGCATGGGCTGGCGCTCCCACGTGCTGGCGCCCCGGATTTTCCGCAACAGTCTGCCGTCAGAACAGTTGCCCTCGCACGACGTGCTTCGTTTCCCGTTTCCCTCCGCCCAGAAACTGCTGATCGAATACAAGCGTGCACCGGTGCTTCGTATCGGCTGCCTTGTCGCCTCCGGGCTATATTCCGCCCTGCGCACTATCCGCGCGCAGGACTGCCGGCTGATCCATGCCCATTGGGCTTTCCCCGCCGGAGTAATCGCGATGGCGGCTTCCGCGCTCAGCAGCAGGCCCCTGCTGCTGACAGTCCACGGTTCGGACTGGCGGATGGCGGCCGGACGCGGTGGCATCTTTCGCAAAGCTTTCCTGACCGTGGCCGGGCGTAGCGGGCGGATTATCAGCGTGAATGGAGAAATTTCCCGCTGGATGGTCGAAGCGGGAATAGCCGAATCAAAAATATTCCTTCAGCCGGTGGGCGCCGACCTGGAAGTATTCCGTTGCGCGCCGGAGATCGGCAAACGGGTACCTCACTCCGTTATCAGCACAAGGAACCTGACAGATCTCTACAGGGTTGGAGACCTGCTGGAGGCGGCTTCGGCAGTGCGGGGAAAACTGCCTGAACTGAAAGTTACCGTGGCCGGCGACGGCCCGTTGCGGGCAAAGCTGGAGAGTGATGCCGATGAGCTCGGCCTCTCATCGCGGATCAAGTTCACCGGCAGACTGGACCAGCGGGAACTGGCGGATGAACTGACCCGCTCCCGGGTCTATGTCTCGACCAGCCCTGTGGAGGGCGCCAGCATCTCGCTACTGGAAGCGATGGCCTGCGGGTGCCTGCCGGTTGTAACGGATATCCCGGCCAACCGCGACTGGATCGACCACGGCGCTAACGGACTGCTGTTCTCTGCGGGTGATGTCCACGCGCTGGCTGAGTGCCTGCTAAGGGCATGCGAAGATTCCGGTCTCGCAAAAGCCGCCGCCACAACCAACCCGGCAGCGGTGGCCGGACACGGCAGCTTCGCCGCCCATATAGAGCTTACGGCCAGGCTTTACAAGCAACTTGCGGATGATGCGTAGTATTACGGCAGGCAATAAGAAATGGCAGCGGGGTTTGGCCCGCTGCCATCTTTTTTTCACTTAACTCGTCGTTACTGAATCCTGAACCCGATGTCATCACCGGCTGTGGTTGCCGCGGCGCCTGTACCGGAACTCACCACGGTGGTCTCAAGCACTCCGTTAGGACCGGCTGAAATAACCCAGACCGTCTGGCCGGGATTGCCCAACGGGGCGACGTTGACCAGATACTTATTGCCCCACGGATCGGGCTGATCGGCGCTGATATATCCCGCCCGGAAACCAATATCATTCGGGTCATCGGGATTGGCAGCGCGAGGATAACTGTCGCTCACTGCCGTACCGTTATCCCCGATACCGAGAATCAAATGGTTACCCAGATTCTGAGTTGAGGCATTTACCTTGCCCAGCAGAAAAGCGGTAGGCCAGATGCCATTTGCCGATGGCAGCGGCCAATCGCCATTACCGCTGGCCAGGAAATCAAACGCCTCTCCGAGCGTATCGGGCTGCTCGGGTTTATCCAGGCGCGGGTATTTACCGGTGTCGCTCTTGAAACGCATGATTGAACTGGCAATCGCCTGCACATCGCTCTGAGTACGGCTGATCCGGCCCTGGGAAATATTATTCAGCACACTGGGCGCCACCGCCGCCGAAAGAATCGCCACCAGGGCGACCGCGACGATGATCTCGATCAGGGTAAAACCCTTCGAATTCCACATAAATCAACCTCCGTTCAATGGACACCATCAAGAAATGAGACTCCCACAATCGGTTTTCCGTGTTTATCGTAAACCTGCTTTTCCCGTTTCGCAAAAAACATACCCCGAACACAACTTTATTGAACCACAACCGGCGAATAACATATATCTTTAACAATAACATCACGATACAACTGCTCCAGCATCATTCCTCAGATACCTGAAACAATAATTATTATCATTCCCATGTGCCATATGACGCATTGTTCACATTCGCGCTTGGGGGATATAACACAATACTCCAGCCATTACGCGCTGTTGTGAGTTTTATTTCCGGCCAATACCGCGCAAGCTGTCCAGCAACTGCGCAGCCTGCCGGGCGCTGACCCGCCGGCCGCTTGTGGATGAATATCCGGAGAGATAATAAATCGCGGTGTCGGCGGGAGCTCCGGTCCTGGCTGACAGGTCTTGCTCCGGCGCCTCCAGCACCTGCGATGACGGCGCGAGCCGCCGCGCCCGGTCGAGCATCTCAGCCGCCCTGCCCAGACTGTCAAGCGCAACGTAAAGCGCGTAGCCGTTGAGATAGTTCTCCAGGCGTGTGCTGTCGCACTCCAACGCCCGCCCGAGAGCCTCCGCTCCCTGGCTGAGCAGACCCTGCGAGAGCCGCAGCGCAACCGTGTTGGCCAGTACCATGCAGTCGCCCGGATGAAGGGCGGCCAGCCGCTCGAGCACAATCGCGGCGCTGTCCAGTTTCCCCGCGCCGCCCAGCAGACCGGCCAGACCCAGCAGGGCGTCGCGGTTGTCCGCTTCCCTGGCCAGGGCACTACCGTAGGAGCGGGCCGCATCGGCGGTTTGCCCCGCGGCGTAAAACAATTCTCCGAATCCGAGATAGGCCTCCACCAACTCCGGATCGTTCTCCAGGGCACGGGTCAAAATCTCCAGCGCTCCATTGAGATCTCCCTGCATAATCATCAACCTGCCCAGCTCGGCATCGTATTGCGCGTTGCCGGGCTCCAGCGCCCTGGCCGCGTTCAACCGCTCCACCGCCCTGTCCAGATACCCCAGCCTGCGGTAAACCACGCTGAGCAGGTAATGCATTTCGGCGCTTTGCCTGCCCTGCGCGTCCTGGTCTTCCAGCAATCCGGCCGCGTCCATCAGTCTGTCTCCACGAATATAAAAGCGGGATAACTCCAGTGTCGTTTCCAGGTCGAACTCCTTGAGCCGGGCCGCGCGGGTAAGCAACTCCCCGGCCCGCTGACGGTCTCCCCGCTTCTCCACCAGCAGCGCCAGCGAAGTCAGCGCCTCCACCGAGGTGGGATTTGCCGCCAGCGCCTGCTCGTAGCCCGCCTGCGCGGCCACCGAGTCGCCCCGCTCCAGCTCATCGAACGCCAGATGGTTGAGCGCTATCCAGTGGTCGCTCTGGCCGCGGAGCACATCGCTCCACAGGCTTTCGCTGCTGCTCCAGATCTCCACCCTGGCCGCGAACAGCACGGCGAAGCACAGCGGGATCACCCATACGGCCACCATGGTGAATTTCGCCGCCGGGGCGCTCAACCCCCGCGCCACTTCGCGCAGGCCGTAGGCCAGGCCCACGGCGAATATCGGCACCAGGGTCAACGCGTAACGATCGGCACGCAGGATTTCCATCGGCACCACGCCGCTGGTGGGCAGGAAAGCCAGCAGGCACCATACCAGCCCCACCAACGGAAAGTACCTGCCAACTGCGCGCATTCTCCAGAACGCCAGGCAAAGCACCGCCAGCGTGGCCGCCCGCGCTATCGTGAACGGTTCCAACATCGTCAGCGGCACCCTGACCAGATAGCGTACGCTCAAATCGACCGGCGCCAGAAAAGAACCCGCGTAGGCGAAAAGAACTTTAAGCGCCCCGGCCAGTGTGGAGCCGAAACCGCCGGGATGAGCGTAGATCTGCATCCGCGCCACGTGGGGCAGCAGGTAGACCATGAACAGCAGCAATACCGCCACCAGCACCGCGGCAGGCTTCCAGGGAATTTCCTCTCTGCCGACCCGGTAGGGACCCAGGACCACCAGCGCAACCGCCAGCAGCGGCAGCACAACAGCCGCGGGCTTGGCGGCCAGGGCCAGCAACAGAAAAATCAGCGCCTTGCGGTTGCCCCGCAACCGAAGCCCGTCGGGGCCGACAACACTCAGCACAAACGCCAGCCAGCAGAACGCCAACTGCAAGTCCTTGACCGCGCTGACCCAGGCCAGGGACTCCACGTTCAGCGGGCAGAGGGCGAACACGATTGCAGCCAGTAAGGGCCAGAAGTTGTTCCGCTCCAGTTTCCAGGGTTGCCCGCCGGTTGTATACCCGTCCCAGGCCAGCAGACGGTGGGCCAGCAGATACACCTGGCAGCAGACGAGGGCATAAAGCAGCAGGCTGACCAGATGGTACACCCAGGCCGTGGGTCCGATCAGCGAGTAGAGGATTGAAAACAGCATGAAGCGCAACGGCAGCCAGGCCTTGCCCACCGAGGGAAGCAACCAGTCGGCCAGATTACCGTAGGTCGGCAGCAACTTGCCGGCCGCTCCGGGATTCAGCAGCAACTGGGGATCGTCATAGTTGACGAACCCGTTATTAAGCACACCCCAACCAACCGCGAACACCGCCAGCAGGAGTACTACCAGCACTCCCCGCCCCTTGGTAAAACTCTCGCGTCCCTGAGTCATCGCAGCAGGTCCAGGCTCAATGATTGATTTTGTTTCGTCCGGCTCGGCCAAAATTCGGAATGATGGGTTCCGGGCCTCATTCTTGCAAAAGGTAAGCCCTGACGGGCCATACCGCCAGTAAAGCGTCTGTAAGCCCCCGGGCGCGCCCGGCCAGCGCTGAAACAGTTGTTGAGCGCCCGGCCGGCATGTATTTTGTATCTGATTCACGCGTCCCCCGCAACGGGGTTCTCACGCGTATCTGCTTATTTTTACTGCTTTTTCGGAGCGCCGCGCTTGCCTGAACGTGAAAAAATCGCCTTCATCGGCCCGGTTGTCTGGGGCAGCGTATGGGGCCACGGGCCCGAGCTTGCCAGCCACCTCTCGGGCAGCTTCGAGATCGACTGGTTCGATCCGCTCCTGCCGCCCGGAGCGGAAAAGAGTTCTTTTATCGACACCCAAGCCTATCTCCTGCCCCGTGGCGTAAGGGTCCGGCGCAGAAACTGCCCGTTCCGGCCCGGGGCGCGCTACGGCCTGATCATGGAACTGCGCAACCTGTGGGCCGTGGCCAGCGGCGGCGCGCGGGCAATGGTGACCTATTACCCGGTCGGTACGCTGCTGGCCCTGCTCTGGTGCAGGCTGACAGGCAAAAGGTCGCTGTTCGTTTACGCCGACCGGCCGGAGATAATCGACAGCCCGCTGGCGCGCCGGGCTTCCCGGTTCGGCCTGCGGGCCACGGCCCGGCTGGCCACCGCCGGCAGTGTGGCCACCAGCGGTCCCCTGCTCGAAGACCTGAAGGCGCTCACCGCCCGCGCCGAGTTGATTCCAAACGGAGTCAATCTGGCAAAAGCCACAGATTTTCTTGCTGGAAGCCGGGCCGGGAACAAAAATTCGCGCTTTACGGTGGCGTTCGCCGGAGCGTTCGGCGAGTGGGTGGATTTCGAGCTGGTGCTGCGCGCCGCCGCCGCCTGCCGCTGGGCCAGGTTCGTGCTGATCGGCGACGGCCCACAGGGGGACCGGATCAGGGAGCGCGCCGCCGGGCTGACCAATGTGGAACTGACCGGCGCGCTGAGCCACGAACAGGTGTTCGGGCAACTGGCTCATGCTGATATCTGCCTTATACCTTTTACGGTCAACGCCCTCACCGACAGGGTCTGCCCGGTCAAGTTGTTCGAGTACTGGGCCGCGGGCAGGCCGGTGATCGGCACCCCCTGCCGGGAACTGCGAAGGCTGGCGGCCCGGGCGCCGCAAGCGCTGCTTATCGCGCGCACTGCCGAGGAAACCGCCGGGCTGCTGGAGCGTTTCCGCGACAATCCCGACCTGCTGGCCGCCGGCGGACGCCACTGCCTCGAAGCGGTTAAAGAATTCGATTGGAACGTGCTGGGCGAACGCTTTGTCCGCTTGCTGCGCCCGCCGGGCGGGGGAGCCGCCGGGTGAAACCAGAAACCAGAACACTTGTGGTGATCCCCAACGACCCGCTGGAGCGTTACGAGGCCAAGGGCGAGGTCAAGGACAGGTATTTCAACCCCTGCGACTTTTTTGACAGGGTGCTGGTGCTCCCGCTGGCGGAGCGGGACTCGGGAATCGAGGCCGCGCGGAAGATGGCGGGCAGGGCCGAGGTCAGTATCCACCCGCTGGGACGGCCCGGACCGCTGGGCTGGCAGCGGGTTCTGCGCCGGGCGCGGGACTTCGTTTCCTGCTCGGCGGCGCAGGTGGTGCGTGGCTATAACCCTCTGCTGATGGGCTGGCTGGCGGTAAAGACCGCGCGGGAATGCGGGGCAGCCAGCGTGGTCAGCATCCACGCCGATTATAACCTGCGGCGCAACGTCCGAATCCACGGCCCGCGCTTCCTGCTCTCGGCGCGCGGGTTATATCAGGCCGCCCACTCGCTGCTGGGGCTGAACCGTACCAGTATCGGCCGGGCGAGCCACGTTGTCTGCGCCTACCGGTTTCCCGCGCTGGAGGCCGCGCGCTGGCGCGACGGCGGGATCAGCGTGATCTACAACCGGGTCGATCTTAACAGCTTCCAGCCCGGAAGCCGTCAGCAGAACCCCGCGGCGGGGCCGCTGAGAATCCTCACTGTGGGCAGACAGTTCGCTGGCAAGGACCCGGAACCGCTGCTGATGGCTCTGAGCCGGATGGAGCACACCCGGATGACGCTGGTCGGCGATGGGCCGTTCCATCAACGGCTGGTTGAGCTGGCCGCAGCTCTGGGGATCAGCGACAGGGTGGAGTTTATCCGGCGGGTACAGCACGAGCACCTGCCGGAGTTGTACCGCACCCATCATGTTTTCGCGATCTGTATCACCCACCCCGGCGTGTGTATCCCGGTGCTGGAGGCCGCGGCCAGCGCTCTGCCCGTAGTTGTCAACCGTCCGCTGTGGGAGCCGGAGCCGGAAGTGGTCGGTGAGCTGGCCGAGGTGGTCGAGCCATCGCCCGCAGGCTATCTCGATGCGTTCACTCGCCTGGAACGGGACCCGGCCCTCAGGCAAACGAGTGGCGAACAATTGCGCCGGAGAGTAAAAAGTGTGGACGCGGACCGTAGCGAACGTCAGGAAGCGGAAATCTACCGGGAACTCTGCGGGCAGGTGGCCGCCGGACGAAAAGGCGGGAAAAATCGATGAGGTCATGGAGCAGAAAACTGTCCTTTATCTACAATGAGCTCGGCCTCGATGTTTCGCGCCGTGAGATGATCTCAGCGCTGACGGAGCCGCCGGGTACTCCGCCCCTCCTGGAGCGTTTTTTGCCGGGACGGGGCTGGGGACTGAAGTATCTCGCTTTCAAGCCGGACGCAAGCGTCCCGTACGCGGTGATCAAGGCGTCGAGCAGTATTATCGAGCGCAGGCTGAAAGTAAAACTGGCCGGGAAATACGTTGTCCCCTCCCGCCGTTTCGCGCTCGAATCAGAGTTGCTCGCCCGGTTGGCGGCCCTGGACCTGGGGCCGGCTGTGCTGCTTTGCCGCGAGCGTTTTTTCGTCCGCGAGTATCTTGACGGCATGGCGCTGAACCTGTTGCCCGCGGCGGAAATCGCCGAGCGTCTGCCCGACGTGCTCGGCGCAATCGAGCGCTCGTGCGGCGGCGGAGTGTTCCACACCGACCTCAACGCCGGCAACGTGATAATCAGGAGCGATGGCCGGGTGGGGTTTATCGATTGCGAGGTGCCGGGCAGCAACACTGGTGCTCCTCCCGGCGAAAGAGAGAGAAAATATTGCCACGAGCGCCTGCTGCATTCGCTGCCCCTGGCGGCGGACGGGAACAACTCCCTGCTGGCCGATGCCGCCGCACGGTATTATGAGACCGCCGCCGACCCGCCGCTTACGCCGGAAAGGGCGAAAACACTGGTAAATAAAAACGATACACCGCTAAAGGTTCCTTTGTGAAGATCAAGATCAAGCTCACTCTTCCGGGTAGATTAAACCCACCGGACCGCTCTGCGGAATTCGAGTTGACAGGGCACGCCTGGACCGTCAACACGGAGAAACTCGCCGGGTCCGCCGGCGATGTGGCCCATGACCACGGCAGCCGGAGCATGATCCGGCGCCTGGCGGATATCGACCCCGCGCTGGTGGACGATTTTCGCCGAACGCTTTGACCGGGACGGAGCACCATTGGACCCGACAGTCTGCTACAGTGTGAAGCGGCCCTGGACGCCCCTGCCCTCCGACAGGGCGGCGATGTGGCTGGCCAGCACGTATGCCGCCTCCGGCTGCCGTGTAAGGGCTGTCGCCCCCACGGAAGCCGCCGGTGATGACTGCGAGCTGTTGCTGACAAATTATCGCGTAGCCGGGTCCGACCATAATTACCCCGTGATCGAGATCGGCGGCGACGGCGACACCCGAAGTATGATTCGGCTGGCGCTGGGACGCATCCACGGCCTCAGCCCGTTCTATCAGCGCGGCGACACTAGAGCGGGCAGGACATTCTCCGGCCTGCTCCGGCCACTGGGAAAACTGCTCTCCAGCCACAAAACGCCCCTCCCGGCTGGCTCGGACGTGCCGGACGCACCTTCGAACCTGGGCGGCCGCCGGGTAGTGCTGCGGGTCAACGTGGACTGGGACTCCAGGGGCCTGGATATCCTGGAGCGCTGGTGCGAGAGGTTCGAGCTGCGGCCCACCCTGGCGATCGCGGGCAGCGAAATACTCGCCAGCCAGCAGAGGGTCAGGCGCTTTATTGCCGCAACCAACTGCGACATCGCCAGCCACAGTTGGAGCCACTACGTCGTCATGTCCAGCCACGGGCGCAGGCGGCAGCGGATGGAAATCGCGGATAACCACGACTACCTTCGCCAGCTTACCGGCCGGGAGGTGCGTGGGTTCGTAGCTCCTTTTATCAAATATGACCGCCGCACGTTCGAGCTGCTGCAGGAGTGCGGCTACCAGTGGTTCATCCGCGGCTGGCTGCTGCACCCCCTGCCGTTGCAGCAGAGCAGCCTGACCGACCTGGGGGTCAGTTTCCGTTTCAGCCGCGGCTGGCAGGACCGCCTGCTGGCCAGGCTGGGCCACTCCGACATCGCACTCCAGCTCCACCTTCGCGACCTGGTGCGCTACGAGCACCTGCTGGAGCACAACATCCGGCTCCTGCTTCAGCACGGTGCGCGGATTATCGACTGCGAAACTTTTTTCAGGGAAACAACCGGCGGCCAATGAAAACGCGAAAACCTGAAAATAGCACCAAGGACAGCGACGATAGAATAAGCCGGGCCAAGCGTGAGCGCTACCGCAGCCGTGATTTCGGCAGCGGTTACGACAGCCGCTACCGGGGCGGGATCAACCGGCTGAACACAGAGGTGGAACGGGCCTGGATCGAGCGCCAGCTAGGGACCGGGCCGGTGCTGGACGCGGGCGCGGGCACGGGCCGGTTCAGCTCAATGCTGGCCCGGCGCGGCCACACGGTTACGGCGCTGGACAGCTCGGCGGCGATGCTGGCCTCGCTCAAAGCCAAAGCTCCCGGAGTAAACACCGTGGAGGGGGATATCTACGGCCTGCCGTTCGAAAGCGACAGCTTCGGCGCGGTGCTCTGCATGCACGTGCTGTTCCATCTGCCGGACTGGGAGCGCGTGGTAGCTGAACTGGCGCGTGTGCTCTCCACCGGCGGACAGTTGTTTTTCGAGATGCGCAGTGCCGAACACGCAGCCGCGTTCGCTGCGGCGGCCCGCGCTCTGGGCCTGGCGAGCGAGGAATCCACAACCGATGATCCCTCCTCGGCCACTTTCACCGCCAGCGGCAAGCAGGTCAAAAAAGTCCTTGATAGCTACGGCGTTAGCGTGGAGCGGACCCTGCGCTACGACATCGCCCACTCCTACTGGTACCGTCCGCTGAACCGGATCAGCGAGCGCCTGCTGGCCCGCTCGCCCCTTGCGCGGAGGGTTTTCGCACGGGTGGAACTCGCGCTGGGCCCGGCGTGCCCCGGCTGGCTGGCCTACCGCACCCTGTACGTGGGACGCAAGCGATGATCTCTCCCGGCGACAGCCCACAGGTAAAAGTGGCCAAGGGAGCGGCAATAATCTTTAGCGGGCTGGTGTTCGCCCGGCTGGTCAACTACGCCTACCAGATCCTGATAACCAGGACGGCGGGGGCCGGGGAATTCGGCCTGTTTTTCCTCGGGGTCTCCACTCTGGCCGTGGCCGGGGGGATCGCCGTGCTGGGCTTCGATTCAGGCGTGGCGCGGTTCGCACCGCTTTATATTGGCGCTAAGGACGAAACGAAACTCAACGGCGTGCTGCGCGGGGCTTTCCTGCTCTCGCTGCTCAACGGCGCCGTGGCCGGGGCAATCCTCTGGCTGCTCTCCGGAGTGCTGGCCGGGATCTATTTCGGCCAGGAGGCAGGCCGGGGGGCAGTGATCATCAGGATCTGCGCCGCCACACTTCCGCTGGCTGTCAGCAGACAGGTGCTGGTAAAAGCTATCGTGGCGTTCCAGAAAATCGGCTACCGGGTGGCGGTCAACCAGTTTACCGGACCGCTTGTTCGGCTGGCTCTGACCGCGGCGTTGCTGGGCGCGGGGATGGCCGCCGAGGGCGCGATGCTCGCCTATGCGGCCAGCGAACTGGTGTGTTGGGCCGCACTGCTATGGCTGCTCCAGCGCAAAGTTCATCCGCTCTTTAGCTCCGGCGGCGGCGCGTTCGACTTCAAGCCGTTTGTCGTCTACTGCCTGCCGCTGTTCCTCTCCGGGCTGGTGATGCAGGTGATGAACTATATCGACGCGTTCATGGCCGGGTACTTCCTGAACACCGAACAGGTGGGAATTTACGGTGCGGCCGCGAGGCTGGCGGCGCTGGTGGCGCTTGGCATCGAACTGCTCAACCCGCTGTTTCTCTCGATCACCACCGGAGCGTTCGCCGAGGGACGTAACCGGGTGGTGGGCGACACGTTTAACAGCAACAACCGCTGGTACCTGTTCATCAGCCTGCCGATTGTATGCCTGCTGGCGCTGCTGGCGCCGCAGGCGATGGCGCTGGTCTGGGGCGATCAGTTCGGCGAGGGAGCCAACGTGCTGGCCGTGCTGGCAGCGGGCCGGGCGATTTACTACCTGTCGGCCACCAGCTCGCTGCTGCTGGCGATGTACGCCAGAACGCGGCTGATCCTGGCGCTGAATATCGCGGCGGCGGCGGTCAACTGCGTGCTCAACTGGTGGCTTATTCCGCGGATGGGGATTGAGGGTGCGGCGATTGCCACTTCGTGTTCCCTGACCCTGCACGCTCTGCTGATGATTGCCGCCGCGCGCCACACCCATCGCCCGGGCGGCCTGCGGGTGTTTTTCCCCCGCGTGCTGGCCGCCGCCGTGCCGCCGTGCTTGCTGGTACTCTGGGTCAAGAGCCTGGCGCTCACTCCCCTGCCGACCCTGCTGGCCGGTGGCGGAATGTTCTGCGTAGCGTTCCCGGTGATGTTAAAGCTACTGGGGGCTTTCCACGAGGAAGACCGCCGGATCCTGCGGCAACTGGGGGCGCGGCTGGGGTTTGGCGCAGGTATGGATGGTTGAGGCTGGCGGCAACAATGGCGCTTCTATCCGCAAAAAAACGTGCTCTTTTTTAAAAGCGTGTTAATAAAACGGTCACCGTAGAAAATTAGCCTCTTATGCAAGCACAGCGATGGAGCTAAGGAGCGAATAAAATTGACGCTTGAGCAAGTCAGCGTGTGGGAAATCGTCAATGAAGTGTACGAGTCAGTAGAGTTTGCCGATGAATAGCCATCCCGCACGGTCGCAAAGATCGCAGCGAGCGCCACCGCAATGCGGGCATTTTTGCCAATCTTTGTCGTTTAAGGCAAGCATGTATTTCCCCGTGCAGCGCTTGTGACGAGTTATGGGATTACCACAGGTTTTCCCTTCACTTTCGAGGCTGCAGCTGGGTCTTCGGCACTTGCGACAAACGGCAACTGGATGCGCGTCAAGCATAAATGCTCCTTGGCTTAAGCCGCAATTGCATTTGGAAGGACAGTCTTGAACATATCTTCGTTTCCGTTACGGTTATATCTAAACGTAAGCTCGTTTAAATATAGCAGCAGGTATTGTGCGCTCATCTTAATGATGGGTTCCAGTGAAAGCCCGTTTCAAGATAGCCCCAAAACTTTCTATGCCGTCAGAGCGTTTCTCGAAAGAAATGTCCGCTGTATTCTTCTTCGAAGGGCCGTTCTTTCCCTTGTAGGGGCGAACCTCGTGTTCGCCCGAAAAAAAATAAAGCAGGTGCACAGATTGACGGGCGAACACGAGGTTCGCCCCTACGATATCCTACGAACAACGAAAGTTTTTCCGTACCATTCTCAGGATTTTCTTTCCCTTACAAAAAGACAAAACTTTCGAGAAACACTATAACACACACCAACCAGTTTATTTCGATAACAGAGACTGAAGCAACCCGGAGTAGGTGTCCACAGGCAGGCCGTGGCGCTGCGGAGATAACTCGGCCAAAGCCGCGGCGGCCTGCGGGTATTCGAGCACATCACGGGGATCGAGATAGAGGTTGAGGTAGCCGCCGTGCCGCCCCGCCAGCGCCAGCGACTCGCGGCAAAGCGCGGCGAACCGGCCTTCTCCCCTATGGCGCGCTCCCGGCCCACGCAGCGCGTGCCAGCTATCGAGCACGGCGAACGGGTGGCGCGGGCAGGTGCTGACCGGAAACTCCCACACACCCTCGGGAGTCCGCAAGGGCAGGCCACACGATTCGGCTTCGGTTGCCGGCACACTGGAGGAAAAACTGTAGCCCTGCCCGGCCAGCAGCCGATAAAAGTCCCGGCCGCTTACGTTACCGAAATGGGGGGCGCGAAACCCCGCCAACTCCACTCCAAGCACTTCCCGGCAGGTTTTTGTGCAGAGGGCTATCTCCCCGGCCTGCTCGTGGGGCGAAAGCTGGTCAAACTTGCGATCGGGGCAGAGCAACTCGTTGTCCGGGTGATTCTGAGTGTGGTTAAGCAGTTCGTGGCCGGCGTCCACAAGCAGGCGGTGCTGGTCCGGGTGGCGCTCCACCAGCGCACCCACCACGGCGAAAGAGGCGGTGATTTCCAGCTTGCCGAGCAGCTCACACAGCGGCTCCAGCGCCAGCGCATCCCGGGGATAGTCCACATCGAACGAGACACTCAGCCTGCCGCCGGCCAGCCTGCCTTCGGCCTCCCCCTGGGCGCTGTAGAGCCAACGGGCGTAGAACCTGCCGCCCAGACCGTAGACTGCGGCGGCAACGGGCAGGCCCGGCCTTGCGCCCAACCGTTTAACCAGCGAGCGTTTCCAGGACAATCTTTACAATCCTTTCTCCCGCCCGGCCATCGCCGAACGGATTTCGCCAGCCGCCGGGCGCGCCGGACATGCGCTGAACTCCCGCCAGAATCTGGTCGTATCCGGTGCCGGTGACGACGTTAGCGCCCACCTCGACCGTTTCCGGCCGCTCGGTGGACTCGCGCACGGTTACGCACGGCGTGCCCAGCACGCACGACTCTTCCTGCACGCCGCCCGAATCCGTGATGACCAGCCGGGCGTTTTTCTGCAGGGCGACAAACGAGAAATAGTCCACCGGCTCCACGAGCAAAGTGTTCGGGCCGGGAACAATTGAAAACGAATCCATCCGCGATCTGGTGCGAGGATGCAGCGGCAGCAGGTTTTTTATCGTGGCGCGTGCGGCGGCTTCATCGATTGCACCAAGGATCCGCTCGAGCACCACCGGGTCATCCACGTTTTCCGGGCGATGCAGGGTGACCAGAAAATAGCTTTCCCGCTCAACTCCCCACCGCTCGCCCGGCCAGCCGGCCTGATCGCCTCCGGCGGCGAGCGCGGTAAGGGTATCAACCACGGTGTTGCCGGTAACGTGCACGGTGGCCGGATCATAGCCCTCGTCCAGCAGAATCCGCTTCGCGCCCTCTGTGGGAGCAAACAGCATAGTGCTGAGCCTGTCGGCCAGGATCCGGTTGTATTCTTCGGGCATGCGAAGGTCGTAGCTGCGAAGGCCCGCCTCCACGTGAGCCACCGGGAGGCCCGCCCGGGAGGCCATCAGGGCACCGGCCAGCACCGAGTTGGTATCCCCCTGAACGTAGACCACCGAGGGGTTCACCTGCCGCAGGGCCTGCTCCAGGGCAGGCAGCATCCTGCCTAACTGCTCACCCTGGCTGCCTGAACCCGCGCCCAGGTTGATATCCGGCGACGGCAGCTTGAGCTGCTCAAAAAAGACCCGGTCCAGCTCCGGGCTGTAGTGCTGGTTGGTGTGAATAATCCTGAACGGCAAAGCGCGGGAGAGATACTGCGCGATAACCGGGTAAAGCTTAATTATCTCGGGCCGCGTGCCCAGAACGAATGCTGCCGGCACTTGATTTCCCTCGTGGTTATAAATTGGCTTGCCGGATTATTGCCCTGGCATCTGTAAGCAATGTACGCCAAGCACCGGCCGCGCAGGCAAGACGAAACCGGATCCGGGCTGATAATATGCAAAAATGAAGCCACCACCGGAAGTGAGCAACAAGCAAATCGGGTGGCTATGGAGAAATTACTACTCCCTGGCGGACGCATCTTTTTCGGCGGGTGTTTTTTCCCCGGAGGGCTCCTTGCCGTCGCTTTCTGCTTTAGCTTGCTGCTTCTGCCTGATGGTTTCGGCGGAGGACAACTTCTTCTCGCTCTTTTCCGTCTCGGCTTCCTCGCGCCCGGCCTTATTCAAGCCGTGGAGCCTGTCGGTGAGCATGGCGCACTTGTTGTAGGACTTGACCTTACCCGCGCCGACATAGATTTCGATCTTGACCTGGCTCATGTGCTCGCACTTGAAATCCGGGTTAAGACTGTTGTTGCAGTAGATAGTCCTGGGCAGGGAATTGCCGCTGGTCGGCGGGTAGGGCACCGCGGAGTTGAACGGGCACAAATCGATAATCTCCTTCAGCTTTTCCTCGTAGCCCTCGACCAGGATTTCGTCCATCTCGAAGAGCGAAACCATCGCGCTCACAATTTGCCCGGCCAGACCCTGGTCCTTGTAAAGCTTGATCAGCGCCAGCAGCACGTTCATCAGGCCATTGCGGCGGGAGAACCTTTCGCCCAGAATCCGGATCTGTTCGGGGGAAAAACTGTAACGGATCTTATGCGGCATCGGAGTGATCATCTCGTCGAGCAACTCGGCGAAATAGAGCAGCGCGGTTGTCTTGTGCCGCGAGTCGCTGAAATCCGCCCGGTGATGGTTGGAGATCATGTGGATGATCTCCTGCTTGGTGAACGGCAGCAGCGTGACTTTCTTTTCCCCGAACAGCTCGATACTCTTCTGCTGATGCTCGTCGATAAACGCTTCCAATTCGTTGGGCAGCAGGTCATCCAGCTGTGCCAGTTTCGGAAACATCTCGGTGCGGATAATTCCCATGTCGTGCAAAATGCCGCCCATACCCACGTTGACCAGTGAGATCACAGACCACTTCAACTTCAAGCCGATTGCGATAGCCAGCATGGTAACCCTGATACTGTGGTCGTGGAGCAGGCTGAAAGCATCGCCCTTATTCTCCGAGGAAGTCTTGAACTCGTACATGTGCCTGATCATGTCCGGATTGGAGATGAGCTTCTCCATGATCCGCAGCACCTTGCCCTGAAGGTCGTCGTCCTTGAGGAAGTTGGGGTATTCCTTACCGTCGGAGATACTCTGGGTGATCTGGCTCACGTCCTGATCCAGAATGTTCTTCAACTGGACAAGCGCCCGGTCGTCGGCCCTGATCTCAACCCGGAAACTCACAGGAGCAAGCTGGGAGGCAAACCTGCGGATGGACTCGATCACATTGTCGTTCAGCCGGGCTTCCGGCAGTTCCTTGCGTGTAATCAGGAAACTGCCGGCCTTGAGACGGACGTCACTCTCCAACTCAAGTCCGGGAATCAGATGATCGACGTGCATTAACATAAAGTTTCGCTCTTTACCTGCTTTAAGGGCAATAACAGGTTAACGGTTTAATTGTTCAAACCGCTATCAGGCACTTTATTAAGGGGTTGAACCCGATTTACACACTTTTTAATTCTGACACTAATCAATTACTATGTCAAGTAGTGATAATCTCAATGTACCGATTTCCTGCAGATTTAACCTAATAATAGCAAATATGTTGCATTCCGTGATTAAACACCGCGTAAACGATGCTGATTCTGCGCAAAAACCAGGAAACGATGCGAAAATCCAGAAATTTCCACGCTAAAACCGGCCCGCCATTCAACCCGCGGCATTTTCTGCGGGCTGAATCAGGTTGACCGTATCGCCCTGGTTCGCATAATACACAGCCGCGGGAAGAAGATGATGGGGAAGGGAAAATCAACCGTTACGCTCTAAGAATGTCGTTTAGCTCCCAATCCACCTTCAAACGGACGAGGCCTGCTTCACGATGTTCGTAAAGCAGGTAGCCGTTGCGCAAACCGAACTCGAATAACCGCCCGGTAAGTATAACGTCTTGACCGCAGTAGTCAATCACCTTTTCCAGTTGTCCGTCGCGGTACCACCGGATCGCCTGCAGGCCGTCGGCGCTTTTCGGCTCTCCCAGAGTCGCACTTGCCAACGCTCCCAGGGATATCCGGCGGCCCAGGCGCCCGTGGATGTCGGCCAGGATGTCGAATGTTTTGATTTTCGTTAGCTCGCGGGCGCTGTAGGCGCGCAGCACGTTGTAGTCGAAATCGACCACGTTGAACCCGACCACCAGATCGGCCTCTGACAGCAGCTCCAGCAGCCTGTCCACGTCATTCTCGGTAAACGAGAGCAACTCGCCCGTGGCGGCGTCCTGAAGCACGGCGCAACTTACACGCATCAGGTGCTTGTTGCGCCATCCGCCCACTTCCTCGGCCGAGCGCTGGGTTTCCAGGTCGAAAACGTATATTTTCTTCCCTTTAGGGAAAAGACGCTCAGGGGGCGGCTCATCCTCACGCTCCGGGGGCTGTTCGTCAACTGGCTTTTCGCTTTCAGCCTCGTCGTCCACGGGCAAATTCCTGATCCCCAGCAGCATTTCCAGCACCGCAACGGCAGCCTGCTTGTCGAGCGGTTTGTTGCCGCTGCCGCACTTGGGCGAATGAATACACGAGGGGCAGCCCGACTCGCAGTCGCACTCGCCGATCAGCCGGCGGGCCGCATCTAGCAGCTCGCCGATCCGGCCGTAGCCCCCATGGGCGATCCCCACTCCCCCCGGATAACCGTCGTAGATGAAAATCGCCGGGCCGCCCACCTGGGGATGCTCGGTGAAACAGATCCCGCCTATATCGTTGCGGTCGCAGAGGACGAACAGCCCGAAGATGGCTATCGAGGCGTGCTCCACCGCGTGGATGCCGCCCATGAAATGCCCGCCGTCGGCCGTAACTCCCCTGCTCACCCCGGCGGGAATCTCGATCCAGAAGCCGGTGGTCTCAAACACTTGCGGCGGCAGTTCGAGCGGATGGGTGCTGAGCAGTTCACCGCCGGAAATACCGCGTTTCTGGAAGCCCTTGATCCGCTCGGTGACTTTCAGCCGCCCGTAGCGGACCAGGAAATTTCCCTCGGGACGGCTGGAGAGCACTTCCAGGATCTCCGTGTCCTTCTCCGCGTTGATCATCGTATAGTACGGGTCCCTGCAACGCTCCACGTAGACGTTGCGCTTTTCCATGTCCAGGCGCGACACCCGGTACTGGCGGGCGCGGTGAAGGTAGATTGCGCCGGGATGGCACTCGGCCAGCACCCGCCCGCCGCCCACCGAGCCGATTCTCCGCGGCGGGTCGGCCCCGGCGTCGAGGATCGTATAGCTCTCCCCCGCCTGACGTAGCGACACCTGCCGATGAGGGTAGCGGGCCGCGCTGAACACCCGGCCGTCGGCCGGGCGCTCCACCAGCCGGCCCCGCTCCAGCAATTTTGCCGTGGCTTTAGCCCAGCCCTGGGCGAACTGCTCCAACTCGGCCCTCTCCAGCGGGATCTCCGCGGCGGCGCATTCCAGGTGATCCGCCAGGATATACGGGTTCTCCGGGTCCACCAGCGCCCGCTCGTAGCCACGGGAGAAAAAATTATCCGGGTGGCGCATGAAAAACTGATCGAGCGCATCGGCCTGGGCGATCAGCAGCACCACGCTCTCGCGGCTCCCACGACCCACCCGTCCCCCACGCTGCCAGGTCTGGGTCACGGTGCCGGGGTACCCCACCAGCAGGCAAGCGTCCAGCCCGCCGATATCGATCCCCATCTCCAGGGCGCTGGTGCTGATCACACCGTCGAGCACATCGCCGGCCAGGTCCTGCTCGATCCGCCTTCGCTCCTCGGGCAGGTAGCCGGAGCGGTAACTGCTCACCCGTCCGGCCAGAGCGCGCCGTGAGCCCACCAGCCAGCTATGGATCAGCTCCGTGCTGCGCCTGCTCTTGGTGAACGCGATAGTCTTAAGCCCCGCGCCGATAACATCGCTCATCAGCCGCGCGGCCATGGTGGCGGGCCGGATCTCCTGGGGATTGATAAAAACAAAATGCCGCCCGGCCGAGGGCGCGCCGCTGCTGTCCACCACCCGGAAAGGCGCTCCGAACAGCTTCCGGGCGAACTGGCCGGGATTAGCCACCGTGGCGCTGGAGGCAATAAACAGCGGATCGGCGCCGTAGTGGGCCGCGACTCTGCGCAGCCGGGCCACGACAGCACAGAAATGCGCACCGAAAATACCCTTGTAGGTATGGAGCTCATCGACAACCACGTAACGCAGGCCGCGGAAAAACCGCTCCCATTTCTGATGGTAGCCCAGCACACTGAGGTGCAGCATGTCCGGGTTGGTCAGGATAATATTGGGCGGGTCGGCCAGGATTTTGCGGCGGCGATAGGCGGTGGTGTCCCCGTCGTAGATTGCGCTGGTAACGCTTACCCCCAGCGTAGATGACAGCTCTTCGATCTTGCGCTGCTGATCCTGCTCCAACGCTTTGAGCGGAAACAGGTACAACGCCCGTGTATCCGGTTCACGGAGGCACGATTCCAGCACCGGCAGGTTGTAGATCAACGTTTTGCCGCTGGCCGTGGGTGTGGATACAACCACGTTTTCCCCACAGCGCACGGCATCGATCGCCTCCGCCTGATGGCTGTACAGCTTTTGCACACCGGAGTTTTTCAGCGCCCGGGCCAGGGTTTCCGGCAGCGGAGGCGTAAGCTTGCCGTACACCGGCTCGAGAGCGGGAATGTAGTGATGATGCACCAGCGAGGCGGCGTAGCGCTCCTGCCTCCCCAGCCACTCCACCAGCGCGGCCGCGTTAATCCCAACTGGCGGCCCGCGCCTGCTTTTTCTGCCTCCGGACATTTCTCTCCCACACCGTTTGTAAGGGTATCCACAGTAATATAAAACTTCCCCGCCGCACCGCGAATATTTTTACCAGACCGCCGTTGCGGAAGTGTTGCTTCAGTTTTGATACAACAAAAAGATGCTGAAACGTTAGAGGTTTATCCTCAAAATCCAGCTGTGAAGGGGTCAAAACTCTTTCGGCATATCAGCTCTTTTATTATAATTAAAACGTACATAAAAACTCTTCTTCCGCATCTATTTCGTAAGAATACCAATTTTTATTATCAACACCGGGGCAAGTATCCGATGGCAGAAATATTTCCGTTTCGCGGGGTCTGTTTCGACCCGGCCAAAGCAGGTCCGTTCGACAAGCTGGTGACCCAGCCCTATGACAAGATTTCCGCCGGCCTGCGTGAAAAGTATCTTGCGCAAAGCGCCTACTCCATTGCCCGCCTGATCTGCGCGGCTCCCGAAGGGACCGGGCTCAAGGGGCATTTCGCCGAGGTGGCGAAAACGTACAACCAGTGGCTGGAGCAGGGTATTCTGGTGCGCAACGACAAGCCGTGTATCTACCCCTACCATCAGACATACAAGGTGCCGGGCAGCGGCGAGCTACGTACCCGCAAGGGTTTCGTGGCCCTGGGCAAGCTGCACGACTACGCCGACGGCGTTATCCGCCCCCATGAGAAAACCCACAGCGGACCCAAGGCGGACCGCCTGGAACTGACCCGGGCCACGGCCAGCCAGTTCGGCCAGTTGTTCATGCTCTACCCTGACCCGCAAGGAACGGTCAACGCCGTGCTGGAGCGCACCACCGGGCAGGCCGGGCCGATGATCGAGGTTACCGAGGGCGAGGAGATAGTGCATCGTATGTGGCGCGTGGACGACCCGCGGCAGATTGCCGAAGTGCAAAAACTGATGGCCGGCCGCAACCTCTATATCGCCGACGGCCACCATCGCTACGAGACCGCCCGCACCTACTTCCGTGAGCAGGCCGCCGCCGGTGTGCCGATTATCGGCAATGAAGCGATCGACAGGGCGATGATGAGCTTTGTGAGCGCCCACGACCCGGGCCTGAGCGTGCTGCCCACCCACCGGGTGCTGTTCGGCCTGGAGAATTTCTCGGTGGCTGGCCTGCTGGATAAGCTGGCGAAGGATTTCGAGATAGCTGGAGTGGGCGCGCCCACTGCAAAAAACCTGAGCGCCGCGCTGGAGAAAATATCAACCGCCGAAGGCAACAAGCTGGTGCTGGCCGCCCACGGGCACGGCCAGTTGATGGAGTTGTCGCTCAAGGACACGGCCGATCCGGAACAACTGATCGCCGGGCCGGGCAGCGGCAGGTGGAAACGCCTGGATGTAAACGTACTGCACAAGCTGATCCTGGAGGACCGCCTGGAGATCAGCCCGCAGGACCTGGAGCACCAGCGCAACGTCTCGTACCTTCGCGACCCGGCCGAAGCCCTGGAGCTGGTCACGGGCACGGACGGCAAACATCAGGCGGCGTTTTTCCTCAACCCCACCGGCGTAAGCGAGGTGCTGGACATCGCGGACAACGGGGAGTTCATGCCCCAGAAATCCACCGATTTTTATCCCAAGATGCTCACCGGCATGGTGATTAACAAGCTCAACCTGGGCTAACATGAAAGTTAAAACTGGAGCGAAGATGAAAATCCTGGTTGCGGACAAGGTCTCCGCCGAGGGCCTTGCGGTGCTGGAGCAGGCCGAGGGTATGGAGGTGGAAGTCAGGACCGGACTGAACGAGGACGAACTGGCCGCGGCGGTGGCCGGGGCCGATGCCCTGGTGATCCGCAGCGGCGCGAAAGTGACCCGCAAGGTGATCGAGGCCGCCGACAAGCTGCGTGCCATCGGGCGGGCCGGCGTGGGCGTGGACAATGTCGATCTGGACGCCGCCACCGAGAAGGGGATCGTGGTGATGAATACGCCCGACGGCAACACGATCGCAGCGGCGGAGCACACGGTGGGGCTGATCCTGGCCCTTGCGCGCAATGTCGCCCCGGCGGACAAATCTCTTAAGGAAGGTCGCTGGGACCGTGCGCTCTACGTGGGCGTGGAACTCAAGGGCAAAACCCTGGGCGTG
This sequence comes from Gemmatimonadales bacterium, assembly GCA_024278175.1. Classification (GTDB taxonomy): domain Bacteria; phylum Gemmatimonadota; class Glassbacteria; order GWA2-58-10; family GWA2-58-10; genus JAJRTS01. The sequence continues at coordinate 12,525 of JAJRTS010000061.1, read as the reverse complement.
GTCGGGCTGGGGCGGATCGGCTCGCACGTGGCGCGGGTGGCCCAGGCGCTGAAGATGAAAATTATCGCATTCGACCCCTACTACCCGGTCGAGCGGGCCGCGGAGAATGAAATCGAACTGGTGGAACTCGATGTCCTGTTCGGGCGCGCGGACGTTGTAACCCTGCACGTGCCGGCCACGGATGAAACCAGGGGGATGGTCAACGCCGGGCGGCTGGCTAAAATGAAAACGGGCGCCCTGCTGGTCAACTGCGCGCGCGGTGCGCTGGTGGATGAGACCGCGCTGCTGGCCGCCCTGGGCGAGGGCACGCTTGCCGGGGCCGCGCTGGACGTCTACGCCAAGGAACCGCCCGAGTGCCGTGAACTGGTGGAGCACGAGCGGGTGCTGTCCACCCCCCACCTGGGAGCGTCCACCCGCGAGGCACAGATCAACGTGGGCGTGCAGATCGCCCGTCAGATCGTGGCCGCGCTCAGAGACGGCGCCTTCGACAACGCGGTCAACCTCCCGCTCTCCGACACGGGTGCGCTGGAGAAGTTCGGCCATTTTATCGAGCTCACCGAGCGGATAGGCGTGTTCGCGGCGCAGTTCGCCGACGGGGCTATCGAGAAAGTGACTATCTCCCTGGCCGGTGAGTGCCGCGACGCCGTGGAGCCGCTCAAGCTGGCCGTGCTCAAGGGCATTCTCACCCCGGCCACCGGCGGCAATGTCAATTTTGTCAACGCTCCCTGGCTGGCCAAAAGCCGCGGAATCAAGGTGGAGAGCACCCTTAGTGAAAGCGATGACTACACCAACCTGGTCAGTGTGTCGGTTACCACCCAGAAAGAAACCTGTCTGGTGGAGGGCTCGGTGTTCGGTAACGAGCTGCCGAGGATCGTAAAGATCAACGAGTTCTATCTGGAGGTGAACCCGCGCGGCAACATCCTGGCCCTTAAGAACCAGGACGTGCCGGGGGTGATCGGCCAGGTGGGCAGTATCCTGGGCGATGCCGGGGTGAATATCGCCGAGTACCGGCTGGGGCGTGAGGATACCCACAAAAACACGCTCTCGCTGGTGAGCACCGACACGGCCGCCTCCGATGAGACCGTGGAGAAAATCCGCCGGGTGAAGGGGATGCAGCTGGTCAAGCGCCTTCTTATCAATTAACTCCTGCAAATGGAGTCACTATGTCGGTAGCCAGAGACGAGCTGGCCGCATATCTGGACGACCTGCTGGAACTGGAAAACTGGGCGGGAGTGGACAAATCGCTCAACGGCCTGCAAGTGGAGGGAGTCGAGCGGGTGGGAAAAGTGGCGCTGGCCGTGGACGGCTGCAGCGAGACATTCGAGCGCTGCGCCACGCTGGGACGGGAAATGCTGATCGTCCATCACGGCCTGTTCTGGGGCGAGGCGCTGGCGATCACCGGCAGCCATCACCGGCGGGTGAAAACGCTGCTGGAGGCGGGCATCTCGCTCTACGCCGCCCATCTTCCGCTGGATTTCCATCCCCAGCTCGGCCACAACGCGCGGATCGCACAGATGCTGGGCCTGCGGGACAAGGGCACGCTGGTCCACGCATCGGGGATGCCCCTGGGCACGCTGGCCGAGAGTGTCGAACCCGAAGGGCTGGAATATTTTGTGCGCCGTCTGGACGAACTGCTAAATACCGACTGCCACGTGCTGACTTTCGGCCCCTCCCAGGTGCGCAGGATCGGGATAGTGGCCGGTGACGGCAACAAATTGCTGGACGAGCCGTTAAGCCGGCGGATCGACACGTTCATCACCGGCGAGCAGAACCACACGGTTTATCATTTCGCCCGTGAGTGCGGGGTAAACGTGATATTCGCCGGACATTACTGCTCCGAGGTGCCGGGCCTTACGGCCCTGGGAGAGCACCTGGCCGGCAAATTCGGCCTGGAGTGCGAACTGATCCCCGCGCCGACTGGGCTGTGAGCGGCGAAAAGCCTGCATGCTTGACACTCCGCTATCTCGCAGCTATTTTGATACGTTCGCATTCACATTTCCTCTTGTTATTTCCGCGTTAATCATTCTACTGAATTCTCAAATAATCCGGAGTTACAGTGCCCTCTCTAGTTGTGATCGGTTCCCAGTGGGGAGATGAAGGCAAGGGTAAGATCGTCGACTACCTGGCCAGCAAGGCCGACCTTGTCGCCCGTTTTCAGGGCGGAGCCAACGCCGGACATACGGTGGTGGTTGAAGGGACACAGTTCATCCTGCACCAGATCCCCAGCGGGATCATTTTTCCGCAGCCGGCCTGCGTGATCGGCAACGGCGTAGTGATCGATCCGGGTGGATTCAGCGAGGAACGCCGCGGCCTCGAGGACAGCGGGATCGCAACCGCCGGACGGATTAAAATCAGCGGCAAGGCGCACCTTCTGCTCGACTACCACAAGGTACTCGACCGCGAACGCGAGATCACCCTCGGCAAGGGTAAGATCGGCACCACGGGGCGCGGGATCGGCCCGGCCTACGAAGACAAAATCAGCCGTTGCGGCGTACGGGTGATGGATCTGAAGCATACCGGCAAGCTACGCGAAAAGATCGCAGCCAATGTCGGACTGAAGAACAAAACGCTGGAGTCGATCGGCAGCAAGGCCCGGGTCGACGTGGACCAGATTGTGGCCGAGGCGCTGGAACACCGCGATGAGTTCCTGGAGATGGAGGCCGACGTTTCTCTGCTGATCCACGAGCAACTGGCCCAGGGGCGCAACGTTCTGCTCGAGGGCGCCCAGGGCCTGATGCTGGATGTGGACCACGGCACTTACCCGTTCGTCACCTCGAGCAACACCAGCATTGGCGGGGCGCTGGCCGGGTTGGGTATCGGCCCCAAGACCATCGATAACGTGCTGGGCGTGGTGAAAGCCTACACCACCCGCGTGGGTAACGGACCGTTGCCCACCGAGTTGACCGGCCCCGACGGCGAGCGGCTTCGCGAGCTGGGCGCCGAATACGGTGCCACCACCGGCAGGCCGCGCCGCTGCGGCTGGTTCGACGCGGTAGTGACCCGCTACAGCCAGCGCATCAACGGGTTGACCGGGCTGGTGGTGACCAAGCTGGACGTGCTCGATACGCTGGAAGAGATCAAGATCTGCAACGCCTACAGTTACAAGGGGCGGACGTTGACCGAGTTCCCTCACGACCCGGACGTGCTGGAGGGCTGCGAACCGATTTACGAAACCATGCAGGGCTGGCAAAGCTCTACCAACGGGGTCACCGAGTACGATAAACTTCCCCCCCGGGCCCGCGCCTATCTGGAGCGTGTGGGCGAAATCATGGACTGCCCGATTCAGTTCGTGAGTGTGGGCGTTCAGCGCGATGAGATAATAAATCGTGGTTACGGGTTCTGAGGCGTTGCCTTAACAGGCGCTGGCGGTTATATTCGCTGCTCCAAAAAATAAAGAGATTCACACCGTTTTTCGGTGGGCCGTTAGCTCAGTTGGTAGAGCAGCTGCCTTTTAAGCAGCGGGTCGCTGGTTCGATCCCAGCACGGCTCACCATATATTTCAACCACTTACAGCACTTTCAGGGGGAGAAAGCAGGCGCTCACAGCCCTCGTTCCCCCAGTTTGCGCCCAGTTGGCCCTCCGAAGCTGCCACTTTGGAGGGCTTTTCTTTTACATCCCGGAGTCAGTTCAACTTCCACTGATAACTGCCAAAGCTGCCCGGGTCAGAGCCTTTCCTGTATCAGACCGGGGGTGTCTTTCCGCTGGCGTTCCACCACCGGATTGGTGGGGTTCAACCCTTCTTTGAACACTCCGGGGCCAGGGATGTAGAAAAACAGCTTGCCGCGACGCTCGCTCTCTCCACAGAACACCGTGCCGTCGGGACCAATTGCCATCGAATCGAACTGGTAGGCCCGCCGGGAATAGTAAGGGCTACGGTCGACCGCGAACGGACCCAACTCCTGGAACCCCCGCTGGCCGGAGAGGTCGTAGGTGTGCAGCTTGCAGGCACGCTCGAACTCGCCGGTAATCATGTATACCACGTCATCGGCCCCAATCCGCATCGCTCGCATCCTCCGCGCTATCCGCGGCTTGCCCAGCACAACAGCCCTGTCCAGCTCCGGATCGAGCCGGACGAGGTAGCCGTCACTGGTGGCCGTATAGAGCCGGCCACGGGAGTCGGTATCGAAAGCTTCCACCACCGGGTAATCCCATGACTTGAGACCTTCCCAGTATTCGCCGGGCAGGCGCATGAAAGTCAGCGCCAGGCAGTCGGCCGCCGGGTCGAAACGCAGGATGAAACCGTTGTCCCCGGACGTATAGACGAAACCCGTTTCCGGGTCGCAGTAGAGTGCGCGGGGCACGGTGCGCCAGTTCCGCTCCGGTCCGCCGAAAACCTTGTGGGCCAGGATGTCGCCGTAATCAGTCGTTTTAGCGCTGGCGATATCGAAAACGAAAAAGTGGGCATCGGGATAACTGATACCGTAGATTGTCGATTTATCCGCGCTCAGGGTCATGGCATAGACAGTGTTGTTCGGCACGGGGATGCCCAGGTCTTCCAGCGGACAGGCGTCATCGTTGGTGTAGCGCTGAAGGTCGCCCGCGGCGGGATTATAACGATAAATGTGCCCCCCCGGGTAGCCCTCGTACTGGCCCTTGATGTCCCGCCACAACTGCTTCTCGATCGCCTCGACCCCCACCGGGAAATCGCGCGTAAGCTCCAGCGGCTCGAACATGCTCCGCCCGCTGCCGATATAGATCCGCCCGCCCTCGCCCTCGACCAGGCAATGATACACCCCCGCCTCCCCACCGATCCTGCCCAGCGGACGCACCTTGTTGATATAGCGGTTATAGAAGAACAGGTACGACTGGGTCTTGCCGCTGGTGGCGCCGTAGATAAATCCGTTGGAGTGGGCCAGCAATGCGGAGATACGCGAGTTGTCGGCCGGGATCAGGTTCTGCAGCGGGTAGCCCAGATCGCGGTAGTCCAGGCGCTGCGTATCGAAATGGGGATTGATCCATTGCTGGGCCGCGGCCGTTCCGCTAAGGCACAGGCAGGCGGCAAACAGCACGATGTTTTTTATATTTTTCATCTTCTCCTCCGGGGATAGCTTTCCTCTGTCAGATAACGATTCGATTTGCGGGAGCGAAAATGGCGGCTCACTTTGCGCCCCCTGCGCTGAAAGGATCGTAGCAGCCCAGGCCCATGCTGTAAGGGTTTCCACCCATGCGTCCCACCACGTAAGCGCTGTCCGGCTCCTCGAACGCTCCGACAAACCAGATGCGCCCCTCGCTGTCGGTTTCCGCTCCGCCCATACCGTAGGCGAACCTGCCGTCGGCGGTGCGCAGCATCCCGATGTCTTTCCGCTCACCACTTTGCATGTCATAACTGACCATGAAAGAAAGCGGCGGCAGCCCGCGCCCATCGGCGATCCGGCCCGCGAACTTATCGCTGCCCGCCACGTCCAGCACAACAGCGCCATAATCGAAATCCCCGGAGATGACCGGGAGGTAGTAGATCTTCCGCTCCCTCCGGGAGATGGTCATCGCCAGGGTGGCATGGGGTATCTTGAACGGGTCGCCATCGCGGTACTGAGGCGCGCAGATGGTCGTCAGCGGAGTTATCGTTCCCTCTTGCCCCTGGTTGACATCGAAGCGGAACAGCAAGTTGCTGCCGCCCACTATCCCGTAGGCCGCCCTGCTGACCGGGTCCCACTCGATATATCGCCACTGGGCCTTGCGGTCGAGCATCGGGTTGGCCATCGTGCGCGAGACATTGATTATCGGCAGCTCAACATACTGAAGGTCAAAAATCCGGTCGGCTGCCGCATCGTATTTCCAGAGCTTGCCCGGCGGGTAGCTGCCGTAGACATTGCCCCGGTCGTCGGAGAATATTGTCCGGCAGATGTCCCAGCTATCCACCCGGCCCAGGTCCTCGGTGTAATCCCGGTCGATAAAATAGCGGTAGAGGTTGCCGTTCTCCGCCAGTCCGTAGATTATCCGCCGCTCTTTATCCATGGTCTGTGCCAGCAGGCCCCAGAAGCTGTTGATCCGGCTCAGTTTTTCAACTTTTCCGCTGGCCATCTCGACCCGGAACCAGTAGGGCCCCCCGTAGCTGTTGGCGTCGATAGCCGGCGGGCCGTTGTCCTCGCAGAACGAGCCGAAATAAACGTAGCCGTCGAGCTCCTGCATCCGCACGTGGATTTTACCGTTGGTCCAGATTCCCCTGCCGCGCTCATCCAGTAAAACTGTCAGGTTGGCCAACTGACGCATGCTGCGCGTAGCTATATCGAACTCGTAGAGTGTGGCGGCGTCTCCGTGGGTGCAGAGGCCGATATAGATTTTATTGTTGGAGGCGATATATATCGCGCTCCACATCTGGGCGTCCTTGTCCACGGGGCTGAAATTATAATGGTCGATTGTAACGCTGCCGAACTTGAGTTTTTCTCCAGCGGCCTGCCCGGCCCTCAGCGGCTCCGGGAACCAGGCGCAGAGCCAGATAGCAAGCAGAACAGTCCATACCCGGGCCAGCTTCATTTCCGCTCCTTCATTTACGATAATAAATAGTCTTCAGGCGTAACTGTGATTATGCGGTACCCTAAGCACATTACAACCAAGATCGGGAGAACTCAAGAGTTGAGCTTGCGGCAGGCAGGTCAGGTCCCTATTCTTCTGTACAGCCCCGAAAGATTTTCGATCCTTGCGATCAGAACGGACAGGTTATCGCATGAGGGATAAAAATCTCGGGGCCGAGTACAAAGGGATGAAAAATTTCGATTGGAATTGAAAAAAGAAGCTGTCTTTTGCCGTTTCCATGTTAATATGGTGAATATCGGTTAAAGTTTCACTTGTGGCATATCCTCAATGATTTTTCCAGAAAGGAACAACCGATGAGCGACCACCTGAAACGCAGGGACTTTCTCAAGCTCACCACGGCGTCGATGGCCGGAATGGCCGTAGCCGGGCAGATGCAGCTCAAACCGGCGCGGGCCGCGGATAAACCGGTCCGGCTGGGCTTTGTCGGCGTAGGAGACAGGGGATCGTGGCATCTGGACTGCGCCCTGGGGATCGAGGGTGTGGAGGTTCCGGCCCTGTGCGATATCAAGGACCACTATCTCTACCGGGCCAAGAGCTGGGTCGAACAGTCGGGGCGCCCCAGCCCGCGGCTCTACGGAAAAACCAAGACCGATTTTGTCCGGCTCTGCGAGGAAGAAGAACTGGACTGCGTAATCTGCTGCACGTCCTGGCAGTGGCACCAGCCGGTCTGTGTGGCCGCCCAGAAAAACGGCAAGCACGCGGTGAGTGAGGTCCCGATCGTGCTGACTGTGGACCAGGCCTGGGAATTGGTTGAAAATTACGAGAGCAGCGGCAAGTGGGCCACGATCGGGCTGGAAGGGTTCGCGATGGGTATGATGAACATGGTGCAGCAGGGAGTGTTCGGCGACATCATCCACGCCGAAAGCGGCTACGTCCACGACCTGCGCCTGGTCAAGTTCGACCCCGAGCGCGAACCCTGGCGCCTCCAGCACTCGATCGACCGCAACGGCAACCTGTATCCCGATCACCCGATGAACCGGATCATGCCCTGCCTGGACATCAACCACGGAGACCGGTTCGAGTACCTGGTGTCGATGAGTTCCGGGGCGCAGATGCTCAACGAATACGCGGCCCAGTACTACGGCGACGACCATCCGTACGCTACCATGGATATGGCCCAGGGAGACTACAACTGCTCGCTGATCCGCACCGCCGGCGGTAAGCTGGTCACCCTCAATTTCGACACCAACACGCCCCATCCGCGCGGCTTTTTCCGTCTGCAGGGCAGCAAGGGAGTCTTTCTTGGCGGGCGGGGAATCGGCGATGTGGGCCGGGGCGCGCTGATCTACCTCGAAGGGATCTCGCCGGAGGAGCATAGCTGGGAAAAAGCGGACAAATACCTGAAAGAGTACGAGCATCCGCTGGTCAAAAATTATAACCCGCCCGAGCGCAGCCGGGCCGTCCGCGGCCACGGGGGCAACGTCAAGCAAACGCCGCTGGTCTGGCACCGCCTGGTGGAGGCGATCCGCAACGACCGGGTACCCGACTGGGACGTCTACGATTCGGTCACCAGCAGCGCCATCTCTCCGCTTACCGAGATGTCCGTGGCCGGGCGCAGCAAACCGGTGGATTTCCCGGATTTCACCCGGGGCAAGTGGGAAACCGCCCCGCGGCTGAATTTCACTTGATCCGTCAAGTTTGCGGCCGATTACCGGATAAGCTAAATGGGGCCTGAACATTTCCGGCCCCATTTAGCTTACCCGGCATCAATCTTTCTTTGCTTTACCGCTCTACCCGAAAGGATTCATCAGCAATGGGACTAATCCAGCCCGGAGCCAGACGTTTCCCCTACTGCGATGAGTTTTACGGGCTGATTCGATGATATCTGATAAGGATGGATTTTTGCAAAGTTACAAAATAACTAACCGCCCTGCATATTAGTTTACCTAAAAGGAAAGTATTGGCCATGCAAAAAAGACGGGAATTTATCAAAAATCTGACTGCAGGTGTGATGGGAATATCCTCGGCAGGCCTGCTGCGGGCGCAGCCTGTTGCGGGCAAAAGCGAAAAAACCAACATAATCTTTATTCTGGCGGATGATCTGGGTTATGGAGATCTGGGTTGTTATGGCCAGCAATATATCAGAACTCCGAACATCGACAGGTTGGCGGCTGAAGGTATCAGGTTTACCGATCATTACGCGGGCAGCACGGTCTGCGCTCCTTCACGCTGTTGCCTGATGACGGGACTTCACACCGGCCACTCGTACATAAGAGGTAACAGGGAAATCGATCCCATGGGCAATGAACCACTCCCGTTAAATACGGTAACGGTGGCGAAGTTACCGAAAGAAGCCGGCTATAAAACAGGATTGATCGGAAAATGGGGGTTGGGTGCGCCGGGTTCCGAAGGCGTCCCCGGTAAACAGGGTTTTGATTATTTCTACGGCTATCTGGGCCAACGTCACGCTCATAATTCATATCCTGAATTTTTATTTCGCAACGCAGAGAGAATTCCGCTGGCAGGAAATCGGGTCGCTGAGCCCAGGGGGGACGGCGCGGGTGTAGCAGTTGAGAAATCTCAATATTCAAACGATCTGTTTGCCGGGGAGGCCCTGTCCTTTATTGCGAGGAATCAAAGGAATCCATTTTATCTTTATCTCTCATATACAATCCCGCATGCCAATAATGAGGCCGGTAGCGAGGGCATGGAAGTCCCTTCGGATGCCCCCTACTCCAACGAAAACTGGCCTCAGCAGCAAAAAAACCAAGCGGCGATGATCACCCGGCTGGACGGGTACGTTGGTAAGTTGCTGGACAAATTAAAGGAACTCGTAATCGACGATAACACGCTGGTCATATTTACGAGTGACAATGGACCTCATCGTGAAAATGGCGGTGATCCGGCTTTTTTTAATAGCAATGGTCCGTTAAGGGGAATCAAAAGTGATTTGTATGAGGGAGGAATCCGGGTGCCATTGGTTGCGCGCTGGCCGGCCAGGATAAAAGACTGGATGATATCGAACCATATCTCAGCTTTCTGGGACTTTTTGCCCACTGCCCTGGATATCGCGGGAGCGACCAAGCCGAAATCAATCGACGGCATTTCGTATCTCCCGGCACTAACAGGAGAAAAACAGGAAAAGCACAAATATCTTTATTGGGAGTTTCATGGAAGCCTGACCTCCAGGCAAGCGATTCGCATGGGAAAATGGAAAGCGCTAAAACATAGCCCGAAAACAGCTTTGGAAATTTACGATCTCGAAAATGATGTTGGTGAGACAAATGACCTTGCGATTCTTCGCCAGGACATAGCCGGAGAAGCTTTGCGCAACATGGAAAGTGCCCGGACCGAGTCCGGGTTCTGGAAGCTGAAGACAATCCCCGACGAGGTGTACGAACTTCACAAGCTCGGTTCACCTTAAGTGAATTACAGCGGGTCATTGCCCACTCAGGGAACTCCAACTTTGCTTTTCGCTCCGGCCCAGATATCCACCGCCCCGTCATTGGCCTGCTCCGGCCCCGGTGTGCTGCGCCCGCGGCTGACAGTTTCCTCCAGCGAGGCGAGCAGGGCGCTCACAACTTCCGGCTTCTCCGCCCAGAGATTTTTCAGCTCCGGGTTTTCCGCGCTCATGTCGTAGAGCTGGCCGCGGGGCTCGCCCGCTGCCGGTTCGACCAGCTGCGGAGAACTGAACCCGCCCGAACCCCGGCCCAGCACGAGTTTCCACCTGCCCTGGCGCAAAGAGAACATCCCGGCCCCGGAATGATGCACAACCGATTCGCGCACTGCGGATGAGTGCGCCCCGCCGGTCATGGCTGGCAACTGATCAAAACTGTCCTCGCCGACGTTGGCGGGCAACCCCACGCCGGCAGCCGCCGCGCACGTTGCCATCAGGTCCGTAAGGCAAAACAGGTCGCCGCTCGTACGTCCGGGTTCGATCCGGCCGGGCCAGCGGGCGATCAGCGGTTCACGATGGCCGCCGTCCCAGATGTCGGCTTTCTGACCGCGCAAGTGGCCGTTGGGCAGATGGCCGTTGTGGACCAGGTCGTACTTCTCAGGCGGGTCGCCCGCCCACGACGGCGGCCCGGTGGTCAGCGCGCCGTTGTCGCTGGTAACTATCACCAGCGTATTGTCTTCCAACCCATGCCGCCGAAGAGCCTCGTTGATCCGCCCCACAGCCCAGTCGAGTTCGGCCACCATGTCGCCCCGCACCCCGGCCCCGCTGCGACCCTCGATAAAGCCCGGCGGGGTGCACGGTGTATGGGGGGCCTGGTAGGGCAGGTAGACAAAAAACGGATCATCCGGGTGGTTGCGCGCACAGCCGTCAATAAAACGCTCGGCCTTGCGCAGCAGCGTTGGCCCGACTTCCTCGTCACGCCAGCCCGGCGTCATCGGGCCCTCGCGCTGGAGCGTGTTGAGCGGCTTCTTGGGCAGGCTCAGGCTGCCGACCACATGCTCGTTCTCCACCCAGCAATAGGGCGGCATGTCCAGCGAGGCGGGGATGCCGAAAAAGTAGTCAAACCCCAGCGCACGCGGGCCGGGCGTGAGCAGCTGCGAGTAATCGACAGGCTTGCCGCGGCCCAGGCCCAGGTGCCACTTGCCGATACAGGCCGTGCGATAACCCGCCCCCTTGAGCACACCGGCAATCGTGAGCCGGTCGGGTTGGATCAGCAACGGGTCGTAGCCCTGCAGCACACCGCTCTTGAGCGGGCTGCGCCAGCAGTAACGCCCGGTAAGCACCGCGTAGCGCGTGGGCGTGCAGAGCGATGCCGGCGCGTGGGCGTCGGTGAACGTAACTCCGCCGGCCGCCAGTGCATCGATATTGGGCGTAGAGATCAACTCCGCGCCGAAACAGCCCAGGTCGCCGTAACCGAGGTCATCGGCCATGATCAGCACGATATTCGGCCTGGCGCCGGAATCGCCGGCTCCGCACAAAACCGGCAGCGTGCCGGCCAGAGCAAGGGCCGCGGTCCCGGAGACCGTCCGCCTGATAAATTCCCGCCGCGACGTAGTGTGTGCCGGCATTATCCCCTACTTTCGCACAGGGCTCGTATTAAGCCGATATTCACCATCTCAAATTCGAATCCTTTTCAAAAGTATTAATCCGGACTCTATCTTAATAAACCGGATCAACTTTTTTATGGCAAGGTCAGTTTTAGAGTGGTTCTCTAAACAATTGTCCTCTTGATTCTCCCTCGAAGAGCCGTTCCTTCCCTCGTAGGGGCGAGGCATGCCTCGCCCGCAAAGGATACAGCAGGCGCACAGGTTGACGGGCGACACATGTGTCGCCCCTACGATATTCTACGAACAACGGAAGTTTTTCCGTACCATGCTCAGAATTTTCTTTCCCTCGCAAAAAGACAAAACTTTCAAGAAACACTTTAATTTTTGGCCGGGTTTCCCCGCAACCTGCTCCCAAAACATTAAAACTAAAAATGAGAAGATTCAAGCAATTTGAGGTTGGCCCCATTCATAATATCACTCGACAACCATACTCCAGCCACGGTGCACAACGGCCGCGGAAGGCAGTGCCCGGCACCGAGGGATATGATTGAACAGCAAACCCTGAGAATGAGGGAATTTTTTTGCCGCGTGCGGGAAGATGAAAAAATCAGTTGCAATTGCTGAGAGTTTCACCTTAGTTTTGGAGGCTATCTGTCCAACATGCTCTGACGACATACAGCAGACTGAGACAGCCGGTTATCCGGGGGCGCGATATCGGCCATGTCACCGGCCGACTGTTTCCGGGCCGATCCGGGCCGTCACCTCGACCCTATTGGGAGATGACACGCGGTCATCAAGCGCCTGAATTGAAGCCATAAGCAGCTATCCCTGGATTGTGATGCCGGGAATATCACAACGAGCCGGACGAAATCAAAAGAGTAACAAGCTAATTTCCCTGGATTTATTCTATCGAGACCTTTGATTTAGAACTTATCCGTAAATAAGCTTTACTTTTTGAAATAATTTTGTCATATTGCTTCAGGTATTGAAAATTATACCTTGGAGGTGCTATGGCAATAATTCACTCTTGGGAAGTGTCCGATGCTT
>JAJRTS010000060.1 GCA_024278175.1 Gemmatimonadales bacterium | reverse complement strand
TGGAACATTTTGCGCTGTTGGTTGTCAAGGGCAAGGCAAGCCGTTTCTTTTGCTGAACCCGTTACTTGTGTTATGTCAGGCAGTTGCATCGCTCACGCCAGTTTGGGCTGTAATAGCGGAAAACGGCCCTTGACAACCAGGCGCCCATACTTTCGAATACTTCAACACGCCTCTGGAGCAACGGGTGGGCCCGGACAGCTGTACCCACCCGCGACAACACTGTAAAAATGGAGTGTAAATATATTGACCTTAGGCAGTTGTGTCAAGCAGAGTTGATCGGAAATCGAGAGGAACACCCGAAAAAAACCTTGGGCGGGCTCAGTCGCTTTATTTCAGTCTTTTCAAAATATTCGTGAGCAGTTTTTCGATCCGCTCCAGAGCCTGTTCGATCCTCCGGCCCGGTGGTTCGCTCTCCTCGCTCTCGATGCAGTCAATCCCGGTGGTGCTGATCGAGATCAGGTCCTCGATCTTGTGCATGCGGATCAGCTCGCGGTCCAGCAGGTATTCCAGGTTGCGCTCCAGCACAGGGGCCGGAACCCCGAACTGCTTGCTCAGTTCTTTCCTGGCCACCACGCCCCGGTAAAGACCATCCTTGCGATAAGCCTCGTAGAGTTGCTCAAGGATCTCCCGCCGAAGGTCACTGTCGCTGGTCTGCCCGGCTGCGTCGCTCATCGGCCGCTCTCCCCGCGATGAATTATTCTGGCTCCGACCCTGATCCCCGCGCCCTGGTGGACTTTGTCGTGGCAGGACGGGCAGAGCACCAGCAGGTTGGCCTCCGTGCCGCCGCCGCCCGAAACCAGGGGTGTGAGGAAGTGTATTTCCAGCTCACTGCCTGAAACCCCGCAACCCGCGCAGGAGGATATCCTTCGCCCGGCGCCATAGAGCGTGCGCAGCAGTTCCTGAGAGTTGACAGGGCGCGGCCCGCCAGCCTTAAGCGCGCAGAGCGAACAGACCGGCCAGCAGTCGCCGAGGCCGGCGGCCCCGCGGAAATCAGGCGAGGCCAGTTCTATTGCGCAACTGGTGCAGTTCATTGCTCCTCCCGGCCGGTTACGAGCCTGGCGCCATCTGCCGGGCAAAACACCTCACCTGCCTCCAGGCTGACCCGGAACGCGCGCCCGCAGCGGGGACAGACGCCCTCGCCGGAAGTTCCCAGGCTGCCGGCGGTGGCAGCGCCAATCCCGGCCGCGTCCTGTTTATCCTTGGCCTGTCTGCGGATATCTCCCGAGACAAGCATCGCCAGCGCGGCCTCGAACTGATCGCGTGGCGGGACCGCTCCGCTGCTCCGCGCCCAGTGGCGCAGCAGCCAGTTGCGCAACCCCGGCCCCCGCACGGGAACGCTCAGAGCGGGGTTATCCGAGGAGTCGGCCAGAGCCGGCGGGCTTTCTCCCTGATGGCAGCTTATGCAGGCATCCGGCCAGGCGAACGCCACCCTGCCGGTGGCCAGCGGGGAGCGGTCCGCGTGGCAGAGGCCGCAGGCGCGAAGGGCCAGCCTGCCGGGGCGGAACGGGCGCAGCAGATAGTCCGGGCCGTGGGCCTTGTGGAAATCCAGCGCGCCCGGCGCACCCCCATGGCAGACCGTACAGCCGAACTGGCGAAAATCGTGGGTAGCCATCGCCTCCGGGTAATGAGCCGTGCGGGCGCTGTCCGGGTAAAGCATCACGCGGCCCTCGCCGCCCAGTGGAAGGTGGCAGGTAGTACAAGCCTCGCGCACGGGTACCCGCGATGGATCGAGCCAGCGGACTTTCGCCGGCGTTTCTCCGCTCTGCTTGCGCGAGAGTTGCCTTAACGCAGTCAGCCCCCGCTTGAGTGAATCCAACTCATGGCCGATTCCGGCAGCCAGACCATCGAAGCGACGGAACGAGCGCACCGCCGCAAAATACTCGCCCTCGTCGGCTTCGCGCGCCTCCACCGCGCTCAACTCATCGCGCGCGGCAAGCAGAACGTTCCTGGTCCCGGCCAGATCCGCGCGCACCGCAGCCAGCGAATCGGCCAGCCGCTGCAGGCGGGCGCCCAGTCCGGCCTCATCAAGTATCTTCAGCAATGAATCCGCCGGTGGCGCGCTCTGCCTGGCCACCGAACCGTAGTCCCACTGGCGGCGGCTCCCCTCGAGCGCCGCCTGGCGGTACGCCTGCTGATGGCCGCGCCAGTTTTCACCACCGAAACGGAAAACCAGCGCCAGCACAACGAAAAAAAATAAAAATGAGAGGATTTCCCTGCTCATCATCCCCATTCTTCGCTGAATAAATGGTTTACGCTTTAAAACTAACACCCTCCCGGTTCAACGGGCAAGGGATGGGAATGAGTATACCGGGCAGAGTGAATACGCACTCCGCTGAAAAAAATTTCCACTCCCGCGCGCCAGTTGTTAGATTATAAACATAGTAGGCAAACCACGGGGGGAAATATCCATGACATCTCTGCTGCGAACTTTCAACTTTCCCGCTGGCGTCCCGGCGCTGGCGGCCATGATAATTCTGCTGCTGCTGGCCGCTCCGCTATCAGTGGCTGCATCGAAAAACCCCGAGCGCGACTTCAAGGGTTTCAACGAGCAGACCAAGCGCCGGGATATGGCCCGCCGGGCACTGGCCAAGGGACGCACATACCTCGAAGATAAATCTTACGACCTGGCCCGCGAATCACTGATCGAGGCCCTGCGCCTGTACGAGGACCTGCATGAGGCCAGGTTCTACCTGGGCGTTACGGAGTACCGCGACGGGAAATTCAGGCTGGCGGTGGCCCAGCTTGAAAGCCTTTACAAACGCCAGCCGTCGTACCCCATGCTATGCCTGGAGCTGGCTCGTGGTTATCTTGCGCTACGGGAATGCTCTGTTGCGCGGCGATGGTTGCAAAACCATCTGGAACGGGAAAAAAAGAGTAAGGAATCGAACAAGTTGAAAAGCGAGATTAAAAACTGTGCAAAAGATCAGGAGAAACGGCATTGAGTAAAAGCGGTGGCTGGAGCCTGGAGAGAATCGGTTGGATAAGCTGTTATATCGGAGTGATTACGGTCCCGTTCTTCCCGCCTTATTCACTGGTGCTGATTGTTTTTGGCGGGCTGGTGGCCACGATCTACCATTCCCGTCACCGCTGAGCCCCGCGCACCGAAGTCGACTGCCCGCTGCCGCCGTCCTGAGCGCCGGCACCTTGATCGTCATCGTCATTCCCGCACTTCTCCGCCCGGTGTTCCTTGATGAAATACGTGATCTCGCGCAGATGATTGTCTATCCTGTCGAGGTAAAACTCCATCCGCGAAAGCTTGCGGGCGAAACCCTGCACGAGGAAAAAAGTAAAGATTACAGCCACTGTAAGCACCAGCGGCAGCAGTCGCCCGACAATGTCCATCCAGTGTAATAACTGGACCATGTTCGCCTCTATCCAACTCACATTTGCTCCCTGTCAGGTTCGGTCCATCCGCAATTAGCCGGGGTTACCTGGCTGCTGGCCACTGGCCGGTGCGCTGCTGTCGGCCGCCGCGCCGCCGGAGCTGTCAGGCGATGTGGCGCCGCTCCCGGTCGCGGTAGTATCTTCGGCCGCCGGAGGAGCTTCCGCCGGCCGAGGTTCCGATTCCGGATCGTTACGGCCCGCCCATGGCGGCCGTCCCTGCCCGTCCCAGACCTGTCCGTCAGGCCCGACTATCCGCTGGCCCTTGCCGGGGGAGCCGCCGGAGGAATCGGTCGAGGCTCTCGCGGGCTGCCGTGGCCCCGCCGCGGCGGGTGCAGGTACGGCTCCGGCCGGGGGGGGCGCGGCGGAACTGCTTGAGGCCGCCGTGTCCCGGGCCGTGGCAGCAGCGGCGACTGGCGCCAGCAATGAATCCGTAGTAGCAGCACTCGAATCAGCGGCGGCAACGCTCGAGTCTGCGGCGACAGCACCCGAATCAGCGGCAGCGGCAAGGGCTGCCAGCGAGTCCTCTACCGCCTTGACCGAATCCTGACGCGCCTTTTCCAGCGAGTCGCGCCGCGCGATCACGGCTGTCTCGCGGTTGCTGAGCACTTGTGCGAACAGCGGCACGTCCACCGGCTGCATCATGTTTTCCCTCTCCCAGGCGATCGCTCTCTCCTTACGCTTCTGAGCCATCACGTCCAACATGAACCCGTTGAACGTCAGGGTCGTATCGATTTCCTCAAGCAGCTGAGCCCCACCACGGCTGGAACGCGCTATCTGGCGCTGCATTTCCAGCTTACGGATCGCCTTCTGCTGCCTGGACTCGAAAAACACCATCAGCTTCTCCCGCAAAGCCTCCGGCGTGGGCACTTCCACCCAGATCCCGTCGCTCACACCGTAGTCCAGTTTGTCGCCGGCGTTAACCGTGTAGAGGATGTCGGAGGTGACGTCTTTTTCCAGAAACACATAGGCGTTGTTGGTGGTCACGAACAGAGAGTCGTACTGGGTGAACGTTTTGGTGTAATCCTCTTTCTGACGGCGGCGGTAGCTTTCCACCAGGCTGCTGCGCCGGCGGCTGCGCTCGGCCCGCTGGAAATACTGCTCCTTGGAAACATACCACTCGTCCAGCGTATCGGCGGGCATCTTTTCCCAGCGGTCCACGTCCTGGAACTTGAGTTTGAGAGAACTGATAGAATCCGGCAGCAGCGTAAACGTGCCGGTGTGCTCGAACATTGCATCGACCGGCTTATCGCCCTTAATCTGCATGTTCTTGCTGATCTTCATCTTGATCCTGCGGCGGCCGTATTTCAACTCCAGCCTGTGGAAACGGCGTTCTATCGGGTAGTAGTTGATACTGCGCAGGCCGCGAAAGATATTGACAACCTTGAAGTGCTCGGTGGTGAACAGGCGGACATTGACCACCAGCCCCTTCTCGACAGTCACCTCCTGGCTGATCAGCCGTATCTCCACCACCGGCTGGCTGTCGCCGTTGTAACCGACGAAAACGTTTGCGCGGCCGAACTCGGCGCTCCGGGGTTCAAAATTCTCGGGAGGCCCGCCCCCACCGATAAACGGAATACTGAAACAGCCGGGACCCAGCAACATCGACAGCAACAGCAGGCACAGCCAGTATATGTGACGTTGGTTTCTCATTCGGGACGCTTTATTAATCCGTTTTCACAAATAATAGTTCTCTCTTTTTCAAGCTAACTATTTAACAGATAATTGACAAGAACAGAACTCGCGGCAAGCCGGTGCCCATCCGCCCTCTTTATAAATAAGCCCGCACGCGGCGGATGTTCCAACAGACTTGCAGGAAACAGACCCTCGTGTGCAGGCGCGGCAACGGACAGTTGTTGATATTCGGTTCGAAATCATGTAGAATGCAGACTTAAGCGTTCAACCCTTGATTTTCAAAACAACAGGCGTTTACCGGTATCCGGATTCGCGTTTCTGCGACCCACCGTTGCACAAATGAGAACCGTCAGCCGGACACAATACGTAATCCATTGATTTTCAATGTGTTATCTTTGCAATAAGTCTGGCATCCTTTTTTCTGCCCTGCCGCATTATCAAATCATCATGATCGGCCTCTGGTAAAAAACGCACGCCTATTCCCGGCCGCATTCCCGCGGTGCAACGACCGGCTTACAACACCCAAATGGAGCAACCATGAAACTCAGTCACTGCCTGTCACTGTTATCCGCCATCCTGCTTGTTTTCGCCTGCTCATCGACGGCGCCAGGCCGGAAAACGGACGAAACCGGCAAGGTACTGGTGCTGGACGATTTCGAGAGCGAGAGCTCACTGGAGCGCTGGGAAGGCCCGACAGCTATCTCCGGCGCCAAAGTGGCCCACGGCTCCGGCGCGTTGCACCTCGATCTTTCCGACCCCACGCGGCGGCGGCTGGTGAGCGAGAGCCTGCCCGCCGACTGGAGCGGTTACGAGGTACTGCGGTTCGACATCTTCAGCCCCGGCGAAACGGTGAGCATCGGCGGGATGCAGATCTATGACGGACTCGGCAGCGACCAGGACGCGGAACTGCACGGACAGAGCTACCGCGGGCAGAAGCTGTTTTTGAACCCCGGCTGGAACCATTTCGAGTTCATGCTGGGCGAGGCGATGGTGGAGGAAGGCAACCGTCCGCTGGAGCTGCCGGCGATCAGAAGGTTCGTGCTCACGTTCGGCACAGGCCTGAGCGAGGTCTACATCGATAACCTGCGCCTGAGCTCCGGCGGGGAACCGGAGTGGTCCGCCAGCATCGCCGATCCCCGCGACTGCCGGGTAGTGATCCATAACCGCTTCGTGTTCCCCTCGCTCTATGGCCCGCCCGAGGCGATAACCGTATCCCCGCAAATCACCGACCTCCGCCGTCAGGCCCGGCAGGCCGTGGCCCGACTGGAACGCAAGGTGGAAACCGCTCAGATGCAGGGCTACCAAGCCTTCTACTGGAAAATCCCGCTGATCACCGCCAGGGTGGGTATGGAAATCCGCGGCAAACTGGTCTGGTTCCAGAACGAAGAGAAAGAGCGCGAAATCCTGCAATATGTTATCAAATCGTGCAACGAGGCAGCCGGGCAGGTGGAGCGCCTGCTCACTGCGCAGAACCCTGAGCTTGTGGAGCTGCCCGAGGACGATGTCACGCCCCAGGTGTTCTACGTGCCGGACTACCCGAAGCTCAAGGGGCTCAAGCAGCGCGACGGCTATTTCCGCGACGGGCAGGGACGGCCGGTGATTATCTACAGCATGCTCAGTATCAACAGCGGCCCCCTGCTGGATTATTTCGCTCCATTCAACCACCGGCTTGAAAGCTATACCGTGGGAGGGGGCAGCCGCTACGATATCGAAAGCAGCCCCGTCTACGAGGCGTTCCACAAGTACGAGAACACCGCGCGGGTGGGCTGGGACGGCTGGTGCGGGCACCTGATCAAGGACCGCTGGTCAATGGGCGGGCGCAAGGAAAGCGTGGTGATCTGCCTGGAGAACGAATATATCCGCGACGCCGTGAAGGAGTACACCAGGTCCCGTTACAACCTCTGGAAGGATAATCCCGACCTGTTGTACAATATCATGGCCTACGAACTGATGTATATCTGCTATTGCGACAAGAGCCAGCAGATGTTTCGTCACTGGCTGAAGGCCAAGCACGGCTCAATCGGCGCTGTCAACGAAATCTGGGGCACGCACTACGGCTCGTTCGCCCAGATCGAGGCCCCGCGCACGGCCAACGGAGCCCCGCTGCCGGACGTGAACCGGGCGGCGTGGTACGACTGGGCGACGTTCAACGCACGCAGGTTCACCGACTACCTCAAGTACTGCAAAGCAAACATCCGGAAGCTGGACGCCGAAACCCCGATCACCTCCGGCGGCACCAGCTCGATGTTGTCCTCGGCCAACAGCACATCGGGGATCGACGAGGAGCTGCTGATCAACGAGGTCAACGACGTGATCCTCAACGAGAGCGGACACAGCCACATCTACTCCGACCTGCTGACCTCGCTGAGCGACACCAAAAAGGCGATGGTGGAGCCTGAGGCCGGCGGACGCGGACGCAACACCCTGTTGCATTTTCTCAAGGGGAAAAGCTCGATCACCAAGTTCTGGTGGGGCCGCACCCCCAGTGTCGAGTACCAGGGGATGAACTCCGGCAGCGTACCGCACAGTTGGCTGATCTCGCTGCCCGAGGTGGCCGAGATGCTCAGAATCGGGCTGGACGTGCGAAGGCTGGCCCCGGAGATAGCCGCGTTCTCAGGCCCGGAGCCGGAAGTGGCTATCCTCTACTCACGCAGCAGCATCGTCCAGGTGCCGCCCAGCCTGCACCGCGCGGGCCGCACACCCTACCTCTCGGCGCTTTACGGCACCTGGGAGGGCAGCCGCTACCTGGGCTGCCGGATCGGCTTCGTCAGCGAGCGGCAGATCACCAGGGGCAAGTTGAACAAGTTCAAACTGCTGATTATCCCGGCGGCCAAGTACATCCGCCCCGAGGTGGCGCGCCGGGTGATGAGCTGGGTCGAGAACGGCGGCACCGCGCTGGTGGTCCCCGAGAGCTTCATGTTCGACCAGTACGCCCGTCCCAACGACCCGACGGGCGGGTTCGGCGTGCAGGTGACCGATGTGGTGCTGCCGGAGGTGCTGGGCCGGGGCGAGATGGAGCAGAACTACGACCAGAGTTTCAGCCAAACGGTGGTCTATGGCGACGTGAACCAGCAGATGGCAACCGAAAACGCCGACATCTTTACCGGACGCGGCGCCCTAAAGCTGAAGGCCAAGGGCCTGCTGCAGAAACTGGAGGTTACGGGCGGCGGCGGCGGCGAGGTACTGGCCAGGTTCGAGGACGGCGGCCCGGGGCTTGTGCGTTCAGCTAAGGGCAAGGGAGCGATCTACTACCTGGCCGCCCCGCTGGCTGACATGGATTACCACAGATTGCTGGAACCGCTGGCCACTAAGCTGAACATCCGCCGTCCGCTGGTGGGAGTTAACCCGGACGGCACATTGGTTACCGGAGCGGTGGTGCGGGCTGTGGAACGCGAGCTGGACTGGCTGATGTTCGCCTGCAACATCAGCGGCAAACCGGTGGAATTCGATATCGCGGGCCAGCAGGAACTGGGACGGATAACCGAACTGCGCAGCCTGACAAAACTGAGCAACCGGCACGTCAAGCTCGATCCGTACCAGGAAATAATCCTGCAGATCGCCAAACCGGGCGCTCCGCTGGGGCTGTAGGTTCCCCCTCGAAAAGCCGAAAAGCAAAAGGGCGGGCAGGCATGGTTATTGCGAAAATCCCGGTATACGGGACTCTGCCGGAGGAGAATTTGCAATAACCATGCCTGCCCGCCCTACACCGTTGTTGTTTACAGCGCGTCGTTACTGGGCCCCCGGGGCCGTTTTGAAGCTGAACACCTTGCCCCACTCACCCACGGCGCCACGGGAATCGCGGGCGCGGACTCTCCAGTAGTAGGTCGTGCCGGGGTTGAGGAACGATTCCGGCACGGTCCACCGGCAATCCGGGCCGCCCACGTTGCGGTAGAGTGACATGCTCAGCGGCCAGCGGCAGTCCGGCCGCAGGCTGACCAGCACCTGGTAGTCCGCCACGGCATCGCCCTTGTCGCGGTCCCTGGCGGCTTTCCAGCGCAGTGTGGGCGCAAGGGTGGAGAAAGACTCGGGGCAGTCGGCGTTATCGACAGTGCCCGGCGCGGTGTTGTCGCTGCGCTCACGCCACTTGTAGCTTACCCGCACCCTGCGCGGGTTTTCGCTCCGGTCGCGCCAGCGGATCACGTTGCGGCCCAGGCTCAGGGCGGGCAGGCTGTGGGGAGAAACCTGGATATTGGTGACTGTCTTGAACCATTCAAGGCCTGAGCGTTTTTCCTGTTCGCCGTTGTCGGTAAACTGGAACACCAGGCGGTAGCCGTAGAGCGGTTCGTTTGTCATCACGGACGGGTCCAGGTCCAGGTCCAGGTCTTTTTCTCCCTGCCCCCAGCGGAAATTGTAGACCTGGCTGCCGATGTCCCAGCCCTGCTGCCCGGCGAATCCGATAGTGGCCTGGCTGCCGTGCTTGAGGACTCCGCCCCAAAAGCGCGCGCCGATAACCGGATAGGGACTGTCGACCATGAGGTCAAACCGGGAGGCGCGGTCGTACATCTGATCCTGCGGAACCTCCACGTGCACTTCCGGCGAGCGGCCATCACGGTCCGTGCTGCTTATATTATAGTACGGCTCGACCCGGCAGTAGTCCAGCAGGTCGATCCGGCCCAGGTCCGGCTCCCAGACAAGTTGACCGTTGGCGTAGCGCTCCGGGGCCAGGGCGTTCTGGTCCGGCGACTCCCATTTGCCAAGCTTTGGCTCCCACCAGCGGGTGAGAGTCTCGCCGGGTTTGAGCGTGAACGCCATCGAGTAGTCCCTGCTGTTCTCGCTGTCGTAGCCGGTGTTGATCCAGTTGTCGCGCTCAGTGGTTATGTAGCGGACGAACTCGCGGTTGCGCTGCGGGCTGTCCTCGCCTCTCTCCCACGGGTCGCGGGGATGAATCGTGCGCTCGATCAGCCATTTGTCCTTCATCAGCTCTTCCATCGAGGCCACTGTTTTGTTGTCCCGCGCTGTGTAGAACACTTTGACATTGGCGTCCAGCATGTGCCAGCCGCCGTTGTAATAGACCTCGTTGATCGTATGGCCGGCTATCTCCCAGACCCGCGCCTCGATCCCCAGCGCCCGGCAGAGCGCCTTGACCCAGCTTGCACTGTGGCCGCAGATCCCGTAGCCGTAGCAGTTCATCGCGCGCACGGGATGAAGGCTCGACTCGTCGTGGGGCGAGCGCTGGAAGCGCCTCCAGTGAATCCACTGCCAGATCGCCATCGCCCTCTCTTCGTCCGTGGCGCAGCCCCGGGTGATCTCCGCGGCCATCGACTCGATATCGAACCAGTCGAACAGACCGTTGACCGTGATCCGCGGGTTGATCACCGGCGTATCGCCCAGATTTTCAATTTCTATTTCCACATTCTCCGGGGCGATTGTACCGCCGACCTCGATCACGTACTGCTGGTCGCTCGATGAGATAACCTGGCTGTGGGTCCTGAGTTCACCGCCGCTTGCCGTGGCCATACCAGCAACCAGCGCCGTAGCTGCAAACAGGCAGGAAACAATAAAAAATTTCGGGCTGGGCATTGTTCCTCGCAGATAGACGAGCACGGAATCCACTCCCGCGCAATTAATTTCGCAGTTATGAGAAAAAACTCACAACCGTGAGAATACGCAAGCGACGAATAAGCGTATCCCCATATAATTAAGGCAGTTATCCCGGCGTATTTTTTTGGCCACCGCTTCTTGCAATATTCAGTCCCCTCAGGTGAATTGTTCTCTCTCGATTTCAATCCGGCTCAGCGCCTACCGCCGCCGGGAACAGGCTGCGTGGGCGTAAATCCGCCGGGGCGGGGTATAAGTCTATGGTAGCGGATAGCCATTTTGTTGTCAATCTTGAAATTGGTCTCACTGGCTGACCGGCATATCCGGTCTGGCCGCCTGGGCGGGTAAAGCGGGAGTGGTTCCTGTGATTCGCACCGGTGAGAGAGTGTCTGAAAATTGATACCCATGCTTCTGGAGCAGCTATACTTTTCATTAACCGGAGGAGCCGATGAACAGACTTGCACTAGTTATCCTCGCCGCAACCCTGCTGGCCCTGTTTCAACCCGCCGCCGCCCAGGAGAGCAGACTGGGGCTTTTCGACACGCTGAAGCTGAAAAACTTCCACCCCGAGAGCCGCTTGCAAGTCCCGGCCCACACGGTTCTGAGGGCGCGCTACCCGGTTATCGACGCCCACAGTCACAACTACCTTGAGGGCGAGGATATCCAGCGCTGGGTGAAAATGATGAAAGAGAGCAACGTGCGCAAAGTGGTGCTGCTCTCCGGCGGCTACGGCGAGCAGTTGGAAAAGATGATTGAGGATTACCTGGGCAAGTACCCGGAGCATTTCCAGGTCTGGGCCAGGATCGATGATCGCGATATCGACTCCCGCGACTACCCGAAACGGGCGGCCGAGTCGGTGCGCAGGGCGTTCGAGATGGGCGCGCGCGGGCTGGGTGAGTACAAGGACATGGGCTGGGGCTGGGGCGGCGACAAGGAAAACGGGATCAAGGGGGTCAATATCGACGATCCCCGCTGGGACCTTGCCCTGGAAACCGCGGGAGAGCTGGGTATGCCGGTCTCAATCCATGTCGGCGACATGGAGGACTGTTACTATCCACTCACCGCCGGCAGCGAGCTTGGCACCTCCGGCGCCGCCTGGAACGTGTTTGGTAAGAAAGGCATCCTGCCCCGCGCCAAAATCCTGGCCACCCGTAATCATGCGCTGGCCAAGCATCCCAACACGACCTTTATCGGCTGCCACGTGGGCAACATGAGCCACGACCTGAACGAACTGGGCCGCCTGCTGGACATCTATCCGAACTTCTATGTGGACATCTCCGCCCGTGCCTGGGACTTAGGCCGTCAGCCGTTCACCGCCCGCAGGTTTTTCATCCGCTACCAGGACAGAATCCTGTTCGGCACGGACCTTGGCCCCAGCGAACAGATGTACCGCGGCTGGTTCCGCCTGCTGGAGACCGAGGACGAGTTTTTCCGCGTTCCCAACGCCGCCTGGTGGATGAACTACGGCCTGAACCTTCCCGACGAGGTGCTGCGCAAGGTTTACTATCTCAACGCCACCAGGCTGTTCCACGACATGGACTCGGGAGCGTGGTAGGCAGCCACGGAAAGGCGGAAAACTCAGCCTGACGCAAGACGCCGGCAGGCACGGTAATTGCTTTTCACCGCCACTTCGGGGAAATATCCACCCCGGGCGGATTTGGCAATTACCGTGCCTGCCGGCGTCCTTATATCCTCTACACTAATGCCTTCAGCCGCCGCGGCTCACCCTTCTTCCACCCTGCTCGCTTCCCCGGCGCAGCTGGGACAGACAAGATCGTCGGCCAGCTCGTCCTCCCACTTGACCGTACCCAGGTAAAACTGGGTGCCGAACTCGTCCTTGAGCCCCTTGCGGAAACGCCAGACCCGCTCCCAGTCCTCGCGGATTGCATCCTCCGGCGCCATCGCCTCCGGCCCCGTACCCGTCCAGCCGCAGTCGGCGCACTTGAACCTGATCTGTTCGCTATCCATTAATACCCTCTCCCCGGTCACTTTCACACTCTGTCAGTCCAGAAAACGCTCCAGGCCGAACAGGTCAACAGCGTTCTGGCGCAGGATACGGTGGGCGGCCCACGACGCCTCCTGCTCGCTGAAATAGCCATCGCGCACCTTCTCTGTCAGCACCCGGGCCAGGATATCACGCGCCACCAGACTATGGCCGTAGCTGCCGTCGGGGAAATTATAGTCCCCCCCGAAACCCATCAGCTTGTTAAGCGGCACGGCTTCGATCCAAGAGTGCATCCACTCTCTGGTCTGGGTGGGTGAGATTATCGGCATCCAGCAGTTGTCCACATAGACGTTGGAAAGATTCTTGGCTATCGCCGCCAGTTCGCCCATGTAGGGAAAGCTGCCGTGGAACACGGCGAACCGGGTGCGCGGGTGACGGGCGAACAGGCTGTTCATGTGGGTGACGTTGGTGCGCGTGATATTGGCGTCGCCGCCGGCCAGGATTCCGGCGTGAACCTGCATCACCAGGCCGCGCTCACCGCTGCGGCGGGCCACCTCGTTGAGCATGAAATCCTCGAATGGCCGCCGCTGGGCATCGCCAAGCTCCTCGCCGCCGCGAATCCGCTGGAATATCTTTTCGGCCTGCTGGCGGGGCGCGTCCTCGTAGCGCACGATCCGGTCATAGGCCATCGCGCATTTGACACCCACGTACACGCCGCTGCGCTCCATCTCGTCGAACTGGCCGTCGAGCGCGGCCAGCAGTTCGTCCATGTCGTCCACGCGCTGGCCCCAATCCTGCTCAATCAGCCCCAGCGAGTCGGGGGTAAGGCGGATAAACGTATCGTCGAACCGCTTGACCAGCGCCACCCGCGGACGGACCTCGGCCCCCACGAACTCACTGTGGACATAGGGGTCGGCGCGGACGTTCTGGTCCAGGATGATAACATCGATTCCGCTCATCTCATACAGCACGCGGCGGTAGTGGCCCGGCTTGTGGCCGGCGATAATCCGCTCGTTGAGTCCGGCCCAGGTGGAGTCGTTGAGCTCGTCCACACCGTAGATATCCCGCGCGGCCAGCCTCACACTCTGGCCGAACCCGGTGCTGCGGGCGAACGGCCACCACGGGGAAACCAACTCCCAGCGCTCGTGCATCGGCACGAAGGGGTCGCGAAGTTTTTCCAGGTCCAGCGGAGGCATTCCAGCGCTGACCAGGTCCGCGCCGGCGTACTGGCCGAACCAGGGTTGGATGAACCAGCTAAACAGGCTGTACTCGGTCTCCAGCCAGTATCTTTCGCTGACCTGGTGCTCGTGGGTATCGATCATCCGCACGGAATCGACCGCGGCCTTGATCCGTCCGAATATTTTGTCGTCTTCCCTTTGCCTCCGGCCAACCATCCCGACCTTGAACCGACAGTCCTGTCCCACTCAGCGGCCCCGTTCGTGCAGGCCAGGGCCATTACGCCCGCCAGCAGACCTAGCAGCGGCACCAGCGCTTTCATCAGGCTCATCTGTCAAGCTCCTCAAATATTATTTCAAGAACTGGCTGTAGGTTTTCTTGTACCAGTCAGTGTAATCCTTCAGCTTGGCCAGATAATCCTCAAGGCCCAGCATCTGCTCGTCGTAGATCAGGTAGCTCATGTCCGCCCGGCGGAACGCGAAATGACGTGCGCGGTCCTGTTGAAAGAAAAACTTCTTGTCCGGCGTGTCCATTCCTTTCGGCAGCCGGGTCTTTTCCCAGACAGCCACCAGCTTGTCGTAGACCTTCTTGCGCTCGGCCAGGTTGTCTTCGATAATCCCCGCTGCCTGCTCAAGCTTGTTCACCACCTGCGCTTTGCTGACAAAATGCGCCCGGTGCGCCCGGGTTATCGTACTCTCCAGCTCGGCCAGCGCCAGGTATGTGCGGGCCGTGTGGGAGAGCAGGTCGGCGATTGTGAGAAATACCTCGAAATCGTAGCCGTGACGTACGCCGCGCTCCAGGTTGGAGCGGCAGATCAGGCTGGCGCGCTCCATGGCGGCCACCTGCTTGCGGCTGCGGGAGATCATCTCCGCGTACTCGCGTTTCCAGAACGGGTCGTACTCCACGGCGTCGCCACGGGGAAGGTCCGGAAGGTGGGTCTTGCCGACATCGCCGTGGTGCCACACATTGCGCTCGAACGTGTCCATGTAGTAGTAGCCCCCGTCGTTGAACAGCAGGAACAGCTCGCGCATGTCGCGGACTTCGGGGCCGTAGTAGCTGACAAAATACTTGTCGATAAACTCATCGAGCGAGGGCACCGCGCCGCTCCATGAGAACTCGGCGCTGTTGATCCAGCTCATCATCCACATCTGGAAGTGCAACCCGCTGTCGTCCCAGCTCGTGTTGACCATCCCCTCGTAAAGCCCGCTTTTGGCGGCCACGCTCAGGCGGCGGTAGGAGTTTTCCAGCGCGCCGACAACTTTCTCTCCGCCCCTGATCCGGTAGAAATAGGGCAGGAACAGGTGCTCGATCCCCGGGTTTGGATCGTAGACCCAGGCCGGGTAACCGGCGTCGCGCGAGGCTTTGGCGATATCGAGATCCTCGGTGAACTCGGAGACGATCAGTCCCTTGGGCGGCTTGATCTTCTCGCCCGGACGGTACTCGCCGCCCCAACTGATCACCCGGCGGCCCTGCTTGCTGATATGCTCGAAACTACGCTTGAGAAATACCTGCATCAGCCCGTAACGGCCGTCTTTTGCCGCCCTGGCGCGGCAGCCGCACTCCACGCCCAGACCCAGCTCGTAAGTCTCGTCCGTGCCAATGTGCATGAACTCCGAGCCCGGCGTGGCGGCGATCGCCTCGTCCCAGAGGTCGAACAGCAATTCGTAGGAGCCGTCCTTGAGCGGGCAAAATTCCCAGTTGGAGGCTTCTATTTCGCGAAGGCCCTTGTATTGCGGCCATTTGAGGATAAAGCTCACATGCCCCAGCCCCTGCACCAGCGGGACAATCTGCACATGGTACCGCTGGGCGTAGCGCGTGAACTCGCGCATCTCATCGGGGGTGAACGCGCCCGGCGCACCGATTTCCGGGTGGCTCTCGTAGGCGAACTTGTCCTCCCACTCCCAGAGCAACACGTTCATCTTGTAGCCGGCCAGTTCACGGATCAGCTGGCGGACATACTCCGCTTTGTCCTGATGGTGCTTGGTGTCGTAGTGGGCCACGCGGTATTCGATATCCGGCCAGTCGCTGATTTTCATCCCACGCACGATATAGCCCTCGCGCTTTTGCTGCACCAGTTGCACCAGAGTGCGACTGCCGTAGTAAAGCCCGGCTCCACGGCCGCGCACGGTTATTCTTTCCGGCTCCACGCCAATAACGTACCCCTGGCCGTAACCCTTTTCCGGCGCGCCTTCGCCTGTCAGCACGATAACACTCCCGGTGGCGCCGCCACCCACGCTGGTCTCGATCCCGTAGAACTCCTGCAAACTGCCGGCCAGCTCCGCCGCGGCGAACTTGTCGGCCGCAGAAGCATCGGCGTCCAGCACGATAGCCACCGGAGAGCCGAACACGAAATCATCCCCGCCAAACTCCACCTGCTGGGGGTATGGGATCAGGCTGATCCCCTCTCGCCAGAGGTCGGTCCCGGCCTCTGCCCGCGCAAACGAAGCGCCTGCGACCACACATATCATTGCAATTATTAGAGTTATCACGACTCGATTCATTCAGCTTATCCTCCGCAAACAGTGATCTTCCTATAATGAAGCACGTTGGACATCTTCTTTTCAGAGGTCACTTCAAGTCACTCGCCGGGCCGGCGCAACCAGCGCCACTTTTTCCGCCCCGGTCGGTTTATTTGCGCCACGGCTTGACCAGCACTTCCCGCTCGCCCACACTCACGCGGGCATAGAGCGGCCCCCTGGCGGGAAAAGAAATCTCAACCGGCACTCCATCGACCGTAAAAGAAGCTCCCAGCCAACCTTTGCTCTCAACGAGTCCCACCGCAACAGCCTGCCGGTCGCCGCTACTGGCGATCTCGAACACGTTGAGGAAATAGTCACGCGCGTTACCCGCGGGAGCTTCCACTTCCAGGCGCCAGGGCACGTTGGGCGGGTCGCCGTAGCGACGGCCGCTGTGGTTGTACTGCGCCGTGGGTTCATCGGGATGGCCCCACAGGTCGTGGCCCTCGCCGCCACGCTTGACTATCGACGCACCCTTTGGCAACAGCGTGGTCAGGAACGCCCGCGACTGGCCGCTGCTGAGAATGTCTTCCTCGCCGGCCGGGTCGGAAAGCCATGTGGAAACCATGTTCCGGCCGCTGTAGCTGAACACGTGGCCCGCGGTGAGCACCTGCTGCTCACCGCCAACCGAGGGTTCTCCCGGCATGTGCAGGAACCAGTGTTTGGGATATTTTGCAGCCGTGGCCTCCACCCTGTCGAACACGACGATAAACTCTTTGGGTGCACGCAGGTAGAGAAACTGGCGGGTGACTTCCCGCACTTTATCCGCGCGATACCCGGTCGTAAGGTCGGCCCCCGCGTAGGTGAACAGCCCCGGCTCGTCGTGGAAGGCGCGCATTTCCGCGCGGTCGTTGCGGGTGTGGGAGCTGTAGACATAGCGGATCATCCCGCCGTCGTTCTCGTTCTTCACACCGTCATCGCCGGGGCTGGTGCGCCGGAACTGCTCGTCGGGGTCATAGACGGTCAACGTATTGAACGCCAGCGATCCACCG
>JAJRTS010000059.1 GCA_024278175.1 Gemmatimonadales bacterium | reverse complement strand
GCGTCGGTTGCATCCATCATTATTGTCGTGTTGTCCACCGTCAGCCGGATAGTCTTCTCGGCGCCGTCCCTGTCGACTGTCACCTCGATATAGTCCGCTCCCACGGCCGCGACAGTTCCCCGGAAAGGAATGGAGTCGGCCTGTACAGTGTCTCCGCCCTGATCATCTGGAAAGACCGTGAGAGTGACCAGTATCACGCTGCCGTCGGCCTGTACCTCTCCGGTGCCGTCGATCCACTGGTTCACCTGGGGGGTTGCCGGGTTACCGTTTCCGTCTACTATAATAAAACCAGCCGGAATAATGAGCGTGTCCAGGCCGGACTCTCCCGTTGCATCGTGACTCCAGCTGATGATCAGGAAGTCGGTTCCCACTTCTACAACCTGTCCGCCTTTGGACACTATCGTACCCGGCGCGAGGGGGGGGAAATAGACAGTGAGGGAGATGTACTTTTGCGTAAAATCGGCTTGGATTTCCACGGTGCCGTCGATCATGTCGCCAACGCTGATCGTGGCAGCTAAACCATCAGGGTCCAGCGCGATGGCGGGATCGTAATAAACCGTGTCGCGGTATTCTTCGTTGGTCTGGGGGTCGGTAGTCTTTACTATCAGAAAACCGTTGCCCAGAAACGCCACCTCGCCGCCGAACTTGTACTGGTCGCCGGGCTGACGGGCATCGCCGCCGGTGGAAGTTGAGTCGGCATCGCCGCCGGTATCAGGTGTGGGTGCCGGGCCGCCGTCGTTGATTAAGGAGGCAATGAAACTTCCATCGGCCTGTTTCTCGCCGAGACCATGGGCGATATTACCCACGGGAATCTGCGAGAGGCTTATTTCAGCACCGCTCTCGGAGAGGACTTTACCATCAGCGCTCAAGGTTACATTAAACGTGTACATGGCCTGGGCGGTGCTGTCATAGTTCTCCAGTTGCAGGGTGGTACCGTCGTTGCTGAGGACTTTCCCGCCGAAACCATCGCCGGAAGGGGGAGGGTTGTCGCCTGGAGGAGGGTTGTCGCCGGTAGCAGTTGTGTCGGTATCGCCACCGGTGCTGGTATCGCCGCCGGTTGGCGCCGGGCCGCCATCCTTGATCTCGGAGGCAATGAAACTTCCATCGGCCTGTTTCTCGCCGCGACCGCTGGCGAGATTGCCCACCGGAATCTGCGAGAGGCTTATTTCAGCCCCGCTTTCGGAGAAAACTTTACCGTCAGCGCTCAAAGTTACGTTGAACGTGAACTGGGTCTGGGTGACGTCGTCAAAGCCCTCCAGTTGCAGGGTGGTGCCATCGTTGCCGCGGACAATCCCGACAAAATTCTCGCCCGGAAGTTGGGTGTCATCGGGTGGGGGGGGAGGAGGGTCAGTGCTGCTGGTGGCAACTACCACGATTTTCTGGATCAGCGGTGTTTGACCATCGTCACCTACAACGCCCTCGAGCTTGACGTTCATGCCTGCTGAGAGGGTGACGTTGTTACCGGTCTCGTCAACAACGGGAGTGGCGGGAGGGATCGTGATTTGCTGCTGGGTCGAGATTCCCGTGGATGGATCGGTGATGTCGAGAGTAATCGATTCGCTGGTGAAACTGACCACCACCCCCGGAATAGACACTGCGTCTCCAGGGTTCTGCGCCCGCGCGCCCGTCGCGGCGATAAGGAGTATCGGCAGCAGCAATAACAGCTTGAGGTGTTTCATCTTAACGTTCTCCTTGGATTATATAGCTAAAAACCAACAGTACATTAATATCATTTTTGGTTGACCGGACAATCCGGCAGGTTTCGTTCCAGAGCGCCGGATCAACGTAAGTGTTGGAATTATCTCATAAGAGTTATCCGGCTGAGTTAGTATCCCGAAGTAAATGTACTAAAAAAGCACGCTGAATGCCAAAGGAGGAGACACTCGTCCGGGATTGAGCCGTGAGCCCCATCGTTGTGATTTTTTATTTTACGGGTGAAAACACTTAAGGACATTTACCCAAGAAACCTGGATGACAGTTATCCGCAAAGGGAGGGCGTATACGGGCAACAGCCAAAGCGAAAATGGGCAATCGCTAAGAGATATTGCAAAATTATGCTGCGGCTTGCTTGGTAACTCTTAGGAAAAGATAAGAATATAAACCTGAAATGTCAACTCGGCTGATGGGGCTTCGTCTCCGCCGAGCGTAGTAGTTTGGGGGGAGACGGAAATCGTAAAGTAGATGAAAATAACCAGCAGCCGCTCAGCTCATTTTTTTCTTTTTGACAGCGCGAACTGGATCGGGTAGTTGATCCACATCGCCACCCGCTGGCCATCCTTGACCGCGGGCCGGAAGCGGGTCTTGCGGGCGGCCTTGACCGCGGCCTCGTCCATCTGGAGATTGCCGCTGCTGGTTTCGATCTCCACCTTGTCCACGGTGCCTCTCTTTGTTACCAGCACCCTGAGGCCCACCGTACCCTCGATCCCCTTTTTCTCGGCGTTCTTGGGGTACACCGGTGGCACCAGCATCAGCAGCTCCGGCCTGCGGTAGGGCAGCCTGCCCGTGGGCTTGCCATCGGCACTGCCGGTCTCGGCTTTCAGTTCGGGGCCGATCTCCACGGCTCCGAACTCGGGCGGGGGCACGTCGATCTCTTCCAGCGCGAGCGCCACTTCGCGGATCACCGGTACCTTGACCCGTTTCTGGGCCAGGCTGGTGCGCGGTACGGCATTGATCACCACCAGCGTGTTGTCGGAGATTTTCCTGCTCGCAATGGCATAGGGGCTTGTGTCGATAATCGCCTCATCCTTGAAAATCTCCGAAAGGGGGAATGCCAGGATGAACAGAAACAGGGCCGTGAAAGCCGAACGCCGGTAGAAATAATTATAGTAACGGCGGTCGCCGGCGTTGTTCAGCAAATCGCGCAACGCTTGCAGCCTGATCATCAGAGCGGGAGCGCGACATTCCAGGTAGCGGGCCAGCTTATTGAGCAACGGATAATTTCTGTTATGGTTCGTTTTTATCATGGCCATCGTTGTTTTGACAAATGACAACACGCCGCGGACATCGCCGTTCACCTGACGGGCGGCTATGGCCGGAATTCACACAAATGCTACACTACGGTTGCCCCGGATGTTCCCGTTATCGCCGCGCGGTCCGCGCGGAGTCAGCGGCCGGAGCGCATCAGTTTTTCGATTTCCCCGACTGTCCCGGGGACGTCCCGGCTCAGTACGCGAGATCCGTTTTCGGTCACCAACACATCGTCTTCGATCCGCACACCCAGCGTCTCTTCGGGGATATAGATCCCCGGCTCCACGGTGATCACCATCCCCGGGCGCAGCTTCTCATCGCGGCTGCCCGCATCGTGGACGTCCATCCCCAGGTAGTGGCTGGTGTAGTGGATAAAGTATTTGCCGAACCCGGCGTCTGCGATCACCGCGCTGGCCGCCGCGTGAACCTCGCGCAGCGTAACGCCGGGTTTCACCACTTCGATAGCCGCCTGCTGGGCTGCCAGCACGGTTTCGTACACCTGCCGCTGGCGGTCCGTGAACCGGCCGTCCACCGGCACCGTGCGGGTAATGTCGGCGGTGTAGTAATCAAGCTCCGCACCCACGTCCATCAGCAGCAACTCCCCCGGTTCCATCCGCCTGCGGTTCTCGTTGTAGTGCAGCGTAACCGTGTTCGGCCCGGACCCTGCTATCGAGGGGAATCCCGGACGCTGGCTTCCGCGGCGGCTGAAGCCGTACTCGATCATCGCCTCCACTTCGTACTCGAACATCCCGGCCTCCACCGCGCCGATCGCCTCCACCAGCGCCTGACCCGTGATATCCACCGCCCGCGCGATAGTGGCGATCTCCACGCTGTCCTTGAGTATGCGCAGGCTGTCGGTCAGCCGGGACAGCGGTAGTATCCGAATGTGAGGGTAGCGGCCGTGGATCGTCTCTAACAGCACCTGTGCGCCGGACTTTGGTCCGCCGATCCCGGCCGGGACACAGTCGAAATACAGTCTGTCCAACTCACCGGCCAGAGCGGCGAACGCAGTTTCGAAAGTGCCCTTTTCAGCCGCTTTGGCGATACCGGTCGCTTGCTCGGTGGCGCTGCCGGGGCCCAGCTTGCTTCCGGTCCAGGCCTCGGACATGCTGCCGTCCTCCAGGTTGTGTGCCGGCAGGAACAGAACCTCGCGGCTGCGCGCGGCGGGCGCAATGAGCAGCAGGAGGTTCGGCTGCTCGATTCCGGTAAAATAGTAAAAATTGTTACTCTGCCGGAAAGTTTCAAGTTCCTTTTCCCATGCACCGGGAATAAGCGCGGCCTCCCGCCGGTCCAGCATCGAAAGGAGCCTGTCCCTGCGCTGCTTGTAATAGTCCGTATCGCGGGCGAGAGCTGTCGCCGTTGTGAGCGGCAGGAGAATCAGCAGGATTCGGAGCAGAGCTGCAATCATTGCGCATCTCCGGCTGGATGGTTTGTTCGGTTGCCTCTGGAGGGGCGTTGAAATAAAGACATTCAACGCCGCTGGATGAAATTTATCGCTTGTTCGGCCGTCAAGGGCAAAGTAAGCCGTTTCGACTCTAACATATCGAAAATCAATTGTTAGCAGCTTCGACTCCTGATAATCGTTGTTGACTCATTGTGCTTCGAAACGGCCCTTGACAGCCTTTTCACCCTGAATTTATTATTTTTCAACACGCTTCTGGCGCTGATCAGAACAATATAGCTTGCTGAATCTGCCCAGGCAAGCAGCGGCGGGCTCGCGGCAAAGCCGGGCAATAAGACATTTGCGTTTTGCGCCGGGCCGGGATAATATGAATAGAACACGGAAGAGAGTTACCGCTGATGAGCCGGCGCTGAAACCGGGGAGAAAGGGAGCCGATGGCGATCAATGGTCTGGAGAGCAAGTTCGCTGAAATGAGCGCCGCGCTCAGGGGCGTAAAAAACATCATCGTGCTCTGCCACGACAACCCGGACCCGGATGCGTTGGCGGCAATGCTGGGGCTGCGCTACCTGTGCACCCGCCATTTTGGGCTGAAAACCCGGTTAGCTTACGGTGGTGAGATCGGCAGGGCGGAGAACCAGGCGATGGTTCGCCTGCTCAAAATCCCGGTGGAGCATATCGATAAGCTCAGGCTGCGCAGGGATACCCGGTTCGCGCTGGTGGATACCCAGCCGCAGTTCAGCAACAACTCGCTTCCCCGTGGCGCCAGGGTGGAAGTCGTCTTCGACCATCATCCGCCGCCCGGGAAAGTTGTCAGCACGTTCTGCCATGTCAACCGCGAGCTGGGCGCGACCAGTACGCTGATCTACAACTACATCCGGCACGCAAACCTGGAAATCGACAGCCGTCTGGCCACGGCTTTCGTCTACGCGCTGATCTCCGAAACTCAGGACCTGGGCCGCGAGACCAGCCGCGAGGATATCCGGATCTACCAGGAACTGATTCCGTTAACCCGCCTTCGCACCCTGTCCAACATCCGGTTCCCGTTGCTGTCCCACGAGTATTTCCGCTCCATGCACCAGGCGCTGGAACGCACGTTTTATTACAAAAATATAGTTGTCACCCGGCTGGGAGCTGTCGAGTCCACCGACATGGTTCACCAGATGGCCGACCTGTTCCTGCGTTTCGAGCGGCGAAGCTGGTCGCTGTGTGTCGGGCATAACAATGAGTATATTCTGCTCAGTCTGCGCAGCAGCAACATCCGCGCGCGCTGCGGAAAGATGATCTCAAAGCTGGTCCGGGGGATGGGCAGCGCAGGCGGCCACGACATGGTGGCCGGGGGCAGGGTCAGGATCGACAACCGTGACGGCGACGATATACAGCGTATCGAGGAACTGATAATAGCCCGCCTGCTGAAAGGCCTGGGGCACGAGGCCGATCCGGATATCATGGCGCCGCTGGTAGCAATAGAGCGCGAGAGTGGGGGGAAGCCTTGAGGCGAACTCCGTTTTTCGGAGGTGGATATGGACGATAGTTTTCGCGAAATTCTCAAAAATATGGAGTACCACGGACCGGGACCCGAGCAAATCAGGCTGGCTGTCATCTCGATTGTGGTCTATGCCGTGCTGATCCTGGCCACCGTGCTGGTGCAAGCCTACATTCGCAGGCAACGCGAGCGCAGGGCTCTGCTCAAGTCTGCCAGGGGCAAGGGGCTCTCCGGCGCGGAGCTGGAACTGGTGAGAAGGCTGGCCGGTAAGCGCTCTAAGATCGATCTGCGGCGCGTGTTTCATTCGATCCGCGAGTTCCATCGTCTGTTCGGACCGAGGATGCACGAACTGGTGGTCGCAAGCGAGCACGATGAGCGCTCCCGCGAGATGCTGGACGGGATATTCGCCCTGCGTAAAAAGTTATTCGGCGACGTTCCATACCATTTCGGCAACCTCACCAGCACGGTCCAGCTCAGGATCGGCCAGAAGATTGCTATCCACTTCGAGTTCCAGGGCTCTGCGTACAATTTCAACTCCGTTGTGCTGGATGTGGATTCCGAGGCGATAACCGTCGCCAACCCCAGCGGCGAAGACGGCTATTTCCTGCTCGACAGAGGGCAGCAGGTCAAGGTGTCGTTCAGCCGCCCGGAGGATGGCCACTACGAGTTCGAAACAAAGACCCTGCGGGCGGTGAGCCTGGCAAGCCAGTATTTTCTGTTGCTGGCCCACGCGGATAAAATCCGGCGGATGCAGTCGCGGATGTTCTACCGGGTCACATCGAGGATCGAGGTCGATATCAGCCGCTTCGCCTGGGACAAGAACCCGCAGCAGCGTTATCACTCCGGTAAAACCGATCCGGGCGAGAAAATGCGGGGCCTGGTGGTCAACCTGGGCGGAGGGGGAGTGCTGCTGCGCACCACCGGAGAGCTTCAGAAGAACGACCTGGTGACTTTTAATTTGCCGCTGACGGAGGAAGTCCGGTTTGACGACGTGCTGGGTAAAGTGATGGAAGTCGTGCCCGGCAAGTACGAGGGGGATTACAAAGACGTGCATGTCCAGTTTCTCAACCTCAAGGGGAGCGACAAGGACGCGATTATAAAGATTATCCAGCAACGCAAGTTGACAGAGGCCGAATGACCGGCCCGTGAGGCACCAAACGCAGTCTGCCACAGGAGGACGATATGCAAGCCCAGCAGAAACAGCGTGCGGTTGTACTGGTTGACGGTGTGCATAAATCGGACAATTCGATCAACGGGATCAGGGAACTGGCCGCAAGGCACAATTTTACACCGGTTCGCCTGGTCTGGATCGGCGGCACGGAGAAAATGAAAGACCCGGAGACGTTCAGCGCTGATTTCCAACAGGCGCTGGGTGTCGGGGTTATTTTCGAGGGGGATCTGGAAAGCGGCAAGGCCGATCCGGTGGAGGGACTGCACAAGGCGCTCGAAAGCCGCGATGTGGAGCTGGTCGTGCAGCTCTCGGGCAGCCCGCAGGTTAACCGGCGGCTGATGAACCGGTTTGCCCAGGTGGCCGTGGGCTACGGGACAAAATATATCGCCGGTGGAACGGTGTTCGCCGAGGACACCAGCAGCGCGCGGATTTCCAAGCCCAGCGTGGGACTCTACGCCACGGACAAGCGGGTGGGCAAGACCGCGTTCGGGGTGTACGTGGCCGCGCTGATGAGCGGGCTGCGGGGGACCGCCACGCCCTGGAGCTCGATCAGTATCACCCACTCCCGCGGCGGTCCGCCAAAGCCGCCCGTGCTGGCGATATTCAACAATCCGCATGACGGCAGGGTGGTGTCCGGGATGGAACTCGATGAACTCTACAGCAGAAGATTCCATCCCGAGGTGCTGGAGCGGCTGCTCGACTTCGGCCTGCATGGGGCCAGCGACGTCTACGAGGACGCGCTGATCCTGAGCGAATATCTGACCGCCTGGGAAAAAGAAAACCCCGGTGCCGCCACTGCGAAAATGCATGTGGTGGGCTGCCGAAGAGCCGGGGCGGGCTATTTTCACGAGTTCGCCGTCAGTAACGTGGAGCTGGGTCTGAAGGCGGCCGAGAGCGCCAGCGGAGATTTTATCATCCACGAGGGTTCCGGCGGAGAACATCCGCCCGTGGCGGTGGACGGCACGTTGATGCTGGTGCCCTCCGACACGGACATCGAACTGCTGGAGGATTTCCCCGGCATGGACACCACCGACCTGATCATTCTGGCCCATTGCCAGGACGAGACCGCCAGCCTGGAAAGAATCGCGGCGGTGGAAGCCGTGCTGGCCTCCAGGGCGCGCAACGCGAAAATCCTGCGCACCCTGTTCGAGCCCGAGGTGATCGGCAGCAGCGCGGAAGTTCACGGGGCGCTCAAGGGCAAAAAAGCGGTGCTGTTCACCACCGCGCCGCAGATTGTCGAGCAGCGGCTCTCCACGGCCCTGGAGCGCGACTATGGCGTGGATGTTGTCAGGACCAGCTTCACCCTGGCGCGCCATCACGCGATGATAGCCGAGATCGACGAGCTGATGCAGGGCCCCTCGCCGCCGGAGGTGTTCCTGATGGAGATCAAGGCCCGGGGCGTGGAGGGTGCGGGTTATATCCGCAAGAACTACGGCGTGCCGGTGCTCTATGTGAACAACGTGCCGCGCCAGGTGGACGCCACCGGCGCGCTGCTGGCCGACAACGCGGGGCTGGACGCGGAGATAATCAGCGCGCTTAACCGGGCGGTGGGGCGTTTCAACAAGCGGGAGGGTAAAGGTTTTCCGGAGTGCGAGGCGTAACATTATGGCTGCAAAATAGGTATGGATTACAATGCAAAGAGGCGGAGCCAGCTGGCCCCGCCTCTATTGTTATGCGATTGTTTTGTGCCGCTTCCTACAACCCCGCTTCCAGCTCTTTCTCGATCATGGGGATCGTGCCGGTGAGGTTGAACTTCTCGAAATACTTGTCCATCGAGCGGGCGATGTCGCCGATCACCTCGGCTTCGGCGTCGATACCCATCGCGGACATGTTGGCGTAGAGCTGCCCGCGGGCTTCGAGTACACCCCCGGCCGTCCAGATATAGCGGCAGCCGGTGCGCACCAGCCATTCGCGGCGCTCCTCGGCCAGCTCGGAGAATTTTTTCCCCTGTTCGCCTGCCTGGCGCCATTTTTCCCAGCGGCCGCTGGCCACCACGGCGTCCTCCAGGGCCTGCATCAGGCCGCTTTCGCTCTCCAGCTTGCCCTGGCGGACGAACTCGCCCTCGCTCATGGTCAGTTTTTTCAGGCTGAAATACTCGGCCTCGGTGAACTCCGGGCCCACGTTGGCCCCGCCCATCCCGCTTTGCGGGTAGTCCTCTGGGTTTTCCACGCCGTCGGTGTAGTGCCCCTTGATAAACGAGCCGTACTCGGCGGCGGTTTTCACCAGTTCGGACGCCACCACGGGGTCGAACAGGGTGGTGTGCAGATCGGTGCCCACCTTGCCCACGATGAAGCACGGCCAGACGTCCTGGAGGCCGCACTTGTCGAGCCCCTGGCGAAGGCCCTTGAGGAAGCGGCGGAAAGTGTTCATGTCCGCCAGGCCCCCGTGGACTTCCTCGGTGCCCACCTCGTAGCTGATTCTGGGCAGGTCCTTGCTCCTGCGGTGACGTTCGGCGTGATTTATCATCTCCCCGGTGCGCCCGGACACCGTGTCGATCGAGATTGTCTCGCCCCGGGCCAGCGTGCGATCCACCGTGGGGTCGATATGCAGCAGGTCGTAGCCGGCGTCGATACAGGCGGTCAGCGAGTCTTTCACGCCCTGCATCGCACGCTCCAGCGGCCATTTCTCGATTGTCTGCTTGTCCTTGAGCCACGGGCCGCCGTGGTCGAGCGCCACGATCACCGGTCCCTCGAACCCGGAGCTGTCCACTTAGTCCTTGACCAGATCGAGGAATTGCTGCTGCGTCCAGCGCGTATATCCGCCGTCGTTATCCACCTGGTTGAGCGTGGCCGCGTACTTGATCGGCGCGTTATGTTTTTTTGCCGCGCGGATCGCGGCGCGGGTAACGGCTTCGCTGTTGGGGCAGGCGGCGAACAGGGTCGCCGGTGGCTCATCGCGCTCCACCGCGCCCTTTTTCAGCGCCTTGAGGATCAGATCGGTCACGGGTTCGCCAGCCTGCTCGGCTAACTGCCTGATCCGGCTGCGGTCGGCTGTAATCCTTCCCATCTGCACTCCCTGATTGCTGTTTTACTATAAGAGACCTTTGAAATTTCCACGGATATGTTATCGCTTCGGTGCAGCGTGAAGATACAACAATCGCCCGATATACTCAATGATTAGCCCCGCAACAGGTACGGATTGCGGAGCCGGAAAGGGGAGCGGGAAGATGATTGTTGGCACTAGGGGCGTCCCGCTGTATTATTGTTGGTAAATTCTGCAAAAGAAAAATCATATTTTTATCATTCCTCTGTTGTAAAAGGGGTGATGGCATTTAACTTGCAAACGGTAGAAACCCTGTCTGGAGCTTAACGGACGAGGATGACCCAACTGTGAAAACGGCAAAAATAATCAGGCCGGTGCTGGAGTGGGTGGAGGACCATCTGCATCTGCCGGTATTCCCCCGCGACCGCATTCTGGCGGCCGTATCGACAGACGGCCGTAACTGGGAACGCGTTGCGGGAGTGGCGGTAGACGTTAAGGGCAGCCACGGCAGCGAGATGGTTTACTGGCCGCACCTGGCCACGGTTAGCGGTACCCGGCGCTTGTATTTCATGGGTTCTCAGCGTCTCGACGGCCGCTGGCGCGAGCGGATCCTGAGCGCTGTCTGCGAGCCCGGGCAGGGGCGGTGGCG
>JAJRTS010000058.1 GCA_024278175.1 Gemmatimonadales bacterium | reverse complement strand
TTTAAGGCAGTACGTGCGCACGCCGGTCACCAGCGCGGACCGCGCCAGGTCGAACCGCGCCGCACCGTGGGATGCATCCGTGAACGAGGCCAGCCCGGCCGGCACGCCGGAGGAGTCGTAGCGCACGCTCCAGCCCGCCGCCTCCGCCTCCAGCGTTGCGGAAACAAACGACGTATCGCCCGGCACGGCCAGCAGCACCTGCCCCAGGTAACCGCCCTGCTCCTCCGGCGCAAAATCCACGGCAACCGAGTCAGCCACGGAGCACTCCAGGCGGGCCGGGTACGAAACGAGCGAGAAACCCCGGCCCGTAACCGAGGGCGCGGCAAGCTCCAGCGGACGATTGCCGGTGTTTGCCAGCGCAAGAGCAAGCCGGTAGGTCTCGCCACGGAACGTGCGGCCCAGATCCAGCAAAGGCGAGGAAAACTCCATTGATCTGGTCAGCTGCAACGCCCCGCCGGGCTCGGTGGACGGCCTCATCACAACGCGCAGCGAGATGTCATAACTAAACCGCGCATAGCGGCCCACGCCATAGAGGCTGACCCAGCTTCTCCCTGTATTTTCGCCCGTGCGGTCGAACGGCAGCGGCCAGCCGTGGTCGAACTGTGCGGCGCGCCAGGCCATGTCGAATATCACCGAATCCCCGGCGGCAACGTACAGCGGCCGCTCAAGGGTGATGGTCCGCCAGCCAGTGCCCGGGGCGTCGCCGGACTGGCGCAGCACGGTGCACCCCGGCAGCCCGTTGTCATGGCCACCCAGCGCCGTAAGCTCGTAACTCATGCCCGGATAGATAAACACGGTGCTCACGGCCTCAATCACCCCGCTCACCGGCGCTGCGAACACCACCGCGCCGTGGGCCAGGTTGTTGTCGTAGCCGAACCCGCGCCGCGGGTCAGGCCCGTGCTCGTCGTAGGAA
The DNA here is from genome assembly GCA_024278175.1 of Gemmatimonadales bacterium. Lineage (GTDB taxonomy): Bacteria > Gemmatimonadota > Glassbacteria > GWA2-58-10 > GWA2-58-10 > JAJRTS01. The sequence continues at coordinate 89,577 of JAJRTS010000058.1, read as the reverse complement.
ATGGTGATCCTGCTCCGCGATGGCTGCTCCAGCGTAAAAACGGCCTCGCCGCCCCCGAGCCCGATGGCGCTCAACGCTACGCCGCTGGGCGCGCCGCCGTAGCGCCTGCTCGACGGCGACGTTGACAGCCCGAACGAAGAATTGCCCGTGCTGCCCGGAAACGGGTCGCCGCTGTCGCCGGTGGAGCTGCCAGAATCGAGCTGATCCAGGCCATCGGCTTCCTCGAGGTCCACCAGCTTGTGGGCCACACTGTCGTTATCGAACGCGCTCCCGTCGATATGCCAGATCAGCAGACCCTCGCCGGGCAAACCGCTGTCGAACCCGGTCCGGGCGCGGTTGGAGAGCAGGAAATAGCTCAGGTCGCGCTCGTCGTTGTCCCAGACCCGCAGCACCTGCCCGGCACTCTGCACGGGCTTCAGGGCAATCGGCCCGGAGGAGTCCTGATCTACCAGTTCCACCCAACCCAGCCGCAGCTTGCTCCAGGCGCATGGGTGGGTGGGCCGCTCGGGGCTGGAGCCATTGCCGCCCTGTGTGCCGAACCCCATCAGGCCCCAGACTCCGATCCCGTTGGACGGGATAGTCTGACCGCCGTTAAGCCCCGCCGGGTAGAGGTCCAGCAGGCCCAGTTGATGGCCGAACTCGTGGCAGAACACACCGATCCCGGCCGGAGCGGGCAAACTGCCGTTGCCGGCCAGCTCGGGCAGGATTGAATAGAGATCGACCCGGATGAACCCGCCGCCTGCCGACCGGTCGTCCGTGACCACGGAATCCGCGCCCAGCCGCCCTGTATACGACCAGATATTGTCGTTGTCCCCGGCCGCGGCGTCCCCGCCGCCATGCACCACGATCAGGGCGTCCACCACCCCGTCGTCGTCGCCGGAGTTGGGTACCCCGTCGGGGCCGTCGTTGTCGTACAGCCCGAAATCGACCTCGCTGTCGGCGGCGGCCACGGCGTGGGCCACCAGCCCGCCGGGTGACTCGGGAAACAGGGTCTCATCACCCAGGGGGCCGCCCCGGGTATAGTAGGCTTTGCTATGGGGCAGGTCATACCAGCCGTGGACGTCCCCGCTCAGGGTCAACAGACCCCGGCTGACCTCGGCATAATATTCGGCCATCGTACCGGTGGGGTGTGAGCCGAACAGCCGGGCGCGGAACTCGGCACTCTGGACGGTGGCCGGCAAGTCGCTATAAGCGGCCAGCAACACAGGCAGACGGACAGACCGGGGAGCGGCCGCCGCCAGCGAGGGACCACTTCCGAGGCTGCCGCGAACACGCAAATTGGCCTGGTATTCCGCGTTCAGGCGGGTAAAATCTGCTGCAAAACCGGCAGGGGTTTCCACTCCTGTTCCGGGGGGAGAAACGGCGTGCGCTCCACCAGCCAGGCACAGCAACAGAATCCCCGCCAGAGAGGCAATCGGTCTCATCGCTCACCGGCGGATTGAAGTTTTTACAGTGTGATATTATCAGCAGAGCTAAACTTGCAAGAAGCAAGCCATTGGTGTTTTTTGCCGAGGATGGGCTTTCGCTGTTTTTGCGGGTAACCCGGCGTCAGCGCTTCAGCAGCGCATCCAACCGCTCCACTATCCGGGAACGCTGGTACGGTTCTGTCAACAAAGGATCGGGCGGGGGAAGGGCGGGCTTGCCGCGATGGAGGTTGCTGATCAACCGGCGCAGTATTTTTTCCAGTTGCGGGGGAGTGGAGTTGGTAGCTGAGATACCGGCACCGGTCTGCGCGATCAAAGCCGACGCCGCGCCTTGCGGCGGGACCAGGGCCAGCACCGGCAGTGACGCGCCGAAATAGTCGTAGAGCTTGCCGGGGACCACCAGCTCGGCTCCGGGCCGGAACGCCTCGACCAGCACTCCCGCGTGCGCACTTGCAAGCTTGCCGAGCAGCTCTGGCCGGGAGACGTAACCGCTGAACGAAACCGCTTCTTCCAGCCCCAGCGCCCGCACCTGAGCGGCAACGCGCGGCGCCACCTGTCCGGCCAGCTCCAGAGTACACAGTACGCCACCGCGGTTGACCCGGCTGATAGCCTCCAGCAGGGGCGAGATATCGCGGTTAAGAGTAAGATTTCCGGCGTGGATCAGCCGCAGGGGATATTGCAGTTTCCGTCCGGCGGCCACACCTGAGAACTCCGTTGGATCAAACCCGTTGGGCAGGCAGACAAATTTCTCCCGCGGCTGGCCGGGGTAGCGGGCACGAAAGTCCCTGGCTGCTTCCTCCGTGGTGGCAATCACCATGTCCGCCTGCTCCACTACCTTGCGCTCACGCGCATTGTGCCAGCAGCGGTGTAGCGAAGTGGGCGTGCGGCGGTAGATACCCGCTGTCCAAGGGTCGCGGAAGTCGGCGGCCCAACGCGCACCCAGCAGCCCGGCCAGTGCACTCGCCGCCATGTGGGCGGATTCAGGCGGACTACTCGATAAGATCCAATCGGGCCGGAATCCCGTTTTTTTTACTGTTCGAACCGCTGATCGCCCCCAGCCGCCGTAGGCGTCCACCACGGGCAACCAGGCGGAAAGCCGCTTGAGCAGCCGGACGCTACTCTCGCTGCGCTGCCCGCTCCCGCGCCGGAGTGCGCCGAACATCACGCTCAGAGCCGATGGCCGGGGACGGATTACGCGCACTGAAGCGGGAATCCTCGCCGCCAGGGAGTCATCGCGCACCCACCAGCCGTCCTCCGGACCCGTCACGACTGTTATCTCCCAGCCGCGCCCGGCCAGCAGCCGAGCGGTCTCGGCGGCGCGGAGCACACCGCCCCCACCGTGGGGAGGAAAGAAATATGAGATCAGCAGCAGTTTCACGGCGCAAGCTCCACTACCCGATTGTCGATTTCCAGGCGCGAACAGCGAACCACGCAGTCCCAATGGCCGGAAGCGGTATTATCGCCGCCGAACGAGCGGTTGTCGCCGAAACCGAAATGGACCGTACCGACGGCCTTCTCGGCCTCCAGCGTGATTGCGCAGGGACGGGCCAGCCCGTTGCAGCCGATCCCGAACTCACCGAGCACGCGCTCCGGCTGGTCGCACAGCAATTCCAGTAATTCATCCGAGCGCGGGCCGCGAGCTTCGGCCAGCCGTCCTCCACGGATAATCAGCTCCATGTCCTTTACAGCGCCAAGCCCGGCGAACGCGACATCGGCCACGATCCGGCCCCGCGCACTACCCGGCAGCGGCGACCAGGCCACCTCACCGGCGGGCAGGTTGCCGAAATTACCGGGAGCATGGTAAAGCCCCGTATCAAGGTAAAGTTTGCGGCCCTGTACAGAAAGCTCAAGCTCCGTTCCAGCCGGGCCTTCCAGCCGGACCGAGCTTGCCCCGTCAACCTGCCGGGCAAGCTCGGTGGTGCGACCGGCGACCGTGTCCGCGGAGCCGGGCGCGAACAGTCTCACCAGCATGTCTTCTGTGAGGCCCGGCAGCGAGGCGATCCGCGTTCCGTGAACCCGGCAGACGCGGCGGCGGACCTCGGTGTGGGAGAGCGACCTGCCGGTGACCAGCAGCGCCGCCGGAACCATCCTGAGCAGTTCCTCGCTATAGCCCCGCGGAGCCTGCCCGGCGCGCAGCACCTCATCCACCAGCGCCAGGCTGCAATCGAAACCGGCGGCCTCCGCGCCCCGGGCCATCGCCGCGGCCAACCCGGCCCTTGACCTGTCGGCCACAACCAGCAGCGTTTCCCCGGGGCGTTGGCCCATGTGATCGCGGCAGATAGCCTCCATTGCAATTGCAAACCGGCTTGCCTGCATAATTACCGTCCGGGTGGAAAGTGAGCGGGGCGGCCGATGAGAGCCGCCCCGTCCGGGTTGATTCCATGCTTCCCGCAGCCCTTAAGAGGGACGTTGAAATAAAGATATCCAACGCCCTCAGAGCACCGTGCGGCGGAACGATCTGACACGTTCGATCAGCTTGCCCACCTCGCGGGGGTTGAGACCGATCCAGAAAATATTCCACTCCGGCGTGCGCTGGAAGCCCTCGGCCTGATCAAGGTACCATTTGTTGATCGGGTTACCGGGGCTGGCCCGCCAGATGATTTTCTCGTAGTGCTTGGTCAGCTCGCGCCAGAGCGGCGCGCCCATGCCCTCGCCCTGCCAGCGGGGCCCGACCACGAACTTGTCGAGGTAGAAAGTGTCGCCCTCGAGGGGCCTGACCACGATGGCGCCGTGGTAGTGCTGCTCGTAGAACACCCTGTGGGGCGGCTCGTTGAAATAGTCCACCGCCAGTGTGCGGCCGAACCCCTCTTCCAGCAGACGGCGCAGCTTGTCCACGTCCAGCTCGTCGAACGAAGCGGCCGAGCGCACCTCGTGACCGGCGCGGATATAGGTCCCCCGGCCTTTGACCGTGAACAACTCCTGCAGGAGATTACCGGCCGAGGCAAACTGGATCGTCAGGTCCGGCACCTCGCGCAGCACTCTCACAGCGGCCTCCAACTGGCCCAACGCCTGATTGTCCAGACGGCCGCCGGCGAGCAGGCCCTTGTAGTCGGTGGAGAGGATGATGTTTTTGATCAGCTTGCCGCCGCGATCCACCAGCCCCTCGCGCTCGCTGATGACGATGAACTTCTGGGGCTTGATCCGGGCACAGAGCGCCTTGCTGACTTTCTCGGCGCTGACCACCCTGTTCACTCCATTACGATCCATCACCACCGGGCTGATTACCGGGATGTGGCGCTTGGCGATCGTTCTGCGGATCGGCTGGAGGGTCAGGTGCTCCACCATCCGGCGGAAATCGAACTCCGGATCGTCGGCCGCAGGCGTACGCAGACTGAATATTTCGTTGAATATCCCTTCGGCCTGCCCGCCCGCGGCATGGACCTCATCGACCAGCTTGCCGTTGATCCGCGAGAGTTTACGGATTATCCGGCCCTGGGGCAACTCTTTCCGGTCCTCGTCCACCGAGCGTCCGGGCACGAGTTTCCCGCCCGCGCCCTGGAGATTGTCGAGCACGATCACCGGGTAGAGGTTCATCCCGCTCAGGTAGGCCAGGTCCAGCGCCACCTCGCGCACGGAACCCTCGAGCGTATCGGCGCTGATCAGCACCACGGCGAACCGCCACGGGACCACGTCGCGGAACATCCTGACGTACATCCCGGCCTCGCGGCGCGCGCCGATATTGCTGAAAAAGTCGATCACCCGGTCGTAGCCACGCGCTTGCGGCGCGGGAAAAGGATGGTCTTGCGCCATCTGAGTTATGTCCTTTTGCTCTATCAGTCGCAGTTGCACATATTCAGTCCCCCTTGGCCAAGGGGAAACAGGGGGTTGTATTTTTCAACTTTTTCCCACAAAACATTGCTGCTGCTGTAGCAATACAACCCCCGCCCACTTACAGCGGGCACCCCCTTAACAAAGGGGGACTAGAACCGCTCAATGCACAGATTATCAGCACAGCAACGCGTAAGTACGGCGCTATTTTGCTTTCACTCAGGCCTTGGGAGTGTCACCACTGTCTTTTTGAACGCTGTCCTTGTGCCGCCTGAGAAACGGCTCGAACAGGTCGATCGGCACCGGGAAGATCAGGGTGCTGTTGTTCTCGGCGGCCACCTCGGTCAGCGTTTGCAAAAAACGCAGTTGCAGAGCCATCGGATGATCGGCGATAACGCCGCTGGCCTCTGCCAGGCGATGGCTGGCCTGGAACTCGCCCTCGGCGTTGATCACCTTGGCCCGGCGATCCCGCTCGGCCTCGGCCTGACGGGCCATGGCGCGCTGCATTTCCTGGGGCAGATCGACATGCTTGATCTCCACCGTGGAGACCTTGATCCCCCAGGGGTCGGTCTGACGGTCCAGGATGTCCTGCAACTCGTCGTTGATCTTATCGCGCCCGGCCAGCAGTTCGTCCAGTTCGCTCTGCCCCAGCACGCTGCGCAGGGTGGTCTGGGCCAACTGGCTGGTGGCGTACATGTAGTCTTCCACTTCCACCACCGCCTTGCAGGGGTCCATCACGCGGAAATAGATCACGGCGTTGACCTTGACCGAAACGTTGTCCTTGGTGATAACATCCTGGGGCGGCACGTCCATCGTGATCGTGCGCAGGCTGATCTTGATCATCTTGTCGATCACCGGGATCAGGATGATCAGCCCCGGCCCCTTCTCCTTGCTCAACAGGCGGCCCAGGCGAAACACCACGCCACGCTCGTACTCACGAACAACTTTGATCATGCTGGAGAGAAAAAACATGGCGAACATCAACAGGAAAAGCAACATATAGAGTTGTTGCGGCATTTTGGCCTCCCGCCTGGTGAAATTACACGATATAACAAAATATCCGGAGCGCGGTTCCCCCCCCGGTTGCTAATGAAAATCCGCCGCTTTGCCGCCTCAGCCCTCCAGCGGCTCCACTGTCAGCCGCATACGGTCGACAGCGGTAACCCGGACCGGCGTATCCGCGGCGATTGTCCCGGAGTCGCTGCGGGCGCGCCAGATCTCCCCGTGGACGAAAACCTTGCCGTCGGGGGCCAGCTCGGAGGAGGCGTGGCCGATTTCGCCCACGAGTCCCTCGTTGCCGGTGGTGGTTTTGCTGCGCAGGCTCTGGACAGCCTTGCCGACCACGAACACGAAAAAGGCGGTGATCGCGACGACAGAGGGAATCAGGACTTGCCAGCTCAGTGAGATTTCAGGCATGGTCGGTGAGAACTCCCCGCGATAGAGCATGATCGAGCCCAGCAGGAGGGACACTATTCCGCCCACCGTGAGCAGGCCGAAGCTCGGGATTTTAATCTCCATGATGAACAGCAGGATAGCAAACACAATCAGCAGCACGGCCGCCATGTTGATCGGCAGGGTCTGGAAGGCGAAAAAAGCCAGGATCAGGCTGATTCCCCCCACCACGCCGGGGAAGATCAGCCCCGGGTTGGACAGTTCGAAATACAGCCCGGCCAGACCGGCCAGGAACAGGATATAGGCGATATTCGGGTCACCCAGCCTGTCGAGCAACTGGTAGCGCCAGTTGTACTCGTGGGTTATTATCCGGGCTCCGGCCAGATCGAGCGTAAGCGTGTCGCCCCTGGAAATCGCCACCGCGCGGCCATCGAGGGCCTCCACCAGTTCCTCAACGCTTCCGGCCACCAGGTCGATCACTCCGCGCTCGAGCGCTTCCTGCTCGGTTATCGACACGCTGTGGCGCACGGCGGAATCGGCCCAGGCCACGTTACGGCTGCGCTGGGAGGCGATTGTCTTGATAAAGGCGCGGGTGTCGTTGAGCACTTTTTCGCTCATCGTGTTCGTGCTGTCGTCACCGCCCCCGCCCCCGCCGCCGATACCGATACTGACCGGGTGGGCCGCGCCGATATTGGTCCCCGGAGCCATCGCGGCGATATGGGCAGCCATGGTGATAAACACCCCGGCGCTGCCCGCGCGGCTGCCCGAGGGGGCCACGTAAACCGCCACCGGCAGTTTACTGCCCAGCAGGAGCTTTACTATCTCGCGGGTGGTGGTGAGCAGCCCTCCGGGGGTGTCGAGCTGAATCACCAGCAGGTCACTGCCGGACTCGAGCGCCAGCTTGTGCGTCTCGCGGATGAACTCCTCGCTCACCGGGCCGATCATCCCGTTGATCACGGCCACGTCCACGCGCGGCGCGGCGCGAAGGCCGGACTTCGCACCGGTGAGCAGCGCAAGGGCCAACAGGGCGAAAACTGTCATCCTCAACGAGTTCATATCTCGGCAGGCCGGTTGAATATGGAACGCCGTAACCAGTTGCCCGGCTCAAGCGGGTGGTTACAAACCTTTCGAATCCCGGCAGGAATCACCGGGCTCAAAAAAGAAAACCTGTTTCAAGTTGCCACAATCCGCGGCCCCTGTCAATAACCGACCGCGGATATTCCACTGGGCGGAGAGCCGTCAGCCGCCGAATTCACCAACCTTGACCTTGGCCGGGCGAATCAGCTTATCGCCTATTTTATAGCCGACCTCGAGTATTTCCACAACACTCTGGTCCTGCTTCCGATCATCCACCGGCTGGGTCATCAGCCCTTGATGAAGGTTATAGTCCACAGGTACGCCTGTTTCGTTAATTGGCTCCACACCATGCTTTTCGAGCACTTTTTGCAGGCTCTTGTGGATCAACTCCACACCCTGGATGAAATTCTCGTCCAGATCACCGCCGCCGCCGTCCTCGACATGCTGAAAGAAACGCTCAAAATTATCGACCAGGCCGATAATATCACTAAACACTCCGGCCTTCACGTGGCCGGAGAGCTCAATTTTCTCTTTGCTGGTGCGGCGCTTGAAATTGTCAAGTTCGGCCACCGCGCGAAGGTGCCTGTCTTTCGCCTCGGCCAGCTCCTGCTCCAGTTGCTCAATCTTCCGGCGCGCCTCGTCCAGAGCCGCTTGCAGCTCACCATCTGTCCCAGCCTCGGCTCCACCTTTGGCCCCGGCCATCTCCGCCGTCTTTTGCTGCTGCCTGTCACGTTTTTTTCCGCTGTTCTTCTTGGCCATCGTATTCCTCACCTACTATTATAATTCGACAATTTCCCGCCTCTACGGTACGGAACGTTAAACCAGGCAAGATAAAAACTATTGCACGATCATCCTGTTACCGTTAAATTAATTAATCTCTAAGTATTTGTCAATAAACCGTTTCGCCGCCGGTTAGGCGCAGGCGCGCCTGTGGAACGGGCCTGCGGCGTGCCGGGAATCGGCGACAGCGGCCATATCGGGAACTTGTTTGCAGTAACTCAAATACAACGCAGGGAGGCAGCCGGATGAAGTTGCACACCCCTCAGGAAATGGCGGAGAAGGGCGGATCGAAATACCAGGGTTGCGTAATCGCGGCCAAGTACGCCCGCAAGCTGCACAACCAGTACCGCGACAGCACTCAGTTTCTGGATAAGAAATTCACCTCCGAGGCGCTGGAGCGCCTTTCCGAGGACGAGTTGAATTTCGAGATAGTCGACCGCCGGATGACCAAGAAGAAACCCAAGTCGATTTTCCCGGACAAGGCCTGACGCGCACTGTCCGTGGGAAACAAAAGCAAATACGAAGCCCCCGTCGGTCCACTCGTCCGACGGGGGCTTTTTGTATCTGATCCGTTTATCCAAAATAGCAGAGTGCTCAGGCCATGTAGGAAAACCGCTCCTTGTCGATAATCCCGCGCACCTCGCCACCGGAGAAGAAAGCCTGGAGGTTGTAGAGCGCCTCCTCCATCATCCAGATTCGCTGGTCCGGAGTGGGCCCGGCGATATGGGGAGTGAGCAGCAGATTGGGCGCGCTGCGTAGCGGGCTGTCCATCGCGGGAGGCTCCGGCCAGGTGACATCGACAGCGGCCTTGAAGCGTCCGCTGGCGAGCTCATCGGCCAGCGCCTGTTCATCGACCAGCTTCCCCCGCGCACTGTTGACCAGCACCGCACCCGGCTTGATTTTGCTCATCAACTCGCGGCCGATCATGTGCCGGTTCTCCGGGGTGGCTGCCGCGTTAATGGAGATGACGTCGCAGGTGGAGAATAACTCATCGAGCGAAACCTGGGAAAATCCCTGACCGGCTGCCTGTTCATCGCTCATGTAGTTGCTGTAGATCACCAGGTCGACATCGAACGGCTCAAGCAGCGCGATAAATTGCCTGGCCACCTGCCCCAGTCCCACCACGCCGACTTTCTTGTGCAACAGGCTCACGTTCCACTCCGGCTTGTAATCGAACCAGTTGCCTTCGCGCTTAACCCATTCGCGGAAGTCGAACAGGCTTCTCAGCAGTGCAAGCGTAACGCAAAGCACGTACTCGGCCACCGGCTGGGCCATGACCTCCGATACGTTACAGAGAACGATATCGGGCCGGATGTCGAAAAAGTCAGGGGTCAGAAAGGGGCGCACCTCACCGCCGCAATGGGAGATTATTTTTACGTCCGCCGCCTGCTCCAGCACCTCCCGGTCGATAGCCGGGGTGTTCCAGGTGGTGAGTACGGCATCCTTGCCACGGTAGAGCTTTGCGTACTCGCTGTGGGGCAGATCGGCGGGATCGACCGCCAGTTCCACTTCCCCCAGTTCCCGCAGACGCTTCATGATATCGGGGGTAAGGAACCAGTCTTTGTAAAATGAACGCACCGGAACCAGAATCCTGGGTTTCATCAACTTATCCTTTCGCATTTACCGCTTGCTTTTGCCCTGGCCAATAGATTAAGCGGCGTTAACCGATTATTTGAAACGAAAATCAGAGAAATGTTAGTACGCTAACCAGTTACAAATTTTTTTCTTGCGAATTGATCGAACATGCAATAGAATAGTCCTCGCCGCTTGCCGCCGGAAAGACTCTCACCGGGGAAGCCGGTAATCCAGCAAACAAACGATACATTTTCAATATAATAGCCAATGTCGAGCTAAGGAGGATATTCTTCATGACCAAGGCAGATGTCGTTGAGTTGATTGCCGAGAAAACCGGGTTCACCGCCAAGGATGTCAAAGTCGTTGTCGAGCAGTTTCTGGATGAAATAAAAAATTGCCTGCAGAACGATAAGCACCTTGAAGTCCGCGGATTCGGCACGTTCAAGGTCAAAAAACACAAGGCCCGCAAGGCTCGCAATCCAAAACCAACGAAGAAGTCCAGGTGCCGGCAAAGAAGAAGGCCTTTTTCAAGGTCAGCCGCGAACTGAACAATCTGCTGAACTGACCGTCCCGCTCCAGCTGAAAAACAAGAAAAGCCTTGCGCGCAACATAGCTGCGTGGAGGGCTTTTCTTCTTTTGCCGATCTTGCCGGGGCAGCGCGCAAGCGGGCTGCTCAGCAGAAAATCAGCTTGCCGAACCGCTGCGGCACGTGGAAATCAGCGGCGCCGGTGGGGCTGAACGCGCTCTCTTCCAGTTTGGCGCCGTCCTTGTCGATCCGGAACAGATTGGCTCGCCAGAGATCGCCACGGCGCGGCGGAACCCTGCCGCCCAGGAACAGGTCGGCGAACCGGATCGCCATCTCGCACTCCCACCACCTGCAGTCGCGGCTGCCCAGCTCCCCCTCCACATGCACTGCGTGGGTGAACCCCTGGGGATCCCAGCCGGTGAATCCCTGGAAACGCGGGCCGCGCACAGCCACGCCCGAGGGTACGGTATCGTTGATAATCAGCGCGTCGAACCCGGTATTGAGCGGGCTGACCTCCAGCTCGTAATACGAGGTCAGCAGCCCGGTGGGATCGATAAAGGCCTCGACCACTTCCTCGTCGTAGATCGGATCGTCGTGGCCGGTCATCGTGCCCCAGATATAATTGTCCTCGGCGTGGAAACCGAGATAAAGCCATTCGTCGTCGTAGAGCAGCCGCACGCTTGTGCGCTGAGCCGGCCGCGCCCCCGTGACAGTTTCCAGCAGTTCTATCTCGCTGGCCTGCCGCCACACTCTATCGTCCAGCCGCCCATCGATAACCGGCGGCTCACTCGTACGATGCACCCGGTACTCGGGTATTTCCGGTAAACTCACGCTTTCTCTCCTCTGCTTCGCTCCAGCTTGTTGATAATCCCGCGCCCGACAGGGCAGACAACACAATCGGCGGCGTGGCAGAGGAACCTGCCCGGATCGGCCCTGAGCAACTCCGTGCCCACCTCCAGCATCCGGGCGGCAAGGGCCAGCACGGAGTCCGCCTCCCCCACTTTACCGGCCCTGAGCATTCCCCTGCGCTCCATCTCTTCCTGAATCAGGTAGAACCCGGCGCTGTCGCCCGGCACGTAACGGGGCACGTCGGAAATAATCGAGCCGTCGGTGTGACGGCCGCTGACCCCGCGGGACCACTCCGGGTAGGCCACGTGGACATACGGGACCTCGGCCAGCACCTCGGCCAGATGCAGGATGCTGCTTGAGTTCCAGTTGCAGCCGATATGCAGCACCTTGCCGCCCAGGCGGGCCAGCTGGTCGTACGGGCTTCCCGGGTTGAGATAGCCGGCGTGCCTGTGGGCTTCGGCTATTTCCCGGCCCCCGGGGCCCAGAATACCCACCGAGTGGGTGGGATGCGCCGAGCGGACCACGCCCGGATACTTGCGGAACGTCTCGGGCAGCAGTCCCAGATAGGTGGGAGTGAGCGCAAGGTCGATCCGGATGCCTCCGGGTTTGACAAACAGCGGCATCATGATCCCGCCACTTGGGCCGACCACACTTCGCAGGGCCTCGATCACGCCGGGCGGCCCGCCCTCTACCCAGCCGATAGACCTGAGCGAGCTGTGCACGGCCACCCAGTCGCCGCTCCTAAGGCCCAGAGCGCTCAGATCAGCGGCCAACATCTCTTTGGTGATTGTTTTTTTGCTGTTCATCGCTTTTTCAAGGAGTACGGTGTACAGGGTCTTTTGCTTGATAACGGCAATTGGGGAAGATACTCAAAAGGCGGATGTGGGGCAAGTGGGGAACGGGTGAGAAAAAGACGCTACGACCAGCAATAGAACCACTCTTTCAGATCTTCAGCACTTATACGATACTTCTGGCCATACATCAAGTATTGCATTTTTGTCAGGTTGCAATTTTCATTTTTTTCAAAGAATAGTCTTGAGCGATTTTTTGAATGATTGCTTTTACTATTTTATCCAATTCCTTGTCATTCCGATAATCCGCCTGTGCGATGAAATCCACTCTTTCCTCTTTCAATAGTTTAAGCGCTTTTTGCCTCTCATTGGAGGTACGGGGCTTATAAACAGCAATTGAATGACCTCCTTGATCTTTTACAAGTCTCATACACGGGACATCAGTCGTTCCATCCCCAATGTATATTATCCGTTCAAATGGCACCGGTCGTTTTTCTTTTGGAATGTATTCGTTTATTTTCTCGTCGTTCCAAACATCAAGTACTCCTTTGTTGATTCTAAAGAGATATTGTGTTTTAGCTGTATAATTCAAAGCAAGCGCAGGCCAATAGGCAACTCCATGTTGGTCATACATAAAAGATGAAGCATAAATTCTTGCAAACTCTTTGAAAATCGGAGTACCTAATATCATTTCCCTGATACCCGAAGAAATAACATAATGCGCTACTGATATTTCGTTGTCCCTCCCATATGTATTTATTCTCGTAAACCAATCAACCACACCTTTATAAAGCTTAACATTTTTACCATATTCCTCAAATGCATGTCGCGTAATTTCAATCCCCTTGGAAGGGTCCGCTTTTGCTTTTTCAACCATAAGCTCCATATATGCAAGAATTTGATCCGCGCTTTGCTCCTTAGCTCTTTTGCGGACTTCATTCCAAAACTTGCCGGATGTCATATTTAGCTGAGGAATATAATCATACTCCTGCATATTACCAGGCGACAAAGTGCCATCAAAATCGTAGCATATAGCTATTTGTGGTCTTTTGGGTTTAGACATAATAAAATGCCCTATACTATAGTTTACCGTATGTATGATATACTAAAAAATAGTAGTTATTTAAAGTAAAATAAGCAATTGTTAATCGAGAAACAATAACCCCAATAAAAAAGCCGCAGCGGTCTGGTGATAAAACCGCTGCGGCTTTGACTTTCCACTATTACAACTTTGACTACCGGCGTTGGGCCAGCTTAGTACATGCCGCCCATGCCGCCACCCGGAGGCATCGGCGGGGCCGCCGGAGATTCCTCGGGCTTGTCGGTAATCATCGCCTCGGTGGTCAGCATCAGACCGGAGATCGACGCGGCGTTCTCGAGAGCCGTGCGCACGACCTTGGTCGGATCGATCACACCGGCCTTGACCAGGTCCTCGATCTTATCGTTGGCGGCGTTGTAGCCGACCGCCTTGGTCTCGTTCTTGACCTTATCCACAATCACGCTGCCCTCGACACCGGCGTTGCCGGCGATCTGGCGCAGCGGCTCTTCGAGAGCGCGCTTGACGATATCGACGCCCACCTGCTCGTCCTCGTCACCGGCCTTGAACTTCTCCAGGGCCTTGAGGCTGCGCAGCAGGGCCACGCCGCCGCCGGGCACGATCCCTTCCTCGACCGCGGCCTTGGTGGCGTGCAGGGCGTCCTCCACACGGGCCTTCTTCTCCTTCATCGCCACTTCGGTAGCGGCGCCAACGTTGATCACGGCCACACCGCCGGCCAGCTTGGCCAGGCGTTCCTGCAGCTTCTCGCAGTCGTAGTCGCTGGTGGTGTCCTCGATCTGCTGGCGGATCTGGGAGATCCGGCCGGTGATGTCGGACTTCTTGCCGGAACCCTCAACGATCGTGGTATTGTCCTTGTCGACCGTGATCCTCTTGGCCTTACCGAGATCGCTGAGCACGGCGCTCTCCAGCTTGAGGCCGATTTCCTCGCTGATCACGCGGCCGCCGGTAAGAATCGCGATATCCTCCAGCATGGCCTTGCGGCGGTCACCAAAACCGGGGGCCTTGACAGCGGCCACTTTCAGGGTACCGCGAATCTTGTTTACCACCAGGGTGGCCAGGGCCTCGCCCTCCACATCCTCGGCGATAATCATCATCGGCTTACCCTGCTGGGCAACCTTTTCCAGCAAGGGCAGCAGGTCCTTCATCGCGCTGATCTTCTTGTCGAAAATCAGGATGTAGGCGTCCTCCAACAGCACTTCCATCTTGTCGCTGTCGGTGACGAAATAGGGGGACATGTAGCCGCGGTCGAACTGCATGCCGTCGACTGTCTCCAGGAAAGTCTCGGCCGACTTGGCTTCCTCGACCGTGATCACGCCGTCCTTACCCACTTTTTCCATGGCGTCGGCGATCAACTCGCCGATCTCGTTATCGGAGTTGGCGCTGATCATACCGACCTGGCTGATTTCGAGCTTGTTCTTGCAGGGGGTGGAGAGCTTGCGCAACTCGCCGACAACCTTCTCGACAGCCTTGTCAATCCCGCGCTTGATGCTCATGGCGTTCACACCGGCGGTGACACCCTTGAGGCCGGACTTGAAAATAGCCTGGGCCAGCACGGTGGCCGTGGTGGTACCGTCACCGGCGACATCGCTGGTCTTGGAAGCGACTTCCTTGACCATCTGTGCGCCCATGTTTTCAAAAGGATCCTCGAGATCGATTTCCTTGGCGACAGTCACGCCGTCCTTGGTAACCGTGGGAGCGCCGAACTTCTTGTCCAGCACGACATTGCGGCCCTTGGGGCCGAGAGTAACCTTGACCGCGTTGGCCAACTGATCCACGCCGCGGAGCAACTGGTTGCGGGCTTCGGTACTGTATTCAATCATCTTCGCCATTCTAGACTCCTCCTAAGAGCTTGGTAAGCAGCGCGCGCAAAACGGGCGACTGCTTTTATTACATAGTTGGATTGATTACGCTCATTACGTCACGGCAAAAATCGCCTCAGACGATCGCCAGCACATCGCCCTCGCGAAGAATCAGATACTCGCCACCGTCGATTGTAACTTCGGTGCCGGAGTATTTGCCGTAGAGCACCACGTCACCCTTCTTGAGCTCCATCGCGATCTTCTTGCCCTCATCGCTCACCTTGCCGGGCCCGACAGCGACGATCTTACCCTGCTGGGGCTTCTCCTTGGCGGTATCCGGGATAATGATGCTGCCCTTCTTCTGCTCGGTCTCTTCCAGGGGCTTAACCACAACGCGGTCAGCCAGCGGCTTGATCTTAATAGCCATAGCACAAACTCCATTCGGTTAAAGATTAACGATACAACAACCATGAAAATGAAACAGATAGAAACTTGTGTTAGCACTCGCTAATGGAGAGTGCTAACACAAGGGGTAAAAAAATTCATGCGTCGCTGGCAGCGGCGGGACATCCTCCGCTCTGCGCGCAGGAATTACACGACGGGGCCTGTTCCCCGCCCTTGGGCTCGGCCTTACCCTTGTCCTTGTTTTTGTAGTCGGTGGCGTAGAAGCCGCTGCCCTTGAACACGAAAGCTCCGGCGCTGAGCACCCGCTTGATTTCGCCGCCTTCACATTTTTCGCAGCTCAGCTCGGGGGTCTCGTTGATTCCCTGGAGCACCTCGAAGCTGTGACCACAACTCGTGCACTGGTATTCGTAGATCGGCATCTGTCAACCTCATGTCAATAATTGCACCTGCTCGGGCATACACCCTTGAGAAGCAAGAGGCGTACCAGAACTCAAGGGACGATCAGCCATTGCCCACAGTTTAAAGAAAATAAAATACTTAGCGTCATTTAGCAAGTCAGTTGCAAAATCACGCCCCGAGCGCAACTGCCCTTTCGGCAGACGCTCCCCTGCCAACGGGACAGCCGTGTCAGTCGTGGCGGCTCCCTCAGCTCCCGCCGCCGGCAACCTCGAACTCCGTCCGCTCCGCTTTGGCGTCGTAATGCACGGTAATCGTGGAGCCACGCTCAGGCTCGTTCTCCAACAGATAGCGGGCCAGCGGACTCTGGATCCTGCGGTTGATCAGCCGTTTGAGCGGCCTGGCGCCGTACACCGGGTCGTAACCCTCGCGGGCGAGGAACTCCCGCATGGAGCTGTCGAGTTCGATATTCAATCCACGGTCGGCCAGGATATCCCTGAGCCGGTCGAGTTGGATGTCGATAATACGCTGCATGTGCTCTGGCCGCAGCGGGTTGAACATGACCACTTCGTCGATCCGGTTGAGAAACTCGGGCCGGAAAGTCTGGCGCAACTGCTCGCGCACCTCCTGTTCGGCCCGCTCCGGATCGCTTGCGGCAAGCCGTTCCAGCGCCGCTCCACCCACATTGCTGGTCATGATCACGACCGTGTTGGAGAAATCGACCGTGCGGCCCTTGCTGTCGGTGAGCCGGCCGTCGTCGAGCAGTTGCAACATCACGTTGAACACGTCCGGGTGCGCCTTCTCGATCTCGTCGAACAACACCACGGCATAGGGCCGGCGGCGGACCACCTCCGTAAGCTGGCCGCCCTCCTCGTAGCCGACATAGCCCGGAGGCGCGCCGATCAGACGGGCCACCGAGTGACGCTCCTGGTACTCGCTCATGTCGATCCGCACCAGCGCCTCCTCGTCGTCGAACAGGAACTCGGCCAGGGTGCGGGCCAGCTCGGTCTTGCCCACTCCGGTGGGCCCCAGGAAGATAAAGCTGCCGATGGGGTGATGGCCGGTGGTGAGCCCGGCCCGCCCCCGGCGGATCGCGTCGGCCACAAGTTCCACCGCGTGGTCCTGGCCCACCACCCGGTTCCTGAGCCGGTCCTCCATTTTCAGCAGCTTATCCCGCTCACCCTCGAGCAACTTGTCCACTGGTACGCCGGTCCAGCGGGCCACCACCGCGGCGATATCCCCGTCCTCGATCTCCTCGCTGAGGATTTTCTTCTCCCGCTGAAGGTCGGCGAGGCGCGCCCTGGCCTCTTCGATCTCTTTCTCCATCGCAGTCAGACGGCCGTAGCGAAGTTCGGCGGCCAGGCTGAGGTCGCCCTCTTTCTCGGCCTCGGCGGCCTGGCGGCGGAGTTGCTCCACGGTCTCGGTCAGCTCGCGGATACGGGTGATCTGGCTCTTCTCGTTTTCCCAGTGCAGGCGCAGCGAGCGCATCTCCTCCTCAAGACCGGAGAGTTCCTGCTCCAGCTCACCCAGCCGCTGACGGCTGGCTTTGTCGCGCTCCTTTTTCAGCGCCTCCCGTTCGATCTGCAAGCGGGTGATCCGCCGCTGCACGGAGTCGATCTCGGCGGGCATGGAGTCGATCTCCACGCGCAGACTGCTGGCTGCCTCGTCTATCAGGTCTATAGCCTTGTCCGGCAACTGGCGGTCGGTGATATAGCGCTCGCTCAGCGTGGCGGCGGCGATAATCGCCGAGTCCTGGATGCGCACGCCGTGATGCACCTCGTAGCGTTCCTTAAGCCCGCGCAGGATGGAAACCGTGTCCTCCACTGTGGGCTCACCGACATAGACCTGCTGGAAGCGCCGCTCAAGGGCGGCGTCTTTCTCGATATATTTCCGGTATTCGTTGAGTGTGGTGGCTCCCACGCAGCGAAGGTCTCCGCGGGCGAGCGCCGGTTTGAGCATGTTGGAGGCGTCAACCGCGCCCTCGGCCGCACCGGTCCCCACCAGCGTGTGTAACTCGTCGATAAAGAGCACTATCCCGCCCTCCGCCTGCTCGATCTCGCGCAGGACCGCCTTCATCCGCTCCTCGAATTCGCCGCGGAACTTGGCCCCGGCCAACATCAGCCCCAGGTCCAGACCCAGCAGCTTGCGGCGTTTAAGGCCCTCCGGCACGTCGCCATCGGCAATCCGCTGGGCCAGCCCCTCGACTATCGCGGTCTTGCCCACCCCCGGCTCACCGATCAACACGGGATTGTTTTTCGTGCGACGGCTGAGCACCTGTATCACCCGCCGGATCTCGCTGTCGCGCCCGATCACCGGGTCCAGTTTGCCCTTGCGCGCATCGGCCACCAGGTCGCGGGTAAAACGCTTCAGGGCCTGAAACTTGTCTTCGGGGTTCTGGTCAGTAACACGCTGCCCATCGCGAAGAGTCGCCAGGGCCTTGACCAGTGACTCGCGGCCCGCGCCCATGCCGGACAACAGTTTCCCGGTCTGATCGGCGGACTGCGCCAGAGCCAGCAGCAGGTGCTCCGTGCTGACATACTCGTCCTCCATCTCGCCCGCCTCGTCGACAGCCTGCTCCAGCACACGCCGCAACGCCGGTCCGGGAGCCACTTCCAGAGTCCGCCCGCTGGTTTTAACCCCGCCCTCGACCAGCTCGCGGACCCTTGCGCGCAACACCTCCAGCGGCACCTCCAGCTTCTGCAGCAACGGCGCGACAATCCCCTCGCCGTCATCGAGCAGGGCCAGCAGCAGGTGCTGCGGCCCCTGCTCCGGCGCGCGTGCATCCCGGGCCAGCGTTGCGGCTCCGGCCACGGCCTCCTGGGCCTTGAGTGTAAACCTGTCCATCCTGATCATTTCCACCCACCTCACTTGCTTGATAAACAATATTCCGGTTTATTAACAACCTTCCCCTGCCCGGCTTTTATGCCAACCGCAAAATACATCGGCTCCACATACCCGTAGTATTAAGGGAAATTCCGTGCCAATTTACGAGAACGAGACAGGCAGGCCAGCCCAACCACCTGCGGACACGAAAGATACGGCACTTACAGGCGTTGCGTCCCAGCCGGCAATCTTGCCGAATCCGGCCGGGGCGTCATGCCAATCCGGCAGGGGTAAATAATACGCGGCTGCGGGCGCCCGATCAGCCTGCGGGGGGGAGTGGAGTCAAAAGCAGTTGAAATACCGGGAATCAGCAGGGGGAACCCGCGCCGCGAGACAGGAGAAGCACGACTATAGAAGAAAAAGCACGGCCTGGAAAGGGAGCAGACTGCGGCGGCTTGCGGCTCAAACCATCCGGTTCTGTTCGCGGTAGCGCTCGGTCAGCACGACCACGATACAGACCAGCAGCATCGCGCCCACGGTGGCGATCAAAGTGTTGAGCAACCGTTTGGGGCGGTACTTGTATTCGGGCAACTCCGGGGTGTCGAGCAGCACGGCCGTGGGAGAGTTGTCGGCCTCGTTGATCCGGGCTTCCTCGTACTGGGCGGTCAGCAGCAGCAGGAGTTCCTCCTGAACTTTCAGTGACCTGTAGAGCCGGACGAAATCCAGCGATATTTGCGGCATCTGGCTCTCGATCCTGGTAATAGTGCGGTCGAGTTCCTTGATCTGTTTCTTGAGCATCATGATATCCGGATGATTCGGCCGGTAAAACGACTGCTTGACCCTCAGCTCGATGGATTTAGCTTCCCGCTCCACCTCGATCTGGGCCAGAATCTCCAGGTTGCCCTGCACCGGCAGAGTCAGCAGTTCGCCCACTCCCCCCGGCTCATCGGCCGGCACCACCACGTCACGCTCCCGCTGGAAACTGACCAGACTGTCCTCGACAACGGTCAACCGCGCTTTTGTCTCGGCAATCCGCCCGGCCAGAAATTTACGCTTGGTGCTGGCCGCGTTGATCATCCTGTCGGTGACAATGTTATTGAGCTGGATATAATATTCCAGCGCCATATCACGGGCCAGGGCGGGGTCTTCCTTAGCTTCCACGGTAATCACCACCTGCCCCTCCGGCGGGAAATCAATCCAGGTGTGGTTGCGCAGCTCTTTACGGGCCAGGAAGCGATACTCCTCGTCGTAAACCTTCAGGAGGTCGAACTTATCCATCAGCGAGTCGGCGACAGTCTGGCTGTTGAGGATCACCACGAACAGGTACTGCGACTGGCTCATCGCGCCCATCCCGCTGGCGATCCTGCTGATACCGCCGGGAAGGTCGGGGACACGCGAGAGCAGCATCCCCAACCCGCTGAACGACGAGTTATCCTGGGGCGGCATAATCACGGCCGTGGAGCGGTACCAGTGCGGCAGGACGAAAAAATTCAGCGCGGCCGCGCCGGACCCGGTAAGCAGGCACACCACGAGAATCAATTTCCAGCGCCTGATCAGCAGGGCCAGCGTCTGCATCGGCTGCCAGTCTCTTTCGGCCATCGGCGTTACTCCAAAGCTCATCTTGTTACAATGATCAGCACCGTGCCCAGCAAACTGACACCGGCCGCCCAATATCGCTCTATCCGAAATTTCTCCGGCACATAGATCACATCACCCGGATATACCGGATCAACAGCGCTAGCCCTGACTTGCTTGCCGTCCTTGCGGCGCAGATAAATCTTCTTGCTGCCGTTCCAGTTAGGTCCGCCCGCCTGGCCCAGATAATCCTGCACAACCCAGCCCGGCCTGTACTGAAAACGTCCCCACGCATTGGTGGAGCCCGTGACAAACACCCAGTTGTCCCGCAGCGGGAACTCGAAAAACCGGCCCTTGATCAGCGGCTCTTCCAGCATCCGGCTGGTCAGCGCCACTGCCTTGCCCTTGCCGGGGACGCCGCTGCTGACAGTCACGTTACCGATCAGCGCGGTATCGGGCATCTCCGGAGCCCCGGTGAGCCTGAGCAGGTCGAGCAGGGTTTCGTCTTCCTTGAACTCGACCATGAACTGGGTCTTCGGTTCTGTCTGGTAGTTGCGGATTTTTACCGAATCCATGCCGTAGATCTGAGGAAACTTGCCGCTGAAAATCACGTAATCTCCGATCGCCGGCACTTCCACGATCCCCCCGTCGGGAACCCGCGGATTGTCTTCCTGCAGCCCCAGTGCCTGGTATTGCAGCAGGTCCACTTCCCTGATCAGTACCCGGTCCCTGTCGTAGAGTTTCACCCTGCGGCGGCTGGCCCCGGACCTGATCCCTCCGGCGGCGCGCAGCAGAGCGTTGACCCTGTCGAGCGCGGTCAGCTTGTAGGCGCCGGGGAACTTGACAGCGCCGGCGGCGTAGGCGCGAAACTTGCGCGGGCCAACCAGGGTCAGTGTGATCCGCATCCGCGAGCCGTAGTATTCCCTCAGCGCGTCCACCACCTTGCGCTCGGCCTCGGCCAGCGAAATCCCCCCCACTTCCACCGCGCCCACGGGCGACACCAGCAGCCTGCCCTCGGCGCTTACGTACAGATCGTTGTTGATCGGCGGTTCTACTCCCCAGACCGAGACGTCGACATGGTCGCCCGGACCCAGGAGATACGTCTCGCGGTCCACCGGCCCCTCCAGCGGCACGGCCTCGCCCTGCTCCAGCTTGATCGTGGGCATGCGGGTCATGTCGTCGTAGGCATCCTCGTAGGTGCTGGGCACGGTCTGGAACGGACGGTCCATCTGCGCGGCGGCCTGTACCGGGGCGATCAGCAACAGCGCCAGGATTGCTCCGATTGGTTTCAAACCGAATATCTTTCCCGTTTTCATCTTTTCAGAATTCCGGTCGCAGGATAATAAGCATTTATTGGCAGGCCTGACAGGCTCTAAAGTAAACTGTTCGTGCCCCCGGGACAACGCTTAAGTTAACGCGAATTTTTGCCGTCCGTCATTATTGGGTCAACTTACACGGGTCTGTGTTTTGGGTCAACTCATACCCCTGCCCATGGAGGTCCAGTCGTATGCCTGATTTCAAGTCCTTAGATGGAGCATCCGTGGTAATCGCCGGCGGCGTTGCTGCTTCCTTGAAATATAAGCACTGCAAAACCCTGACAGGGGACTCATCTTTTCGCACTAGAGGGGCGTTGAAATAAAGACATTCAACGCCCTATGGTGAAAAATTTCGTTTGTTCGGTTGTCAAGGGCAAGACAAGCCGTTTCTTTTGCTGATCCTGTTACTTGTGTTATATCAAGCCGTTGCGTCGCTCAAGCTGTTTTGGACCGGCCTGGCTGGAAACGGCCCTTGACAACCTTTACTCCCATACTTTCGAATACTTCAACACGCTGCTAGGCAAGCTTCAGCACGCCCCGCACTCCTTCGATCACCATTTGTGTCCCAACCACAGCGAGGACTAATCCCATAATACGCGTGATTACTCCCAGGGCGCCCACTCCGATGAAGGCCACAAACTTATCACCGAAAATAAAAAACAAATAGGTGATTGCACAGAGTACGGCGAATGCAGCAATGGTCACCACCATCCCCCAAAGACCGCCCTTCGCTGCGAAAATCATTGCCGTCGCGATTGTACCCGGACCGGCAAGGATCGGCATCGCGAAGGGGAAGGTGGCGACACTGAGTGCGGCTTCACGACACTGCTGGTTATCTTTTTCGTTAAGCTGATGAACGCTTGATTGATTGCCCTGCAGCATATGAAAGCCGATAAGAAAGACGAGCAGCCCACCGGTAATCCGAAAAGAGGGCAACGTAATTCCAAATAGCTCGAAAACCACCTTTCCTGCAACGGAAAATAAAGTAATGATCAATAACGCCAGCAGCAATGATCGTAAAGCCACGGCTTTCTTCGTCTGTTTGTCATCGGACGCTGTAAGGCTAAGGAATATCGGAACGTTGGCGATAGGGTTCATGATGGCGAAGAACCCCGTAAATACGGTTACCGCGTGGACCAGAATGTTTTCCATTTTCATCGAACTCCGTCGAATATTAATGATCCGTGCAACCACTAAAAAAGAGACCTTCTGATTTAATTAAAAAAACTTCCCGCAGCTTGCCGCGGGGGCAGTCTATTCTCAGAAATTTTTCTGTTTCATGGGGAGATAACCAACCGCGACGCATCCTGTATCTCGCCTGCCAACATTATTCTACACTTATTTCCCCGGTTGTGTCCAGCATTAATGAAACGATAGATATATTTACAGGAAAGCAGCTTATTAGTATTTTAAGGCGGATGTGGTGCGCTGTGAAACTCAATAGCTGTCATTCAATTGAGGTACGGGATGAGATTCGGCAAATTGTTACTTTCCCTGCTGGCCGGCGGCTCACTGGCAGTGAGCGGCCAGTTGGTGATCAAGGCCAGAAAAACGCGTCTGGCCAAGGCGCGCAGGGTCCGCAGCCTGATGGTGCATGTGGTCAGTCTGGCGCTGCGTACGCTCTCGGAGGGCAGAGGCGGCGGCAGGGTCAGCGCCTCGGAGACCTACTACTTTATTTTTGTGGCCGGGCGGGTGGCCGCCAGGCACGCGGTGGAGATGCCCGGGTTCAAGTTCAACGCGCGCAAGGGGTCTCTGGCCAGCGGCCGGCTGACGTTTATCCTGCGCAGGATGCTGGGCGAGGGCCAGCTCAGGATGGTGGACAACTACCTGGAGCCGGTATGGGACGCGGAGCTCCCCGAACTGGACAAGGCTCAGCAGGCCATCCTGGTGAAGTGCGGGATGATTATCGACGAGGTAGCGGCGCAGTGGGACGCCGATGCGCCGGACGAGCAACTGGTGCGCTTCGGCAAGCTGTGCAAATAAACTTGACTGGCGGGCTGAAAGAAAAGATAATAAGACAGCGGCAGGATAACCGGTAACACGACCAGGCGGTAGCTGACCATGCCCATGCCACTGAGCCACGTAACTGTCATCCAGCAGGTATATTTCGCCGAGCGGGCGCACCAGGACCTGCAAATGCACCCCGACTCGACAATGGTCAAGGCCCGGGCGGCTCACGGGCAGGCCAGGGCCGAGGCCAGTCAGCGGCCGAACCCCACCGCGGCGCCGCGCCGGACGTCCGTCAGGCTGTACGGGGAAAATTACAATCTCTTCCGCCAGGGCCGCGGCGGGAACATCGACCTCATGGCCTGAGTTCCAGCTCGTCCGAAATCCCCACCGGTCGCCGTGACCGCACTATTTCCAGACAAAGGTCCCTGATAATCCGCCTCGCCCTGGCTTTGGGCATCAACCAGTTGTTCCCCAGCAGCGAGAACGCCACTTTATCACCGTCGCCGGTCCAGGTATATCCCGAGAGCGCCATTACGGATGTAATATAGCCGGTCTTGGCGAACAGCCGCCCGGCGGCCCGCGTGTCGCGCAAGCGGCGCACCCCGTTGTCGCGGCCCGCCACCGGCAGACTGGCGACAAACTGCTCGCGCAACTGGTGAGTGTCCATCCAGGCCAGCAACCGCACGAACATCTCGGTTGTCACCAGGTTGAGCCGCGAGAGGCCCGAGCCGTCCTCCAGGCGAATCTGGCGCGTATCCACGCCCAGGCGTGTGAGCACCCGCCGCTCCACGTCGATCCCGCCCGCGAAACTGCCCTCGCTCCCCGCCACCGCTCCCAAGGTAAACAGCAGTTGCTCCGCGTAAAAATTGTGGCTGCGTTTGTTGATCACCTTCACGATCTCGGTCAGCGGCGGGCTTGAGATCTGCCCGACCAGCGATGGCGAGCGGTCGAGATAGGCCGGAGCGCCATCCTCATAACCCAGCACCCGCACCGACCCGTCGATCCTGATCCCGCGCCGGGCCAGCGCATCGGCCAGCGCATCAGCGGCGAACCTGCCGGGGTCATCGACCGCCACGTGTTCCAGATAACCCAGGCTACCGCGGTAAATGCCTCCGCCCAGCGAGATTTATCCGCCGGGGGTCTCGCGGCTGATCTCCAGACGGCTGTCGATTCTGCGGGCCACGGTGACAGCCCTGTTGGCGATCGTGAACAGCGAGTTAGCGGGTTTGATCTCCACCCGCGGTTTTTTACCCACGCCACGGGCGGGCCACACCTGTACGTCGATCGTGTTGTCGTTGTAGCTCAGGGCGCTGGCCGGGGCGGCGTACCACCAGGCCAGGTCCTCCCAGCCCCAGCCTTTGGCCAGAAAGGGGGGCTTGAACAACGAGTTGTCCGCCAGCAGAGAGCCGCTCACCCGGCTGATCCCGGCGGCGGCCACCTGGGCGGCCAGGCTGTCCCAGGCGGACTGGACCTCGGGCCAGAAACGGTTGGAGATTGACGGGTCGCCGCTGCCGCGCAGCACCAGGTCTCCGTCGAGCACACCGGCGGTGTCCACCGCTCCGTCGGCCATCACCGTGGTCCGCCAGCGGTAATCGGCGCCCAGACGGTCGAGCGCCACGGCCGTGACCAACAGCTTGAGGTTGCTGGCCGGCATGTAGCGCCGTCCCCTGTTCAGATGCACCAGGTCGTCGCCCCGCTCCAGTGACCTGACCTGCACCCCCCAACCGGCCGGGTCCTCGCCATAGCGCTCCAGAACAGCCAGCACCCTCTTCTCCAGACGGGGATTGGCCGGAGCGTTGTCGCTGCAGCGCCCGGCCGGGGCCGCCAGCAGCAACCCCGCCGCCAGCGCGGTCAGATATCTGCAAAGCCTGTTGCTCACTTTTAATCTCATCTTCCAGTCATAGCCGGTTGCAATTGAAAAAATCCCCCTCAATCCCCCCTTTTTAAAAGGGGGATTTCAGCTTCTCGTCTTGTAAATGCAACAGCTTGCCCTGCGGCAAGCCGCGAGGAGTTCTTTTCGATTAACTTAAAAGGTGGTCGAATGTTATTCATCGCGGCGAAAAATGTCAAGTCGGCAGCCCGGGCTCCCTGGCAAACAATTTCCGCCAACCTGGCTTAAAACAAAGGATGGTATGTCTTTGCGGGCTATCCCCATTTTATCTCATCCGGTTTTTCTTGACATGGGTCGCAGGATTGCTATCTTTAAGTACAGCTTTCATTTCAGTTTTGCGCCTGGGCTATTCCCTCCTATTTGATGCAGCGCGAGGTTTCAGAACTTTACAGTTTGAAAGCTGCCGGAAAGAACGCGGGCGCGGCGCCCGCTACAACCAGTAAAAATCTTCATGATCTGGGCCAGGGCCGTACTGTCTCTACATTCTACCTCTGGCACAAAAAAAATTCGCGGATGAAAATTGTATCGGGGGCAACAAATGAACCTTCATTTCCAGGCACCGGGATTCGGACCGGCCGAGGACGGCCTGTCGCCGGTGGTGTTTCCACCGGGCAAATCACGTCAGAGCGCCCACCACAATCCGGCCAACCTGTTGTTGGACGACCTGTTGAGGATGAGCAAGCTCGAAATGATCGAGTTGCTGTGGGAAACAGAGCCCAGGATGCACCGCCTGCTGACCGAAAGCGAAAATGTCCAGCAGGCGCGCAACAATATGTTCAATTACCTGAACGAACTTGAACGCATCTATTTCAACATTTATGTGGACCACCGGCTCAGCGAGCTTCACGACCTCGAAAAAAAACAGGCCAAATGGTGCGTGCGCGTATTTAAGAATATCATCCGCAGCGAAAACGAAAAACTGGCCCATGCCAGCTCACTGACTCTGCTGTGGAAAATAGCCCGCCGCCAGCCCA
Organism: Gemmatimonadales bacterium; assembly: GCA_024278175.1. Classification (GTDB taxonomy): domain Bacteria; phylum Gemmatimonadota; class Glassbacteria; order GWA2-58-10; family GWA2-58-10; genus JAJRTS01. Next base: position 63,209 of record JAJRTS010000058.1, on the reverse strand, counting down.
GGGCGCTCTCCGAGGTCGGCGAGGGCTTTCTGTGCGAGATGATTTTCCTTTCGTTGGGGATTAACGGCAAGTTCGCCTGCAACCGCCACAAAACCGCACCGGAACCAGCGGCCACTTCCGAGCAGGATGCCGGAGTGCGCCGCTCGATGCTCCTGGATCGCTACGCGGCGCAGATCAAGAACTTCGTCAGCCGCTACCACTGCGGACTGGACGAGGACGTGGTGCGCATCCACCGCAAGCAGCGGCGCAGGATCATGCGGCATTTCGGCGCGGGCGAAACCCAATGGAACGATTACCGCTGGCAGCTCGACCATATCATCACCCGCAAAGACCAGATCGAGCAACTGGTGGAGTTGACCGACCTTGAGCGCGAGGGGCTGGACCTGGCCCACAGGCACAACATCCCCATGCAGATCACCCCCTACTATCTGAGCCTGTTCCATCCCGAGGCCAACACCACCCTGGACCGGGCCGTGCGGGCACAGGTACTGCCCAGCCCGCGCTACGTGATGAGCGTGGTGGAAGCCCAGGCCAGCGGGAAAACAATGGATTTCATGGGTGAGGCCTCCACCAGCCCGATCCAGGGAGTCACCCGCCGCTACGCACAGATCCTGATCCTCAAGCCGTTCGACAGTTGCCCGCAGATTTGCGTCTACTGCCAGCGCAACTGGGAGATCAAGGAACTCGACGATTGCCGGGTCAACCGCGCCGATCTTGAAAACGCCCTGCAATGGATAGAACACAACGAGAATATCGAGGAAGTGCTGGTCACCGGCGGCGATCCGCTTACCCTGCCCGATGAGACCCTGCGCCTGGTGCTGGACCGGGTGGCCGCGATACCCCACGTACAAAGAATCAGGATCGGCACGCGCACGCTGGTCGCCATGCCCAGCCGGATCACCGACAAGCTGGTTGAGATGCTGAAGGGTTACCAGCAGTGGGGCCGCAGGGAAATCTGCATCGTTACGCATTTCGAGACGGGGCTGGAAATGACGCCGGAAGCGCTGGAAGCCCTGCGCAAGGTGCGCAACGCCGGTATCAGCATCTATAACCAGCAGGTGTTCACCTACTATAACAGCCGCAAGTTCGAGACATTCTATCTGCGCAAGCTGCTCAAACGCTGCGGCGTGGACCCATATTACACTTTCAACACCAAGGGCAAGGAAGAAACCAGCGACTACCGGGTACCGATTGCCCGGCTGCTGCAGGAATGGACCGAGGAAGCCCGCCTGGCTCCGGGCCTGGTCCGTACCGATTCGCCGGTGTTCAACGTGCCGACCCTGGGCAAAAGCTACCTGCAGAGCTGGCAGGACCACGAGATCGTACAGATTCTGCCCGATGGCAGCCGGGTCTACAGGTTCTACCCGTGGGAGTCGATGCTGGTGCTGGCCTCGCCTTACCTGTTTACCGACTCGCCGATTTTTGACTACCTTCACCGCCTGCAGGCCGACGGCGAAGACACGAACGACTACAACACGATCTGGTCTTATTTTTAACAGGGGCGTTGAAAAATAAATTAGATTTCACCGGCCGTTGGATGTTTCTTTGAGCGGCCATGTTTCAGGTCGTAAAAAAAGCGCCGCCGGCTTTATCCGGCGGCGCTTTTTTGATGTCCGTTCAGGTGTATCTCAGCGGCCGCAGTTGGGACAGTTCTTGACCCATCCAAAGTAACGATGACCGCAACCAGGGCAACGGCGCAGAAAGACGCCACCCAGTTTCCGGCGCAGCTCACGCAGGGCCGCTGGCCCGCCGGCGGCGGCAACCACCGCCAGTGTGGCCAGCACAAGCAGCAGGGCCAGCAGCAGCAGCGAGGAGAGCTGGATAGTCCCCTCGGTAAAAAAGTAGAACATCACCAGTCCCGCCAGCGCCGCCCACGCCAGCCTCTTGCGTATTTTCCACGGCAGCACTGCGCCCCAGAGCCGCTCCAGCGGACGCAACAGCGTCCCGGCCAGGCGCACCAGTGTGTTTACAACCCACAGCAGGTAGCCGGGCAGAGTGTAGCCCAAAAACTTGCGGCAACTCTGCCAGAGCGTGGCCAGGACCATCCGGCGGCGGTCCACGGCGATCGGCTCGCCGCAGCGTCCGCAACGGATTCTAATCCTGCCGCCGGTTTTCAGCCGCACCCTGTTTCTGGCCTCACAGGCCGGGCAGGTAGCGATAAAGCTGAACTCTTTGATCACGGGAATCGCTATTCTCTACGCTGAATTACCCTTGCGGGAGCCCGCTGCCGTCGAACGGGCAGAACGACCACTCCGGCCTCATCGGCCGGCGGCAGCGAGGACAGCGGGGCTGCCTGGCGGAAAAACGCTCGATCGCGGTCTGCACGCGCTTGGCGAACAGGGCGGGAATGACCGGCTTGAAGGAAAAAGCCGCCGCGCCCAGGGCCAGCGCCCTCTCGGCCGTGTCGTGGTCGTCCCGGTCAAACAGCACCATCACCGGCGCATCGCCGGTAAGCTCACTGCATAGCTCGAATCCCCGTTCGCGCCTTGCTTCAAGATCGATAATCACAAGATTCGGTTGATGTTCTCCGGCGCTTTCAGCAGCATCCTGCTCCATCGTCACACTGACCAGTTCGTAGCCCGCGCCCAGTATCCTGCGGCAGAATCCTGCCGTATCCGGCGAATTGCTGAAAAACAGGATTTTTTTAATCTGCAATCTTCCCTCGTGCAACTGATGATTAACCCACCCAGGCAAAGCCGGCCCATCCGGCGGTTAATCCATCGTGAACAGTTTGACCACGGCGTAAATAAAAAAGATCAGCGAGCAGACCGAATAGACGATAAACGGGGTCGTATCGATCAGTGCGCCGCTGAAATCGGTGTTCTGCTGGACCACGTAAAAACCCTTGCCCAGCACGATGCCCAGAATGAGCAGCGAGAGGACGTTGAACTTCCGCAGCAGGGCGAATACAACCAGCAGTATCTCGAAAACCGAAACCTGATAACCCGTCCAGTCGATCTGGCGGACCAACCCCAAAAAGTTATCGAACATGACGCCGCCTCCTTGCGGAAAAGGGCGGGGATGGATGTGCGCTAAATATAGACCGCCGCCGGGCCGCGATCAAGACAATCCTCTCTCGCCGACCGCTGACCGGGTTGACCGGTGACGAGCTTGATCGCTGATAAAAGCGGTAAATATTTCGGCCCGGTGGCCGGGACCGACAAGTGGGATTGAATCCTCTGAAAAAAAGGACACGGTATGCCGTGTCCCTGTAATACCTTGCCTGTTGTAACCGCGCCTGTCAGTTTTCCGTAAAAGCCTCGGGCTCCTCCGGAATCTCGGCCAGGATCGCGGCGTCGACAGCGAAAGTGCGCGTATCGGCCGAGGTGCGCAGGGCCACCAGCTTGGTATTCCCACCACCGTCCACGGGTTCGCCCAGCAGCACCCGCACGGTCAGGCTGTCGCCCTGATAGAGGCTCAGAGCAACGGACGGGGAATCGAACCCGAAGGCGGAGTTGTCCGCCGCGCTGCCGCTCAGCACCCGCTCGTACTGGACGTCGATCAGCTTCCAGAGCAGGTTCTGCACTTTCCAGCTCGCTGCCGCAAGCTCCCGCGGGGCGGTTACCCGCCACTGGCCCTCGCCGCCCGCCAGTTCCAACGCGGGGCTGCCCGGCCGCTCGATAACAACCCTGTCCACTGCGCCGGTAACAAATTCCACCACCTTGCGATACTTCATCTGTTCGAGTTTTTTATTCAGCTTGGCCGACTCGGCACTGTCGACCACAGCGATACCCTCGAATGAATTTCCGGCCGCGCGGTAGGTTCCGGTACCCCCGTCATAGGCGAACGCGATCCGGCTCTGGGCGCCACCCGCGGTAAAACCGACCGTGAAATCCGGGTTGTGCGGCAACCCGCGCTCACCGCCCGGCTCCCCCCCGACGAAAGAATCTGCCCGGGCGTCCAGCAGGTCGTAGAGGAAATTATCCAGCCCGGCCTGGTCCAGCCGCTCACCGGCCGGCTCGGAAAAACTCCACTCCCCCGCACTGCTTCGGACCGCTGCCCAGTTGCCATCGCCACCGCTGTAACCGACACTCGTAATACTGTCACGTTCCACTCCAACCAGCGCCATGCTGCGCAGGCGTGAGAAGTCGCCGGAGAACAGGTCGAACAACCCGCCGTCGGCCAGGAATACGTTATCCATCGCTCCCGGCCGCGCGGCGTAATAATTACCGCTGGTATCGCGCGCGCCTAAAAAGAGGACGTGTGTCGCACCGCCATCGGCCTCGGCCAGCAACACTGTCAGCAGCGGCTCATCGAGGTGGTAGAGCTCCTCCCACTGCTGCGGAGGCTCGTCGATAAAACCCACGGCCTCGGCTTCGGCCAGCTTGTCCAGCATGGCATCCACACTGTCCGGGTCGGCCCGGTATTTTTGCCGTGTTCTTTGCTGTGTTCGCAGATTCCAGCGATCACCACTGCGCGCAATCTCCAGCACCTTCCCATTCTTGTCGGTTACTGTCAGACGCTCGATCCCGTCCTTATCGAACCGGAGCAAACGCTTGTCGCGCAACTGGAACGCGGTTCTGTCCAGATCGCCCAGCAGCCAGCCGTTGAGCAGCACCACCCGCGAGGGCCGCTCCAGGTTACGGGCGTAAATATAGGTTTCGCCGGGGTTCTTGTTACCCAGTTCCAGGATTTGAGCTGCGCTGTCGCCGCGCGCAGTGACGCTGAAAGTCAGTTGCGGCCGGTCCAGCCCGTAAATGGAGAGATCGGCGGCGGAGTCTTCCACCACGCGGTCGTGGGCGGCGTCCGCTGCGCTGCGCAGTAGGCGCGCCACCGCTTCGCTGTCGGCGGCGGCTCGCACCGGCGAGAGCAGCACCCAGCCCTGGCCAGAGCGCTCCAGGCTGAGCGTGCCTCTGGCCGTGGTGATGCTCAGCTCGGCGGCGCTGTCCGGGCTGAAGAGCAGGGCTTTTTTCGCCTGCTGCTCAAGCTCGGCGCGCTCGATCCCACCCTTGTGCTCGTAGAAATAGTAGAACAGGGCCAGGGCCAGGAACACACCGAGGTAAATCAGCGGCCTGCGGGCGGTACTCATCGCTTGGCCCTCCTGCGAAGCCAGACGAAAACGCCGATGAAAATAACAACCAGCGGCAGGACCACCACGCTCACCAGCGAGATCAGCATCAACTGCCCCTCGCGCAGCACGAGCGGAGTGTCGGCGCTCTGTTTGGGGGCAATCGTGATCTCATCGGCCTGGCCGCCCAGCCAGCGCAGAGTGTTGAGCAGAAGGTCGCGGTTGCCGAGCTGGCCCAGGTAGCCGTCGATAAACAGGTGACGGTCGCCGAACACCACCAGCCGCGATTTTTTACCGTCCGCACCCTGACCGGCAACAGTCGAGTCAGCGGGAGAACCAGGTTTACCCGAAAGCGTTACCGCCACGGCCAGCGGCACGGGCGCGCCGTTATTCATCGCGCTGTCCACCACCGCGCCGAAATCGGCCTGCAGCTTTTGCGGGTCGCTCTCGGCCACGCTCTTATCGCTGCTGCGCACCAGGATATTCACCGTGGCCCCCGCTACCGGCGGATCGGCCGGCTTAACCGAGCGAGCCATGTCGAACACGGCCCCGACCTCGAAAAAACGGGTGATATCGTGGGCCGGGTAGTCGTCGGCAAGAAATGCGAACGGCGTGCCCGGCGCACCCTTGAGCATGTCGATCACCACATCGTTGCCCACTGCTACGCCGTAGCGGGCCAGGAACGCGCCCAGCGAATCGGCCATGTACGGCTCGACCATGAACAGCACGCTGCCGCCGCCTGCGAGATAGCGCTCGATGGCACTCAACTCAGCGGGCAGAAGGTCGGTCCGGGGTCCGGCGACAATCAGCACCTCGGCCGTGTCCGGCACGCTCTGTCCGCCGGCCAGCACCAGCTTGCTCACCGGGCCGAGCTGTTCTTTGATCGCGGCGGCAGCCTCGCTCATGCTGTAGCCCTCGCTGGGCTGGAGCGAGGGCTCTCCGTGACCGGTGAGGTAGAACATCGTCCCGGCCCGGCCCGCCGCCGTGCCGGAGTCCAGCAGGCCGGCGATAGCCTGGGTGATCTTGGCTTCCTGCTCGGAGTAGATTTTCTCCTGGCGCTCGCCGTAGGTGAGAATCATCGCGCTGGTGCTGGTAATCCCCAGTTGCATGGCCAGCAGCGGGTTGCGGTCGATATCCACCAGCTCGTAGCTGAAGCGATCGCTGTAGTATTTATATGTGTCCAGCAGGTCGGTCAGGCCCTGCTTGCTGCGCAGGCCGGACTCGCCGCGGTAGAACACGTACATTTTCAGATTAAGGGTGTCCTGCTCCAGCTTGTCGAGCATCTGCCTGCTCTGCAGGGCGATAGTGTGGGTCTGGCTCTCGGTCAGGTCCAGGCGGTAGTGATGTTTTTCACTGAGCAGGGCAGCCATCACCAGGATCCCGATAAAGCCGACCGTCATCGCCAGGCTGGCCGCGCCGTAACGCGTTCCGCGCCCGGTGATTATCTTCAGCAGTTCAGAGCGGTTGGCAACCACATACCAACCCAGCAGGGCCACTCCCGCGCCGTAGGCCAGCACGGGCCAGAGACCCAGCCCAAGCTGAACTGTCTGGAGGATGTAGCCGGCGATCAGCAGCAGCACCCCTGCAACGAACAATGCGAATTTACTGGCAGCCATTTATGCTATCCTCTCCACTTTTTCGATTCCAGCACCCGTAGCGTGAGAAACATCCACAAAAGCGTGAAGCTGAGGTAGTAGACCACGTCGCGCGTGTCGATCAGACCCTGGGCGAAATTGTTGAAATGCTCCAGCACCGAGAGATGGCGCAGCACCGGGTTATTGCCGGTCCACTGGATAATCCAGAAAATGAGCAGCATGGCGAACGTGGCGATAGCCGCGATAATCTGGTTCTCGGTCAGCGAGGAGATAAACAGGCCCAGGGCGATAAACGCCATACTCATCAGCACCAGTCCCAGGTATCCGCTGATCAGCGTGCCCATCTCAGGCTCCGAGTAGATGGCGATAAACATGGGGAAGATCAGCGTCAGGGCCAACATCGCCGCAAACAGGCTCAACGCCGCCAGGTACTTGCCCAGCAGCAGGTCCAGGTCGCTGAGCGGAAAGGTAAAAAGCAACTCGGCGGTGCCTGACTTTTTCTCCTCGGCGAACGGCTTCATCGTGATCAGCGGCATGACGAACAGCAGGATAACGCTCATGTTGCCCAGCAACGGCCGCACCACGGCCTGGGTGACATTCAGCGAACGCGCCCCTCCATAGGGATTCGGATTCATCGAGGCCATGCTGAAATCGCCGACAAAGACCATGAAAAACACACCGGTCAGCAGCAGGAAGAACAACATCACCACGTAGGCCACGGGCGAGGTGAAATAGCTGCGCAGTTCCCTGACGTATACAGGTAGAAAGTTCATCGTACGTCGGCTCTCCTAAGCGTTCCGGGTGATAGTCTGGATGTAAATCTCCTCCAGGCTGAGCCTGATCGGCCTCAGCTCAAGCAGCCCGCAGCCGGCCCCGACAACACTCTCGGCCACGGCGCGGCGGATGTCGCTGTCCTTGTCGGCCGCCACCAGCAGTTCCCACTCGTCCCCGGCGGCCCTTTCCCCGGTCTCGCGCACCCCGGTCACGCCATCGAGCTGCTGGAGGCACTTACGCAGAGCCGCGATATCACCCTGCACGCGTACCAGCACGTTGCCGCCCTTGTCCGCCGAACGGGTGAGGTTTTCCAGCGAGTCCTCGGTCACGATCCGGCCGTCGTTGATAATGATCACGCGCTCGCAGATGGCGCTCACTTCCTGGAGAATGTGGGTGCTGAGGATAATCGTGTGCTCACCGGCGAACGATTTGATCAGGTTGCGGATCTCCACTATCTGGGCCGGGTCCAGCCCGGTTGTGGGCTCGTCCATGATCAGCACTTCCGGGTCGCTGACAATGGACTGGGCCAGGCCGACCCGCTGGCGGTAGCCCTTGCTGAGGCTGCCGATCAGCCGGTTGGTGACATCGGTCAGGCCGCACTGGCCCGCCACGCGGTCCACCTTGGCGCGCAACTCACGGCGCGGCACGCGCTTGGCTCTGGCCACGAAACGAAGGTATTCGTTGACAGTCATGTCCATGTAGAGCGACACATTTTCCGGCAGGTATCCAATCCGCCGCTTTATTTCCAGCGGATCTTTGTCCGCCTGGAAGCCGGCGACCTCGGCGCTGCCGCTGCTGGCGGGCATGAAGCCATTGAGGATTTTCATCGTGGTGGTCTTGCCCGCACCGTTGGGCCCGAGAAAACCGACAATCTCTCCCTTGTTAATCCGGAAGGTGATGTCCTTGAGCGCGTGCAGATCACCGTAGAACTTGTTAACCCTGTCGAGTTGTATCATCCGGTTCCCGCTCCTGCAAGTTGTGAGGGGGTGCAATCCATCGCCGGGCCCCCGGGAGGGCGGGTAACGGCAGGGACCGCTGAATTATCCTTTACAAGGCCCGTGCCAGAGCATTTCCCAAACCACTGCCGCCGGTAAAGACCCTTGCCGGAAGGAGGTTGGCAAGCAGCGGCCGATACAGCCACGCCGGAGAGGATGGAACTAATAAGGCATTCATACCCCATTTGCGGCACAACGGGCGGGATAAAAAAACGGCGGCGGCGAGTGATCAACTCACCGGCCGCCGCCTCTGTAGACTCAACAAATATTATTATTAGCTTTCTTCTTCTGTTGCTTCTTCTTCTTCTTCTGCTGTTGCTTCTTCTACTTCTTCTGCTTCTGCTTCTTCGCCGTCGTCCTGATCATCATCTTCTTCGGCTTCGGCTTCAGACTCGTCAGCGGACTGTCCGACGTCATCGGCGGACTCTGCGCCGTCGGCATCGTCCTCGGCCGCGGACACGTTGGCGGCCTGGGGACCGCGCGGGCCCTCCACCACCTCGTACTCGACAGCCTGGTTCTCGGCCAGGGTCTTGAAACCCTCCATGGTAATTGCAGTGTAATGAACAAAAATGTCGCTACCCGATTCCTGCTCGATGAATCCGTAGCCTTTGGCGTCGTTAAACCATTTGACTTTTCCGCGAGGCATAGTACTTAACTCCTGAAGAAAAATTAATACTTCCCCCGGCCCGGATGCTGGACCGCTGGGTGTGACACGGTTGGCGTGACTGGTCAAAGGAAACCGGCGCCCGGAACCTGAACTGCGCCCGATGAATAAGCCAATGGACGATACCAGCGCCAGTTACGGAAAAAGATTCGGTTAAACCGCTAGATAACCGCTATTCCTACAGCTAAAAAAATAGTGCCCGCTTGTTAGTTAGTCAACTTTTTCCGGGGTAACTGCTTCATCCGCACTACTATTTACGATATTGACCATCCGGGCGGATTGCAAGTTAGTCCCTAAACTTTTTCCAGTTCCGCGCGCAGCACCCTGGCCGGAAACGACCGGGCCCAGTATTTCTCGTAACCGTGAGGGTTCAGCCTCGCCAGCACCCGGCCCGCTCCGGCGCGAAATCCCTTGCCGAAACCAAGTTCCCTGCTCATGTAGTTAAATCTTACATCCGTATATGACGCTGGTTTCATCCCATCGACAAAATAATCGAGACTGCCGAAGGTAAAAAACCGGACGTGCGTGGGGTCGCGGAAAGCATCGGGATGGGCAAAATAGGGTACCTCGACACTCAGCACTCCGCCGGGAACCAGCACGCGATAGATCTCCTCCATCAGCCGCACCAGGTCAGGCACATGCTCCAGAAGATGCTCGGCCACTACGGCGTCCACGCTGCTATCGGCCAGCGGCAGGCCCTCGGCAAGCTCAGCCAGCAGGTCGGCCTGGGTGGACCGGTAGCGATCCAGGCCGATCTGGCCCGGCTGCTTAGTGTTGCCGCAGCCGAGATTGACCACTATCCCGCCTTTTCCCACTGATTGCTTTCCCACCATTATCAGTCCTTGTGCCGGAACAGTTCCTTGAAATATCTCACCAGAGCGGTTTCCGTGCGTTCGGTACGCTCCAGGCGCGCGGCCGGGTCCATCTCGATATCCATCGGGTACCACTCGCGGTAGGCGTACCACGACCAACCCAACTTCTCTTCTTCCACTATCGAGATCATGTCCCTTGTCCACTGGTCCGCGCCCACGGCCCAGCGCGTGCAGCCGAACTCTCCGCACCAGAGCCTGACCCCGTACTTGTCGCGCCAGTCCAGGGAGGGCTGAAGGTGACGGCGGATTGTGGCCCTGTCCCAGAACTCGCCCTGGATATGGCCGGGGTACTCGCGCTCCAGCCACTGTTTTTCCGTGGCCTTGAGCATCCCGCCGTTGCGCTGATGGGTGAAATCCATCGGTCCGTAGAAGTGAAAACTGTAGACCGTATTCTTATCGCCCGTGGGCCGCATGTGCTCGAAACCGTAGGGCCAACCCCAGCCCGGCGGTTCGATTACGATCGTGTGCAGGGTGTCGAGTTCGCGCACCGCGGCGGTGAGTTTTTTTGCAAACGGCAACCAACGAGTGTTCGCCAAACTATCATGAGGCTCGTTCATCAGGTCCCAGGCCACCGGGCGGGGATCAGCGGCGTAGCGGCCCACCACCGTGCGCCAGCAATCCAGGTAGGCGGCCATGTAGGCTTCGTCGCTAAAAAAGGCGTTGTTGTCCTCGAACGCCGCGCTGAACGAGAGGATCGTGTACAGCCCGGCGTCCAGGCAGATATCGAGCGTGCGGAACAGCGCGGCCATTTTTTCCGGGTCCGGCCAGGCGGGCGGGGGCGGCACCAGATTGTTTACCAGAATCCGCACCGAGTTACCGCCCCAGTCGTTGACGAAGTGGTCAATGTCGTCTTGGGTAATCCGGGTGACGATATTCGCGCCGCGAAGGCGGTAATCCGGCCAGGCGGCCGAGCTGGCCGCAAGCGGCGCCGCGGCCAGCAGAGCGACGAGCAGACACAGGGGTAACAGCGTTTTCATCCGGTGCTCCTTGGTTAATATCCCGGCATTCAGGGCTGATGTTCCTGTGATTATAGCAGAAAAGGCTCAATAAATCGAGAGGGGCACGGTGAGTTTGATAAACAGCGCCCGGTCGCGGCGGCCTGTTATCCTGTTCAGTTCGCTGCTGAGCATTTCGAACCGGTCGGCGGTGTAGGCCACGTACAGCGCGCCGAACGGCGGGCTGAACCGCCAGCCGAACAGGCCGTAGAAATAGAGCCTGTTGTTGTTGGAGTTGTACTGGCTGGTAAGACGCAGCCAGAGATCGGGGGTAAAATTGTAATCGGCGCTCAGGTTATAGAGATCGGTCCCCTGGCCGGTGGTGTCGGGCGAGAACCGCAACCGGGTAACACCCGCGCTGAGTGAAAGATTATCCAGCGGTTTGAAAGCACCCCGTAACCGGGTACGGTGAAAATCGCGATCGAAATTGCGTCCCCAGACATGAAGCAGTCCCACATTGTTCCAGCTTTGTTGGTTCCAGCCGCCTTCCACAAGCCGGGTCGAGTTGCGGAGACGTTTTTCGAAAAGCTCTGTTTCGTAGTTTTTGGAAAAACCGACCATCAGGTTGCCCAGGAAAGTCACACCTACCCAGCCGCCCACCTGCACTCGCCGCAGCGCGCCATCATAGCCCCAGACCACGTTGTTGTTCTGGTTGTAATTCAGTTTATCCAGAATCCCCCGGTTGATCCAGATCTCTCCCCCGGCCCGGGCCGAGAGGTCGTGGCGGTTGTCGTCCTGGATGAACCCGACCCTGTTGACATTGTCCATAAAGCCCGGCTCAAGGTTCCTGTAGGACAAGGTGTAGCTGCGCAAACCCGTGTCGTGGGTCAACTCGACCATCCCGGCTCCGGTTGCTTCCCCGCCCCCGGAAGGGAAGCTGCCCACTAACTGACCGCGCATTCTGGTGCGCGGGCTGAAGTTCAGGGTGGCGTCGCTGCTGAGCACACGGGCATAGCCGCCGTTCCAGGTGCGGCTGACAGCGGTGAAGCCGATATTCGAGGAACCGAAAATGTCGCGCTGGAGCCGGAACGCCTCCGTATGGGCCGCCGGGTCATCGCCGGTCGTGCGCTCATCGGCCGCCAGCACTGCATAGTTGAACTTGCCGAGGCGGCCGTTGGTTTTAAGGCCCCAGTCGATATCACCGATCCGCCGGCTGTAAAACAGGCGGATCGGATGGCTGAACAGTTCGGCGCCCTCGAGGAAATAGAGCCTTTTCTCCGGGAAAAATGTCTCGTAGCGAGTCAGGTTGATAATCGTCAGGTCGGCCTCGACAGTGGCGAAATCGGGATTATAGGTGATATTGCCGTCCACGGAGTTGCCCAGCTTCAGGCGAAGGTCGGCGCCGCCCACAAGCTCTCTGCCGCCGGATGAGAGCAGGGTACGGCGGCCGGCGGAGGGCGGGTCGGAGTCCAGGCCTACCACGTACGGGTAGAGCGTGGCCGAGAACAGCTTGTCGAACGCGGGCAGGCCCAGCAGGTCGCCGGACTGGGAAATCCGCCAGGCCACATCCCGGTGCTGCCAGAAGCTGGTCTCGAAAAATTCCGGGTAGTTGCGGCGGAAATTGATCCCCCACACGCGGCCCTCGCCGCTGGGGATACGCATCTCTGACACGGGGATTTTCATCTCGCAACTCCAGCCCGCGCTGTCCTCCCGGCTGGCCACGGTCCAGGGGCAATCCCACTTCTTGTCGTTGGCCGCCCCATCCTGCCCGATCCGGCCGTCCACCTGGGTGCCCAGCGAGTTGGTGGAGAAATAGTAGCAGTCGCGGCGGGTGTAATAGGTGTCCAGGTAGAGCGTTACAGCGTTGTCCTGGTCCATGTTGCCATCGCGGGCGGTTATTGTGCTGTTGGCCGATGGGCCGGTGGGGTTAAAACACCTGAAAGCCACGTAGATGTGCTCGTTGTCGTAGGCCACGGCCACGCGGGTGGCGGCGCGAGGGACTCCGCCGGGGTCCGGCTTGAACTGGCTGAAATTTTCCTGCCAGTCAGCCGCCTGCCAGATGGAGTCATCCAGACGGCCGTCGATTGTGGGCGGGGTCTCGGCTTCGACAGCGGTAATCGAGCGGGTGGGATTTTTTGCCGTCCGCCGGGCTGACTGCCGGGCGGTCAGTGCGGGTGGGGCGACAAGCAGGCTTGTGAGCAGAAGAAGCAGGGGGAGAATAAAAAAACGGCGCAAATGGCTTTCCTCTTTTGCATGGAACGGGTTACGGGAGCGATGGGTGTATGGTAGCAGGGGATGGGGTGATGTGTCAATGGATTGGAGGGAGGCGGAGAGTTTTTTGCAGCCCTACGGCAATTCTTATGATAGCTACCATATTGATGGAGATAGTGAATAGTTATACTTATTTAGCTGATCCTAGTCAATAATATTAAAATGCTCTTTCCGCCAAGCTAACTTGTCTACTCCATCAGAAAGCTTTGAGTATTCATTGCTCAATTCTACCAGTCTCTCGGACTCTGCAGGCGTTAATTTGAGTAATTTGTTAGATAATTGCTTAGGCTCAACAATTTTCCTAAATACTGTGAATTTATCCGATTGATCGAAATACTTCTCCAAGACATCTTCTTCAATATATGCACTATCGATACTTCCTCTTCCTTCCAAGCTGAAATCCTTCAATACTTTAAGGATTAGAAGCACTTCTGATTGCGTAAAGCTAATGGAGAATGATCCCGACATATCCTTTTCCCCTCAGTGTATAGAAAAATACAATAATGAGAAAACACGTTAGTCTTAGATTACAATTCCGCGGATTTATATTGACCAAGCCCCCGCTCGGAAAACCGGGCGGGGGCTTGTTTCCGCCGCCTACTTCCCGTCCTTACCCTTACCCTTACCCTTGTCCTTCTCATCATCGTCCACCACCTCGTAGTCGGCGTCGACCACATCCCCGTCCGTGGAGCTGGTTGCGGATTGTTCTCCACCACCCGCGGCGCCTGCCGCGCCTGCCGCAGCAGCGGCGGCGCCTTCGGCTCCGCCGGCTGCCGCTTCCTGAGCCGCCTGGGTCTGGTAGAGCTGCTGGGCCGTTTCGTTCCAGATGGCGGTCAGCTCTTCCTGACTGCTCTTGATCGCCGCCAGGTCGCTACCCTTGAGGGCCTCCCTGGCCGCGTCCAGTTTTTCCTGGAGTTTTTCCCTGGCACCCTCGTCCAGCTTGTCGCCCAGCTCACCGAGCTGCTTCTCGGTCTCGAACACCATCTGGTCGGCGCGGTTGCGGGTCTCCACTTCCTCGCGCTTCTGCTTGTCCTCGGAGGCGTGGACCTCGGCGTCCTTGACCATATTTTCGATCTCGCTGTCGCTGAGGCCGCTGGAGGCCTCGATGCGGATTTTCTGCTCCTTGCCGGTGGCCTTGTCCTTGGCGGCCACGTGCAGGATCCCGTTGGCGTCGATATCGAACTCCACCTCGATCTGCGGCACGCCGCGCGGGGCGGGCGGCAGGCCCGTGAGCTGGAACCGGCCGATCGTGCGGTTGTCGACCGCCATCTCACGCTCGCCCTGCAACACGTGGATTTCCACGGTTGTCTGGCTGTTCTCGGCGGTTGAGAAAATCTCGTTCTTCTGGGTCGGGATCGTGGTGTTGCGCTCAATCAGCTTGGTGAACACGCCACCCAGGGTTTCGATACCCAGGCTCAACGGGGTCACATCGAGCAGCAGCACGTCCTTGACATCACCGGCCAGCACACCGCCCTGAATCGCCGCGCCCACGGCCACCACCTCGTCCGGGTTGACCCCGCGGTGCGGTTCCTTGCCGAAAAACTCCTTGACCACTTCCTGCACCTTGGGGATGCGGGTGGAGCCGCCGACCAGGATCACCTCGTCGATATCGCTTGCGCTCACCCCGGCATCTTTCAGGGCGTTACGGCAGGGTTTCACCGTGCGCTGCACCAGGTCGTCGACAAGCTGCTCGAACCTGGCGCGGGTGAGCGTGACATTCAGGTGCTTGGGCCCCGAGCCGTCGGCCGTGATAAACGGCAGGTTGATATCGGTTTGCGGCGTGCTGCTCAGCTCGCATTTGGCTTTTTCGGCGGCTTCCTTGAGCCGCTGCAGGGCCATCGCGTCCTTGCTCAGGTCGATCCCCTGATCTTTCTTGAACTCTTCGACCAGCCAGTCGATCACCCGCTGGTCGAAATCATCACCGCCCAGATGTGTATCGCCGTTGGTGCTCTTGACCTCGAACACTCCGTCGCCGATTTCCAGCACCGAAACGTCGAACGTGCCGCCGCCCAGATCATAAACCGCGATCCGCTCGTCCTTTTTCTTGTCCAGGCCGTAGGCCAGGCTGGCCGCCGTGGGCTCGTTGATAATCCTCAGCACATCCAGGCCGGCGATCTTGCCGGCGTCCTTGGTGGCCTGACGCTGGCTGTCGTTGAAATATGCCGGCACGGTGACCACGGCTTTTTCCACCTTGGTTCCCAGATAATCCTCGGCGGTCTGCTTCATCTTCTGCAGAATCATCGCGCTGATCTCGGGCGGACTGTAATCCTGATCTCGCACCTGCACCACCACCGCGTTGTTCTTGCCACTCTTGATCTCGTAGGGCACCTTGCGCTGCTCGTCGGACACTTCGCTGGTCTTACGCCCCATGAAGCGCTTGATCGAGAACAGGGTGTTGCCGGGGTTGGTGATTGCCTGACGCTTGGCCACCTGGCCCACCAGCCGCTCGTTTTCCTTGTTGAACGCGACAATCGACGGCGTGGTGCGGCTGCCCTCGGCGTTAGGGATAACCACCGGGTCCCCGCCTTCCATCACCGCCACACAACTGTTGGTAGTACCCAGATCGATTCCGATAACCTTACTCATGATAACCCGCTCCTTTTATCTTTAAATCACTGTATTGACACAAACGAACAAATAAGATTCTGCATCAGAAAACTCCTGTCGGGGAGTTATCCTGATGCATTGGTCAAGCGCAATTCCCGTGCCCATGCTTTTCTGGCCATTAAGGCATGGAGTGCGCCATTATGGCATGGCGGAAGTTTTCTTTTGACAGGGATTCGCGACGAGAATAGATTACAATTAAAATCAGATACCGTGTGAAAAGGATTCCAGATGAAAATATTGAAATACCTGGTCGCGCTGCTGATAACCTCGGTATGCCTCTATGTGGCCTTCAAAGGCGTGGACCTGGACAGGGCCTGGCAGATAATCACCAGCGGAGAGCGGATCAGAATCCTGCCGCTGGCCGGATTCAGCGCTCTCAGCCTGGCCGTGATGTGGGTGCGGGGCTGGCGCTGGAAATATCTCTACAAACCCGAACACCACGCCACAACCAACGGCTTGGCCACAGCCAACCTGATCGGCTTTACCACCAACAACATTCTGCCGCTTAGAATCGGCGAGGCCGTCCGCGCAATTGTCGCCCGCCGCAAGGTGGACGCACATATCAGCTACATCCTGGCTTCATTGCTGATCGAGCGAATTTTCGACTCTATCAGTATCCTGTTGTGCCTGATGATACCGTTTACATTCAGCGCGGGTTTCGCGCCCACGATGCTGAAAATCCCCGGCGCGCTTTATTATGCCCTTGCAGGCTCGCTTCTTTTTCTTATAATAGTATTAATGGTACTGGGGAGTTTTCCCCATTCGGCGGAAAAAGCCGTGGTCAAGTTCACCGGCTGGTTCATGCCCGCCCGGTTTCTGGACAAAGTACAGAGCTTCATGGGCATGTTCAGCGAGGGGATGAAAATCCTGCGCAACGGGGACGTGTTGCTCAAGGTAAGCGTCCTGAGCATCGTTCACTGGGGCATGGTAGTGTTCAGCTACCGGCTGGCATTCGCCGGTTTCAGTTTCGACACGCTGCCATGGATAGCGCCGTTTTTCACACTTGGCATGATAGGCCTGGGCGTGGCGCTGCCCTCGGCTCCCGCCTTCGTGGGACCGATGCACTGGGCGATAGTCTATTCACTCAGTTCGGGCTTTGGTCTGCCCAACGACGATGCGGCGGCGTTCGCCGTGGTGATGCATCTCCTGATGATGGCCCCGGTAACCGTGGGCGGACTGATTGCGATGGGCAGGGAAGGCATGACCCTCGGCCAGTTGCGCAGAAGCGCCGAGCATATCGACGACAAACCGGATCCGGCCCCTTTCACCGTGCAGGCCGGATGACCCCGAAAGGACCGTCTATGCCCGAAGTCAACAACACGACTCTCAAGATCGAAGTCTTCGCCAAGATCAACCTGTCCCTTCGCATCCTGGGGCTGTTGGAGGGCGGCTACCATTCGCTGGAAACCGTCTTCCAGAACGTGTCGCTCTCGGACACACTGACGATCACCCCCACCCCCGGCAAGATAATCATCCACTGCGACTCGCCCCATGTGCCCGTGGACGAGGACAACACCGCGCACAAGGCCGCCCGGCTGTGCCTGAAGCGCCTGGGGATCAGAAACCGCGGCGTTGAGATCAGGATCGAGAAAGGCATCCCCACCCACGCCGGGCTCGGTGGAGGCAGCGCCGACGCCGCCGGGGTGATGATCGCCTGCGAACGCCTGTTCGGAACGCTGCCCGGCGGCGACAGCACCCGCTATGCCCTGGCAGCGAAAGTCGGCGCGGACGTGCCGTTCATGCTCTGCGGCGGGCGCGCCCTGGCCTGGGGTATCGGCGAGAGGATGCTGCGGCTGCCGGTAAAAAAAACAATCCCGCTGGTGGTGGTTATCCCTCATATCCCGATCTCCACCTCCTGGGCTTACCGGGCGCTGGACAACGCCCAGGCCGAGGGCAACAATACCGAGACCATGGAACTCAACGGGGGACCGTTGCGCTGGGAAGAGATTATCGGGCCGATGGGGCCGCTTGATACGATGGTCAACGATTTCGAGCCGGTGGTCTACGCGCACTATCCCGAATTTCGCGACGCCAAGGAAATGCTGCGCGACTCGGGCGCCTCCGTGGCGCTGCTCTCGGGCAGCGGAAGCGGGATTTTCGGGCTGTATTCCAGTATCAGCAAGCGTGACGCCGCGCTTAAGCAACTGGCCGCCTGCCAGGAGGAGTTCCTGGTGGTGGGCGCCGAGTTTATCGACCAGGCCTACCGTTTTCTGAATTGAAACCCTTTTGCGGCTTTTCCGGCTAGCGTGTTATCTCCCGTAACAGGAACGGTATTGCGCGCCTCCATTTGCGCCGGTTGACTTCAAAGTGCGGCCGTCCTGGCATATACAATCAGGACAAGGCCCAGCGCGTAGCAGGCGAACATCGCCGCCAGCAGCTTGCCGGTCCCGCCCGGCGCACCCTCGAACTCCTTCCAGATGAACACGCCCCAGAACGCGGCCACCATCGTAGCTCCCTGGCCCAGACCGTAACTGATCGCAAATCCCGCCTGACCGCTGGCGATTATGCTGAAACTCATCCCCAGGTTCCAGATCAGCCCCCCCAGAATACCTGTCAGGTGTACGCCAATGCCGCCGCGGAAATAGTCGCCCGCCTTGACCGGCTCACCCGCGAACGGGAATTTCATCGCCAGCGTATTCCAAAGGAAATTGCTGACGAACAGACCCACCGAGAAGAAAAACACGGCCGTGTATGGCGTAAGCAGTCCCGCCTCGGGCGAGGCGAAATCCGTGGCCATCGACGCCGCCACCCAGCGGTAGAAAAAACCCATCAGCACACCGGCGGCCACCGAGAGCGCCAGGCCCCTGGCCCCGCCCGCGGAACCGCCCCCGGAGCGACGGTAGGCAGCAGCATCGAGCACGATCGCAACCACTACCACCCCGACGCCGATAAACAGAGTCGAGAGGTCGCCCTCGGGCTTGACAGTGTAGCTGGTGACAACTCCGATAACCAGCGCCAGGCCCACTCCCACCGGAAAAGCCACGGCCATGCCCGCCACCGAGATAGCGGCGACCAGCAGAATGTTCGAGAGGTTGAAAATCACGCCGCCCAGCACGGCCGAGCTGATCGGACCCGCGCCCGCCTGGGCCAGATCGGCAAGAAACGGACGGCCCTGAGCACCCGTGCTGCCCAGGGTAAGCCCCAGCAGAGCCGAAAAAAGTAACACTCCCAGGGCGTAGTCCCAGTAAAAGAGCTCAAAACGCCAGTGACGGCCGGCCAGTTTTTGAGTATTGGCCCAGGACCCCCAGCAAAGCATGGTGATGATGCACATGAAAACGGCGGTGAGGTAAGAATCGACAATGAACATCCGGTGCTCTCCGTGTTCAGGTTGGAATAGCACGGACCAGCGCCGGGGGAACCAGCCGGAGGGGAGAAAAAAAATGTCCCAGGCTTCCCACAGCGACAAAAGCTACAAGCATACCGCTGCTACCTTCCGGTCCTGACGGGGTTAGCGAGCTTTTGTCCTGTGGACCTGGGACGCCTTTAAGATAAGCGATAGCCCGTGCGGATGTCAAGACGCACCTGCTACAACCGGCCACTGAGGACAAAAACAAAACTCGAATGGGCACACAGGAGGATGAGACTTCAGGGGACGTGGTTGTCCAGGATGAACTTCATCGGGTCACGCGCCTGCCCATCAAGGTAGACTTCATAGTGCAGATTGGGTCCGGTGGTGATTCCGCTCTGGCCCACCAGCGCGATCAGATCTCCGCGTTTCACCCGCTGTCCCACTTTCACCTCGGCCTTGGAGCAGTGGGCGAATCTGGTCAGCAGCCCATAGCCATGATCGACCGCCACGGTCAGCCCGTAACCGATCTGCCGCTTGACCAGCACCACCTTGCCGTCGGCCGGAGCGATAATCGGTTCACCGGCGGCGCAGGAAATATCGATCCCGTTGTGATATTGGGAAACGTGGTAGATCGGATGACTGCGCTTGCCGAAATGGCTGGAGATGTAACCTTTGGCGGGCATGATCGACGGATAACAGGACCATTTTTCCTTGCTGCTCTCGATACTGGAAATCGCCTCTTCGAGACTCTGCTGGATCAGGGCCGTTTTGCGCAGCAGCACATCGACCTGCTCGTCCTGGCCGTAGAGCCTGCGCGCCAGCGAGGTATTGATCTCCAGGAGTTCTTCCCTCGCCCCCATGAACGTACCTCCGACACCCACTTCGCGAATTTCCTCGTCCAGCAAGCCCAGGCCCGCCACACTTCGGAATTGCTGGTTCTCCTCCATCAGCCCGTTTATCTGGCTGTCCATCTTCTCGATCTTACCCTCAACATCCCCCAGTTTCTGGGTCAGAATCCGGTTTTCGCGCTGGAGATTGATGTAGCGCAGGTAATCGAAATTCTTTCTCGAGGAACTCAACACCAGATAGGAAACGCCGGCGGCGCTGCCAAGTACGAGGAGCATCAGGCTGAGAATAATGAATCTGGAGACTTTAAACCTGTGAGCCTGGAACTCGTCATGGGGGATTACGAGAACAGTCCAGTCTTTCAGGCGCATTTGCTTTCTCCGTAAGGGGCAGGAAACACAGCGGGCAAAAACTGCCCGTTGCTATTAAATTTTAATTATCCTAAGCTGTTGTGTCAAGTAAATTATCATAAAAAGCAGTCTGTTCCAACCGCTATTGCCCGCCAGCAGCAGATCTGGACGATTCCTGAAATACGATGCAAAACAGAATAAATGCGAAAAACACGCAATACGCTTCGCCGCGCGCAGCCCCTTGAGGATATCCCCCCGGCGGGGAGTGGGCGGCTTTCAGCTCCGCCCGTTGGTATCCTTTTCGATCAGAGCGTATGCGTTATGGTTATGGATCGATTCGTAGTTCTCCGCCTCGACCCTGTACCAGTAAACGCCCTCCATCGCTTCCAGGTGCAGGGCGCACTCACGGACCACGTCCTCCACGAACCGGGGGTTATTGTAGGCGTACTCGGTCACGTACTTCTCGTCCTTGCGCTTGAGCAGCGGGTAGAGGGCGCAACTGGCCGATTTCTCGGCCACATCCACCAGGTCCTCTATCCAGACAAACCCGTCGTAGCGTACCGAGAGCGAGACGATACCGCGCTGATTATGGGCGCCGTGGCTGGATATTTCCTTCGAGCACGGGCAGAGCGTTGTCACCGGAACTCTCACCACCAGCACGAAATCCGAGTCGGCCTCGATTTCGCCCAGCGAGCCCTCGAACCTGCAGAGATACTCCTGCAGGCCCTTCGCGCCGCTTACCGGGGCCTGCTTCTCGATAAAATAGGGAAATTCCAGCTCCAGATGAGCCACTTCGGCGTCAAGTCTGGAACGCATCTCCCCCAGGATTTCATTGAGATTGCCCGAGGCGATATTGCCCCTGTGACGGTTCAGGACCTCCAGGAACCGGCTCATGTGAGTGCCGCGAAAACTATGCGGCAGATGAACCGACATCTGGATCTCGGCCACCGTATGCTGGCTGCCGTTTTCACGATCCTGGACCACAACCGGGTAGCGCAGTCCCTTTACGCCCACTTTCTGGATTTCCAGGTTCCGGTGGTCCGTTTCGCTCTGGATGTCACGCATGGGAGCCTGCCTCTGGTGCTTTGACCGACGGCCGGCTTCAATCGATCCCTTCATCACGGCTTCCTTTCATTCCCGTAATACATTTACTGCGATCCACGGCTGAAAGCGCCATGCCGCGCGCCCCACTCACTGGCGGGACAGGGCGCCGGCGATAATCTTCTCCAGCAGCGCCGCCAAATCCATCCCGGCAGCCGCCGCGGTCTTGGGGAACAGGCTGCTGCCGGTCATGCCGGGCTGGTTGTTGGCTTCCAGGCACCATAGCCCGCCCTGCTCGTCCAGGCGGAAATCGACCCGGGAGTAATCGAGCAGCCCCAGCACGTCGAACGCGAGCAGGGCGTACTGCCGGGCCAGCTCCGCTGTTTCGGGGTCCACCCCGGCGGGACAGATGTACTGGTTGTCGTCGCTGCGGTACTTGGCGTCGAAATCGTAGAACCCGCCGGGCACCACTATCTCCAGCAACGGCAGGGCCTCGCCCGCCAGTACGCCCACTGTCAGTTCACGCCCGGCAATGAACTTCTCCACCACCACCCGGCGGCTGAACCGGGCGGCGGTTTCGGCCGCGGGGTAAAGCTGGCCCGCGCTATCGGCCTTGGTCAACCCCACCGTGGAGCCTTCCTCGGCCGGCTTGACAATCAACGGCAGGCCGAACCGCCCGACCGCCTCCTTCAGCGCGTCATTCCAGATCCCCTTCCGCCGCGAATCCAGCAGCACGTAGTCCGGAGTGGGCACACCCACCTGGCTGAACAGCATCTTGCTCACGGCCTTGTCCATCGCGGCGGCACAGGCAGCCGGCCGGCTGCCCGCATAGGGCACGCCCAGCAGTTCCAGCACCGCGTTGACAGTCCCGTCCTCCCCCTGGCCTCCGTGCAGCGTGTTGAACACGATATCCGCGGAGGTCAGCACAGCGGTGCCCTCGCTGCCCGGCAGCCCGCAGGAGGTACGCTTGACCCGGGCGGGAGCCTTGCCGGGTTCGACAACTTTCCAGCCGCTGCCCGGATCGAGAAGATCGGCTTCGTGGCCCGCCTGGCCAAGAGCATCGCACACCGCCCTGCCGCTGCCGAGCGACACCTCGCGCTCAGCGCTGGTGCCTCCTGCAAGAACCGCTACCTTCATTGCCGCCTCCCCTCGAGCGGGCCGCTGCGGATATTCACACCCCTGCAGACCCGCCGTATCGTTAACCAGTTTTGATTGCACGAGAACTTGATGTTTACAGCAACGTGTCGACTATGTTATAATGTGCATCCCGCTTCCGGCCGAGCGCAGCGCATGTTCCACCCCGCACCGGAAGACGGGCCGGACAGAACACCACCGGCAAGCCGGGGGTATTAATATGACCCGGCCATCGACAGAACGGATTTTACCAAATATATTGCTCCGGCAATGATTTGTCATCTTTTTGTCAGCTTTTACCCCGTGTGTTTCCGCCCTGGATGAACACCCGCGTGAGGAAAAGCTGTCGGGAGTAAGTATCAAGTGCACTACTGGAAACGTATTATCGGCACATTGATGATCTGTTGCTGCACCCTGACGGGCAAACTTGGCGCGGCCGACGACAATGTGCGGCTGCTCAACGGCGCTCTGCGCCAGGCCTCGCGGGGAGATACCGCCACGGCCCTGCAGGTGATCGACCGCTACCTGGGACAGGGCGGAAGGGAAGCCGCCAAAGCCTATGCGCTCTACCTCAAGGGGATGCTGCTCGACGGGCTGGGCCAGCCGGACAGTGCGCAAAACTGCCTGCGCGCCTCGATCATTCGCTATCCCGGCAGCGACTGGACAGGCCAGAGTCTGACCCTCCTGGGGCTGATCCTGGGCCGCGAGGGACGGGACACGGCCGCCGTCCGGGTAATCGAACCGGTGGCAGGCAGCTATGCCGATTCAGCCTTTACCCTGACGGCCCTGATCGGCCTGGGGCATTCGGCTCTCCGCGCGGGTCTGAAGCAACGGGCGCTGGAGGCCTACCTCCAGTATCTCAGCAGCGAAAATAACGAACAGCATCTGGCGGTGGCCCTGCGGCGTTCTGCGGAGTTGCTGGTCGCCGGCGGGCGGGCCGAGGAAGCCCTGATGCTGCTGGAAAAAATCGCCGAAATCAGCAAAAAACCGCTGGCCCGGCAGGAGTTGCCGCTGCAGATGGTGGCGATCGGGGCGCTCACCGGGCTGGGCATGCCGGACTCGGCGCTCAGGGTGGTCGAGGAAATCAGACGCAACTCCGGTGACTCGCCGCTGGGCCTGCCAAGGCTGATGTTCCTGATCGGCCAGGCCCATCTGGCCAGGGACGAGTTCTCCAGCGCGGACAGCGTGCTGGGAGAACTGGCCGGCAAGGATGCACTGGCCCGGGAAGGCGTTGCGCCTGATTCGTTGTACAGATTATTGATGGAAATCAGCTATCGCCGCGGAGATCTCAGTGCTTACTTCAAGAGAGCCGCGCGGGTTATCGAGCTCGAAAGTGAGCGCGAGCGCGCGTTCGAGCTGCTCGAGCGCGTTGTGGCCACCGGTGAGCAGGCCGGAATGCCGGAGCTGGCCCGGCCGGCGCTGAACGCTTACGCCTCGCGCTTTGCGGGCCCGGCCGAAAACGCCCGCCTGGCGCTGCCGCGCGCGCGGCTCGCGCTGGCCGCCGCCGGAGTCGACTCGGCCCTGTCCGTACTCGAAAACTCCGGACCGATCGACGGCGATCCGAAGTTGGCCGCCCGAATTTCCCTGGAGCGCGCCCGGCTCAACCTGGCAGACGGCGACACCCTGCGGGCCGGGGCGTTGATCCGGGACTACCTTGCCGCCGATAGCGACCCGTTGCACAACAAGGACAGCCTGCTGCTGGCCTATTCCGCGGTTGTGCGCAATGTGCGCGGAGTACAAGCCGAGGCCGCGCTGCTTGAGCGGCTTGTGGAACAATACCCCGCCAGCACGCTCTGGAGCCAGGCTACTCTCAGGCTGGAGGAAATCCGCCTGTTCGAATCCGCCCGCCCGGCGGAGGCCGCGGCAGAGTTGCTGGATATTTACATCGATCAGGCGGGCCAGGTCCCCGGCGCTCTGCTGGCCGAGATCGCCGCGGACAAGCTGGAGGACTACGAGCGCGCCCTGGCGATCATCCAGCGCGAAAACCCACCCGGTGGCGCGGAGCGGCTGCGCCTGATCCGTTACAAGTTTCTCAGCGCGCTGAACCTGCTGCGCCAGGGCAGCTATGAGGGCAACGAGCGCCTGGCGCAGGCCTGGCGGGAGATCGGTGTGCTGGCGAGCGCGGAAAACCAATCCGCCATCGGCGAACAGGTACTTGAAACATATCTCGAGATCCTGCTGCGGATCGCGCCGACACTGGCGGCGGGAGAGCTTGGCAGGGCCGAAAACGAGCTACTCGCCACACTCGGCTCGCTGGGCCCCGGGATTGTCCGTGCCGGGATTCTCAACTGGCTGGCCGGGCGCTATCTCGCTCGCGCCGAAGCCGATACGGGCAGGGCCGTGCTGGTGCTTGCCGATTCCGCCCGGGCGATGTGGAACGAGGCGGCGCAACTCGCCAGCGGCGGGAGTATCGGCGCGAGCGCCATGTTCAGCCTGGCCGATGCACTGGAGAACGCGGCGTTCGCCGGTGCGCGCGACAGTGCGGCCTCACTGTATGAGAAACTGGCGGACAACGACCCGGACGGCCGCTGGGGCAACCTTGCCGGCCTTCGGCTCGGAGCGATTCTGCTGCAACAGGACCGGCAGTTCCTGGCCTACCGCACGATCAGCCTCTGGGGTGCACGCCATCGCTACGCGGCAGCGGATATCCGCTACCGCACGGCCCTGGCCGAAGCCAGTTTCCTCACCGGCCGTTTCAGCCGGGCGATCAACCTGATCGACGATCTGTCCCCCGGCGAGCTTGACACCCGCTCACGCCGGTTGTTCGACTCCTACCGGATTCGGGCTCTGGTGGCGCAGGGCGAGTACGGCCGGGCAGCGGCCAGGCTGGTTGGCTTCCGCAATAATTACCACGAGCCGGAATCAAAACGAATCGCCTCGGCGCTGGCCTGCGAGTTGTACTACGCAGCGGGCAGTCCGGAACTGGCCGGTCATTACCGCGAACAGCTAATAGATGTCGACGGCTATCAGGAACTGGTGGAGTTGTTCGCCCTGCAGGCCCGCCTTCGCCACGGAGGCAACAGGAAAACGCTGGACCGGCTTCGCAAGGATTTCGAGAACCTTCGCGACGCTCCGTACCACCAGTTTTTCCGGATCGACGTGGCTTTCCAGGCCTACCGGGGCATCATGGCCTGCTACGAGGCCGGGGATGAACCGGACAAGGCCGCCGGGGCCCGCGACAACTTCCGCCGCCGCTACCCTGAGCGCCGTGCCGCGCTGGCGGTGCTGATGCTGGACGAGATAACCTGTTATCTTGACGAGGGTAATCCGCAGAAAGCCGCCAGCCTGCACGATGATCTCGATCTGCTGTTCGGCGACGTTTACCCTGAGGACAGGATGCTCTGGATCGGCTGGCGGCTGGCGCGTGCACGCGCCGATGTGGCCGAGGCCAACCGTCACCTGACAGCCCTGGCCGAAAAATACCCCTGGAGCACCTACGGCAAGATGGCGCGGATGGAACTTGTGGACCTCTATCTGGCCGCCGGCAAAGTGGATTATGCCCGCACGCTGCTGGAGTCGGTGGAACCGGGCGCCCAGTTGCGCACCGACCAGCATTTGGGAGCTCTGGCCGCGATAGCCGGGGCGCAGAACCGCTGGGAGCAGGCATTGGACTTCCGTCGCCGCCAGTGGGCCGCCCTGCCCGGGTTAAGTGGTGGCGACAAGGTGGTGCAGCTCTGGGCGAGCGCGGCCGTGCGCGCCGGCAGGGTGAGTGAGGCGCTGGATCTGCTGAGTGCGTTCTGGAGCGATAACCCGGAGTTGACCGCCAGCGCCAGGCTGATGTTGGCCGAGCAATACAGAGCCGCCGGTAACCTGGAAGAGGCTCTGGGTGCTCTGGACGGAATAGTCGCATTGGCCAAAACGCGTAGCGAGCCTGCCCTTGAGGCGCTTTACCGCCGGGGACAACTGCTGGAGCAGATGGGACTGATCAAACAGGCTCTCGAAGCCTACCGTCAGCTTGAGCAGATGGCCGGGCAGAACAGCGACTGGCTCAGGAGCGCGCGCAACAGGCTTCGCGAACTGCAAAGCCAGGCAACCTCGGACAGCACGTCCCGGAAGTCCACCCTCTGAAAGGCGTCTTTAAAATAAAAACCGCCCGGATAATCGCGTAATCCGGACGGCCTGATCCCCTGCCACACGAGCCCCACCCTCATTCGCAGATGTCCACGATCACGGGCTTGACAATCCGCTTGAAATCCTCCCACTTCATCCGCACCGCCTCGTAATGGTTGCAGGCATTGAACGTGATCGAGTCGTCCTGCTCCAGATGGCTGTCGCAGTAAACCTTGACTCCGTACAGGTTGCCGAACGGCGGCATGGCCCCCGGCTCGCAGTCGGGGAACAACTCGCGCATCACCGCCTCATCAGCCAGCACGGCCCCCTCCATCCCGGAGGCGCGGGCGAACTTGTGGAAATCCACCTGATGGGGCGCGTCCACAACCGCCAGGGCGTAGTTCTCCCCATCGGTTACCAGCACCGGCTTGACAACTTCCCTGCCCGGCCTGTGCACGCTGGCCGCGGTCTCCTGAGCGGTATAGGTGACAGGATGCGCAATCACCTCGTATTCCACCCCGTTGGATACCATGAACTCCTGCAACTGAGTAGCGATAGACATCTGCGGGCTCCTTCCTCCCGGGGTTGGAGTAGCTGAGGTCCAACGCGGGTCGTTAACCCATAGCCGGCGTTGGATTGCGGACACACAATGCTTGTTTGACGCCGGGGCCAGCCTGGCCGGGATTCCAAGGAGATGTCTTTTTTCCAACGTGCCTGCAGCGCGATGGAGATTACTATGTCAGGAAATAGCATCAGCCCCTGATTAATCTTATGCCGGAATCATTAAAAATTCAAGCGAATGGGAGGAATATCTCGCGGGAAAACCCGGCGCGGGCGGGCGGGCGGCGCGCGCATTTATGCGCGCAACCCCGCGGGGTTGCCGGTGCGCAAGCACCGGCGCCGCCCGCCCGCGGATGCAGCGTGCTTTTATGCCAGCGCCAGTATTTGCGCGGCTTCCAGTAACTGCGCCCGGGTGTTAAGGCCGTGGGGACAGAGCTTTTCGCAGGGAGCGGGGCAGGATTCGCACTGAGTGGGCCGTTGGCCGGCCGGCAACTGCGCATAACGCGCCATCGCCTCTTTCTCGAACCCGTATTGGTTGAAATACATCTTGAAACGCAGGATATCGGCCACATTTACCCCGTGAGGGCAGGCCTCGGTGCAGGATGCGCAGTTGCGGCAATAGCTGCTGTCAAAGGCCTGGCGGTATTGATCGAGCAATTCGGCGCCGTCCAACGACAGCCCGGTGTTTATCGCTTCCAGATAATTGCCGATAGCGCCGAAATTGCTGAAATGCGCGCAGACCGAGGTTACGTCGGGGTTGGACAGCGCCCAACTCATCCGCGCCTGGCCGAGTTCCAGTCCTTTTTCCTCCAGCGCCTTGACCTCCGATTCGCGGGCGCCGGCGCGCACCTTGAATACGATCACCCCGATATTGTGCTCCGCGGCCCGGCGGAAAAGCTCCTGCTGGCTTTTATACTCCATGAAATTATAGCGGCAGAGGATCAGGTCGTAGTAGCCAAGATCGATCGCCTTGTTCAACATCGGCTCCAACTGGCCACTGTGGGTGCTGATCCCCAGGTACTTAGCCTTGCCGGCGGCTTTCATTTTTTCGAACGCGGCGGGGATCGCCGGGTTGGTGATATTCTCCACCGTGTCGGCCTGATGGGGAACATAGAGATCCAGGTACTCCAGGCCCATCGTCTCCAGGCTCTCGTCCAGACGACGCAGCATGGTCGGCTCATCGGGATTGCGCTTGCAGTCGATTCCCGAGAGTACAAACACCTTATCCCGGTACTTGGCCAGGGCTGGTCCCAGCGCCCGCTCGGCAGCCCCGCTCTGGTAGTCCGCGCAGGTGCAGACCAGGTTAACGCCCGCCTCGACTGCAAATCCCAGCACCGGTGTTTGCTGCCAGCCGTAGGTACCGAAAGAAACCTCGCTGACCATCAGACCCGTGCGGCCCAGCTTGCGGTATTTCATTTTCCGCGGGGATTCACTTTTTTTTGCACTTCCACCTGTATCAGCTTTGACTTTGCCGACAGACAGAGCCCCGGTGGCCAGCAGTCCATGGGCCATGAATTTTCTGCGGTCCATAAGTTCAGTTCCCTTCCGGGAGTGATGAGAATTGAAGACTTTTGCGCTGACGAATCGGTTGCGGACTCTAGGTGATAAATTGTTACCAATATTATTCCAAAAACCGTCCGCCGGATTTCCCGGTTCCCGGCACCATCTTAAGAGATCAAACTCTTGCGGCGGGTTTTGCTGCGTGGCGAAGGCCGGATTATCTCTGCCTAGACCGCTTCGGCAACGGCAAGTTCTTTTTTCTCCGGACGCTCTCCCTCTCCTTTTCTGCCGTCCAGGTAACCCTCGAGCATCGTAAAAGCGATCGCCTCCGAGTAGGCGTAAACGCGGCGCAGAAAATCGGCCAGGTCCAGATGGGCGTCCCGGCTGGCGACCGATTTACCGTTTTCCTCCTTGGAGAGCTCGAAACGTAGCGCCCGATAGTCCCTGAGCTGCTTGACTACCAGCGGCTTGGCGCGGATTACCTCCCTGGCCAGTTGCGCGTTGTCCCCGGAAAAAGCCCGGATCGCCTTGGACAAATTATCCATGATTATCTTATTGTATTCCAACATCTTGCCTTGTTCTTCCGCTGTAAAAACCTCATCCGCCTCCACTTTCCGGTGAAGCAGCATTATAAAATCCTTCCTGACTATTTTACCGATGTGTTTCAGGTCGGAGTTGATATCCATATACTGGGCGGTTAATTCGGATTGCTGTTGATTCAAATTGCAGCGGGAAATTTCGATCAGATACTGCTCCAGTTCCTTGCCCAGATATTTAATTTCCGCTTCTCTGGCCAACATAAGTTCCGCTGTTTTCGGGTCGCCGCTCTTAAAACCGGGGATGACATCTTTGATCAGCCCCTCGACCAACCCCGCCATCTGTATTATTTCATTACGCGCCTGTTCGAGGGCTATCGACGGGACCGTCAGCAGATCCCTGTCGATAAATTTTGTTTTGAACTCCACGGCCAGACCGGTCTTGGCGTCGACCTCAACTTCCTTGTCCGGTAAAATCACGTTGACGAACCGGGCGAACAGCGGTCCGAACGGAAGAAAGATCAGCGTATTGGCGACATTGAAAACACTATGGGCGTTGGCGATCTGGCGCGGCGTCTCGGCCGCCAGCTTTTCCGTACCGGCAAGCCCCTGGGCAACGGGAGAGACAATCTTAACCAGCTCCGCCAGCTTGTCGATCAATCCCATCCACAGTACCACGCCCAGAACATTGAACAAAATATGGATAACACTGGCCCTCAAAGCGTTACGCGGTTTTCCGATCGAAGCCAGCAGCGCCGTTGCACAGGTGCCGATATTGGCTCCGAAAATGATCGCAATCCCGCCGGTCAGGGTGATCAGTCCCTGGCTCGCCATCGCGATCACCACTCCGGTTGTCGCGGCCGAAGACTGGATCATTCCAGTGAAAACCGCCCCGACCAGGATGCCCAGTACTGGGATCTCCATGCGCGTCATCAAATTTATAAACGGGCTGTAAGTCCTCAGCGGCTTCATTGCATCGCTCATCAGGCTCATCCCGAAAAACACCAGGCCCAGCCCCATAATCATCGCCCCGTATTGCTTTACCCGATCCTTGCGGGAGATAAAAAGCATCGCAAAACCGCCCGCAACCATCAGCAGCGCCAGCTTGGTCACCTTGAATGCGATAAGCTGAGCGGTAAACGTACTGCCGATATTCGCCCCGAAAATAATCCCCACGGCCTGCGATACGGTGAGCACACCCGCGCTGATAAAGCCCACTACCAGCACGGTTGTCACCGAGGATGACTGAATTACGGCGGTGACCAGCGCGCCGGTGATGGCGCCGATAAAGCGGTTGGAAGTCAGTCTTTTCAGAATATCCTTAAGGCGGTCGGCGGCCAGCGCCTTTAGCGCATCGGCCATCTGCTCCATGCCATAGAGGAAAAGCGCCAGTCCGCCGAGCATACCAACGCTCATCGTCCACAAATCGAGCGCACCGGAGGTTTCCCCATCCACTCCTTTGGCCAGCGCCATCGCACCGGCCGCGGACGAAACAATTAACAAGCCAACCACCAGCATGGCGTTA
This sequence comes from Gemmatimonadales bacterium, assembly GCA_024278175.1. Taxonomy (GTDB): domain Bacteria; phylum Gemmatimonadota; class Glassbacteria; order GWA2-58-10; family GWA2-58-10; genus JAJRTS01. The sequence continues at coordinate 32,656 of JAJRTS010000058.1, read as the reverse complement.
CGCAGACGATACCGCTCCAGATACAGCCGGCTAAACTGGCAGTTGAAACTCATCATGGCGATCCTTTTGAATGCGGTTACAGGGCGTTGCAAAAACATTCAACAGCCCCCTTGACAGCTTACTTCCCATGACGACCGGTTTTATCAACACGCTCCCTTAGGACTGGCTGAGCGGCCAACCGGCCTTTTGATTCTTCCGTCTCCCGGCGGCTCGGTTGGAAAATTGGTTGCAGGAATACAATATTGACACTATTGCCATCAGGATGATTTGAAACAATCTTATCAATAATAGTGCGATTGCTCAACCGATTTCAACCTTACCGCTGAAAATAACCGGACCGACGGATAACTCACTGGAAACCATAGCCCGCCCATATTACCGCCCATAAGAGCATAACAACCCGTTCCCGGATGATTCGAGTGCTAAAATCCACAATAACCTTGCGCCGCTGACGCTTTAGCTGAAATATAGCATTACCGCCACTTCCGCGGTTCAATTCTTTTCTCCCATAACGAGTTCCCCCTCTATACCGGAGCCGGCTTAAAAATGAATGCTAACCCTGCCAAACGTGAAAGACTTTTGTCACTGGATGTCTACCGGGGATTTACGATGTTCCTGATGGCGAGCGCCGGATTCGGGTTCACCGTGCTGGCAGACACCCCCGGCCTGCGGTGGTGGGCCCACCAGTTCATGCACGTTGAATGGGAAGGCTTCGGGATCTGGGACCTGATCCAGCCCTCGTTTATTTTTATCGTCGGGGTGGCCATGCCGTTCGCGTTCGCTATCCGCAGCGCCCGGGGCGAGAGCCACGCCAGCCAGCTCAAGCACGCGGCCAAGCGCTCACTTACCCTGCTGGTCGTGGGCATGGGCATTGTCTGCATCCATCAGGGCGAGCTGTTTTTAAACTGTATCACCGTGTTGCAACAGATCGCTATCGCCTACTTTTTCGCCTTTTTCGTCCTGGGCCGCGGCTGGAAGGTACAGGGTCTTACCGCGCTGGCCATCCTAGCCGTCCACGCTCTGCTCTTCCAGTTCGGCCCCGGCGCCGGCGCCGATGTCTACGCCAAGAACGCCAATTTCGCCGCCTGGCTGGATTTCACCCTGCTCGGCCGCTATAACAGCGGCGGCTACACAAGCTTCAACGCCTTCAGCTCTATCGCCACGGTTATCCTGGGCATCATGGCCGGCGAACTGATCCGCAGCGAAGCGGCCGAGAAGAAAAAAGTGCTCTGGATGATGCTGGCCGGAGTCGGCCTGATTGGCGCCGGAGCTGCCCTGCACCCGGTTATCCCCGTGGTCAAGCGCATCTGGACCGCCTCGTGGACACTGTTCGCCGGCGGCTGGGCATACCTGCTGCTGGCCGCGTTCTACTGGATTATCGAGATCAGGGGCTGGCGGCGCTGGAGTTTCATCTTCCAGGTGGTGGGCATGAACTCGATCGCGATCTACGTGCTCTACCAACTGCTGCACGGCTCGATAAAAGACTGGCTCTGGGTCTTTACCGGCCCCGTTCTCGGCCCCACCGGAAATCTCGGCGTAATCATTCACGCGTGTCTTGTACTGGCTGTCCACTGGTATTTCGTCTACTGGCTTTACAAGCGCAAGATTTTCCTCAAGGTCGGCTGACCTCCGCCGCTCACTTGCGTAATTAATAACAAGGAGTTGCGCCGATGCGATTTTTCGGGATATTGATCGTGTTTACCCTGGCCTGTCCCCTGCTCGCCAATGCCCGTACTGTCGAGATCAGCGAGGAAGTCATGCTCGACAAGGTCAAGGGCGGCTGGGTCGGGCAGGTGGTGGGCTGTACCTACGGCGGCCCCACCGAGTTCAGCTGGAACGGGACCTGGATCCAGCAGTCGGTCCCCCTGCGCTGGGACGGGGAGATGATGCTGGAGTACTACACCGATAATCCGGGCCTCTACGACGATATCTACATGGACCTGGCGTTCCTGGCCGTGCTGGCCGATAAGGGTCTGGATGCCCCTGTTGAAGAATTGGCCAAAAAATACGCCAACGCCGGGTTCACCCTCTGGCACGCCAACCAGGCCGGGCGCTGGAATATCCTGAACGGCATCATGCCGCCGGAGAGCGGGCACTGGAAAAACAACCCCCACGCCGATGATATCGACTTCCAGATCGAAAGCGACTTTATCGGCCTGATCAACCCGGGTATGCCCGCCACCGCCCTGGACTACGCCCTCAAGGTTGGCCATATCATGAACTACGGCGACGGGGTCTACGGCGGCGTGTTCGTGGCCGCGATGTACTCCCATGCTTTCGTGGAAACAGACATCGTTACCGTGGTCTAAAAAGCGCTGCTCAACCTTCCCGAGGGCAGCCGCTACCGCCGCTGCATCCGGGACGTGCTGGACTGGTGGCGCCAGTACCCCGACGACTGGCGCGAATGCTGGTTCCAGGTCCAGAAAAAGTACGCCGCTGACATCGGTTGTCCCGGTGGTGTGCTTGACTCGTACAATATCGACGCCGTGGTCAACGGGGCCTATATCGCTATCGGCCTGCTCTACGGCGGCGGGGACTTCGGCAAAACGGTGGACATCTCCACCCGCTGCGGGTTCGACTCCGACTGCAACCCCTCCAACGCTGCCGGCGTGCTGGGGGCGATGATCGGCCTGAGCAATATCCCCGCCAAGTGGCTGGACGGGCTGGACAAGGTGGAAAACCTCAAGTTCAGCTACTCGGATTACAGCCTTACCGACGTCTACCGGGTCAACATGCGGCTGGCCGGGGAGCTGGTGGTAGCCGGCGGGGGCAGTGTTGACAATGGCCTCTGGAAAATCGAAGTCCAGCAGCCCAAAGCCCCGGAAACACTCGAGGTCGCTTTCGAGGACCTGCAACCGGTGAGCAAGGTGGATATCGGCCACAAACTGGAAAAAAGCTGGACAATCGAGTTCGAGGGCCGCGGCTTTGTCGTCAACGGCCGGATGGTGAACGACGAGGGAGCGGCGCGCTGCCAGGTCAGGGTCGACGGCAAGGTGATCGAAACGGTGACCCTGGAAGGCGATTACCGCAGGCGCCGCACTCCCCTGTTCTGGTTTTACGATCTGGAACCGGGCAAACACACGCTTGAAATCACCCGTCAGCGCGGCAGCGGCGTGCCGGGGCTGAATGAGTTCGTGATCTACCGCTGAATAAAAATAACAGCGCTGGGCGCGTACCCTTTCTCATTTTACCATTACCAACGGAGTCCCGGATGAACCGCCTGTTGCGTTTTGCTTTCCGTCTGTGTCTTATCCTGCCCCTGCTGACTCTTGCGCCCGAGCGCGCAGTCGCCGGGGCCGCCGACTCGCTGTACCCGGTTATCGAGGAGCTGGACGTGAAAGTGGAACTTCGCGACGGCGTCCGGCTCTCGGCCAATATCTACCGGCCCGATGCCCGGGGACGCTTCCCGGCCCTGCTGATGCGCACTCCCTACGGCAACGGGGGGCCGGGCAGCGACACGGGCCACTATTTCGCCTCCCGGGGCTATGCCGTGGTGCTGCAGGACGTGCGCGGCCGCTTCGAGAGCGAGGGCGTATTCGACGCGATGCAAAACGAGGGCCCGGACGGTTACGATACGCAGCTCTGGCTGGGAGAACAGCCCTGGTGCAACGGGCGGATCGGCACGATCGGCGGCTCCTACGTGGGCTATACCCAGTGGATCACCGCGGTGGAAAACGCTCCGGGGGTTACGGCGATGTTCCCGGTGGTGGGCTTCGGCGACCTGCACGACATGGCTTACTCGGGCGGCGCGTTCCGCATGAGGCTTTTCAGCGGCTGGAGCCACGAGATGTCATCCCCGTTCATTGTTGCGCAGGATTATCTCGATTCGACCCGCGACCAGGTTTTCTACTCCCTGCCCCTGATCGGGCAGGACCGGCTGCTGGGCTGGCGTATCCCTTTTCTGCGCGACTGGCTTTCCCATCCCGCCCGCGACAGGTACTGGGACCGGACCACCATCCGCGGCCGCTATAACAAAATTTCCGCGGCGGCCTGCAATGTCGGCGGCTGGTTCGACATCTGCCTGCAGGGCACTCTGCAAAATTTCATCGGGATGACCTCCGGGGTGGTCCCCGAACAGGTCAGGGCCAGGCAGAAGCTGATTATCGGCCCCTGGATCCACGGCGTCTCGCGGGGCCCCAGGGTGGGCGAACTCGATTTCGGCGAACAGTCGGTGCTCAAAATCCGCGAAATCAGACGGAGCTGGTTCGACTACCACCTCAAAGACGTGCAGGACGAAATCGCAAGCGAACCGCCGGTGAAAATATTCGTGATGGGAGCCAACCAGTGGCGATTCGAAAACGAGTGGCCGCTGGCGCGCACCCGCTATGTCAACTACTACCTGGGCGGCGATGGGGCAATTTAGCTCAAAGCAGACGCCGGCTCCCCGCCCGACCGGTTCATCTACGACCCGGCGGACCCGGTGCCCTCGGCTCCGATGGAACCCACTGATCAGCGGGAGGTTGAGAGCCGGGAGGATGTGCTCGTGTACACAACCTTGCCGCTGAAAAAAAATCTGGAGGTCACCGGCCCGCTCAAGGTAATCCTGCACGCGGCCAGCAGCGCTAAAAATACGGATTTCACCGCCAAGCTGGTGGACGTTTACCCCGACGGGCGGGCGTTCAAGATCGCCGACGGGATTATCCGCGCCAGTTTCCGCAACGGTCAGACTGATCCGGCCAATATCGTTCCCGGCCGGATCTACAAGTACGAAATCGACCTCTGGGCCACCTCCAACCTGTTCAAAAAGGGGCACATGGTCAGGATCGAAATCTCCAGCAGCAGCTTCCCCAGGTTCGACCGCAACCTGAACACGGGCAACGATTTCGCCACGGAAACCGGCTGGGTCAAGGCCGCGCAAACCGTCTATCACGATCAGAAATACCCGTCGTATATCGTGCTGCCGGTGATCGACTGACCCGGCGCTGAAGTGGCGGCCCCCGGCACAGGAGGATGTTGCGGCAACAGCGTTGATCCGCTATCTTTAGAGGGGCGTTGAAATAAAACGTTCAACGCACGCAAATGAAACATTTTGCGCTGTTGGTTGTCAAGGGCAAGGCAAGCCGTTTCTTCTGCTGAGCCCGTTACTTATGCTTGTCAGGCAGTTGCATCGCTCACGCCATTTCGGGCTGTAATAGCGGAAAACGGCCCTTGACAACCATATTCCCATACTTTCGAATATTTCAACACGCTGCTAGCCAACTGTTGATTCTCGTTCTTCACTATCGGATCAGAAACGCTATCTTATGAGCTACATTGTACTTGCAAGAAAATACAGGCCGACTGTGTTCGGCGAGGTAGTGGCCCAGGACCATGTGACACGCACCCTGGTCAACGCCCTTACAGCCGACAGGATCAGCCACAGCTACCTGTTCAGCGGCCCGCGCGGCGTGGGCAAAACCACCACCGCCCGGCTGCTGGCCCGCGCCGTTAACTGCACGGGCGGCGGCGGCGCCGATCCCTGCAACCAGTGCGACAACTGCCGCGCGATCCTGGCCGGCAACTCGCTGGACGTGCTGGAGATCGACGGGGCCAGTAACCGCGGGATCGACGAGATCCGCGACCTCCGTGAGCGCGTGGGCTACGCCCCCGGCACCTGCCGCTACAAGGTATACATCATCGACGAAGTCCACATGCTCACCGCCGAGGCGTTCAACGCCCTGCTCAAAACCCTGGAGGAGCCGCCCTCGCACGTGATCTTCATGTTCGCCACCACCGCGCCCCACAAGGTGCCGCCCACGATCCTCAGCCGCTGCCAGCGCTTCGATTTCAAGGCCGTGCCCACCGCGGACATTACCGGGCAACTGGAGCGGGTCTGCAAGGCTGAGGATATTGAGATCGGTCGCGAGGTGCTGGAGATGGTGGCCCGTAAGGCCGAGGGCGCCATGCGCGACGCGCTCAGTCTGGCCGACCAGGTGATCGCTTTCTGCGACGGCGACTACACGGTTGAAAGGGCCGCCCAGGTGCTGGGCATGCTCGACACCGGCCTGCTGCTTGAGCTCAGCGACCTGATAACCGCCGGCGATACGCTGGGGGCGATGGAGTTCGCGGACAAGCTGGTCGCGGGCGGCGTGGACCTGGAGGAGTTTTACTCCGAGCTGGCCCGTCACTACCGCAACCTGATTGTCTTCCGGCTGGGAGTCAAGGACCCGGCCGCGCTGGATATCCCCGGCTCGCGGCAGGATGACTACCGCCGGTGCGCGGAAAAATTCGAGTTGGACGACCTGGTGCGTTCCCTGCAACTGATCCTCCAGTTCGAGGAAATTTTCAAGTTCAGCGGCCAGCAGAAAATCTCGCTGGAACTGCTGCTGGTCCGTTTGACAATGCTGGAGAAAAGCGTTAACATATCTGACCTTCTGGCCCGCCTGGGCGACGCGGCGCCCGCAGCGCCCGGCAAACCGGTGGAGAATCAGCTAAAAAAAAAACAGCGCGGCCGTAACTGAGCCTCCCCGCTCCACCGGCGGGCCGCCCGAGGGCGGTCCCAGGCTGACCGCCCAGCCACCCCCGCGGCACAGCGCGCCATCGCCGCCGGAACCTGAGCCGGAAGAGCTTGAGCGGCCCCGGCCATCACCGCTCAAGCTGGACGGGCCGCTGAACGTCGAGGCGATCCGCTCCAACTGGAGCGCGGTGACAGCGGCGGTCAGGCAGGCCAAGCCGGGGCTGGCAACCCAGATCGCCGTGGCGGAGCCGGCGCAATACGATGGGCGGACGTTGAAGTTGCGAGTACCGGCCGAGGGCTACAGCGCCACCCGCTTGCAGGACCTGCAAACCCGCCGACAAATCGGCCGGTGCGTGGGCGAGGTATTCTCTCTGGACGCGGTGGAGATCGAGATCGAGACTTTCAAACCGCCGGTTGAACAAACCGGGAGCGGAAACGATGAAGCTGAAAACCTGCCGGCCGGAAGTTTCGATCAGTTATGCAAAACAGACCCCTTGATGGGCAAAATCAAGGAACTTTTCGACCCGGAGCTGCTGGGACAATAGGCTCCGTAAGCCAGCCCGTAGGGATGGGCGGCATTTCACCCTCGATGAGGGAGGGAGGAAACGACAATGAACAATCTGAACCAGATTTTACAACAGGCCCAGAAGATGCAGGGCCAGTTTCAGCAGATGCAGTCGGAGCTGGAAAACAGGCAGGTGGAAGCCACGGCCGGCGGCGGGATGGTACGCGCGGTGGTCAACGGGCGGCAGGAGTTGCTGGAGCTGAGGATCGACCCGGAAGTGGTGGACCCCAAGGACGTGGAAATGCTCGAAGAGCTGGTCTGCGCGGCTGTGAACAAGGCGATGGAGAACAGCCGGGAGCTGGTGGGCCAGGAAATGAGCAAGCTCACCGGCGGTGTCAAGCTGCCGGGTATTTTCAATAATTTGTTCGGCGGTTGACAGGCCCGCTATGAGCAGGAGTCTCGAAAAGCTTATCAAATCTCTCGGCCGGCTGCCCGGAATCGGTGAGAAAACCGCGGGCAGACTGGCCTATCACCTGCTCAAGTGCCCCGATGAGCAGGCCCGCCAGTTGGCCGAGTCAATCGGGCAGCTCCGCGACAACGTGTTTTTCTGCCCCCGCTGCGGCAATATCACCGAGGAAGACCCCTGCGATATCTGCCGCGATGAGCGCCGTGAGCGAACGGTGGTCTGCGTGGTGGAGGAACCATCGGATATCCGCGCGATCGAAACCAGCGGCAGCTATCGCGGACTCTACCATGTGCTGGGCGGCCGGCTCAGCCCGCTCGAGGGCATGGGCCCGGACGAGCTCTCGTTCGGCAAGCTGCAACAGAGAATAGAAACCAGCCGGCCCAGGATCAACGAGCTGATTGTCGCCACCAACCCCAGCGTGGAGGGAGACGCCACCGCGCTGTATATCCAGCAAATGCTTAACGGCAGCCAGGTCAGGGTCAGCCGGATCGCCTGCGGTCTGCCCGCCGGCGGTCACCTGGAGTACATGGACGCGCTGACTATCAGCCAGGCACTGCATGGAAGGCACAACCTGTGAATAAACAGGATACGGACAGAGACTCCACGGATAAGGCCCGCCCCCCCTGCGGCCCGTTGATGCGCCACCTTCCCAACGCGCTCACGATACTGCGGATCCTGTTGGCGCCGGTGTTGTTCTGGATGATCCTGAGAGCGGACTCCTACGGGGAGTATGTACTGCTTTACTACCTGTTCGTTATCGCCGGGATGACAGATGTCTACGACGGCCAGCTTGCCCGTAGCCACAGCACTATCACCACGTTCGGCAAGTTTGTCGATCCGGTGGCCGACAAGCTGATCCTGGCCGCCACGCTGATCCCGTTCTACATGCTGAGCGCCACGGTGCCGATGTTCAAGATGGTAACGATCGAAGTGCTGGTTATCCTGCTGGGCCGCGAGTTGCTGATCACCCTGCTGCGCTACTACTCGATGTGGACCGGCAAAGTGTTCAGCGCCAGCCGCCTGGCCAAGTTCAAAACCGTATTGCAGATGTTCTTTATCGGCTCGCTGATATCCCACATGGCCAACAGCAAAATGATCGCCGAGCATCCCGCCTGGGCGTTCGCGTGGTTCGACTCGTTCCACTACAAACTGAACTGGGTGCTGATAGTGGTGGTGGTTGGCCTCTCGGTGGCCTCGGCTGTCGAATATATCGCCCGTAACGTACCCCTGCTGGTAAAACAATCCCGCTGATGAAATTTCTCGTCAAACTGATCGCCTCGGGCCTTGGAACAGGCTTCAGCCCTGTAGCTCCCGGTACCGCCGGCAGTGCGCTGGCCGCGGCCGTGGCGTGGCTGCTCCGCTCCCACTGGGATCTCTCGCTGGGCCTGGTCCTGACCCTGCTGGCCGCGGTGGCCGGCGTGTTTGTCTGCAACCGGGCCGAGCGTTACTGGGGCCACGACAACGGCAGGATGGTGATTGACGAAGTGGCCGGCCAGTGGCTCACGCTTTGCCTTGTGCCGCTCAGCACGGTAACGGTGCTGATCGGCTTTTTCCTCTTCCGCGCCCTGGACATAGTCAAACCGCCGCCCGTGCGTAACGCCGAGAACCTGCCCGGCGGCTGGGGCGTGATGGCCGACGATCTGGTGGCCGGAGCGCTGGGAGCGGTAATCCTCTGGGGAGTTGTACGATGGATGTTGTAATCCTTACTATCGGCTCGGAAATTCTCAAGGGCCGCACGGTCAACACCAACGCGGCTTATATTGCCGGCAAGCTCTACGCGGCCGGGTTCAACGTGGTGCAGGAGCGCGCTGTCGCCGACGGGGAGGATTTGATTACCCGTGCCCTGGGCGAGTGTTACGGTGCGGCGGATTTCGTGATCGCCACCGGCGGGCTGGGCCCTACGCGTGATGACGTCACCAAGGCGGCCTCCTGCGTCTTTTTCGGACGGAAGCTGGTGTGCGACAAGGATTACCACGACCATCTTGAGCGCCTTTTCCGGCGGATGGGTTACGACGGCGTGCCCGAGCGCAGCCGCGGACAGGCCGAGGCGCCCGAGGGGGCCGAGGTGCTGCCCAACAGCCAGGGCACCGCGCCGGGGCTGTGGCTGGCCGATGGCGGCCGGACGCTGATCCTGCTGCCCGGCGTACCCCGCGAGATGCAGCACCTGATCGACGAGCAGGTACTGCCGCGGCTGATCGAGCGCTACACTACTACCGGCGCTCCCCATTCGGCGCTCGTGCGCACGGTGGGTATCGGCGAGAGCATAATCGCCCAGCGGATCGAGGATGAGCTGGACGAGCGCGAGCGCGAACTGCTGAACTACTACCCCCACGGCGGGTTCGTGGACGTGGTGGTGGCCTCCTCGGGCGAGATGGCTCCGGCCAGCGGGGACGCGGTAAAAAAAGTGGCCGCCCACGTGCGGCGGGTGCTGGACAAGCACGTTTACGCCGTGGAGGAAAAGGACATCTGGGAGGTAATCGCTCAATACCTGTTCAGCCACGGTCAGCGGCTGGCGGTGGCCGAAAGCTGCACGGGCGGCCTGCTGGCGGAAATGATCACGAGCGTCCCCGGAGCGAGTAACTGGTTTTCCGGCGGAGCCGTCACCTATTCCAACGCCTCCAAGCGCGACATTCTGGGCGTACCCGGCTCTCTGCTCGAAAACCACGGCGCTGTCAGCGAACAGGTGGCGTCCGCGATGGCGGCCGGGGCGAAAGAAAAATTCATCGCCCAGTGGTCGCTGGCGATCACCGGAATCGCCGGACCCGGCGGCGGCAGCGAGGAAAAGCCGGTCGGCACGGTCTATATCGTGCTCGCCGGCCCGGAGGGAATTAGTTGCGAGCGTTACAGCTTCAACGGCAACCGCTCCCAGGTACGCCATCGCAGCGCCATCAAGGCCACCGAGTTACTGTGGCGCGCCCTGCATCGCTCAGCGGCGGGTTGAAACCACAAATCCCTTTACATTCCAATCCATTAGTGATAACTTAACTTACAAGTGGACTTGGGGCGGAACATGCCGGTAAAGTTTGCCGGCAGCGTAGGCGATCCCTGTCTGATCAGCACACAAATCAACTACCAGATACAGCGCACCGGTCCCGCATGGGCTGCCGGGGTGATGGAGGTGATGCAAAATGTTCGGCAATCTCGGTTACGGTGAAATGATTCTGATCGGCTTCCTGGTCCTGCTGCTGTTCGGCGCCAAGCGTCTGCCGGAAATCGGCTCCTCGCTGGGCAAGAGCATCAAGATGTTCAAGAGAAGTATCAAGGACATTCAGGACGAGTTGCCGAGCAACAACGATTTTGAGGAAGAGCACCCGCGGCCCAAGGCCCAGAGCCAGCCCCGGCAGGATGCCTCGTATTCGCAGGACTCATCCTCCCAGGAAACCCCGAAGGAGAACACCCAGGACTGAGCGATTTTTCAGTCCCGGCCGGGCCAGTGGTGCAATACGGGCCGGGCCAGTGTTTTTTTCGTTGTCTCTTCGGTAAAATTACGCTTATCGCACCGGGCCGCGTACCGACCGGCAGGGTTAACCTGCGCTCGCCGGCCCGGTTTTTTATGCCCGGCTCGCCGGCCAGCCAACCAGTCAAACCAGACAAAAGACATGAAAATAGGACTTATCGGATATCCATTGTCCGGCAAAACAGCCGTGTTCAACACCCTCACCGGCCTTCACGCCCGCACGGACAGTTTCCACTCGGCGGGCAAGCAGGCCAACGTGGGCCTGATCAGGGTGCCCGATGAGCGGATCGAGGCGCTGGCGGAGATATTCAAACCGAAAAAGACCACGTTCGCCGAGATTAATTTCGCCGATTTCGCCGGGATCAGTGCGGAGTCCGGCGCTGGCGGAGGCGGGTTCGACGCGCAATCGCTGAGCCTGATGCGCCAGCTCGACGCGCTGGCTTTCGTGGTGCGCGCTTTCGGGGACGAAGCCGTGCTTCACCCCCTGGGCCGGATCGACCCGGCGGCCGACGTGACCGGGATAGAGGAGGAGTTGCAACTGGCCGACCTGATCGTGGTCGAGTCCCGTCAGCAGCGCCTGGGCAAGGAAGGCAAGAAAGCGTCCAGGGAATACGAGCTGCTCGACAAATGCCGCAGCGCCCTGGAGGACGGCAGGCCGCTGCGCGAGGTGGGCCTGAGCGGGGAGGATACCAAGGCGCTGGCCGGGTTCACGTTCCTTTCGCTCAAACCCCGGTTGCTGCTGGTCAACACGGGTGAGGACGCGCTGGACGACGACGGCGGGGTGAGTGACAAGCACGGCGGGGCGATTACGTTCTGCGCCAGCGTGGAGCAGCAGATCGCCGAGCTGGAGCCCGGGGAGCAGCAGGAGTTCCTGGAGGCGATGGAGATTGCCGAGCCGGCCCGTCCCAAGTTTATCCGCGCCGCTTACGGCCTGATGCGGCTGATCAGCTTTTTCACGGTCGGCGAGGACGAGGTGAAGGCCTGGACGATCAGCGACGGCACCCCGGCCGTGGAGGCCGCGGGTAAAATCCACTCGGACATCCAGCGCGGGTTTATCCGCGCCGAGGTGGCCGCCTACGACGATTACATCGTGGACAAGGACATGGTCAAGCTCAAGGAACGCGGAAAATTGCGACTTGAAGGTAAGAATTACGTTGTGCAGGACGGAGATATCATCAACTTCCGGTTCAACGTCTGAGCCGGAGCACTCCCCACCCCATCACGGGAGCCTGGCAATGAAAACATGGGTCTGCATCATCTGCGGTTACCGTCACGATGGCGAGACGCCGCCGGAAATTTGTCCTGACTGCGGCGCTCCGAAGGACAAGTTCGTTGAGCTTTGAGCACAGCGAAACAGTGTGAATGACAAGAGGCAGGCCGGATGGCCTGCCTCTTTTTGATAGAGTAGTTCTCGAAACAATTGTCCGCTTGATTATCCTTCGAAGGGCCGTTCCTTCCCTCGCAGGGGAGAGGCATACCTCGCCCGCAAAGAATACAGCAGGTGCACAGGTTGACGGGCGAACACGAGGTTCGCCCTTACAATATTCTACGAACAACGGAAGTTTTTCCGTACCATTCTCAGGACTTTCTTTCCTTTGCAAAAAGACAAAACTTGAGAGAAACACTATATTACACAAGGGGGGATATTGTCTCCCCCTGTTTTATCAATCCTCAGACCGTGATGCCCGGATACCACTTGAGCATGTTGTCATGGAACATATTCTTCAGCACACTCTTAGGCAGGGCCAGCCCCCTGAACGAACCATCGACCTCCCAGACTTCCATTTCCTCGTCCGTGGCGAAATAGCGGTAGTCTTTCTCATAGGTCGTGTTGATCTTCTCGATAGTCTCGTCGATGCCGGTTTTCATGTACTTGTAGCCCGCGCCCAGGTCGGTGCCGTAAAGGATGCGGTCACTGTACCTGATGCAGAAATCCCGCACCTTGTCCCTGTCCTGTACCTGGAAGTGGCAAATCCTGGCGGCCAGGTCGACAGCGAAATTGGGGTATTTGTCAAAGCGCTTCGCCAGCTCATCGACATCGTACTCGAGACTTCCCAGATGGCATCCCACCAGCCGCAGGCCGGGATGTTTGTCCAGCACGCGGTCCCGGGCCTCGATATGCTTGATATAGTGGGGGATTTCCGGGTGAAGGTAGCTGTGATACTGGGGATGCTCCTTAAAATATAAACGGTCGTTGTTGACCGTCATCTCCTCCAGCGGAAGCCAGCAGTTGCGCGGCTCGCCGATATGCGCCACCAAGGTTTTGCCGTTGCTCTCGATGTAATCGAATATCGGGTCGAACCGCTCGTCGTCGATCATCACATACGTGCCGTCGGGGTCCTTGAGCACCATCCCGATCTCTTTCCAGACCTTGACCGCCACGGCGCCGGCCTCGAAGCCCTCCCACATCGTCTTGATCGCGTCCTGCCGCCACTCGGCCGCTCCCCAGTTTTCCAGGCTGAAACAGGTGGCCCAGTTTACCCAGGGGCCGTACTTGCGGTGCATGCTGGCGGCAAGTTTTATCTTATCATAATCCAGTTTCATTCCCCCGGTACAGATATCGAACCAGCGCATGTTGTGCTCTTTGAGCGTGGCGAACAGGGGAGCTTCCTCCTCGGGTTTCAGGCCATTGAGATGGGTATGGGAATCGATCTTGACCATCTTTTTCAGCTCTTCGACAGTCATCCCGGCCTGTTTGGCCTGCGGCGCGGCGGTGGATTTTTCCTGCTTTCCTCCATCGCCTGAGCAACCGGCGGCGGTAATCGCCGCGACACCAAGCAAGGATTTTCCGATAAATATTCTCCTGTTAATCAGCTCTTTCTCCGACTTCTTATACATGTCGCGTCCCTTGTACGTTGAAGATGAAATCAATCGACTTGCGCCGGATCAAAACAGGTAAGCGCCGAACAGGCAGGCGTTTAGTACAATACCTAAAACACGGCATTTTCTTACAACAGATAATTAGCCTGTTGCGGCTGAAGTCGCAATAGCTTTATCGCTTCTTCCATTCTTTCAACAATGAGATCGCTCCGTACAGGCCGGCCCTTGCGCCCAGAGCGCCGGGAATGATTTTTGTCGTATTTCTTTTCACCTTGTGCTTATCGACCACCGCCAACATGGGCGCACGGAAAAAATCCCAGGCCCGGGCCACCGAGCCGCCGACAACCACAACCTCCGGGTTCAGCACGTTCACCAGGTACGAGAGACCGAAACCCAGGGCCTCGCCCAGCGCCAGCAGAGTTCCGCGGGCCAGCGGCTCGCCCTCGATTGCCCGTTGATGAATTTCCCCGCCCTTAAGTATCTCTCCACCGGCTTGAGAATATCTGGCAGCCAGGGCCGTTCCCGAAACCCAGTCCTCGAGGATACCATCGCGGTAGGGGGACCTCCAGATTTCACCGGCACAGCAGCTATGCCCGCGCACAAGCCGCCCCCCGACCACCACTCCCAGGCCGAGGCCCGTACCCAGGGTGACCCCGCAGCACTCCGCGCTGCCCCGCGCTGCCCCGAAATGCAGCTCTCCGAGCAGGAAACAGTTGGCGTCCTTCTCCATGACAACCGGCAGGCCCAGACGGTCCGCCAGCTTGCGCGCCAGTGGATAATCCTTCAACCTGGGCAGGTTGGGAGACTCGTCGATCAGCCCCCGCTCGTACTGGATCGTGGTGGGTACTCCGATCCCGACGCCTGATAACTCTCCCGGCTTGTTGCCGTTACCTTCGATAGTCTCCAGCAGATTGGCCGCGATCCTCCCGACCAGTTGCGCGCCACTGAGTCCGGCCGGCGTGGGGGCTTCGGCACAGAAGTCGAAAATATCGCCGGTGGAAGAAAACAGCGCCGACAGGATTTTCGTCCCCCCCAGATCGATAGCTCCGAGCAGGTTTTGCGACCCGCGGTTTTCCCTGTCCATGCTCTCCGTACCCTTCAATCCTGCAACTCCCTCAGTTCAACCTTGCGGAACTCTATCGGGTGGCTCTCGGACTGCAACGAGATATAACCGCCGGTAAGCATCAGCGGCTGCCCACCTTCCAGCAGACGGCGCGCGTCCTGATCGGAGTCGTCCAACTGGGGCCGGGTGTACTCCATCACGGTATCGCCTTCCACAATGTGACGGATAACCTCGTTGCCCCGCACCTCAACTTCCACTCTAACCCACTGGTCGCCGTGATAGGTTTTGGAGCTGGAATTGAGGCAATGCTGTGTCCAGAGTTCGCCGCCGATCACAACGTTCGTGCCGGGGGTGCAGAGGTTGGCGGTCGGGCGCTCGGTAGCTCCATCGCCGCCCAGCAGTTGCACCTCGATACTGACCGGAAACTTCTGCTCAACTCTCATGCTCTCCGGGCTCTGGCCGTGGATCATGATCCCGCTGTTGCGAAACGCCCAGCTTTCGCCACCCGGGCACTGTTCTCCCACAAAGCGGTACTCCACGCGAAGCACGTAGTTGGAAAACGGCTTCTCGTAGAAGATATGACCGAACGTGTTGCCGAAAGTCTCGTACTGGTCGTAGGAGACTTTCATAGCTCCGTCTTCCACCCGGAACGTGTTGCCAAAATTATCCCCCAGCTCGTAGCCCCTCAATTTCACTTTCCAACCCGAGAGATTTTTACCGTTGAACAACTGGATCCACTGTTCTTCCTGCTGCTCATCTTGCCGAGCCTGCGCCTGCACCTGCTTCTGCTGCTGTTGCTGTTGCTGTTGCGGCGGGGGACTCTGGCCGCAGGCGGCGGCAATAATGAGAGCGAGCGCACCCGCAATGGCGGTAAAACTCCAATATTGTTTCATGGCACGGCCTTTCCGGCAGAGGGTTAGCAGTGGACAAGTTTTAACCGAGCTTCTCATACGCCGCCTTCATCAGCGCGGCGTCCTCTTCCAGGCTGGGGCTTTCGCAGACCACCGTTCCGCCCACCTCGTAGTCTCGCAGGGCCCGGAGCAACTCCTCGTACTTCAGGTCGCTCTCCTGCAGCACCAGGTGGTGCCGTTCGCCTTTGGGGCCGTATTCTATCCCGGACACGTGAATGTGCAGACGGTCCAGGTACTGCCGGCCCAGTTCGCTTTTTATCGCTTCCAGGGTGGCGCAGAACTCATCGTAGCTGTTCTCCGCTCCGCCGCTGCGGGCGTGGGCGTGGGCGAAATCGATACAGGGATGCACGCCCTTTACATCCTGACAGAGCCGGATCAACTCCCCGAGGCTGCCCCACTGGGTCGGCTTGCCGGTCAGTTCCGGGCTGAGTCTCGGACCGGCTATCCCCTCCCGGTCTATCTCCTCCATGATCCGCTCGATGGCCTCGCGCACCACGGTGTAAACCTGCTCCGGGTCCTGCTTCATGAAAAAGGCGGCGTGGAACGTGTAGCTCTCCGCGCCCATCCAGTACGCGGCCCGCGCTGTGTTGAGCACGCGCCGGATACTGGCCTCTTTCTTCTCCGGCTCGTTGGAGTTAAGGTTGACATAGTAGGGCCCGTGGCAGGTCAGGGCCACGCCCAGCTCGCGGGCGGTCTGCCCGTAGAGACGGCATTTTTCCTCGCCCGTTCGCACCCCGTGGACAAACTCCACTTCCAGGTTTCCCAGGCCCAGCTCGGCGATCCGACGGATTCCCGCCAGCCCGCTCCTGTCCCTGGCCGAGTGCGGCACTCCCCCTGTACCGAATAACAGTTCAGCCATCTGGCGCTCCTCCCGTCAATATCACTCCTCACGAACAGGGGCGGCTTTTTACCGCTCCATCGGTTATCGGCTGCTCCATACTTTGTTATAATCGAATAATATCACCAGGAATTCTATGGCTTTGTCCGCCGGGCGGCAAGTGCTTTTATGCTCAAGCAGCCGATTTATCTTTTGACAACCGCGCCGATGGCTATAATCTTATGCTGACGACTAACTCTCTGAGCACTTACATCACACACCCGGCTTCAGCCCCACGGGCCGCCCGCACCCACCCTGAGGAGGATCTTGCAGATGGTATTTACCGCACTGGACTGGACTATCTTTCTCGGTTATTTCGTGTTAGTGCTGGCGATCTGCTTCTTTTTCGCTAAACGGGCCGGACGCAACATCCAGAATTTCTTCCTCGGCGGTCGCAACCTGCCATGGTATATCGCGGGCACCAGTATGATCGCCACCACGTTCGCCGCGGACACTCCCCTGGCCGTTGCCGAGCTGGTGGGCAAAAACGGGATCGCGGGCAACTGGTTCTGGTGGAACTTCATCCTGGGCACCACCCTGACCGTGTTCTTCTTCAGCCGTCTCTGGCGACGGAGCGGGATCCTGACCGATATCGAGTTTATCGAGCTGCGCTACACGGGCAAACCGGCGGCGTTCCTGCGCGGGTTCCGCTCGATTTATCTGGGAATATTCATCAACTGCGTGATCATGGCCTGGGTCAACCTGGCGATGTTCAAGATCCTGCGGATCACGATGGGTTGGGACAACATGTGGCTGGTTGTCAGCCTCTGCATGCTGATCGTGACGATCTACAGCGCCGCCAGCGGACTGTGGGGCGCGGCGGTGGCCGATACGTTGCATTTTCTCACCGCGATGACCGGCTGTATCATTCTCGCTTTTGTCGCCGTGGGCCTGCCGGAGGTGGGCGGGATTGCCGGACTGAAGGAGAAGCTGGACCCGCAAATCCTCAATTTCCTGCCCAGCGTGGCCGAATCAACCGGCAACACCGACATCGTCGGGATGCTGCAACTGACCTGGCCGGCACTGTTCGCCTATCTTGGACTGCAGTGGTGGGCGAGCTGGTTTCCGGGCGCCGAGCAGGGCGGCGGCGGTTATATCGCCCAGCGGATGATGTCGGCCAAGGACGAGAAGCACAGCCTGTTCGCCACGCTGTGGTTCAATGTCGGCCACTACTGCCTTCGCCCCTGGCCCTGGATTATCGTGGCGCTGGTGGCGCTGGTGCTCTACCCCGACCTGGGAGTTTCGGAGAAGGGCGACGGGTTCGTGCTGATTATCCGCGACCACCTTCCATCCGGCCTGCGCGGCCTGCTGATCGCGGCCTTTTTCGCGGCCTACATGTCCACAATCGCCACCCAGCTCAACCTGGGCAGCAGCTACCTGATCAACGATTTCTACAAACGGTTCCTGGCCAAAGAAGCCAGCGAGAAACACTATGTCAAAGCCAGCCGGGTGACCACGGTGATCATGATGCTGATCGCGCTGATTATCACCAGCCTGCTGGAGACTATCTCCGGAGCCTGGCAGTTTCTGGTCGAGTGCGGCGCGGGTGTGGGCCTGGTATTCCTGCTGCGCTGGTTCTGGTGGCGGGTCAACGCCTGGAGTGAAATCTCCGCGCTGATCGCTCCGTTTATCGCCTACGGGTACCTTAAGTTCTACACTAATATTGAGTTCCCGAACAGCCTGTTTTACATCGTGGGCTTTACCACCGTGGTCTGGCTGGTGACCACCCTGCTGACCCGCCCCACCGCCGAGGAACACCTGAAAAACTTCTACCGCCGCGTGCACCCCGGCGGACCGGGCTGGCGCAAAATTGCCGCGCTGGTGCCGGAGGTAAAACCAGACGGCGGCTACTGGGCAATGTGCCTGTGTTGGCTGGCCAGCGTAGGGTTGGTCTACAGCACACTGTTCGGTTTCGGCAAGGTTATCCTCGGTGAATATGGCCCGGGCGCGGCCTTGCTTGGGTTCGCCGCACTGATGGTGCTGACCCTGTACCTGATTTTGAGCAAAATCGGCTGGGAGCAGGTGGGGGAGTAATCCCGCGGTGTTTTTTACCGGGAAAACCGGAGCCTCGCCAGGCTCCGGCCTTTTTTATTTCGGCGCTCACCGGCTTCAGACCAAAATTCGCCATAAAGCTCCTCTTGTATTTAGCTGAAATCAGGATATTTTATTCTTGGCGGCCCATTCGGAAAGTAAGTGGAAATTGCCCGCGGCTCGCTACGAGGCAATGCGTTCTCTTTTTAATTTTTCCCCGGACAAAAAAATGAAACTCCAGGAAGTGCTCAACGGCCTGAAAAACAGGTACCCCCAGGTTACCGGGCCGCTGGGCGAGATCTACAACAACACCGAGGTAACCGACCACCTGACCCGGTTGCTGGTCACGTTCGCCGAACGTTTCCCTGGTGAGAGCGATGTCGGCGTGCTGCGCGCCCCGGGACGGGTGAACCTGATCGGCGAGCACACGGACTACAACGGCCTGCCGGTGATGCCGATGGCGATCGACTACGATATTCTGGTCGCTTTCTCGCCGCGCGAGGACAACCTGGTAAAAATTGTCAACCCCGAGTTCCCGGACAGGGAGTTCGAGCTGGCCGGGAAAATCGAGCGCTACTCCTCGGGCGACTGGGGCAACTACGTTGTGGCCGGCGTGCAGGGGATTATCGACTCGGTTGGTCGGAAAAAAGTGACTCGCGGGTTCAACGCCTGCTTTTACGGAGTGCTGCCCACCAGCGCGGGGCTTTCGAGCAGCAGCAGCCTGGTGGTTGCCACCGGGATGACAGCCCTGCGGGTGGCAGGCCTGGAGATGGAGCCCGTGGAGCTGGCCGGCGCGATGGCGCGCGCCGAGCAGTACACCGGGATCGACTGCGGGGAAATGGATCAGGCGGTCAGCCTGCTGGGCGAGAAGGACATGGCGCTGAAAATCGATTTCTTCCCGTTGCGGGTCCAGACTACTCCCCTGCCCCCGGACTACACGGTGGTGGTAGCCAACTCGATGGTGGAGGCGGCCAAGACGCTCAACGCCAAGATCGCCTACAACACCAGGCACACGGTCTGTAAACTGGCCACCGCGCTGCTCTGCCGCCGTCTGGAACTCGACAGCACCAAAATTCGCCGGCTGGGCGATATCTTCTACGAGTTGGGACCGGAGCGACTGCTGACGGAGATGAAAAAGCATTTCAAATGGCACGGCTACTCCAGGCTGGAGCTTGCGGCTGAACTGGGGATCACGCTGGAGCAGTTCGAACAGCGCTTCGGCGGCTCGGTCGATGGCGAGACGATCCCCGAACCCGACTGCGGCTACAAACTGCTGGCCCGGGCCCGTCACGTGGTCACCGAGACCGGCCGGGTGGAGCAGGCGCTGGAGGCGCTGCATAACGGCGACGGACAGTGGTTCGGCCGCCTGATGAACGAGTCGTATTACAGTTGCCGGGACAACTACGAGATCAGCCATCCGGCTATCGACGACCTGGTGGCGATCGCCCTGGAAGCCGGGGCCGCGGGCAGCCGCCTGACCGGGGCCGGGTTCGGGGGCTGCACCGTGAGCCTGGTGGCGGATCACAAGCTGGAAAGCTTCATGGCCGAGGTCCGTCAGCGTTACTTCGAGGACGCGATCCACGCCTACCCCGAAGCCCACCTTCGCTACCGCGAGAAATCGGCCTCGCCTCTGCTGGCGCTCAAGCCGTCCTGCGGGGCCAGGATGCTCTACGAACTGGGCAGTTAGCAAAGCGCAAACAGCCAAAAAAGAGAAAGGGACTTGCGGTCCCTTTCTCTTTTTTATTTGATCGGACAGTTACGCTATCGCCTGCAGGCACTGGCAGTCGGCCACCAGGGCCGTGTGTTTCTCTTCCGGGGTTTCTCCGGCCACGAACTCCACTTCCATGTAGCCGTCGAAACCGAACTCGCCGTGGAGGATATCCCACACCTTCTGGAAGTCCACCACCCCGCCGCAGATCGGTCCCTGGCCCTGGCCTTCCCTGGGCTGATTCTGCGCATGGACCATCACCACGTGCGGCCCGGCGATCCTGGCCCGCTCGTAGGGGTCTTCGCTGTTGTTGAGGATCTGGTAGTTGAGCTTCAGCGCCGGGCTGCCCACCCTCCCTATCAGGTCCACCGCGGCGGCGGCTTTGTTGGTTACGCTTCTGCCGTGCATCTCGATAGCCAGCGTAACGCCGGCGGCCTCGGCCAGGGAGCAGAACGTTTTCCCGTCGCGTACTATCTTCTCCCAGTCCGCCTCCGACATCAGCTCGCTGTCCTTGTTGCCGGCCCAGATCCGGCAGATATCCGTGCCCAGCAGTCCGGTGATCTCCACGGCCCGGGCCATGTCGGCTTCTTTCTGTTGCTGGCTGACCACCTCGTGCTCCAGGTCATCGCCTATGCGCACGTAACAGCCGTAATGACTGATCGCCAGCCCCATATCCTCCGCAGCCCGGCGCGCCTGACGGACCTGGTCATCGGTAAGCGTAAGCGGCAGATGGTCGGGCTTGCCCCACGGCTCCACCCCGTCGAACCCGGCCTCGCGGGCCAGGCTCAGCACGTCCCGGAACGGTAGCTCACGAAACGCGATCGTGCACAGGGCCACTTTCGGCCCCCGCCTGCCACCCGCCCCGGCGCCGGTCGTCTGTTTGGCTGCGCTTCCCGCCGTTTGCCCGGCCGCGTTTTTCGCCGTTTTCCCGGCCGCCACGTTTGCCCCACCGCCGCCGCAGGCCGCTGCTCCACCCATGCCCACCGCCGTGGCCGCGGACAGGCCCAGCCTGTGCAGAAAATCTCTTCTGTACATCCTGCGCTCGCTCATCTATCGTCCTCCAGTTAACGGTTAAACGAATTCAACACGAAAACCCACCTTTTATTGCTCGTCGGCATACCACCATGATGATAATAATCCGGCCAAATATCAAGAGCACTCACAACTGTGGGCAGCGGATTCCTGATCTTGATATTTTTTTCACTCTTAGTTAACTTTGACTATATTTTTCCGTTTATTCCCTGTATGCAGGAAGATAGCTTTCCCCCTGACGACACCGGATCATCTTTGTAACAAAGGATGCGTAACGGTATGCAGCGTACATATTCTTTTCTCGCCGGGATTTGCCTGCTTATCGCAACTATCGCCTGTGGCGATGGTAAAGAAAAAGTATCCGATTCCGCGTCCGCGGTTGGGCGGGAGCCGGCGCAACAGGAGGCTGTGGCCGAGGAGCCTTTCGACCTGATGTCCCTCTCCGCGCTGGACACAAACAGTGGAGTGTTCCACGGCGAGTACGACGAGAAAGTCAACGACGAGATCACGGTCAAGGTGGAACTGGAGGTAACGCTCCGGGAAGGCCGGATTACGGATATTACACTGCTCGATACCGCCTGGGTGCGTCCCGAGGCGGCACAGCTTATCCCCCGGCGGATAATTGAGCAGCAGAAACTACCGGTGGAAACCGTCACCGGCGCATCAGTCGCAAGCTGGTCGATCATGACCGCCACCGCGATGGCGCTCAAGATGGACCTGACGGAGCTCGAAAACATGGATGCCGATGGCGACACGACCGATATTTAAAGCATGTGATATACCTTACGTCTAATTACGCATGGAGGCCCCTGATGGCCGATAATGGCAATAAAAACAGTCTTAACAGGCGGGATTTCCTCAAATCGGCGGCGGCCGGCGCGGCGATATTCAGCGCGGTGGGCACGGCCGGTTGCAGCCGTGGCGAGGAAGTGGTACCCAAAAAGATGCTGGGCAAAACCGGGATGAACGTATCGATCCTGGCCATGGGCGGCGGCAGCGCACTGTCGATGGTGGAAAAGGACGACGACGCGCTGGCGTTGATCGACCTGGCCCGCCGCAAGGGAGTCAACTATTACGATACCGGCATCCACTACGGCGATGGCTCCAGCGAAAAACGTTTCGGCGAGGCGCTGGAGCCTTACCGTAAGGAACTCTTTATCAGCACCAAGTTCGGGCCCGGCACCGCGCCTGACGAACTGATGAAGGCGTTCGAGCGCTCGCTGAAGCGCCTGAGAACGGACTACCTTGACAACGCCAACATGCACGGGCTGACCAGACCCGAGGACGCGGAACTTATGTTTTCTTCCGGGGCGCTGGAGACGCTGGTTAAGCTGAAAGAAGAAGGTGTTGTAAAAAACATCGGAGCGACCGCCCACCAGCCCGCGCCGCTGCTTGAAGCGATGCAGCGCTTCCGGTTCGATTCCGTATCGGTGGCGACCAATGCCACGGGATATCATTGGGTCGGCGAATTCGACAAGGTGACGGGGAGTTTCGAGAAAGAAGTGATTCCGCTGGCCAACAAACAGGGTATCGGCCTGTGGGCGTTCAAGGTGACCGGTCAGAGGAAGCTGATTCAGCACGGCAACGAGCCGCACAAGGCGCCGGGCCTGGAACTGATCCGTTACGCGTACAGCCTGCCCGTGCACGGCGTAATCCTGGGCATGAGCACCGTGGAGCACGTTGACACCGCCTGCGAGCTGTCGGCGAACTTTATCCCGATGACGGAAGCAGAGAAGCGGAAGCTGAACAAGGAGCTGGCCCCGAGCGTGGGCGAGCTGAGCTATCTCGACCCTGATTACGTGGACGACGGCGGCTGGCGGGCGCACCTGGTCTGAGGCGGATGCTAGCAAAGAATCAAAAAGGCCGTCCTGATTACAGGACGGCCTTTTTGCGCTACGGGCGAACACAAGGGCAAGCCCCTACTAACACTCCCAACCATAGCAGGAGGGGTACGGTATGCCGCACCCACTCCCGGCCTTACGGTTCAAACGGCTCGTGCAGCATGGTGCCGTAACCGGCTCCGGTGGCGTGCGCGTTGGCGATCCCGCGCAGCAGGTACTCCCGCGCCGCACCGACCGCGGCGGTCAACTCCATCCCGCGCGCCAGCCCGGCGGTGATCGCCGCCGAGAGCGTGCAGCCCGTGCCGTGGGTGTGGTTGGTGTGAATTCGCTTGCCGGTGAACAACCTGCTCTGTCCATCGGGCAGCAGCAGCAGGTCCAGCAGGTCATCGCCCTCCAGGTGTCCACCCTTGAGCAGCACACCGGACGCGCCCAGCTCTTGAAGCTTCGCGGCCGCCGCGCGCATCGAACGCTCACCGGTAACCTCGATTCCGGTCAGGCGGCCGGCCTCAACCGTGTTGGGCGTAATCAGGGCCGCGCGCGGGAATAATTCGTCGACCATGACCTCCACGGCGTCTTCTTCCAGCAACGGGTCTCCGCTTTTGGCCACCAGCACCGTGTCCAGCACGAGCGGCGGCTGCCGGTAGCGGGCGAGTACCCCGGCCACGGCCCTCACCACTTCGGCGCTTAAGAGCATCCCGCACTTGAGCGCATCGGCTCCGATATCGGCCAGCACGGCTTCCATCTGGGCGGCCACGAAATCCCCCGAAACTTTGCATACACCGCTGACGCCCGTGGAATTCTGGGCCGTGAGCGCGGTAACGGCGCTCATCCCGAAGCAGCCCCAGCAATGAAAAGTTTTGAGGTCCGCCTGGATCCCCGCCCCCCCACCGCTGTCGCTCCCGGCGACAGTCAACACCCTAGGCGGGCAAGCTCTAGCCGTCATACGCAAGTATCTCCGCGGTCAGTTTAATATAGTCACGGGCGCCGTTGCACGAGATGTCGTACTCGAAAATTGACTTGCCGAACGCCGGCGATTCCCGCAATTTTGTATTCTGGTGAATAACGGTGTTGAACAGCTCGCGGGGAAACATCCGCGAGAGCACACCGTAGATTTCCCGGCTGATCCTGGTGCGCACATCGAACTGGGTGGCCAGAATCCCCATCAGGCGCACGTGATGTTCCGTACGCTGGCAGATGTCCTTGATCAGCTCGAATGTCTGCTTAAGGCCACTGACACTGAAATAATCCATCCCCACCGGTATGATAACAAGATCGGCGAACGCCAGCACGTTTATATTGGTCAGGTTCATCGAGCTGCTGCAATCCATCAACACGAAATCGCAGTTGGCAAGGTCCTCCAGCGAACGCGCGAGCCTCCGGTGGCGGTTCTTCTGGGTGGCCAGCTTCCACTCGTACTCGATCAGGTTCCTGCCGCCGGAAGGGATTACGAACAGGTTGCGCCGCACCTCGCACATCCAGGCCCGTTTGCCCATCAGCAACGCGTTCACTCCGCGGTCGCTCTCCATGTCGTAGATGTCCGAAAGGTTATTCTGCGAGTCGCAATCCACCATGATCACCCGCTTGCCGTTGAGCGAGAGCCCGTGGCCCACGTTGACGGTGGTGGTGGTTTTGCCCACCCCGCCCTTGGTGGAGATAATCGCGATCTTTTTCATCCGCTTCCTCGCCGGTACAGTTAGCTCTCCATCGTACAAGGAGCTTACCACAGCCGCGAAGCTAATTCAAGCAGTTTAGAGGGGCGTTGAAATAAAACGTTCAACGCCTTGGGATAAAACATTTTGCGCTGTTGGTTGTCAAGGGCAAGGCAAGCCGTTTCTTTTGTTGAGCCCGTTACTTATGTTATGTCAGACAGTTGCATCGCTCACGCCATTTGGGCTGTAATAGCGGAAAACGGCCCTTGACAACTTTATTCCCATACTTTCGAATATTTCAACACGCTGCTAGGACAACTCCGGCCCGGCGCCAAAAAGCGGATCATTTCGCCATTCATCCACCCTTGCGCCACTTGTTCATTCTGTTTATTTTCATACACTTAGACGTAGATTGAGAGCAAATTGAATAAAGCTCCCCGGATTTTTAAAGTATTTTCTCCAACTGCCGATATGATAAGTGACTCTTCGGGGTCACTGCACAAACAGCCTCATCGTTACCGACCCCCCGGTAATGACTTCTTCGCGGAAGTCTATGTGCAGTCTGGCTATGGGAGTTGCAGCTCCCATAGCCTCTTTTTTTGCCCACTGATTGCCGGGCAGCGAAAAGCCCCGTGGCCATGATGGCCGCGGGGCTTTTTTACGCGTCAAGCAACGACGGAAGATCAGTTGTCCTCCTCCTTATGCTGCTCGTACTCCTCGATAACCTTCTGCATCTGCTCATGCGGCAATGCCTCGTAGTGGGAAAACTCCATGGTGAAAGTCCCCCGGCCGCCGGTAATCGAGCGCAGGCTGGTGGAGTACATGTACATCTCGGCCATCGGCACCTGGGCAGCCACTTTCTGGAAACTTCCCTCGCCGGTCATGCCCTGGATGCGGCCGCGACGGCTGTTGAGGTCACCGATCACGTCGCCCATGCACTCCTCGGGTACCAGCACCTCCACGTTCTGGATCGGCTCAAGGATAACCGGGTCGGCGTTGGCCGCCACGCTCTTGAACGCCATGCCGCCCGCAATCTGGAACGCCACGTCGCTGCTGTCCACGTTATGGTAGCTGCCATCAAAGCACTCCGCCGCGAAATCGACCACCGGGTAGCCTGCCTGGATACCCTTGCTGGCCGCCTCGATGATACCTTTCTCCACCGAAGGCACGAACCGGCCCGGGATCACGCCGCCGACAATCTTGTTGAAGAACTCGAAACCCTCGCCGCTTTCACGGGGGATCAGCCTGATCCAGCAATCGCCGTACTGGCCGCGGCCGCCCGACTGTTTCTTGAACTTGCCCTGGCCCTCGGCCTGCTTGCGGAAAGTTTCCTTGTAGGGAATGCGCGGCTTGATATATTCGGTATTAACGTGGAACTGGCGCTCCAGCCGGACTTTGATAACATCCAGGTGCAGCGCGCCCATGGCCCAGACAATCTGCTGATGGAGCTCGCTGTCGAAATAGCTGTTGAACGAGCGGTCCTCTTCCTGCAACTTGCGCAACCCGCTACTGATCTTGTCCTCGTCTCCACGGGTTTTGGGCACGATAGCCACATTCATCACCGGCTTGGGAAAATCGATATCCGCCAGCATCAGCGGCTTCTGCTTTGAACAGAGCGTGTTACCCGTGTGGGTTCCCTTGAGCTTGGTCACCACGCCGATATCACCGGCGCAGAGCTGATCGACTTCCTCGCGGTCGCGTCCCTGCATCACGTTAATATGGCCCAGGCGCTCGATATGGCCCATGTTGGCGTTGAGCACCTCGTCGCCGCTTTTGATCACGCCGCTGCCGACCCGGAAGATACTGAGCTCGCCCACGTGGGACTCGCTGACAGTCTTGAATACCAACGCTGTCAGGGGGCTGTCGTTGTTCCTCTCGATCCTGACTTCTTCCTCACCGGCTTTGGCGGTCAAGGCCGGGAACATGGTCGGGTCGGGCAGCATGTGCACCAGCCCGTCGAGCAGTTGCGGCACGCCGAACGTGGAGGCACTGGCTCCGCAGAACACCGGGATGAACTCACGGTTGAAAATCCCCTTCTGCATGGCGGCGCCGATCTCCTGGGGAGTCAGCGGCTCGTCGGCGAAATACTTCTCCATCAGGGCCTCGTCCTGCTCGGCCACGTCTTCGATAAATTCCTGGTACATTTTCTCCACCCGGTCAACCATCTCCGCGGGGATATCCTCTTCCCTGCTCTCGCCCTTCTGGGTGCCGGCCACGCCGATACAGGCTTTGCGGCGGCGCACATCGACCACGCCCCTGAACTCGGCGCCCTGGCCGATGGGCAGGGTCATCGGCACCACGTGAGCGTCGAACAGCTCACGCAACTGTTCGAGCACTTTATCGAAATCGGCATTTTCCTTGTCCATCATGTTAACGAATACGGCCACCGGGATCTTGTCCTCAGCCGTTTTGGCGGCCATCCTGTTCGTGCCTATTTCCACGCCGGATGCTCCATGCACAACCAGCAGGGCGTTATCGGCTCCACGCATCGCGGCGTATGCGTCACCGAGAAAATCGAGGTAGCCGGGAGCGTCGATCAGATTGATCTTGGTTTTTTCGTATTCGGCGTATGCTATCGAAAGATTGATCGAGTTTTTGCGTTCGATTTCGTCCTGGCTGAAATCAGTCAGGGCATTCCCTTCATCGACACTGCCGAGGCGCTTGGAACTTCCGGCGGCAAAACATAATGCGCCAGTCAAAGAAGTCTTGCCGCTGGACCCGTGCCCGACTACAGCCACATTGCGAATGTCCTTGCTGTCGTATTTTTTCATCGTCAAACACTCCTGGAGAAAAAACTGGTTAGTGTAAGTTGTCTGACTGGAAAATATAAATTAAACCACCAGCAGGGTGTCAGGCAAGAGAGCCTTGCGCCGTGCACCGGCAAAACATGCTCAGATTCCCCGTTGTCAGGGGAGCGAACTGATCCGGTAATGGATCCAGCCCTCGCTGGTTTCACCGGCTCCGGCCAGCAACAGGTGACTCTCCTTCACCAGACCCCTGGCGTACAGGTTATGCGCATCGGTGGAGCAGGTCTGGTTTTCCACGCAGAAAAAATTATTTCGCGGCTGGATATAAACAACCATGTGGGTAAACTCGGCGCTGGCGGCCAGTTCCACCCTGATTCCCGCCTCGCGGTACTCGATCCACGCGGGCTGTCCGGGCCGCATACCCCAGTAGACGTCATCGAGCACCAGCTCCGGCACGGGAGTCGGCACGGTGATATCGTAGGCCGTACCCTCAAGCGGCTCCAGCCTGCCCGTGGGCATCAGATCGACCGCTTCCATGCGGGCCTGGGCCGGCACACAGAGAATGGCGGATTCACGGCTGCCGAGAAAGTTAAAATAGGGATGCAGGGCGAACCCGTAGGGCAGGGTGCGCTCTCCCAGGTTCCGCACCCGGTAGCGCACCTTCACGCCCTGCTCGTCCAGCGAGTAGATCAGGCTCAACCTGTGCTCGAACGGGAACTTCTCGTAAAGCTCCGTGCCGGGAGCGAAATCAAGCCAGCACTCCACGCTCACGCCGTGCTCACCGGCGGGGCCGACCTTATAGCGCCAGGGCACGTCACGCACCAGAGCGTGAAGAAAGCGGTCCTTGTCATTGGTCCCCCAATCGAAAGAGCGGCCCTCGAAACTGAACTTGCCGCCGGCGACCCTGTTGGGCGCGGGATAGAGCACGGGAGTTCCGGGCGCGCCGCCCTCGAATTCCGCCATGTTTTCGGGACCGTGGAGCAGCTCCCGGCCGTCGTAGACCATGCTGAACATGTTGGCCCCGGCGTCCGGGCAGATTTTCACTGTCAGCGGATGCTCTCCGCCGCGCCCAAGCACCACCACCGTTTTGCCGCCTGGCTGAACCGTTTCGGCGCTGTAAAGCGACTGCTGCGTCGGCATCTTCTCCTCCTCTTTCCGCGTACACCCCGTCGCGGCCAGCCCGGCAACCATTGCCGCGCCCAACAACAACCCGGCCAGCACGTTATGTGTGAGTGAGACAGTCTTCACCGGTGGCGGCATCTTGCATTCCCTAAAGGCAATTGAACCAGAAAACCTGAAATGGGGTCCCGGTTGCAGTGAGTACTTGTGCTACCGGGCAATTTGAGATTACTTTGTTAATGCGTAAACAACCAATTTGTCAAGGAATAAAGTACCGATGGTTCTACCTAAAAGCATTCTGCTGGCCGCGGGCAGTATCGGCGTCGTGTTGCTGGCGCTGGCTATCCTGGTCCGTCTGCTGGAAAACTCGATCACTTTCCATCCCACAAGCCGCCTGGAGCTGACACCGGACGACTACGGCCTCAACTACCGGCAGTTCCGCCTGGAGCTTGCCGGGGAAAACGTGGAGCTAGACGGCTGGCAATTCGATCCCGCCAACGATAAACTCCCGGTGCTGCTTGTCTGCCACGGCAACGCGGGCAACATCAGCCATCGGCTCGAGTGGCTGGTCCCACTGCTTAAGCTGGGCTGGGGCGCCGTGCTGTTCGATTACCGGGGCTACGGCCTCTCCAGCGGCAAACCCTCCGAGCAGGGCCTCTACCGCGACAGCGGCGCCGTGTATGATTACCTGACCGGCAAGCTGAAAGTGGCGCCGGAGAGAATCGTGCTGTTCGGCAGGTCGCTGGGCGGGGCGCCGGCGGCGTGGCTGGCCGCGCGAAAACCCGTGGGCAGGCTTATCCTGGAGGGAACGTTTACCAGCGCGGCGGCGATATCCCGGATGCTGTTCGGCTTTCTCCCGCTGCACTACGCCGGGCGTTACCGTTGGCCGGTGGCGGAAAATCTGCGGCTCGTCCGGGCCCCGGTGTTGATAATCCACGGGACAGAAGATAGCGTGGTGCCCTATGCGCTGGGAGAAAAACTCGCGGCAGGCGCGGCCGAGGGACAAAAGTTCTCCTTCCTCCGGGTGGAGGGCGGCGACCATCTGAACCTGCACCATGTTATCGGCAAAAAGTATTACGACGAGATCAGACGATTTGTCGTGGGCGGGTGAGGCGGGAAGGCTGTCAACGCTTTTCAGAGCGTGGGCAGGACGTTCTTGAGCCAGTGGACCTCGGCTCCAAGCTGGTAGAGCCTGTACTCACGTATTATCCGGGCTTCATCAACAACTTTCTCATCCTGCTGCGCGGCCAGCTCATGCTCGTACTGTGTGCTCAAGGTTTCATATCGATCGCTCAGCAATTTTTTCACCCGGTCGCGGTCCAGGCGGCCCATGTAATTCAAGCCCACTTCCAGCGCACGCAGGGGTACGCGGCGCTCCATGATGCAGTTCTCCACCAGTTCGGCCAGCGCCTTGCGGCCCTTGGGAGTGATCCGGTAAATCGAACGCTCGGGGCTGCCCTTACCCGGCTCGTCGCGGATATGGTCCACCAGTTCGTTGTCGGTCAGGCTTTTCAGGCCATAGTAGATCGACCCGAAATTTATGTCGGCGCTCTCGCCCAACTGGGCCAATATGCGTTTCTTGATCTCGTAGCCGTGCATCTGGCCGGAAGCCAGCGTGCCGAGGATCACAGTCCGGGTGATATCGCCGCTTCCCTTGAATTTGGACATGGACGGTCTCCCCTTCAATTGTCCGGCGCTGTTAACGTTTGTCAAATTATAAACTTCAAACCGCAGCATTTCCACGGCCGGCAGCGCCGGATTTTTCGGCGACCCTGTTAACAACCGTGTCCGCCGCTGCGCAAAACCAACTAACTGCTAAAATTGACATATTTAACATAATCTATATCAATATGAAAATCAACCGCTTGCGGATATCGATGCTAAATTCTGGATAATCGGCAGCGGATAGTATTATAATAGAATCCACGCCGGACGATGAATAAACCAATTTTGTCGCGGTCAAAACCACCGGCAACCGCAAAAGAGCGTCAGCGGCAACCACGCCACAGGGGGACTGGTTTGAATCAATCCCGGCCCATCAGCCGGCGCGACACGGAAAGCACCTGGCTGCGCCTGGTTTTCCTGGCGATCCTCGTGGTCAACCTGGCAATCGCGGCCAAGCTGTTCGTCTCCGTGCTCAATTCCGGCGTGACGCTGCTGATCATCCGGGTGGTGATCATGGCCACGGTACTGAGTTTCCTGCTGGCCAACAGCGTCCGCCACCCGTAAATAACCGGGCCTGGATGGTATTCGGTTCTGGCCGGTTTCCTGCTGCTGCTCTTCGAGCCTGTGTCGGCGCTGGTGGCGCACCTGCCGGCCGCCGCCAGGTGGCTGGGGCCACCCGAAAGCCGCAGCCTGGAACTGGTTCGCGAGGTTGTTTTCCGTCTGTTCGGCTATTTCTTTCTGGCCTACGGGTTCTTCCTCTGGATCCCTTCGATCATCCAGGCGCGCCGCAAGGCGGAGCAGACAACCGAGTTGCTCGAACAGCTCGTGAGTGAGCGGACCGGTTCGCTTGACCGGACAAACCGCGAACTGGAGCGCAGCAAGGCCGGTCTGGAGGAAGCCGCGCGGTTGAAAAACGAGTTCCTGGCCTCTTTCAGCCATGAGCTTAAAACACCGCTCAACTCCATTCTCGGTTTCTGCCGCCTGCTCCACGAACAGCGCCAGGGCCCGCTTAACGAAAAGCAGATCAAGAGCATCCGGGTTATCGACGAGAGCAGTAAGAGCCTGTTGGAGCGGATCAACAGGATCCTCGATTATGCCAAGCTGGAGTTTGAAAATTTGACGCCGGAGTTCCACGAGGTGAACCTCGACGCTCTGCTGGCTGAAACCGGCGCACTGTTCGAGCCCTCGCTGCGGCGCAAGGGACTCTCCTTTTCCTCTAGCGCCGCTATCGCCACGGTTGTAACCGACCGCAAGCTGCTGGGCCAGGTGCTGCAGGCCGCGGTGGACAACGCGATCAAGTTTACCGAAAGCGGCGATATTACCTTAAGCGCCGCGGCCGACGACGACCCGGAGTGCTGGACGCTGGAAGTAAGCGATACTGGCGAAGGCATTACGCAGCAGGAACTCCCCCGTATTTTCGAGGCGTTCCGCCAGGGCGACGGGTCGTTGAGCAGGCGCCACGGCGGCACGGGCCTGGGCCTGACAATCGTCCGCCGCCTGACCGAGCTGCTCCGTGGCACGGTCGAGGTCGAGAGCACCCCCGGTCGGGGCACCACATTACGATTCAGTTTTCCGCGCCATCCCGATACCCCGCGCGGCGACCTTGCCGGGCCGCCGGAAGCGACCGGAAGAGCGGGCAACGAAATCAACCGGAGGAACCGATGAGTGTTTCAGGCAGCAGGCTGTTGATTCCGGCAGTGCTGTGCGCGCTGGCGGTGTCGCTTGCCACACCACCCCAGGTTAACGCGGTAACCCCACCGGAGCAGGAATTCTGGCAACTGCTCTCCAGCCGCTACCAGGCCTCGAGCGAAAACTACGCCGAAGCCCTGCTGGAGGAGCTGACGGTGTTCGAATCGCTCTATCCGCGCTCCTCCCACGGCGACAGCGTGGCCTGGATGAGGGGCGTGATGTACGAGCACCGCAAAAACCAGACGCTGGCGCTGGCAAACTATCTCAAGCTGCTCTACCTCTGGCCGCTGAGCCCGCTGGTGGCGCCCTCGCGCGTACGGCTGGAGGCGCTGGCGGGCAGCAGGAAACGCGGGATTACCGCCCTGTTCGCAAACGACGAGCTGGAAATACTGCAGGACCACGTACAGCGGATAATCAGGCAGGGCCTGGAAACGCCGGGCGGTGAACGGGGTTATTTCGACTTCCTGCTGCTGCTTGCCGACGCCGGGGTGAAAGAGCTGGCGGCCTACACAGTGGCCCAGGCCCGGCACTACCTCTACCGGGTGGACTACTCCTGGCGCGCCGACAGGGTCTGCGTGATTATCGGCGACATGCAGAAGGTGCTCAGGAAATGGCGCTCGGCGCTGCTGGCATACCGCTC
>JAJRTS010000057.1 GCA_024278175.1 Gemmatimonadales bacterium | reverse complement strand
CTCTGATTGGTAACGATGGCATGGTAGCGATAGAGGGGTCCAAATAAATCCTGGCCTTTCGGCTTTCTGACCACGATGTAGCGGTAAGGTTTGGGCCATTTGGCAGGTTGGTAATAAAATTGAACAGCTTCTTCGTCTTTATCGCCAAACGAATGCCAAACATCTTCGCTCAAGGAGTCTATTTCAGACCCGAGAGCAGTGGTTATAGCGGACAGCCCGCCGCGGGCCGGCGAAATCGAGATCGACAATCGGGTAGCACATGTGTAACATGATGTAAACCGGTCAGTTGCGGGTTAATGAGCGCTCAGCGGCCAGCCGAACGCGCGCTGGTGGTGTCTGGTGGCAGGGTGTCGTCGAAATCGAATACAACGGCTGATTATTTCCGCCAGGGTTTCCCCGCAGCCGTCTATTGTTCGAGCCAGCTCCTGAACGTGGCCTCGTCGATTGTCTCCACGCCCAGTTCTTTGGCTTTGATCAACTTGCTGCCCGCCTGCCGGCCGCACAGTACGTAATCGGTTTTTTTGCTCACCGCAGCGCTGACCTTGCCGCCGCGTTTTTTTATTTCCTCAGCGGCCTCCGCGCGGCTAAAAAATTCGAGCGAGCCGGTCAGCACGAATTTTTTAGCATTGAACGGATTGTTTTCGAGCAGTTCCTGCCTCGCCGCCGGCTGGCCGCCCAGGTCCACTCCCGCCACCGCCAGCCGCCCGATAAGCTCCCGGTTGCGCGGCTCGGCCATGAACGCGGCCAGCGAGCGGGCGATCACCGGCCCGATCCCCTCGATAGCCTCCAGCTCCCCGGCGCTTACTCCCTCCAGCGCGCGAATGTTACCGTAGCGGTCAACTATCAACTCGGCGGCCCGCTGGCCCACAAAACGCACGCCCAGACCGAACAGCAACCTGGCCGCGCCCCGGCCTTTGGACTGCTCCAGTTCTTCCAGCAGGTTTCGCGCGCTTTTCTCCCCCATCCGTTCCAGGGCCGCAACCGGTTCGACTTCAAGCCTGTACAGCTCGTCCACGGTGCGGACGAAACCGCTCTCCACCAGCGCATCGACCACCGCCGGCCCCAGCCCCCGGATGTCCATCGCGTTGCGGGATGCAAAGTGGATCAGCCGTTCGCGCACCTGGGCCGGGCAGGAAGCGTTGGTGCAGCGGCGGATAACCTCGCCCTCGGGCTTGTGGGCCAGCGCGCCGCAGACCGGACAAGTTGAGGGCATCTCGAATTTTTTGCAGTGTTTATCCCGTGCTTCCAGATCAACTTCTACTACCTTGGGGATAATGTCTCCGCCCTTCTCGATCCAGACCCAGTCGCCCTCACGGATGTCCTTGCGCTCGATTTCCTCCTCGTTGTGCAGGCTGGCGCGCGCTACGGTGGTCCCGGCCAGTTGCACGGGCTCCAGGTTGGCCGTTGGAGTGAGAGCGCCGGTGCGGCCCACCTGGATTTCGATCGAGCTGACCCGCGTGCGCGCCCGCTCGGCGGTGAACTTGAACGCCATTGCCCAGCGCGGGAACTTTACCGTGTGGCCCAGCTCCCGCCGTGCGGCCAGGTCGTTGAGCTTAACCACCACGCCGTCGGTGTCGTAGTCCAGGGATTTTCGCTTATCGGCCCACTGGTGGCAGAAATCGAGCACCTCATCGATTCCGTGGCAGAGCCGCGCGTGGGGATTGACAGGCAGGCCCACCCGCTTCAGGTATTCGAGCACTGCGAAGTGCTCGGCAAAAAAACCGTTTTGCCCGGCGCCGAGCAACTGGTAGCAGAACAGGCGTAGCGGACGGCCCGCGGTGACAGTGCTGTCGAGCAGGCGCAGGCTACCGGCGGCGGCGTTGCGCGGGTTGGCGAACAGCGGTTCCCCGGCCATCTCCCGCTGGAGATTCGCCTGCTCCAGCCCGGAGCGGGTCATGTAGACCTCGCCGCGCACCTCGATCACTTCCGGAAGCGGCCGGTCCAGCCCCTGGGAGCGAAGTTTCAGCGGCAGGCCGCGCACGGTGCGAAGGTTGGCGGTGATGTCCTCGCCGGTTTTCCCATCGCCGCGGGTGGCCCCCTGCGCAAAAGATCCGTTAACGTAACGCAGGCTCACGCCCAGACCGTCCAGCTTGAGCTCGGCCACGTAATCGAACGGTCCCTCCGCCTCCAGAGCGCGCGCCACCCGCCGGTCGAACTCCAGCAGTTCGTCCTCGTTGTAACTGTTGTCCAGGCTCAACATTGGCTCGCTGTGCGGCACCTGGCCGAATCCCTCCAACACCTGCCCGCCGATCCGCCGGGTGGGGCTGTCTGCCGAGCGAAGTTCCGGGTGGCGGTCCTCCAGCTCGCGCAGCTCGGCGTAGAGCGAGTCGTATTGGGCATCCGGCACCAGCGGGCTGTCGAGCACGTAGTAATGGTAGTCCAGAGTGCGGATTTGCTCGCGAAGTTTTTTTACCCGTTGTCCGGTATCAATGCTGGCCATTGTTGTTTCCGATCATTTATCGAGCGCTGGTAAAATGGCGAAAGATCACGTTTGAATATAAAACTCCCCCCGGCACGAAACCAACCCGATTCTACCGGCTCGGGGGGGAATTTTACCACAGATTGTAGGATACCGATGTATAAAACATCCAGTCCTGGCGCTTGACCGCCGGTGTGCGCACGGGCGGACGGCTGTCGTATTTACCCTCGAGTGTCATATTGAGGTCGAAACTGCGGGTGAGCTGGCTGGCCAGCGTGATGCCGAAATTGAGCAGGTAGTCCTCGGTCTTATCGAACCGGGGTTTCCAGCTCAAATTCTGGGTCAGCCGGGTCCGGCCGTTGAGCTGCACGTCCAGCGCCTCGCTGGCCAGGTAGTGGCCCCTGGTGCGGTTGGGCTGGCCGCGAAGGAATTCGGTGACCGGGTTGGCTCCGAAATTGAAATCGAGCCGCAGCTTCTTACGGGACAGGGCCGCGATACCGATACCGGCGCCGGGGGAGAGGCGAAGGTCGATTCCGGCTTGGCGGTTATAGTAGGCGTCCAGGGCGGCGAAGTAAAAAAAACGCCTGTTCTGCTCCAGTTCGAACTTGTTCTTGGACGAGCCCTTGTTGGTCCTCTCCCTGCCCTCGCCGCTGATGCTGGTTATCGAACTGTGCGAAAAGAAACGGGTTTTCTGCCCCTTGCGCCCGCTGTCGAATGTAGTGACCAGCGAGGTTTGTTCGGAGTTGCCGCGGTTGAGCGTATAGCCCAGCCCGAAACTGCCGTGCCAGAGATCCGGCTTCGGCGGACGTACCATCCCGGCTGCCGCCAGCAGGCTGTCCGCACTGGACTTGAGAGCACCGGCGGATTTGTCCAGCGAGTCGGCCCGTGCGCTCAGCGAGTCGGCATGGTCCCTGAGGGCCGTGGCCCTGCTCCGCACGGAGGAGGTGTCAGGCCGGGACTGAGCCGCCAGCGGCTGCGCTGCCGAAATAAGTACGGCGAGTACCGTAAGTGCTGCAAGTCTAGTCGATTTACGCCAATGCATAACCCATCCTCCCGGTTGATCGTCAGGCTGATAAATTAGCCGGATAGCAACGGCCCGGTCAACCTTTGTCGCCCCCCTGATAAGGAGGGGCTTGAACACTCTGCCCCATATAGGGTATAATTCACTCAGAGCGGACAAGCCCGGTTTATTGTGTGCGCAAAGCACCAGGACAGCAGTGGAGAGCGGTTTCGCTACGATTGCGGCCGGACAGCGGCGGGCACGGGCACGGCTTTTGCTTTTCCCGTGGCGCAGGGCTTTGATTGTGTTGCAGGGCGGGTCGCCGGAGAAAACGTCCGGCGGCCGGCGAAGTCAGATTTATTGTTGTTTTGTTGTCAAGGGCAGCCGATTCATTCCTTTGGGCGAACTCTTGAGAAAATGGATTCCGCTGGCGAGCGTTTTTGCGACACGCTGCCGGACGCGAGTCCGGAAGAGAACATGGCTGAGAAAAACTACAGATTCGGTATCCGCGCCCGGCTGACGATTATTTTTACCCTGCTGCTGGCGGCGGTGAGTACGACCCAGTTCCTGATTTATAACAGCCAGCAGCATAAGGTTGTCGATAAGCTGCTGGAGCTGAACCGTCAAATCAACGAGACGATCCTGCATATCGACAACCAGCTCAGGAACCGGGTAACTCCGCCGGGTGGCTCCCGGAATCCCGATATCCTGGCCACGCCGGTTGTGGCGGCCGAGTTCCGGCAGTTCCTGGACTTCGTGGAGGGTAACCTGGGCCGCACCCTGGGTGGAGCCGGTTCCACCGGCGAGTTGTATCGCAGGATAGCGCGGTTGCGCTCGTTCGCCGACCGGGCATCCTCGTCCGGGGCGGGTAGTTCCTTTTTCAGCGTCACCGTGACCGTGATGGATGAGATAAGCCGTAAAAGCTCCAACTGGAGCTATCTGATTTCCAGCCGCCCGCTGCTGCCCCCGGCCGATGACGTGCTTCAATTTTCCATCCCGGTGGTGGAGCAGGGACAGGTCCGGTTCGTTCATATCCAGTACGAGATTTCGGACTTCCTCGATGATTTTCGCCGCAGCCGCACCACCAGCCTGTTGATCGCCCTAGCCAGCCTGGGAGTCGGCTTGGTGCTGACCCTGCTTTACAGCGGTCATTTCACCCGGCCGATTTTGCGGCTGAGCGAGGCGTTCAGCCGGGTTGAGAGCGGGGACCTGGACTGCCGGGTGGAGACGAAACGCAAGGACGAGATCGGGCAGCTCGTGGGCGGGTTCAATCACATGCTGGAGCGGCTGAAGCAGAAAAAGGACATGGAGCAGACGATTTACCGTCAGGAGCGGCTGAGCAGCCTGGGCAAGCTGGCCGCCGGAATCGCCCACGAGATCAAGAACCCGCTCAACGCCATCTCTCTCTCTCTCCAGCACCTGGGCGACAAGCTGCGGTTCGCGGGCGAGGACGACCGGCTGCTCTACCATCGCTACAGCACCAACCTTCAGGGCGAGGTGGCGCGGCTGAGCAAGATAGTCGATACGTTTCTCAACTTCAGCCGGATGTCGAGCCTGGAGCGCGCCCCGGCGGACCTTAACGGCCTGATCGGCGAGGTGCTGACCCTGCTGGCCCGCGATATCCAGGACAGGGGCGTCAGGGCGGAGGCGGCTTACGGCTCTCCCGCTCTCGTTCGCGAGATTGATCCGGAGAAAATGAAAACCGTGCTGTTGAACCTGGTGATCAACGCGGTGGAAGCGATGCCCTCGGGAGGCAGGCTGCGGATTTCCACGGCCGGTGAGGACGGCGGCCCGGCGGCAATAACTATCAGTGATACGGGTTGCGGGATCGAGCGGGAAAATATCGAGCGGGTGTTCGATCTGTATTTTTCCACCAAGGAAAACGGCTCCGGCCTGGGGCTGGCGATCGTTAACGATATTATCCGCGACCACGGCGGCCGGATAGAGGTTACCAGCAGCCTGGGCACGGGCAGCGAATTCAGGATCATTCTGCCATGACGGCACAAGGGGTTTAAATGGGCGGCAACGGCACGACGATCAACAAATCGGCAATCCGCGTAATGGTGGTCGAGGACGAGATTTCCCAGCGCACGGTGATCGGCGACATTCTGCTGGACGAGGGCTACAGCGTGGACCTGGCCGAGAGTGGTGAGCGGGCGCTGGAGTTGCTGGAGAAGGGCAGTTACCAGGCGGTGGTCACCGACCTTAAAATGCCCGGCGTGGATGGGATCCAGGTGCTGGAGCGCGCTATCGCCGCCGACGAGAACACGGTGGTGGTGCTGGTGACGGCCTACGGGACAGTGGATACGGCGGTGACCGCGATGAAGTACGGTGCGACCGATTACCTGAACAAGCCTCTGCGCAAGGACGAGCTGCTGATCGTGCTGGAGAAAGCGCTGAAAAGCAGCCGTCTGGCACGGGAGAACAAGGCCCTGCACGCCGAGCTGGAAAACCGCTATCACTTTGACAAGCTGATCGGGGCCTCGGCTGCGATGACCGAGGTGTACCGCTTGATCGGCAAGGTGCTGAACAATGATTCCACTGTGCTGATCTCGGGGGAGAGCGGGACCGGCAAGGAACTGGTTGCCCGGGCGATTCATTTCAGCGGAGCCCGGCGCAAGGGGCAGTTCGTGGCGGTCAACTGCGCGGCGATCCCGGAGAACCTGATCGAGAGTGAGCTGTTCGGCCACGAGAAGGGTGCGTTCAGCGGGGCCTCCGGCAGACGAATCGGCAAGTTCGAGTCGGCTGTGGGCGGCACGCTGTTCCTCGATGAGATCAGTACGTTGCACTACGACCTTCAGGCCAAGTTCCTGCGCGCGCTCCAGGAGCGGGAAATACAACGCCTGGGCGGGGACCAGACAATAGCGGTGGACGTGCGGATAGTGACCGCCTCCAACCAGGACCTGCGCAAGCTGGCGGCCGAGGGCCGGTTCCGCGACGACCTGTTTCACCGGCTCAACGTGGTCAATATCAACCTTCCGCCCCTCAGGCGCCGCAAGGAAGATATCCCGTTGCTGGTGAAAAACTTTCTTGATAAATACAGGCGAAAATATGACAAGCCGGGGATCGGTATCGCGGTGGAGGCGGTGGAGGCAATGGCCGACTACGACTGGCCGGGCAACGTTCGCGAGCTGGAGAACATGGTGGAACAACTGGTCGTGCTCTCGGACAATATTCGTATTGAGAGCGGCGAGCTGCCGAGTTACGTTTTCGAGGGTGGAGCTTTAAACGAGGATAGCACAGGGTATTCAGGCGAAAGTTCAGGGCCCGGTATGCCGGGCAATTCGGCGATAAATTTCAGGCTTCCCGCCGGGGGTGTGGACCTGGCAACCGTGGAAGAATCGCTGATCCGCCAGGCGCTCCAGCAAGCCGGGGGACGGGTGGTGGGCGCGGCAAAGTTGCTGGGAGTCAGCTACAAAACCCTCCAGTACCGGATCAAGAAGTTTGAGATCGACACCGAGGAGATTAAAACACCATAGCACCGAGTTGGTTAATCTTCTGGTTGCGACTGCCCGCTAACATTCCGCTTGCCACTTCCCCGTACAATCTTTAGATTGCAAACGACAAGTTAAGCTATCCCTTTGTCCTGATAAATGGATACCTATAGACTACCATTCCAAAGTAACCAAGGACAACTTAACTGCTGTCCCCGCCGGGAGGAAACCATGTCCTACCAGGAAAAACAGATGGACCGCCGTAAATTTCTGACAACTTCGGCCAACGCCGCCATTATCGCACCGATGATAATGGGTCGCGGTCCGTTTCGGTTCGCGCCCAGCGGTAAGCCGAAGAAGTACTGCCTTGTGGGTACCGGCACACGCGGGATAAGCATGTGGGGACATCGCCTGGTGCAGAACTACGGCGACGTGGTGGAGTTCGTGGGCCTCTGCGACCGTAACCCGGGCCGCCTGGAGAACGCCAAGCGCTACATGGGGATAGACGTTCCGGTTTACCTGGACACCGAGTTCGACAGGATGATCCGCGAGAGGAAACCCGACACGGTGATCGTAACCACCACCGACTGCTTCCATGCCAAGTATATCTGCCGGGCTATGGAGCTGGGCTGCGACGTGATCACCGAGAAGCCGATGGCCACGGACGAGAAGATGTGCCAGGATATTATCGATACGGAGAAACGCACGGGCAGACACGTACGGGTAACGTTCAACTACCGCTACAACCCCGAGGCCGAAAAGATCGCGGAGATTCTCAACTCCGGCGAACTTGGCCAGGTAACTTCGGTCGATTTCAACTACTTTCTCAACACCGATCATGGAGCCTCCTATTTCCGCCGCTGGCACGGTTTCAAGCAGTACGGCGGTTCGTTGTGGGTCCACAAGGCCACCCATCATTTCGACCTGCTTAACTGGTGGCTGGGGGCCGAGCCGATGGAGGTCAACGCCCACGGAGACCTTCGTAAGTACGGCTGGAACAGTCCGTTCCGCGGTAAGAACTGCCGCACCTGTCCGCACACCAGTAAATGCGATTATTACTGGGATATTACCCAAAACGATTATAGTATGCGGCTTTACGTGGACAACGAGAAGTACGACGGCTACCTTCGCGACGCCTGCCTGTTCCGCGAGCAGATCAACATCTGGGACACGATGAGCGCCAATATCCGCTACCACAACGACATCCTGCTTACATACTCGCTCAACTGTTTCATGCCCTACGAGGGCTATCAGGTGGGATTTAACTGCTCCAACGGCCGCCTGGACGTACGGGTCTACCACAGCCAGCCCTGGGAGCAGAAGGCGTTGTCGGATTTCAGGGTCTCTCCCCTGTTCAGTGAAAGCCGCACGTTCTCGCTCAGCGAGTCCGAGGAGCACACGGCCGGCAAGGGCGGTCACTGGGGCGCCGACGACAAGATGCAGAACATGATTTTCCGCAACACCGCGGACCCGATGGAGCAGACCGCCGGAGTGCGCGCCGGGTCGATGAGTATCATAGTCGGGATCGCCGCCCGCCGCTCAATCGAGTGGGAACGCACGGTGCAGGTGGACGAACTGCTGAAAGCTTAACGATCAGAGAGGATTGGCCAGGCGCGAAAGGCGGCCCATCGAGGGCCGCCTTTCGCGTTTATGCACTTGCCCGTTAACCATGGACGGCCACAAGCAGCGGGCAGGCACGGTAATTGCCGGAACCGCAGTGAGTTATGAGAACGTTCGACTCTCTGTAAAGAGCAATTACCGTGCCTGCCCGCCCTCCTTTCCCGCGCCCGGATATCTCTACTCGACCTCCTTGAACCACAACGCCCGGTTGCCGTGAGCCTGTTTCGGCTTTCAGGGCCGGGATTCACTGTCAATGGGCGGCTGCCTTTTTACGCCGGCGAAAAACTTTGCCTGCAACCGGTGTAAAAGCTAATATTGCAGCAGGTAAACCGGAGAACCAACGGGTTCAATCCTGCTCGGGAGAGATCCTTCTATGCAAAACTCATTCGTACTCGGAGTTGATTTCGGCACGGACTCCGTGCGTGCGCTGGTGGTTGATGCCGCCGCCGGGGCCGAGCTGGGCAGCGCGGTGGCTCCTTTTACCCGCTGGAGCGAGGGCCGCTTCTGTGACCCTTCGGCCAACCGCTTTCGTCAACATCCCCTGGATCACCTTCAGGCGCTGGAACGCGCGGTAGCCGAAGCCCTGGCCCTCTGCCCGTCCGGAGCCTCGGAGCACATACGCGGGATCGGAGTGGACACCACCGGGTCCTCGCCCGGGCCGGTGGACTCCGACGGCGTGGCGCTGGGTCTGCTGCCGGAGTTCGAGAGTGATCCCGACGCCCTGTTCGTGCTCTGGAAAGACCACACCGCCGTGGGTGAGGCCGAAGAGATCAACGAACTGGCCCATGGCTGGGACGGTACCGACTTTACGCTCTACTCGGGCGGGGTCTACAGCAGCGAGTGGTTCTGGTCCAAGATACTGCGCGTATCGCGCGCCAGTGAGCGCGTGCGGCTGGCTGCATTCTCCTGGATGGAGCACTGCGACTGGCTCTGCTGGACTCTCACCGGTGGCGGTGACCCCAGAGTCGCTCCCCGCAGCCGTTGCGCGGCGGGGCATAAGGCGATGTGGCACGCCAGTTGGCAGGGCCTGCCGTCCCAGGAGTTCCTCTCCCGGCTGGACTCCGTGTTGGCTGGCATCCGCGCAAAACTCTACACTGAAACGAGTACCAGCGATAAACAGGCGGGTGTTCTCTGCCGCCGGTGGGCAGACAGGCTCGGCCTGCGGCCGGGCATTCCCGTGGCGGTAAGCGCACTCGATGCCCACATGGGCGCGGTGGGCGCGGGGATAGTGCCCTACGCGCTGACCAAGGTGATCGGCACCTCCACGTGCGATATGCTGGTGGCCCCGGCCGAAGACGTGGGTGCCAGGGCGGTGCGCGGTATCTGCGGGCAGGTCGATGGCTCGGTGATTCCGGGGATGGTGGGCATGGAGGCGGGCCAGAGTGCGTTCGGCGATGTGTTCGCCTGGCTGCGGGGTCTGCTCTGCTGGCCGCTGAGCGAAATCCTGCCGTCTGTCGAGGGAATTTCCGCGGCCCGGGCGGATGAGCTCGCTTCACAGCTCAGGAGTAAAATTTACGGGGAGCTTACCCGCCGTGCCGAGGCGCTGGCTCCCGAAGACACCACCGTGCTGGCCCTGGACTGGCTCAACGGCCGCCGTACCCCCGATGCCGACCAGCGTCTGACCGGCGCTCTTACAGGCCTGGGCCTCGGCAGCGACCCGCCCCGCCTGTTCCGCGCGCTGGTCGAGTCCACCGCCTGCGGGGCGCGACGGATCGCCGAGCGGTTCGAGGCCGAGGGCGTGCCGATCGAGCAGGTGATCGCCCTGGGCGGCGTGGCCACGCAGAGCGCCTACGTGATGCAGACCGTGGCCGATGTGATGAACCGCCGGATTTCAATCGCCGCCAGCGAACAGGCCTGCGCCCTGGGGGCGGCGATGTTCGCTGCGACAGCCGCCGGGCTGTACGATAACGTCCTGAGCGCGCAGAGCGCGATGAGCGCCGGGTTCAGCGCCCAGTACTCGCCCCGGCCCGGGTACGTTGAAATATACAACCGTCTTTACAGGCGTTATCTGGAGTTGGGTGATTTTGTCGAGGCCGAAACCGGCCGTTCCGGGCAGTGAACCAGCGGGGCCGCAGAAGGGAACATGCCACAGGTAAAAGTGGGACAGGTGGCTGCCTGTTGCGCCTGTTTTCCCCGCGAGCCGGCATTGCCCCGCTAATAATGGGCTCTGAGTTAAGCACTTGCCCTCAATCGCGTCAACAACAGTTTACACCTTAGTCGATAGAATTCCCCTGAGCTTGCTGCGGGGGCAGTCGGTTTCCAGGAATTTCTTTATTTCAACGCCCCTCTAAAGGAGATTCCCATTTTGAAAAACCTTGGTTTGCCGCAAAAAATATTGATGCTGGTTGCACTCAGTCTGCCATTGGCGGCAGGCTGCTCGAAAACTCCGGAACAGTCTGACACAAAACCTGCCGGGCAGGCGGCGGCGGGCTGGAAAATACTGGGCCCCGGAGGAGGAGGCGCCGTGTATGGAGCCACGGTCAACCCCAGCGACCCGGATCACGCTTTCGTGCGCTGTGACATGACCTGCGCTTTTGTCACCGAGGACGGGGGAAAATCCTGGCGGACGTTCAACCTGCGCACTGTCATTGCCGACTTCGAATTTGATCCCAATCAGCCCAACACCGTCTATGCCTCCAATACGGGCCTCTACCGCTCGGAGGACAGAGGCAAACGCTGGCGCTTGATCTATCCCGACCCGCAGGACGTGGTGGCCGAACTGACGCTAAGCGACCACGCGGACCATGTGCTGGAAACGGCCGGAGGCGTTCCGGGCAGAATAATAGATAAAGTCCGGGTCGACCCCGCCGACAGCCGGCGGATTTATATCAGCCTGGGAGCGCCCTACCATTTCGACAACGTATCCCGTCCGCTGCCGGAAAGTGACTCCACCAGGATTCTGGTCTCCACCGACCGGGGGGCAAACTGGAAAGTTTTGGCCCGGCTCGCCAGCGGCAAAGTCCTTGCGATCTTCCCGGGAAGCTGGGATGATAATCCGGATGAGATTACCGTTTTCACTCAGCGCGCGGCCCTCAGAATCTCAACAAGCTCCGGAAAAGTAACCCCGCTGCCCCTGCCGGTCGAACAAATCAGGGCCGTGGATGGAGGCCGGGGCAAGGAAGGAGCTATCCTCTATCTCCTGGCCGAGATGCAGCAGGATGACAACCGGGTACTGGGCGGAATCTACCGCAGCACCGATGGCGGACAGCACTGGGCGCAAGTAAACAATAATCTGCTGGCTGACCTGCCGGTCACC
The DNA here is from genome assembly GCA_024278175.1 of Gemmatimonadales bacterium. GTDB lineage: Bacteria > Gemmatimonadota > Glassbacteria > GWA2-58-10 > GWA2-58-10 > JAJRTS01. The sequence continues at coordinate 41,730 of JAJRTS010000057.1, read as the reverse complement.
GGCGAGCTGCCCCGCTTTGTCACCCTGGCTGTTTGCGAGGGCCGGCCCGAGGTGGTTTATCTCTCCTGCAGCTCATATCCTACCCGGGTCGAGGGTAAACCTGAGCAGCATTTCGGCACTCTGAAAACCGACTCGGCAGGCGAACAATGGCACTGGGTATACCGCTCCAACGAAGACAGCATCCTGACGAACAATTACAGCGGGTACTGGAAGGAACGCAGTTACGGTGTCGGCTGGGCGGGTGCTCCCAACGCTTACGGGATCAGCCCCACGGACCCTGATGTCTGTTATGTTACGGACAACCGCACTTTCCGCACCACGGATGGAGGCGGCCACTGGGAGCAACTTGGCAGTATCGATCTTCCCGACGGTTCCGCCACTACGCGGGGAATCGAGGGAACCGGCACTTACGGAGTTCATTTCGACCCGTTTGACGAGCAGCACTTTTGCGTTACCTACAGTGATTTCGGGCTTTTTCAAACTTTCAACGGCGGGCGGAGCTGGGTCCATGCAATCAAGGGAATCCCGCTCGATTGGCGCAACACCTGCTACGGGGTTGCTTTCGATCCTCAAGTCAAGGGCCGGGCCTGGTCGGTCTGGTCCAATGCTCACGACCTGCCGCGTCACAAGATGTTCCGCTCCGGTCAGTTGGGGCGTCGCAAGGGAGGCGTGGCTGTTTCGCAGGATGGCTGTCTCAGTTGGCAGGTATCGAACCAGGGCCTGCCGGAGAACACGGTACCGACCCATATCCTGCTCGACCCCACCAGTCCGGTCGAATCCCGTACGCTCTACGTTAGTGCTTTCGGCAAAGGAGTGTTCAAGTCCACCGATGGCGGAAAAACGTGGCGGGAGGCTTCCAACGGCCTCGGGGTCAACCGCAACGCCTGGCGTATGGTCCGCCTGCCCTCGGGACGGTTGTATCTGGTCGTTTTCCGCAACGTGGTGAACAAGGCGCTGGTGGACGGCGTGCTGTACCGCAGCGATGACGGGGCGGCGAGCTGGTCCGTCGTCCCTCTGCCCGCCGGAGTCAACGGGCCGAGCGATCTGGCTTTCGACCCCGACACCCCCCGCAGAATGTACCTGAGCTGCTGGCCGAGACTTATCGATAGAGTGGAAACGGGCGGAGGGCTTTTCCGTACCGAGGACGGGGGAGAAACCTGGCAGAGAGTCTTTGACGGGCAGGCACATGTCTTCGCAGCGGCCGTGGACCCCCGCCGGCCCTCTACGGTCTTTATCAATACCTTCGATTTCGCGGCCTTCCGCAGCGACGACCGCGGGGACACGTGGTACAAGTTGGAAGGCTACAACTTTAAGTGGGGCCATCGTCCCATCCCCGACCCCCACAACCCCGAGATGCTCTATCTGACCACTCTCGGAGGCAGCCTGTATTATGGACCGGCTAAAGGAGTCCCCGGCGCCTTTGAAGATATCGAGCCTTACCCCGCGATGAGGTGGCGCAACCTGATCCGCTAAAAAACGCGGAAGCGGACAACCGATCTATCGCTTCTAATGGGAGAAACCTCGTTTTTGGCTGTTCCCGTGCGCCGGATCTGCTGCGGCGCCCGGCCGGCAACACCGGTTCACCACTGTTGCCGAATGCCTGCAGTAGTGAGTTGGCATTCACATATCTAAACAGGAGGAGCAATGAGGTTTTCCGTCGAATCAGCGCACTGTTCTGTTTGCGCGCGGAGAGTAAAACGCTTCCTCTTTTCCGCCGTTTCTCTTTTCTGCCTGCTGATTTCTTTTGGTGTCTTATCCGCGGCCTCCCCTGCCCGTAAAGCTCTCAGAACGGTGGTGGACCTTGATATCGGCGAAACCCGGAAAGTGGAACTGTCCGATGGAAGCGCTGCCACGGTGAAAGTGCTCGAAATAAAGTATACGCGCGACAGCCTTCGCTCCGCCATCCGGACCTGCCGGGTAACAGTGGCGGTGGATGGAAAGACAATCGAGCTGGAAGCCGCCAACTATAACCTCCCCACTGTTGCCGGTAATCTGCTGCTGGACTGCCCCATTACCGGTGGGTACTACGAGAACACCAGCGGCAACTTCTGGGGTCTGGAAAAAGACGCCCGGCTCAGGCTCTGGCCCGCGGGTTCACCCTATATCGCTCCGGGAACCTTTGTTTACCCGCTCAGGCAGCGCTGGTTCGCCTCGCTCACCCAGATGAGTAACGAGCCGGCTTACGTGGACGGCGGCGAAACCTCCGGCCAGACTTCGATCTATTACCACGCCGGTCTGGATATCGCCGGAGCCGAGCGGCTGGACGAAGTGGTCTCGGCCACCGACGGGCTGGTGGTGGTTTCCGGCCGGGACAGCATCATGGTGAGCGCCGACACTCCTCGCTTAAGAGTAATTCCGGACGCTGTCTATATCCTCGATGAGAGGGGCTGGTATATCAACTACCTCCACTTTGCCGAGATAGACCCGGCAATCAAACCGGGAACAAGGGTTAAGGCAGGGCAGAAACTGGGCCTGCTGGGCAGGGTCGGGACCAGTGGAGGGTATAATCATCTGCATTTCGAGATTTTCAGCAAGCAGCCCTCCGGCAAGTGGGGTACCGAGGAAGGCTACGCCTATCTCTGGCAATCCTATCTCGAGCAATACAAGCCGGCTTTAATCGCCGTGGCCAGGCCGCACCAGGTGGCTCGCCCGGGGCAGACAGTCACCCTGGACGGCGGTAAATCAAAATGTTTTTCCGACGGCGGGATAACCAGCTTCCAGTGGACATTCAGCGATGGTTCCAGCGCAACCGGCCCGCTGCAGCAGAGGGTTTACAGCAGCCCGGGAAGTTACTGCGAGAGACTTAAAATTGAGGATGCTGCCGGCAACCGGGCCTATGACTTTGCCCTGGTCCAGGTAATCGAAAAAGTGATTCCCCCCAAAGTGGTGCCGATACTCCACGCCGCCTTTTATCCCACGTTCGGTATCGAAGCCGGCGACCCGGTGATTTTCCAGGTGCGCTCTTTCAACTCGCTGGAAGGCCGGGAAAGCTGGGATTTCGGCGACGGCAGCCCGCCGGTTGAGACCGAATCGTTAGAGGGCTATGATTATCATCTGAAGGATTTTGGCCACCCGGGCCTGGGTTACCGCGCAATGGAACAGCATCCGGGCGGCTACGGTTGGACCGCCCATAGATTCGCCGAGCCGGGCCACTACATAGTAACGGTCACGCGCACGGGCCATGACGGCTACCCCGCCGCAACCCGCTTGTACGTGCACGTGCTGCCCCGGGCGGCGAAGTGATCGAATCACACGCTGAAAGTGGCGGATGGCTTACCCTGCCGCAGCGCTGACATGGTGAACCCCGGGGGCGTTGAATGTTTTATTTTGACGCCCCTCTAGCAGCGTGTTGAAGTATTCAAAAGTATGGGCATCCGGTTGTCAAGAGCCGTTTTCCGCTATTACAGCCCAAACTGGCGTGAGCGATGCAACTGCCTGACATAACACAAGTAACGGGTTCAGCAAAAGAAACGGCTTGCCTTGCCCTTGACAACCAACAGCGCAAAATGTTTCATTTGCGGGCGTTGAACATCTTTATTTCAACGCCCCTTTAAGCAACTTGTTTTTGTCTTGACAAACCAGGCCACCTTAGCCATCAGTATGTAATTCATCCATTTTATAACCATAGTAACCGCCCTTAATAATGTGAATAAGCCGGGCTTTGAACACCAGGGGCAGGTGAATGGACCTTGTGGCCCATTATCGGCAACCCGGACACCCAGGCAACTTTCAGTTTTTTACATGCACCGTAAGGAGTCGATAAAGGATGAACACCTTCATGCGCATTCGGTTACAATCCCTTTGGGCCATACTGTTCTTTATCCTGGTTGGTTGCACCGCTCTGCGGGCGGACGAGAACGGAATCCGGGTAAAAGCAGTTGAAGCTTATCCTACTTTCGAGAGCATCGGCTTGCGGTTGGCTTACGAGGGAGACGCCGACTCCAACGCCACTGCCTCTGTAAGCTACCGGTTGAAAGGAGCTGGCCGGTGGCGGCAAGCCCAGCCGCTGGGAAGGATCAAAGGCAGTCGCTTTGCCGGGAGTGTTTTTTTCCTTAACCCCGGCACCCGCTACGAGGTGAAAATCACGGTAGCCGACCCCGCTAGCGTAAACGACGTGGAACAAGAGGACAGAATAATCCCGGTGACTACCCGCTCGGAGCGCTTTCCCACGGGCGGTGGCCGTGAATACTATGTCGATCCGGCAGGTGATGACGCGAACCCGGGGACATCGCTGGCCAAACCCTTGCGCACGATCCAGAGAGCAGCCGACCTGGTGCGTCCCGGAAGCGTAGTGCGCATCCTGCCGGGAAGCTACCACGAGCAGGTGCAGCTGACCACCTCCGGCCAAAAAGACAAATACATCGCCTTTATCGCCCGGGGCAAGGGAGTGATTCTCTCCGGGGCGGATCCCAGCTACGACAGCCCGTACGGGACAGAACGCTGGCGCAGCGAGATAGAGAGCGATGTCTATTACACATACCCGGGCTATAAAACATCCTACGTGGGGGCTCGCGGCCAACGCCTGTATCACTACGAAACCCGGGAAGAGTTCGACACGTTCATCTGCGGCTCCCCCGGAGGATGGTACCAGGATGAAGCGACAAGCAGGCTCTACGTCCGTTTGTCCACGGCCGAGGACCCCTCGGCCGTGATGATGCAGGTGGCGGCCCTTAATACGGGTTTCCACCTCGAGGGGGCGGATTATGTGCTGATCGAGGGACTGGAGATCCGCGATTACGGCACCGGGCCGGTGGGGATGGGAATCCATCTCGACCGTTCATCCTGGTGCGTCATCCGAGGCAACTCGATACATGGGATGCGCGCCAAGGTTCAGCTTTCGGGCACCAGCGCGGCCGAGGGCAACCTTATCGAGAACAACCATATCTGGGACACTCTGCAACCCCACTGGCCCTGGCCCATGACCAAGGGGCACTGCGAAGAGGGAGGGGGAGTGATGAGCGACGGGGGCCGGGGCACCGTGGTCCGCGGCAACTACATGCACGGTCTTTTCGACGGCCTGGTTCCTTCCCCCTCGAACTGGGACGACATCTGGGATGAAACCTACAACTGCGACTGGGACGTTTACGACAACGAGATCTATGACATAAGCGATGACATAATGGAGCCTGAAGGGCCCTGCATCAACTTCCGGATCTGGAACAACTATTGCCACGACATGCTGGTCGGCATCTCGCTGGCTCCGATCAACGTGGGCCCGACTTACGTTTTGTACAACGTGGTCTACAACACTACCTTGAAGTCGTTCAAGTTCGGCAGCAGCGGACCGGGGCTTTGCTATCTCTACCACAACAGCATCTACGGCAATTACCAGCAGCATCGCGTTATCGACCTCAGCAGGTCTCTGGAGGGCCAGACTTACAGGAACAACATCTTTTACGGGACCGACTTTGCCTTCAACATCAGAAAAATTCCCCAGGCAAACAATGACATCGATTACAATGCCTGGTACGCCTCGGACCCCCTCTGGTTTTACAGCTACACCGGCACTCCGCACCAGCGGTTGTTTTTCTACATGGGTGAATATTGGTATTCGATTGAGCAGTTGAGGGAGAACCTGGGCTGGGAAGAGTACGGACTGGCCGCTGATCCCGGGTTTCTGCTCCCGGACCAGGGCGATCTGCGCCTGGAAGATGGCAGCCCGTGCATAGACCGCGGAGTGGCGCTGCCGAATATCAACGACGGTTTTCTCGGGGAGGCTCCGGATCTGGGCGCTTACGAGTGGGGAGCCGCCAGTTCCGGCCTCTTTCCCCTGGGACGCAGGCCGTAACAGGCTCATCCCCATCGTTTTTATCCCGGCTCGGCTATTTCGTTGTGATTGCATTGCATGCAGGGCTTCTGGCCCGGATGTCATCGTTCCCGAACAGACGTAAAACAGCACTTGCTGACCTGCTGAAAGGTGAAAAATGCATCTTATCAAGTTTAGAACTGGCGGATTACAAATAACTCTGGCGGGCGTTCTTTTTCTGTCGTCGGTTTCACAATGGCCGGGATCGCCACAGAGAACGAAATCGACCGGAAGCACGAGTGGCAGAGGCACGATATCGAAGCAGGAGTTAAAATGTACGGCATGGCCGGCCTGGGGTCCGCAGACCTTAACGGCGATGGGAAACTCGACATTTTGTTTGGCCAGAGTGTGCGGAACGATCCCCAGCCGTACGATGGAATATACTGGTATGAAATACCCGGGAACCCGAAAAAAGGCCCCTGGGTACGCCGCCGGCTTTCCGATCCCGAATTCCCGATCCGCTGGAACATATCCCTGACCACCGGAGATGTGGACAACGATGGCGACATCGATGTTGTCGCTTTGTCGTTCGATAACAGCAATGTCTACCTTTGCCTTAATCCCTTGAAGCAGGGAGGTGACGTTAACAAGCCCTGGCGAACACCGATGATCCTGGAATCACCGGGGGTGCACCGCGATGGCGAGCGGGTGGAGCTGACCGACATTGACGGGGATGGATACAGGGATGTCGTTTTCCCACGCGGAAAACCGGGTGAGCGAGGCGTGCGGATCCTTTTTAACCCTGCCGGAAAACCCGCGGACCACTGGCAACTCAGGCAGATCGGGGTCCACGAGGACTGGGACGCCCACGAAGTCTGGACCGTGGATATCGACCTGGACGGCGACCAGGATGTGGTTTTCGCCGGCGGCAGCGGCGACACAACAGGTTCAGTCTACTGGTACGAACACCCGGACGGCAACCCCCGCAGAGGAGCCTGGACCCGACACAGGGTAAGCCCTGTCGAGCCGATAGATACCTACGGAGGGCTGAAAATAGAGGATATCGACCGGGACGGCAGGCCGGACATCCTGGTGACCGAAGCCCATGGGAATCCCGGTAAGATCATGTGGTACAAGAATCCGGTTCCGTCGACCGGGCTCTGGACACGCTTCGCAATCGGTACACAGTACTATCCCCACGTAAACGCTTTATTCGATATAGATGGAGATGGAGTCAGCGAGCTCTGGGTCCCTGATTGTTCTTTTAAAGAGTCCGGACCATTTGGTTACCACCGTGGCGGGCTGGTTTTTTTCAGGAGAGGTGAAGACCCGACTGAGCCGTGGACAAAGTACAGGGTTGCCGATCCGCCCGAGGTCGGCAGGCCGTGCCTTGCGATGGATGTTGATGGCGATGGGGACCTGGATGTGGTCTGCGGTGCGGACCTCACCGAGGCCACGGCATCACTTGTCTGGTGGGAGAACAAAACACCATAGCAGCGTGTTGAAGGAACACGCTGCTGGCGCTACTTTCCTTTTAATAATTTCTCGATCTCAATGGCAATTGATTCTCTGACCCGCAGAAGTGTATTGGGATCATCGGTAAATTCACTGGTGGAACTGACCACTTCGCTCACTGGTCGAGTATCGCCTTTAAGCTCAGCAAGCAGCTTTATGTATTCATAGTCTTCCAGGCCGTCCCTGAAGTTGGCAAGGCGGATAGATGCCAGGATTGTAGTATCGGGCCCCGGGTAAGTGAGATAACCGTCGCCATTGTAGTTCAGGAACGTATTTGCCTTCCAGTCTCCTTTGAGCCGGCTTAATGGCTTGTTATCTTCCCACCTGTTAGGGCACCAGTATTCGAATCCGCTGACATTGGTTTGCCAGCAGATCCAGCCGATCAACCGGCCATCAATAGCGGGGTATTCAAGGAAAAAATTCGGATGGTCAACGGGATAGCAGCAGACGGCAAGCCAGGCTTCATCCCCCTCGGCCACCCGTTCGTCAACCCCCGTTTCTTCATATTGAGCTATGTATACATCCCAGGTGTCGGCATATCCTGCAAGAGCCCTGACTCCCTCGGGGATATTCAGGCACTGTATCACCTTAAGCCTGGGGTCTACACCCTTCACCAACTCGTACATCTGTTTGGCAAGAGGCCAATGTTCCTTACCTGCCTCATCGTAATTGTAAACGTATGCCATGCCATCAAGCCAGCCTCGCGGCCCGAATTTTTCAGCACATCCTTTAAGTTTTTGCACCAGATTTTTCTGATACTCTTCAGAATAGGAATCTTCTTTTTTACGTTTGAGGTTCGGAATCACCTCCAGCAGAAATGCATTCATCCCGCGTTCCATGCAATAGCCTATTTCATCATCATTTAACTCAATGTTTCCTCCCGGGCCGAGCCGGTGGCTCAACAGCAGGTCGTACATTGCTTTCTTGATCCTGATATCCTCAGGGCTGCCCTTCGGATAACCGTAATAATCGGACATATCCCTCACCCAGGTCAGGGTTTTGAGTGAAGGTGTAAGGGGAATATCAAAACTCCAGACCCGGAGTTTAACATTAAGTTCCCGGCTCGCTCCCTTGGCTGAAGACACTATGATTTTACCGTAATAATTTCCCGCAGGTGTACCTCGGGGAACATAAAACGTAACCCATACAGGTTGAACCTCATCTGGAATTACATCGAATTCATCAATATTGTGCAAAGGATCGGGCCACCAGCCGACTGAGCTTTCGTACTTATCGCAAGCAACGGTTGTGGGAACATATCCCACCGGATTGAAAGAAACTACTGCCGGCTCCATTCCGGTTTTACCACCCTCCAACCGCTTCAACCTGCAGCGCACTGACCTGAGAGTGTCTTTGTGACCGTATATCACCAGTTGGAACGCCTCGTATTCTCCACCTGCGGCAGACAACTCCACGGTATCGGTTAACTCGTATTGTACAGGCTGATCGAAAAGAACCTTGATCATACTCGATTCCACACCCACTTCGAAAAACGGCTGTTTTTCCACGAATTCAGCGCAGGTAGTCAGCAAGCTGAATACCATTGCAATTGAAAACAGTCGAATTTTCATAATTAATCCGATCTTCTCATTTTCAGAATTGGACCTGCTCAAAATGGTTTTCTTTTTCGATTCCGAGCGAAATTATTCGTCCTTTTCAGCTTGCATTAAGAGATTCCCATCATCTCTGCGAAAAACTATCCGTTCTCATCGTGAGTATCAATGGTTTTCCGCAAGCTTAACGATCAGAGAGGGTTGGCCAGGCGCGAACGGCGGCCCATCGAGGGCCGCCGTTCGCGTTTATGCACTTGCCTGTCAATCGCGGATGGCCGGAAGCAACAGGCAGGGCTTGCGGCGGGCAGGCACGGTAATTGCCGGAACCGCAGTAAGTTATGATAATGCACAGCTCTCCGTAAAAAGCAATTACCGTGCCTGCCCGCCCTCCTTTACCGCGCCTGGATATCTCTACTCGACCGCCTTGATCCATAACGCCCAGTCTTCGCTGTCGGGAGTGTCGAAAGTTAGTATTTTCCCGGCTTCAATTGTGTCCGAAGGCGTAAGCGGTGTCAGCTTTCCGTTACGGGGATCGATCCAGCTGGCGTTAAAACGGCCGGTTGTGCCGCGAAGGTCAACCTTCAGCCTGCCGCCGTGCATGCTGTAGAGAAGGTAACTGGCGCCCGGCTTACCGATACACCAGACGGATTGTGATTCACCTGATACTATATCAAGCGGTATCATCGACTGCAGTTTGGCGGCTAGCTGAGTGTTGATGAAGTCGTAGAGCGGTTTGACGGCCCGGGTATCCGATGGCTGTATGTAGCGGTAGGGGTCCGAGGCGCCGATGTACTGAAGGCGACGGATCAGCAGCGAGCCGCCGGCCATCAGGAATGCCCAGGTACCCTGCCGGGAGGCTTCGTAACTGTGAATTATCGCTTTGCCGGGGTACAGGGTCCGGTACTGGCGCACCTGACGGTGGATTTGCTCGGGTGAAGTGGCATTGATCTGGCCCATGTAGCGGCCGGGAACGTTTTCTCCACCCGGCGGCGCCACAAGGCTCCCGTCCTGTTTGTACCACCAGTAACGTAAGTCAATAACCTCGAATCTGTCTTTCAGATCGGGATCGGCGAGAATCTCGTCCATCACGTCTTTGGTGGCGCTCAAGGCCAGCTTTACCTGCCTGCCGTTTTCTTTCTCCCAGTCGGAAACCGTGCGGGCCCAGAAGCGGACAAACGACGATGGTCCGGTATACTCTTCGCTCAGAAAGTGGATAACGTTGTCGTAGCCGCCAAGCTTGTCGAGACAATGGCGGATGTAGAGGCGATGAAGTTCCAGCAGGGCGGTGTTGGTTGTATCGTAGAAGGCGCTGGCCGCGGGGATTGTGTCCGGCATACCGGTCTGCTGGATAGAGTTGACTTCCCGCCAGGGGAAATCGACATAGTGCGGGTTGATCTCCAGCAGGGCGTGCTGCATGTAGAAATTATGCAGCAGGAGTGTGCCTTTGCGGTCGCTGAGGCGGGCGAATTCCGTTAGACGGTCGAAATACCACGGATTGAACCGGGTCAGATCGTATTGGGGCAACCCGTCCCAGGCCGCGCCCTGGCTGCTGCGCTGCCAGGGCATTTCCAGGAACGGGCCAACAACGTTAGCGTCGCCGCGTTTGGCGGTATCGTGGGTATCCCTGCGACGGTCGTACCAGAGGCCGAAATTGTGTTCGAACCCCGGGCAGCCCCATTGCAGCATGTTGTCGGTCAGCAGTTCGAGGTCCTCGGTACGGTTCGGGCCAATCTCGCCAGCGGCGTTGCGGGTAAGGTTCGGCCGCTGGCCCTTGCGCCACCAGCCGTTGTGCTGGGCGTAGCCCCACACCACCTTGCCGTTATGCACGAACCAGCCGTTGACAATCGCTAATTCCGCTGCGGCGTCCGTTCTCGTCAAGCCCATCAGGGCAATAATAGTCAAAGCCGCAAGCAGGAATTTTATGGAAACGGGCCTATATCCCATGGACGCAGACTCCTTTTCTGATGTACCCGCGGTAAAATACCTATCCCTTCTCCGGCCCGGTGATGCTCCAGTGGTATTGCTGCAATGAGCGCTCCTCGTACTCCATGAACCCCATTGTCTCGGTGTAGTTGGCCACCGAGCCGTACATGGCGTTGCTGAACCGCTCAACGCGGCTGTTGGCCGGATCCAGCTTTTCCTTGGCGATAAACTCGTTGACCAGCGCCTCCGCCCTGCGTTCGTCCACGGCCTGGTACATGCGGGTAAAATCGCGCACAGGGGCCAGATTGTCGATCAGCTTGTGGCCGGAGGGTTTATCGGTCTGGTCGAACATGCTCTTGTCGTGGGTTCCCGGATCGGCGAACTTGCCCTCCGGCGTGTCGATAAACGCTTCTTTCACCTCGCGGGCGGCCAGGCTCTGGCACACACAGGTCAGCAGGCTGCGGGCCACTGTTTCGTCGTCGGCCACGAAGGGTCCGATAAAGTAGCGCAGGCGACCGGGGCGGGCCAGCACGTAGCCCTCGATCTCGCCGTTGCCGTTGCGCGCGAGGTAGGCTTCCTCGGCGCTGTCGGCGAACAGGGCGCGGATGATGTTGCCGCGCTCCAGCCAGCGGGCGCTGTCGTAGCGGATCAGCTCGTCAAGGTCGCCGGTCGTTATTCTGCCGATCCTGGCCGGGTCGAAAGAGCCGCTGTTGAACTGCGACGGGTCGAACCACGAGCGCCAGATGCGGAAGCTGTCCACGTAGCCCACCGCGCCGTAGACCGTGTTGCCCATCGGCGTGGCGTCCAGCCCGTTGATCACCTTGCCCTGCTCGATAGCGTACTGTACGCAGTGCTGCATCATCGCGTTGGCGATTCCCTGACGCCGCAGTTCCGGGTGGACTAGGATCATCCCGATCCATGTGTTGCGCTCGCCCACGGGGGCCACGCTGGCCGTGGAGACCGGGATGTCGTAGCCCTCGCCCCGGAAGCCGGCCACGAAATTACCCTGCGGGTCCAGGTCCACGATTCGCTTCAGGTCCTCTTCGACCTGGTTCCAGCCGGCGCGCAAGGTCAGCAGCAGCATCGAATCCAGGTTCTCGCCGATCGTTTCCATGTAGAAGCTCTCGTTGTTGACCGCCTTGCCCGCATCGAGCGCTATTTTCAGCTCTTGTGGCACAGTGATCTTGTGCCGCACTCCGCTGCGCATGACCAATTCCAGCTCACGCTCTGCCTGGAACCCGTCGGCGCGGGGATTGTCGAACCGGAAACAGCCGTAGAGCCTGTCCGTGTAGCTGTCGTCGCCAAGCTCGATTGTCTGCACCTGCCGGGGGTCCGCTTGCTGAATCAGTTTCACACTTCGTCTCCTGAATCAATGTGATTTATGAGTTAGTGTTTTATTGTTGAGAAGGGGTGAGCAATATAAGGCAAAAACTGTCATTGTGGAAGAGCTACGCCCGCTTTGAGACAAACGAAACCCGCCGCAAGGCGGGTTTCGTTTGTTGCTGTTATTTTGGGGTCAACTCGCTCACCAGATCATGTGCGGGCCCAGGACGCGGAAAACCCGCCAGCCGTTTTCGGCGGGTTCCAGAGCCACAATCGTACCCGTGTCGAACTCCGGCAGCTCATCGTCCGGGCCGGGTTTGACCAGCACGCGCAACAGACGATCCAGCAGTGGCAGATGGGCCACCAGCATAATGTCCCCGTCGCCGGCCTCGATCAGCTCCAGCGCTTCGGCCGGCTCGTCGTTGGGCGCCAGTCCGGTGGTTTTTTTCGCCTTGCCGGTTTCCAGGGCGCCGGCCAGGATCATTGCGCTTTCCTCAGCTCTGAGCTTGCCGCTATGATAGATCGCCGACAACTTGACGTTCATGTTTTTCAGCGTGCGGGCCACGTGTTCGATTTCACCGCGGCCCTGGTCGCTTAAGGGCTGGGAGGAATCCACCTGAGGTGCGACAGCCTGGCCGTGACGGACTAGATACGCTTTCATCGCTAACCTCCTTGATTGGCTGGCGTCCGGTGGTATTAACTTCTCTCCTCTACCAATTATGGCCCGCGCCAATCGGACTGTCAACATTTTTCGGGATCGGCAAGGCCCTGCCATTGCCAGATGTGGCGGCTTGCCAAACAGCGGTGGTATGCACATATTAAGCGGTGGCCGGAAGTCATTTCAGCCTGCTCTTTTTTGAGAAAAGCACAACCCTATGGCTAGATAACTTAAGTCCGATTGGAGAATGTCATGCTGCGAACCCTGGCCCTGATCTCCGTTCTCGTCATCACCCTCTCATCCTGCGCCTCACCGGGCGGTGGGAAGGCCGGCGAGGCGACCCTCATCGGTTGGGCCGCGCCGATAGAAGTCAAAACCTATCGCGGCGCTTTTACCCGTGAGCCGGACAACAGAACCCTGGCAATGACCGGACTGGCGGGCGAGGTGCTTTCCGCCCAGGCCGTTATCCGCTCCAGCGCGGATATCAGAAAGCTCAGCGGCGCGATGGGTCCCCTGACCGGCCCCGGCGGCGCTGTTATCCCCGCCGGAGCGGTCCGCGTGCGCTACTGCGGGTACGTGCCGGTGGACGAGACCATGACCATGACAGCCGATCCCCTGCTGGAGGTCCTCTCGGTTAAAGTCCCGGCAAACCTGGCCCAGCCGCTCTGGATCACTGTTGCCGTACCCTCCGACGCCGTTCCCGGCAAATACGAGGGTTCTTTCACGGCCAGCGCCGCCCCGGGCGGCAGCGTGGAGTTCGAGGTCGTCCTGGAAGTGCTGCCCGCGGTGCTGCCCCCTCCTCCCGACTGGAAGTTCTATCTCAATATCTGGCAGGACCCGGCCGGTGTGGGCCGTACCCACGGAGTTCAGCTTTGGAGCGAGCAGCACTGGAGCCTGCTGGAGAAGTACGCGGCCAATTTCGCCGCCCACGGGATGAAATCGATTATGACCAGCATAATCGAGCAGCCGTGGCGCAGTCAGGCGGGGGTGGAGTACCCGTCGATGGTTAAATGGAACTATCCCGGTGAGTTCAAGGCCGGCGCGGCGGACAGGTTCCAGTGGGATTTCACTATTTTCGACCGCTATGTGGGCCTGATGATCGAGGCCGGGATCAGGGACAAGATCGACATGTACGCGCTGGTCAAGGGGCCGGGCGGCACGCTGGACGCCAGTATTATCTACCGCGACACAACTGACGGCGAAATGCGTAACATCAAGCTGGAAGTGGGCGAGCCGCTGTGGGAGGAAATCTGGACTGCTTTCCTGCCCGTGCTCCAGAAACATCTGGAAGAAAAAGGCTGGTTTGATATCGCCATGTTGGGTTTCGACGAGAAGCCCGCGAAGGTGATGAAAATCATCTACAATTTCGTGGTCGAAAATGCCGCTGATTTCAAGGTCGTTTCCTCGGGCGGGTACCCGGGTGATGAGCGCAAGACCGGCGATGAGATAGTCTTCCCGATCGACGATCTGACCAACCGGGACCGCTGGAAAAAGATCGAGCCGTTGGTAAAAGAGATGGCCGCCGACGAGCGCTACGTGAGTTGGTACACGGCCTGCTGGCCCCACTACCCCAACACGTTCATCTTCAGCCACTTGCGCGAGACCCGCTTTATCGGCTGGGTTACCTGGAAGTTCGGCTTCGACGGCTACACGCGCTGGGCGGTCAATTTCTACCCCGAGGATATCTGGAACCAACCCCGTTACAAGTGGCCCAGCGGAGATATGTTTTTCGTCTATCCCGGACCGGATGGCCCGCTGGACTCGATCCGCTGGGAACTGATGCGCCAGGGAATCCAGGACTACGAGGTGCTTGGCATGGCGATGAAGCTGGCCAAAGAGGCCGGGCGCGACGACCTGATCGAGAAAATGGACAAGGCGGTCGAGCAGGCCGCCAGGTTCGACAGTTGCGGCCTGATGCCTGACGTGGAGGAGGCCCGCGCGGTGATCAACGCGGTGATCCGCGAACTGGCGGGCTAGCCGCCGCGGTTTGTTTTCAATACGCTTTTATGAGGTCGGTAAACAGCGGTTGGCGGGAGCGCTTCTATTGCCAGCAGGCAGCGGAATGGTTAGAATAATGACGCTAATCGCGGCAGATCGAAACGGTTATCTGAAAATGAGGTTAACGGCGATGATTCGGCTCTTATGCGGCGCGGCGATCCGCGCACTCCAGGGCGCACTGGTTCTGACGCTGGCTTCGTGCACATTCTCGCTAGCGGCAGGCAGGGAACTACACAGTAAAAATTCCCGCGCGATAAGTCTTTACGAGCAAGGCCTTGAACTGGCTGAAAAAGAACGGTTCAACGAGGCGCTGGAAAAACTGAAGGCCGCCATCGTCGCGGACGACCAGTTCCTGGAGGCTCACCTGCGTTACATGGACACCTTCCGCAGCGTGGGGCGTGGCGAGGAAGTGACCGGGATGTACAGCAACATGCTGAAAAAAAAACCGGATTCGCCGGTGTTCAATTTTCTCTACGGACGGACTCTCAACGATCTGGACGAGAAACGGGCGGCATACCGTAGGGCCCTGGCCCTGGACTCCACGTTCTATTACGCTCAGTTCGGTATCGGCGGCTCGTATATGCTCGAGGGCCGTCAGGACGAGGCGCTCGTGGCGCTCAACAAAGTGCTCGAGATCAAGCCGGATATGATTGACGCCATGCGCATGATCGGGAAAATATACATGGACAAGGGGATGCCGTTCCAGGCCAGGGCCGTGCTGGAGCAGGCTGTCGCGGTTGATTCTTTCGACGTGCAGGTGCTGCTGGGGCTGGGGCAGGCGCTCAGCCAGCTTGAGCGTTTCGAGTCCGCGGAAAAGGTTTTCCGTCGCGCGGCGGCCCTTGATCCCGATGAGCCGCTTTTCCACTATTATATCGCACTGGTTTGCGAGATGAGCGGCCGGAAGGACGAGGCGATCCGGAGCCTGGGGCGGTTCCTGGAAAAGGCTCCCGACCACAAAATGGCTCCGATGGTAAGGAGAATGTTGGAGAAGCTGCGGAACTAGAGGGGCGTTGAAATAAAACTCCGGGCGTCCCCTGACAACCGTTTTCCCATACTTTCGAATGTTCCGGCACACTTTTTTTCGGATTGACACCGAGAACGGATTGCCCGCCACCGAAGCCAAGCCGTTTATTTTTTTCTTCGGGAGAACTGACAGATGATCCGGCGGCTCGTTGGTTGTGGTTTTGTTTTGCTGGGCCTTGCCGGGGCACTGATGGCCATGCTGTGGCTGAGCCACGGCTGGTGGCTTGCAGCCATGGGCAACTGGCTGGTGATAGACCAGCAGCCGGTGGCCAGCGATGCGATAGTGGCGGTGGCCGGCCAGAGTCGTCGCCGCAGCCATGCGATCGAGCTTTTCAGCCAGGGTTACGCCGGCCGGCTGATATTCAATGTGAGCGACACGACCTACTATTTCGGCCGGCCCATCGACCCGGTGACAAGTGTGCTGGAAGACCTCGAATCCCGCGGGATCCCGCGCGACAGGGTCACTATCAACACAGATGTAGCCTCCACCTGGAGCGATGCGCACGCCACGCTGCAAACGGCCCGTCGCCTGAAACTCTCCTCGCTGATCGTTGTCAGTTCTCCGTTTCACATGCGCAGGGTGAAAATGTGTTTCGAGCGGGTGTTCGAGGGCTCGGAGATCAGCCTGACATATTGCTGTGTGCCCCTTGAGCGGGAAAAAATCGAGCTTGAGCGATGGTGGACCCGGGAGCGGGAGTTGATCAAGGTTTGTAACGAATATCTGAAATTAGTATTCTACCGGTTTACATATTTTTAGTGGCCACTATATATTAACATATATGTAGTCGCCAATTTATAAAACAGGCTGCAAGGACCAGCGGAGAGTTCACGGCAATGGCCCAGGTGGAAGCCGAAAAAGACAAAGCCGAGCAAAACCAGGACGCTGCACGTGAGCGCAAGGCCCCGCCGGGGCTGATCTGCCGCAGTATCCGCCTGGATGAACCTCGCAAGGAGCAGGCGCTGAGCTACGGCTTCAAGGGAGGTATTATCGCCTTTGTCGACCACGACGGCTCCGTCTACCTTACCCCCGGCACGCGCCTCAAGTTAGATCTCCTCGAAAGCTGTGGCTTCAGCAAACCGCGTCCGCAGATCGAGGTCCCCTACTCCGACGGCTCGGTCAAGAGCAAGCGCCACCTGAAGAGAAAACTTCCGCGCAGCGAAATCCGCCGTTCGCTGGAAGAAAACCGGATGCCCAAACTGGACGGCAAGGTTTATTCTTCCATTATCGAGGTGAACCTTGAAGGGCTGGGGGAACTGCCGAAGGATTTTCTTGCCCGCTGCGTGAGTGTCGACCAGAAATACTTCCTGAATGTGGGGCTGTGCGCGGCCTACCACGGCGTGCTTTCCTTTACGGACTGGAACACCACCACCTGGGTTACCCCCTTTTCCGAGTTGAAGCAGGAACTGCTCGAACAGCACGGCTATCAGTGGGTCGGCTCGATGATCAAGGTGCCGTATTCGCTGGCCGACCCGGCGAACACCCGCTGGCTGGCGGAAAACATTCCGGCCGATGAATGGACCCGTTGCGAGGCGGAAATCGAGCAGAGGCGCGCGGAGGATAACATCCGCCGGGCCAGGCAGAGAATAGAGGAGCTGGGCCTCAAGGAGTTGCCCGCCGAGTTGATGGGTGCCAGCGCGCGTTGCCAGGAGGATTACGCAGAGTATGCCGGGATGAGCGGTTCGCATAACGGTATTCTCAGTTTCACCGATGCCGAGGGTGTTACATATGTAACTCCGGCCACCCGTGAAAAGCTGGAGATACTCAAGGAACACGGCTATCAGTTTATGGGCAGCACGATAAGAGTGCCCCACTCGCTGAAAACAGCAGAGGATGTAAACTGGCTGCAGGAGAATATCGCCCCGGAGCACTGGGACGAAGCCAAAAGGAGCACGCGTAACGAATTACAGCAGAGACAGTTCGAGCAGGCGGAGAAACTTCAGCGCAAACTGGGCCTGGGCGACTTGCCGGTCGAGCTTACCGACCGCTCGATCCTTACCGACAAGAAACAACCGGCCTATGTGGGCCAGTATTTTATCCGCAACGACATCCTGGGCTATGTGGAACCCTCTGGATCGGTTTACATTACGCCCGCGGCCAACAGCAAAGTGGAGCTGCTCCAGGGGGTCAACTACAGCCCGGCCCGGACGGGATTCACCATGCCGCATTCAGATGGAACTCCACAGGATATGGAGTTCATCCAGCGTCATCTCTCCAGCCGGGAAATTGAGGAAAGCCGCCGGGAGCGCGAGGAAGAGCGCCGGAAGCAAGGCGACGCACAGCGCAAAAAGGTATTGGAGGGGGCCGGGCTTAAAAAGCTCCCGGATGAACTTGTAAAGCGCTCGGCCGCAACCGAGGAGGAAAATATCGAGCTAATCGGTACTTTCTGCTCACGTAACGGCGTGACCTGCTATGTGCGCGAGGATGGCCGGTTCCATGTCACGCCCACGGTCCCGTGGAAAGAGGCCGCTCTGCGCGAGGCCGGTTACAGGGTGCCGGAAACGATGGTGCGTGTGCCGTACGGTTCGGGTACGCAGGAGGACAGGAAGTGGCTGGAGACATCTCTTCCCGCGGGTGAATTGGAGCGTAGCACCCAGGAGCTTGCGGAACTGGAGCGAAAAAAAACCGTGGAGGGCAGGAAAAAGCTGCTGGAGAAGTTGGGTATCGATGACGAGTTGCCGGAGGAAATTCGCAGCCGCGCAGCCCGCAGCGATAAAGAAATCGTGGGGCAGATCGGGCGCTACTATGCAGAGGTCGACATGCTGGGCGTTGTCGGCCCCGATGCCGCCGTGTGGGTTACTCCCAGTACGCCGGGCAAGCTGGAAGCGCTGAAAAAGGCGAATTACACTTACGCCACCAGCCGGTTCGCGATCCCGCATAGTTCTGATTCCAGCGAGGACCTTTTGTGGCTGGAGCAGAACCTTCCCGCCGGTGAGCTGGAGCGCAGCCGTCAGGAAATAGAGCAGGCCCACGGCAGCAGGGAAGATCACCTGGCGGCGGATATCGCCGCGCAACTGGGCTTGAAAGAACTCGACAGCCGGTTGATCGAACGCAGCGTGCTGATCGAGCAGGTTAACGCCCAGCACGTGGGTGGCTATTTCAGCCGGAGCGAACTGCTCTTTTTTATCGACACGGCCCGCAATTACTACATTACTCCCGAGACGGACGAAAAAGTGGCCATGCTGGTCGGTGCCGGTTACACGCTGCGGGAAGCGATCACCGACCTGCCATACAGCAAACCGGACCAGGAAGATATCGAAACGCTTCACGCGATGATTCCCGAGCAGGAGAAAGAGCGCTGCCGCCAGGAGGAGGAGAGCAGACTGCAGGCAAAGCAAAACCAGAAAGCGCTGGCTAATATGGAGAAGCACGGTCTGAAGCCTGTGCCGGAGGAAGTTAGCGAGCGTTCGGTGGACAGCGGGTTTATGGATCCGGAGAATGTCGGCAGGATCGGAATTTACCGCGGTGTACTGGCGTTCGTTGTGGCGGACGAGCGGGTGATGGTGACCTGGTACACTCCGGAAAAGCAGGAGCAGTTGGAACAATGCGGTTTTACTGCCGAGGGGCGCCTGCCGATAAAAGTCCCGTACGCAATGCCCGATCCCCAACAGCGTTTGTGGCTGATGGAGAACTTGCCGGAACCTGACGAAGAAGAGGAAATGTCCGTGGAGGAAAACGACGAGTAATAAGGTGCTTTATTACCGGCGCGGCAGACGTTATATTCATGTAACGAATACGGTTATCAGCTTTGCGAACTGGGGGATGGCGCTGCTTAAGGGAAAATATACAGGAGCGGTCACCTCTTTTTGCCTGGCGGCTTTGCTGGTGAGCGGTTGCAGCCTTGCCGACAGGTTTGGCGGCAGAAGCGCCAGGATAGCCGCGGCGCCGGTCCAGACATCGGGCAGGCTGGATTCGCTCTGGAACTCGGCCCTGAAGGCGGACACTCTTTTTCTGAGCAAGGAAATATCTTCACCCGGAGCGAGCCTGCTTCCGGATAGCCCGCCCCTGCGACGGGGACCGGCCTCGGTGGTGGTACTCAGCCCGGACACTGTCTGGGGCTGGCGTGTGCAGCTCGCCTCCGCCGCCGACAAAAAGACGCTGGAAGCGCTGGTCTCCAGGGTGGAGCGAGAGTTCGGCGCCAGCGCATATGTCGACAGGATCGAAAGCGGCTATGCGCTTAGAATCGGAGCGTTCGCCGGGATGGAGGCGGCCGCGGATGAGCGCGACAGGGCGGTCTCATACGGATATAAGAACGCGTGGATCGTGCAGACCCGGATCCCGCCGCATCAGTTTAAACGCGAGGAGTAGCAATGCAGATCAAGGGTACGTTCGTGCATGTCAATGATAATTGTCCGGTGTACAAGCACCTGAAAAAGGGCGAGACATGTTTTTATAAGACATCCTGCGATGCGATCTGCGAATTGGCCGACGGGAAAAAAGAATACGGTCAGATGCGCAAAGACCTGGATTTCCGCGCGTTTCCTGAGGCATGGAAGAAAAAGGAACTGGTTGTGCTGGCTACCGCGGCAAAAATCATCCGTCACTACGAGGAAAAGGGTAATTTCCTTGATGCCAAGCGGATGAAACAGGCATATGGTTTCGATACCGCCAAGCGGATGTCTGCTTCCAAGTAGAGTCGATTATGCGCAAAGCCGGTTATTACCAGCCTTTGGATGATGAGGGCGCGGTGGAGTGCTGCCTCTGCCCACACCGCTGCCGGATTGCGCCGGGCAAGCGTGGAATCTGCCGCGTGCGGGAAAACCGCGATGGCGTGTTGTTTTCGCTGGTATACGGTAAGCTGGCCGCGAGCCATCTGGATCCGATTGAAAAAAAACCACTGTTTCATTTCCTGCCCGGCTCTGAAGCCTATTCCGTGGCCACTGTGGGCTGCAACCTTTCCTGCCCGTTTTGTCAGAACCACGAAATCAGCATGGCCATGCACCGCGGCATAGCTGCCCCGCCCGGTTATGACGCTCCGGTGGAGAATGTGGTCAGTGACGCGCTGGCCTCAGGTTGCCGGAGCATCTGTTTCACCTACTCCGAGCCGACAATCTTTTTCGAGTACATGGCCGACCTGGCAAGAGCCGCCAGGCAGCGGGGGCTGCGCACGAGCATGGTCTCAAACGGTTTTATCGAGCAGGAACCGCTGGCCGAGTTGTGCACATTTATCGATGCTGCCAATATCGACCTCAAGGCGTTTGAGCAGCAGACGTACCGCAAGGTGCTGGGAGGAAGGCTGGAGCCCGTGCTGGAGACTATCAAAGGCTTGCACGAGGCAGGAGTCTGGACAGAGGTGACCACCCTGGTGGTGCCGGGGATGAACGACAGCGAGCAGGAGTTGAGCCGGATCGCGGAATTTGTGGCGTCGGTAAGTGTGGATATTCCCTGGCATGTCAGCCGGTTTTTCCCGAACCATGAATACAATGATCGCTCCCCTGCAACGCTCCCTCTGGTCCGTCGGGCGCTGGATGCCGGAGCGCACGCGGGGCTGCGCTACCTCTATGCCGGCAACTTCCCGGGAGACCGGTCGGAGAGTACGCTCTGCCCGTCGTGCGGAACAATGGTTATCGGGCGAATTGGGTTTGTCGTAACGGAAATGGCGCTTCGCGGCGGTAACCGTTGCGCCTTCTGCAACGGGCTTATCGCCGGTGTGTTCGATTAATAATCTGCAACTGTGTGAGCGAGAAAAGGAACCGCTGCCTGTGTTCGACGTCTGTGAAACGTTTGTCTCTCTCAGCGGGGAATCCGGCTGGCAGGGACTTGTTGCCACTTTTATCCGCTTCGCCGGTTGTGATGTCGGCTGTGACTGGTGTGATACAGCCTACGCCCGCAACGAGCAGCCGACCCGGGTAGAGCTGGAGCAGCTTGTTTCCATCTGCCGGGCCAATGCGGTCCCGAGAGTGATCCTGACCGGCGGGGAACCGCTGCTGCAAGCGGAGCTGCCGGCTTTGTGCCGCGCCCTGCTGGAGGAGGGGCTGGAGGTGCAGGTGGAGACCAGCGGAACACGGCTGGTGGACAAGCTGGACAAAAGGGTGCTGAAGGTGATGGACATCAAGCCGCCCGGCGCAAGGGCTGAAAAAGGATTCCACTGGGGTAATCTCGACCTGCTGGCTAAAACCGACCAGGTTAAATTCGTGCTGGCCTGCCGCGAGGATTACGAGTGGACGTTATCGATTATTGCAAAGGTGAAGCTGGAAAAAATCTGCCCGATTATTTTCTCCCCCGTCGAGGGTCGCCTCGAAAAGGCCGAGCTGGCAGGCTGGATGATAGAGGACCGTCCGGCGGCGCGGATGCAACTGCAGTTGCACAAGCAAATCTGGCCCGCTGAGCCGCGCGGGCGATAAAACCGGCTAATGCGCTGATGGATAATGAGATACGGCAAAAGCGCAACGGTAATCACGTATTGCGTATCCTGAAAAATCATTCCCTCAATAAAATATCCCGCCAGGAAGTCCATAAATCGTCGCTGGCAGCCGAACGCGCTTTGACGGCCTTTCTTGTATGCGTAATGGCTAAAGCTCCTTGTGGAGGCGCTGTATCTGGATATATATATGGCCACAGAACGGCGCGTTGGCCAGGGTGCGCGGGGGGGTACGGGCGGACGGGAAAATGGCTCAGGGGGCGTTATTTATTTTTACGGCGGCTCAACTCGACCATCAGGGCGGAGATATCGTCAGGACGCAATCCGGGAATTCTGGAAGCCTGTCCAAGTGATGAAGGCCGATGGCTGGCCAGACGCTGACGGCTTTCGGTGGATAATGACTGAAGTGAGGAGTAATCCAGCCTGGCTGGAATTCTTACCCGCTCCAGTCTGGTTGCCTGCTCCTGGCGAGACCTTTCCCGGGTCATGTAACCCTCATACTTTATTTCCATCTCCACCTGCGCGATAACAGCGGAGGGGAAGCCCGCAAAATCACCGCCGAGGTGCGAGAATAGTCCGGGCGCACCAATCTCCGGGCGGCGAAGGACTTTTTCCACGGTGGGAGATTCGCTGGTTTCGGTGCTGCCGCAACGGCGAAGCAGGGGATTTATCCGCTCCGCACCGACCCTGGTCCGGCGCACCAGCTCAATCAGCTTAGCAACTTCGTCCTGTCTCCTGCGCACCCTCCGGAACTGCTCACCGGTAATCAGACCATGGCTGTGGGCCAGCGGCGAGAGGCGGATGTCCGCGTTGTCCTGGCGCAGGCTGAGGCGGAATTCGGCCCGTGAACTGAACAGGCGATACGGCTCGTCCGCTCCGTGAGTCACTAGATCGTCGATCATTACTCCCAGATAACTCTGAGCGCGGCCAAATATCACCGGCGGTTCTCCCCTGAGCGAGAGAGCTGCGTTAAGCCCGGCGGCCAGTCCCTGTCCCGCCGCTTCCTCGTAGCCGCTGGTGCCGTTGACCTGCCCTGCGAGATACAGCCCTCGTACGATCCTGCTTTCAAGCGATAGCTCCAGCTCTGCCGGGTCGTAGCAGTCGTACTCGATAGCGTATCCCGGCCGGATTATCCGCGCGCTTTCAAGGCCCTCGACACTGTTGACAAGCTTCGTCTGGACATCCAGGGGCAGGCTGTTCGAAAGGCCGTTGAGATACATCTCATCGCTGTCGAGTCCCTCGGGTTCGAGGAACAGATGATGGCGGTCGCGTTGGGGAAACCTGACGAACTTGTCTTCGATCGAGGGGCAATAGCGCGGGCCGGTGCCCTCCACCCAACCGCCGTACATGCTGGAGAGCTTGAGGTTATCCAAGACAAGCGCGCGTGTAAGGCTGGAGGTGCGGGTGTGCCAGCAACTGACCTGCGGCAGGGATTCGCACCGGTGGAAGTGGGCGAAACGGTACGAGGGCTCATCGCCCGTCTGCTCGGTCAGGGCCCCGAAATTGACCGTGTTGCGGTCGATCCGGGGGGGCGTGCCGGTCTTGAAGCGATGGACTCCAAGGCCGAGTTGTTTAAGGCTTTCCGCCAGGGCGAGCGAGGGAGAATCCCCCGCCCGTCCAGCCGGGATTTGTTTCTCCCCCAGCCTGATCAGACCGTTGAGAAATGTCCCGGCGGCGAGTACCGCGGCTTTTACTTCAAGGGTTCCCCCGCGGTCTGTGCGGACGGCGCGCACCCTGCCCTCGCGGGTTTCGATAGCCGTGGCGGTGGCGGAGACGACCGTGAGGCCGGGGATTTCGTTTACCAGTTGCGTAAGCGAGCGTACATAGCGGAAGCGGTCGCTCTGGGAGCGTGGGGAACGCACGGCGGGGCCTTTGCTGGTATTGAGCATCCGGAACTGGATCGAGGCCCTGTCGGTTGCGCGGGCCATCAGCCCGCCCAGCGCGTCGATTTCGCGCACGAGCTGTCCCTTGGCAACCCCGCCGATAGCGGGGTTGCAGGACATCTGGCCCATGGTCTCGGGGCGGCTGGTGACAAGGGCCACGCTGCCCCCGGCAGCCACGGCCGCCCGGGCGGCTTCAACCCCTGCGTGCCCGGCTCCGATTACGGCGATGTCGAAAGAACGTTTGGCCATGATGTTTCACGTGAAACAAGTGGGATGTATTGGGGAATAATATTTAGCGTCCGGGCGAATGTTTCACGTGAAACATTCGCCCGGCGCCTACTTGCCGATACAGAACCTTGAGAAGATGGAATCGAGCACGTCCTCGCCTGAAATCCGGCCGGTGATCTCGCTCAGCCGCGTGCAGACCTCGTCGATATCCGCCGCGATAATCTCCGGCGGGTTGGCCGGGCAAGCAGCCCTCAGCAACTCGCGGGCTTCCTCCAGCAGCTTCTGTTGACGGAGACTGGTGACTGGCGATGTCTTTTCCCCGGAGCCGCCGGTAGCCGACTCCACCGCGGTGGCAATTGCGCGCCTGAGCCGCGGCATGCCCTGGCCGGTTTTGGCGGAGACCGGGATGAATCCCTCTGCCTCGTCATCAGGCACGGGGTTAAGATCAACCTTGCTCAGCACCCGCACCAGCTTGCCGTGACCGTATTCAGCCAGGAATTCGCTCTCCGCCCGCCTGAAATCGCTGCCCGCCTCGTGGACGAACAGCACCACATCGCTGCTTGCAATATAATGCCTGCTATACTCCACCCCCATCTGCTCGGCCTCGCCGCTGCTCTCTCGAAGTCCGGCGGTGTCCACCAGGCGTACAAGATGCCCGTCAAGCACAAGTTCGCTCTCTACCGCGTCGCGGGTGGTGCCGGGCGTGGCGGTCACTATCGCGCGGTTGCTGCCGAGCAGAGTGTTGAACAACGAACTCTTGCCCACGTTGGGCGCGCCGGCTATCACCACCACGGCGCCACGGCAGGCGAGCAGCGCACGCCGTGCTCCCTGCAGCAGCGCGGCCAGCTTCGCCAGCGAGTCATCCAGCAGGGATTCGATTTTTTCTGCGGAGAGGCCCTGGCCGGCTTCGTCGGGGAAGTCTATCCGGTATTCAAGTTCGGTCTTTAGCTCTATCAGCGAGCGTCGCATGGCCTCCACCTGCGTGCCGAGACCGCCATCCAGCCCGGCCAGTGCCGCCCGCCGGCCCTCATCGGTGCGGGCGTGGACCAGACTGTCCACAGCCTCGGCCTGGGCCAGGTCCAGCCGGCCGTTAAGGAAGGCCCTGCGGGTGAACTCCCCGGCGGTGGCGCTGCGTGCCCCGTGCCGAAGAGCGGCATCTATCACCGCCGAGCTGACCGCCAGCCCGCCGTGGCAGTGAAATTCAACACTGTCCTCGCCCGTGTAGCTTGCCGGGCCGGCAAACTTGACCGCCAGCGCCCTGTCGATCAGTTCCCCGCCGCCGCCGATCAGGTTGCACAGGGCCATCTTGCGTGGGCTAAGCGCGCCGAATTTTTTTCTCCCGGCCACCATTTTGCGGGCGATAGCCCACGAATCCGGCCCGCTCAGGCGCACGACAGCCACCGCGCCGACCCCGCGCGCGCTCGAAAGGGCGACAACAGTGTCGCCGCTGCCAGTTTTGGACGCACGCGCTGTCAGATTCTCATCCTGTCGCATTCAGGGTCATCCATCGGCTCAACCGTGAGCACGCGCTCGCCGCCATCGTGGGTTTCCATTTTTACTTCCACTTTATCGAGCTGTTTGCCGTCGCCGTAACGGGCGGTCAGGCGGGCGGCCAGTTCCACGGCCTTGTCTCCGCACTCGCCCTCCAACAGGGTCAGCGGGCCCACCACCTCCGTGCAGTTGAAGCGTATCCTGTCTCCGGCCTGGCTTTCCATCAGCAGGTTCTCGGCCTCGTTGCGCCCGACAACGGCTTTCGACCTGTTGTCGACGCGGAAATGGCGGCCCACCTTGAGCAGCATCACCTGCTCGGTGGTCAGGGTTTTTTTATCCTGATGGCTAAACAGGTCCTGCATCCGGCGTGCGTAGTTGGGATCTGTCAGGAAACAGCAGCCGCCGGCGGGTTGAGGGTACTCGGCCAGGCCGATTTTACTGGCCAGTTCCATCTGCGGCTTGCGGCTACGGCCCTTGAAGCCAAAGAGTTTCTTGCGGTCCACCCAGCCCTGGGTCTCGGCGATCGTGGGCTTGAGCAGCTTGGCAGAGAGCGGGCGCAGCACCTTGCCCTCCGCTCCGCTTCTCATCTCGATCAGGTGCATGGACTGTTTCATCTGGCTCATCGGCCGCTGGCCCAGCACCTCGCCGGTGATAATGAACCTTGCTCCCACTTTTTCCATGTACTCCAGCGTTTTTTTCTGCATGAAAATCCGGCAGTCGATACAGGGGTTGACGTTTTTGCCGTAGCCGTAGCGGGGATTGGTCAGGATATCCATGTATTCTTTCGAGATATCGATAATCTCCACCGGAATACGCCACCTGGCTCCGGCCTGAAGAGCCTCGTTGCGCACGGATTTCGGGTCGATTTCCGCGCCCATGCCCACCATCTTGCGACGGTGGTCCGTGAGGCAGAAGCCCGTGCTGTAGTTGACACCGACAACTTCTATGCCCTGGTCGATGACGATCTTTACCGCCAGCGAGCTGTCCAGCCCGCCGGAGAGCATCGCCACCGCCCTGATCTTCTCATCACTCATCGCAGCCTAACTCCTTCCTGAGTCCTTCCACCAGCACGAACCTTCCCAACGGCAGCACCTCGACCCACTCGGGGAACGAGCGGAGGAACAGTGGATTGTCGCACATCCCGCCCGAGAGATAGAACCGCTCCGGTTGGCCGATAAAGCGGTAAGCGTTCACTGCAAGCCCGCGGGTAAAATTCGCCACCGCCCGTTCGGGCGCTCCGCCGCCGGCGATCTGTTCGAACAATTGCTCCATGCCCAGCACCCCGCAGGTGATACCCATCACGCTGTCGCCTTTTTCCACTGCTGCGGGGTCGATCTCGAAATAGTTCAGGATCAGCTCCAGCGTGAACCCGGTCATCGCGCCGCACTTGGCCGACCAGTTCATCTCGCTGACCCGGCCGGCGTTGAAGCGGACATATTTAACGTCACGCGAGCCCACGTCGAGAACCGTAAACTCTTTGTCATCCACAAGATGCATCGCTCCATCCCCCAGGGCGATCAGCTCGTTCACGCTCCTGCGGGCGCGCTGACGCGTGTTGTGGCCCGTGGCCAGTTCCACGGAGAAATCCACCAGGTCCTTGGTCCGGGTAATTTCCCTGCGGCCGCTGCCGGTGTCGAGCACCTTGGTCCATGATGTGCCGAAATCGGCCAGGATTGCCATCGTCAACCTCCACGGGACGTACCGCGGCGTACCGGTTCACAAAAAAACAAGCGGGGCACACAATCTACAAAATCGGGACCTGTTTGTAAAATTATTCCTGAGCATTACGGATTCCCAGGGGCCCGAATGTTGCAGCATTTTTTTGCGGCAACACGGCAATTCTGTTATCTTTCTGCCTACATTGTTCTCAAGCCATTGTTAAACACGGAGTTTCCGGTCAGGATGAGAGTAACCCTTTCCAGCCACAGGTGTGCAAATTCGGGCAGAGCGTTAAGTTTTTTTCTGCTGCTGTCAGTTCTCTTGCTGTGCGACGTTTCGCGGGCGGCTGATTCGGACAACGATAACACCACGGGCGACCAGTATTTTACAGCCAGGATGGGCGGCAGCTTGTGGAACACGCTGATCGACAACGGGGTCGATCCCACCCAGTGGCGGGCTGTATTCGAGTTCAACCGGGACTACAATCCCGCGTTTTCCAGGATCACCAGCGCCAACCGCATCCCGCGCGGGGTAACAATCTACATCCCGCTGGAAACCGACAGCGACGTTCCGTTGCGCCGCCGTCAGAGGGTCCGCCCCAAAAGCAGCGTAGTCCTTGACACGGTGCTTTTTTTCGGCGATCAGCCGTTTTTACGGATAAAAGCCGGACGTGGCCAGAGCCTGGGCAGCGTGGTCCGTCAGTTCTGCATGCCCGGGAGAGCTGGTGACAGGCGCCGGCACGCCAACATGGTGCGTACTATTGTCAGTGACGTCCGCGATATCTACCGCCGCACGGGCGAGGGCTACAGCTACCGGGCCGCTACGTTTCACATTCCGCTCTACCTGGCCGAGCAGTACTATGACTCGCTACGCTCAAGGCTGAAGCTGATCGAGACCTCGGCCGGGCACTACGTGCCCCGTGAGCGGTACTACCCTGTCGATGAAAACGATATCCGTCACACTGCGGCCCAGGGCGAGAGTTACGCCGACCTGGCCGACCGCTATCTGGCCCCGGCCTCCCAGTGGCCGAAAACATACGCTTTCCACAACAATCAGAAGCAGCACCTGCGTTATCTGGCCCAACAGATCCGTCACTACAACATGAACCAGCCGCTCTGGCCGGGCAAGGTTTATTATCTGCCGGCTTATCTGCTGGACGGGAGATATTTTAACTCCAACCCGCCGGTCGCTTTGCGGAAGAAAACAAAACGGAAGCTGGTTTACGATAACGGGCTGGAGATACTCCTGAGCCACCATGTCACCCGTCGCAAGGCTTACTACCGCAGGCGGCTCAAGTATCTGCCGCCCCTCAAACGTCAATTCGAGAATGGCAAGCCCGCGTTCCCGGACATGATTATCTGGCATCGCACCGGCATCGAGCCGGAGGTGGAAAAAATTCTGCGCGAGAAAAAACGCAGCCAGTTCAGTCTGAACTACATCTACCGCAAGGCTGTCACAAATTTCTACATCGATGAGCTCGGTAAGTGCTTTCTGATTGTCGATCCCGACAAAAACCCCCGCGACCACTCGGGCAACCCGGTCGACTACCGTTGTTTCTGGAACGGGGTGAGCCGGGTCAGCGACGTGTCGATCGGGATCGAAATCGAGGCCTGGTTTACCAGCGAGCTCACCGCCGACCAGCTACAAACCGCGCGCAAGCTCCAGCAGGTGCTTCGCTCCAGCTATATTATCCCCGACGAGCGCGTACTGGACCACAAAAAAGTGGCTACCCGCCGTGGGCCCGGCGGGATACTGGTGCGCGGGCGCAAGGCCGATGGTCTGACCGGGAGCGATCGCGCGGCGATAGGTATCGAGCCGGTGCTGGACCCCGATGTGCTGCGCGGCCTGGTCAGCCCCAACCTCGATGAGATCGCGCTGCGCCGCGCCGACAGCACGGACTTCTGGTTCGAGGTCGAGCTGGACGACGATCTGCTGGCCAGTGCCCGCCGGGCAGGCTGGAAGCTGAGCGGCCGGTTCTGGTCGGCACCCGCTCCGGCTGCCAGGGCCGGCACCGGGTCCTCCTTTGAATGACACTCCACCTGCCATCGCTCTATTGCGCCTGCTAATCATTCTCTATCTGTTGCGTCAAGCAGGGCTTGACTCTTGATTGGCAGATTGTTAACATTTATGCCCGCTTTGCGTTTATTGCTTTATCAGCTCTGGCGGGCCGGGATTTTTCGTTTGCCGGATACCCGGTCCGCGGCCAGGATAAAAAGCTGTTTTGAACGGTTGTTTCTTTTTTACATTATTCCCGGAGTGTTCCAGATGGTTAAGAGGGGAAGCAAGACCGAGCACAACCTGCTGGCCTCATTCGCCGGCGAGTCTCAGGCCCGCGGCCGCTACACGATGTACGCCAGTGTGGCCGCCAAGGAGGGTTTCAAGCAGATCGAGGCCCTGTTCCTGGAAACCGCCGACAACGAGCGGGTCCACGCCCAGGCTTTCTTTGGCCACCTTCCCGGTGGTGTAACCCAGATCACCGCCGGCTATCCCGGCGATATCGGCACCACGGCCGAGAACCTCAAGTTCGCGGCGGACGGCGAGCAGGAGGAGCACACCGAGATCTATCCCGGGGCCGCCGATGTGGCCGATGAAGAGGGTTTCCCCGAGGTGGCCAGGCTGTTCCGCGAGGTGGCCAAGGTGGAGGCCGAGCACGAGAAGCGTTACCGCAAGCTGCTGAAAAATGTGGAAGAGGGCACGGTTTTCAAACGCGACGGCAAGGTTTACTGGAAGTGCCGCAAGTGCGGGCGTGTTGTCGAGGCCTCTCAGGCGCCTCTGCGCTGCCCGGCCTGTGATCATCCCCAGGCCCATTTTGAGTTGTTTGTCGAGAATTACTAAGCCATTCGGTTCAGTACTATCCTCAGCCCCGGACCGGCAAACAGCCGGTCCGGGTTTTTTTTGTTTTCCTCGCCCCCCTGCTGCACCTCTGTTTTGTTGCGTATCCGCCCGCTCCGGCCTAATATGTTATTATTCTCGACCAACTTACCTGTCCGTTTTTCGGGAGGAGACCAACCGGATGCCGGATTTTTTTGCAGAGATCAGGAAAAAATTCCCGATAACCGGTCAACGGGTGTACCTGAACAACGCCGCCGTGGCCCCGGTTCCCCCGTTTATCACGGCCGAGGCGAAAAAGATCCTTGACGGGTATTCCAGCGACGGTGGTGAGTTGGAGGGCCGCTGGCACCGGCGGATAGTAATAATCAGGGGTATGCTGGCAACGCTGGTGGGCGCGGGTGGCGACGAGATATTTTTCAGCAAGAACACCTCTGAGGGACTCACTTTCACCGCGCAGGGGTATCCCTGGAAGCCGGGTGATAACGCGGTCAGCCTGCGCGGCGAGTTCCCGGCGGTGACAGTGCCGTTGAGTCTGCTGGCGGGCCGGGGAGTGGAGTTGCGGATCGTGGAGCCGGAGCCGGACAACACTTTCAGTCTCGATAACATTCTCGCCGCTATCGACTCGCGCACCCGGATGCTGATAGTTTCCTGGGTGGAGTTCCATACCGGGGTGCGCAACGAGCTGGCTGTCCTGGGCGCTGTCTGCCGTGAGCGCGGGATATTTTTCGCGGTGGACGGCGTGCAGGGAGTGGGCGCGCTGGTCAGCCGGGTAAAAGAATGGAACGCCGACCTGGTCAGCGTGGGCGCTCACAAGTGGATGATGGCCGGCGAGGGCGTGGGGTTCTGCTACCTTAACCGGGAAAAACTGAACCTGCTCAGCCCGGTGGGCGCATCGTGGCTGAGCATAACCGACCCCCTGGAGTTTCTCACCGGCGGCGGCGACCCGGCCCCGTTCGAAAAACCCCTGGCTGCGGACGCGAGGCGTTTCGAGGGCGGTACGCTCAATATCGCCGGAATCCACGCGCTGGGAAAAAGCGCCGAGACCATGCTGGAACTGGGGCCGGAGAAAATCGAGGCCCATATCCTGGAGCTCGGTGAACTGCTGGTAGAGGGTCTGGCGCGGCGGGGCTACGAGCTTGTCAGCCCGCAGGGCGAGAGCCAGCGGAGCGGGATCACCTGCTTCCGGCCCCGCAACGGGGACGCGTTCGAACTGCTGAGACGGCTGCGCGCCAACAAAATCAGCCTCGGCTTCCCCTGCGCGGCCCTCAGGGTCAGCCCCCACTACTACAACAACCGGGACGATATCGCGCGCTTGCTGGCCGCACTGGATTGAGTTTTTTTACCGTGTTACCGTGGAGATAGAGATGATGGTTTTGCTGGTAACCCTGGTTATACTGCTCAGTTTCTCCCCTTCCGCATTCTGCCGGAGCCGGACGGACACCCTTGCGGGCGCATGGCCCGTGCCCCTGACCGACATCCTGACTGACTATCTGCCCGCCAATCAGATTACCGGTGGCCCGGTGGTCCGGACCCGGATCGCGGACCCGGAGGCCTGGGAGTCCAAGCGCTCGTCAATAGAGGCCAGGGCGAAAGAGCTGCTGGGCCAGGCCCCGCCGTTCAGCGGGCCGCTGGACGTGAAAGTTATCGCTGAGCAGCAGTGCGATGGTTATCTCCGTCGCGAGGTGACGTTCAACTCCGGCACCGGTGACAAGATCAACGGCTGGCTGCTGATTCCAGATGGCGCAAGCCCGTCCGGCCCACGGCCCTCGATTATCGCCATGCACACCACTATCACTCCCGGCGCGAAAGTGACTGTCGGCATAGAGCGGGTGCGGGATAACCGCTATTACGGCGAGGAACTGGCGCGCAGGGGCTACGTGGTGTTCGCCCCGGACTGCATTACGGCCGGTGAGCGGGTTTACGAGGGAGCCGAGCCATTCGACACCGGCCCATTCTACCGGCTGCATCCCCGCTGGTCGGCGATGGGCAAAATGCTTTCCGACCACATGCGCGCGGTGGATTTCCTAGCCACGGTGCCCGCGGCCGACACCTCGCGGCTGGGAGTTATCGGGCACAGCCTGGGCGGTTACAACGCGTTCTTTCACCAGGCGTTCGACAGCAGGGTCAAGGCGGCGGTGACTTCCTGCGGTTTTGTATCGATGGCCACCAGCACCCACCCGTTCCGGTTCGCCCGCGACACCTGGTTCGTCCATTTTGGCCAGCGGCTGCGCAGCTATATTCGTGCTGGAATCGTTCCCTGCGATTTCCACGAGGTGGCCGCGCTTTGCGCGCCCCGGCCGCTGTTTAACTACTCCGCGCGCCAGGACCATATCTTCCCCGATTTTCACGCGGTGGAGGAGCCGCTGAAGCAGGTGGCGCGGCTGTACGGAGTTCTGGGTGCGGCAGACAGGTTCGAGACTGTCTACACCGATGGCGACCACGATTTCCCACCGGAGATCCGCCAGCGGGCGTACAAATGGCTGGACAGATGGTTGAAGCGGGACTGGTAATTTACTGTGTGTAATAAATGTTTTATAACCTGGTTTAGTGCAGGAGGGACGATGGCAACGGCACAGGATAACAAGCGGAACAGCAACGAGCAAAAAATCACCCGCCGTAATTTTCTGGGTCAGGCAGGCGGAGTGGCTGCCGGGGCAATGGCCATGGCCGGCACGGCGGCCTCTTACAGCCGCGTTGTCGGGGCCAACGACCGGATCAGGATCGGCCAGATCGGTTGCAGCGACCGCTCGGGGGGGCTGCGGCGGATGCTCAAGCTGAGCATGGAGAAAGGTCACAATATCGAACTGGTCAGTCTCTGCGACATCTGGAATGTCAACCTGGACAAGGCGGCCGCCGATGTGAAAGAACTGTTCGGCAACAGCCCTGAAACCTTCAAGTACTCCGAGGACCTGCTGGCCGAGCGCGATCTGGACGCGGTGATGGTGGCCACCGGGGACCATCAGCATGCGCGCATCCTGGCCGAGGTGGTCCGCGCCGGCAAGGATGCCTATTGCGAGAAGCCGATGGCCAACACCCTGGAGGACGCCAAGCTGGCCCACGAAGCGGTGCTGGAGAGCGGTCAGGTAGCCCAGATGGGCAGCCAGTGGCTGAGTTGCCCCTACCATCGGAAAGTGCGCGAGATTATCCGCAGCGGCCGTCTGGGTAAGATCACCAAGATTGAGCAGAGCTGGAACTACAACGGCCCGCGCTGGTACCTGCCCAGAGACCCGGATATCGCCGCTATCCGCGAGCAGGACACGGACTGGGAGCGTTGGCTGCTGGGAAGGCCCTGGCGGCCGTTCGACCCCAGAGTTTATTTCGAGTTCAGGATTGTCCGGGATTTTTCCGGCGGGATCACCGACCAGTGGTACAGCCACGGCGCGGGGCTGGCCCATTTCTTCCTCGACACGTTTATTCCCGACGACACGGTGGCCAACGGCGGGATATTCGCCTGGCACGACGTGCGGGAGAACCCGGATACGTTCCAGTGCCTCTCCACTTTCCAGAGCAAGGAAGTGCTCTACAGCTACAGTTCATCATTCGGTAACTACCACGGCGACCACACGGTTATCCGCGGTACCGAAGGCACGCTCTACTCTCCCGGCGGCGAGGGTAGTCCGCGTTGGTATTTCAAGCCGGAGATGGTCAGCGCCTGGGGCGACAACGTGGTGTTCGACCACAGCGCAAAGGGAGAACCTGAGCCGGAGATGGTCAAAGCCGATGGACTCGAGAACGAAATCCCGCCCGTGCGCCAGGACGATAACCTGAGCAACCACACGGACAACTGGCTGGAGTGCATCCGCTCACGCAAACGCCCCCACGGCAGTATCGAAACGGGATTCGCCCACGCGGTGGCGGTTGTGATGGCGACCAGAGCATACCGCGAGGGTAAAAAGATGTTCTGGGACAGGAACAACGAGGAGATTCTGGACCATCCGTCTAACTAACGCGAGGGGTGAAACTTGTGGATTGTCCACAAGAGTTATCCACAATTGTTTCCACAACTCTGTAGAAAGTTCTTTAAGTGAGATGCGCTAATTCAAGACGTTTCGGTTAAGCGGTTAGCCTGCAATGAGATCAGCGTGAGTTCTCTGTTAGTCCCGGTATAGGGGGTGTATCTGTTATATTGGCAGAGACTTGGAATGTTTTGTGGCGGTTTTTTGGGAGGGCCGTTCCTTCTTCTCCCCTTGCAGCCTGACAGCCCAATCGGACTGCTCAGCGGGACGCCAGGTTGGCCTGTTGCTATTTTAAGGAATCGTGATGTTGAGTCCGGGCTTGTTTCTTGAAGTACAGGTCGCGGCACCGGTCTGGCGGCCCTGCTGACCGGGTTTGATTGCAAACAGGTATCAAACAACCATATTGACAAATACGGTGATCAGACTATATTCTTGCAGCTTCCTGAGGGGAATCCAATCCAGGTAGATTTTGTGCCGAGGTAGCTCAGTCGGTAGAGCAGGGGACTGAAAATCCCCGTGTCGGCGGTTCAAATCCGTCCCTCGGCACCACTGATATAAGGGGTTTGGTCGATTTCGACCAAACCCTTGTTTTGTCTTTAGAGTAATTTGTCCCACCTTAGTTCCACCCAGTTTGAACGGCTGAAAAATGTGGCTTGATCAGGTGTCCATTTTTCTGTGGATGTACCAAAATTGTCAAGCTGTCGAGAGTGTACAGTCTACCCCCACTACATTTTCAAAGATTTGACTTCGATACTTATATGGATTATAATAATTACTAGGTAGGAATAATTCTTAATCGAAAAGAATTCCCTGCGGCTTGCTGCGGGGATGGTCAATTTACAGGAATTTTTTTACTCGGAGTTTTTACTTAATGAGTTTGAAAAGAGATGATAAAAAGTTACGGTTGCAAGGGTACATCCAGGCAGCCAGAGATGCCGGGATTAAATTGACCCACCAACGCTTGGAAATCTTTCGAGAATTGGCCTCGCACGGAGAGCATCCCGATATCGAAATGATCTATAAAAATGTAAAAGAACGCATTCCAACAATCTCGATGGATACGGTTTACAGAGCGTTTTCAATGCTTGAGCGGGAAAACGTATTGAATAGAGTTTCTTTTTTTAGCGGACGTGCCCGCTTCGACCTGGACACGACCCCCCACCATCATTTTGTCTGCAAAGTATGTGGTAAAGTGCTCGATTTCCACTGCGCTGATGCGGATAGATTTAAGATTCCTGATGAAGTTCTCTCATGGGGGAAAATCAATCAGACTTATTTGGAACTCAGGGGCGTTTGTACCGACTGCATTTAAGGCAGTAACGCTGAGTAATGGATTGAACACCGTTTCTTTTGTGGTCCACTCAGGCCGGTTCAATCTAAGTAAAAAGAGAACCCGATGTCTTCCGCCCTGAATCTTTAGAAGCGAATTGAAAAATAACGGAAGTATGAGAATTGGGTTGTCAAGGGCCGTTCCCCGCTGTTGCTGGCCGAAAGCCGGTGGGAGCAATCTAACTGCTTGAAATAAAATGAATAGCAGAACCGGTAAAAAGCGGCTTGTTTTGCCCTTGACAACCAACCGAGCGAAATATTTTACCTCGGGCGTTGAACGTTTTCTTCCAACGCCCCTTTAAAGGAGTAGCGCCTAATGACAAAGACAGCAGGATAATTGGACGTCCCTGGCCAAAACTCACCTTTTCAAATTTGCGAGGAGGAACCATGAGGAAATTCCTTTACGTTATCACTGTTATTGCGGGGATTTTCTGTATGGTGGGCGCGACAGCAGAGAACGCATCCAGTGGCTCTGTTCCCCTGGGCCTGCCCCCTGTCCCCTACCCTGAGGATAATCCCCAATCCCCGGAAAAAGTAGCCCTGGGTGAAAAGCTGTTCAACGACATGAGGTTCAGCTCCACAGGTGATGTAAATTGTGCCAAATGCCATCTGGCCGAAAAAGCTTTCACCGATAGTCCGCTTTCAGTCTCGGAGGGGATCAATAAGCTTACCGGGACCCGCAATTCACCCACCGTGATTAATGCCGTGTACTTTGAATCGCTTTTCTGGGATGGCCGTTCTCCCAGCCTGGAAGACCAGGCCCTTCACCCATTCACCAATCCGGTGGAAATGGGCCTGAAGGACCATCTGCCGATCCTTGAGATTGTACGGACAGCCCCGGAATATGTAAAAGCATTCAAGAGCGTTTTCGGCAAGAGCGGAAACGATATCACCATGACCGAAGTTACCCGGGCCATTGCCGCCTTTGAGCGAACGCAGATCGCCGGCGACTCTCCATTCGACCGCTGGTATTACGCGGGCGAAGAGGATGCCCTTACCCCGGCGCAGAAGCGCGGGTTCGACCTTTTCGTAAACCAGGGGCGTTGTGTTTCCTGCCATCTCATCGAACAGACACAGGCCTTGTTCACCGACAACCGGTTCCACAATATCGGTGTGGGGATAAACGACATCCAGGACGATGTGCCGGGGTTGGCAAGCGAGTTCCTGAAGGCCGAGGCTACAGCCTCTGAAGTCGATGTCAAGGTGCTCACGGACAAGCGTACCTCTGAGTTGGGCCGGTTTGCCATAACCCGGAGCTTCGATGGTCTGGGAGCTTTCAAGACCCCGACTCTGCGTAACATAGACGTCACCGCACCTTACATGCACGACGGCAGTCTGGCGACTTTATGGGAAGTAGTCATGCACTACAACCTGGGCGGTGTGACCAACGAGGGCGAGCCGGTGAACGATTTTCTCAGCGGAGGAATCCGTCCCCTCAATTTGACTGCTGATCAGGTCGACGATCTGGTGGCGTTTATGGAAGCCCTCACCAGCCCCGAGTACGCGCATCTGGCAAAGTCAGACATCAAAAAGTAGAGGAGACACCCATGGAAAAATCCAGCTTAAGCCGTCGAGATTTCCTCAAGAGTGCGGGGGCGCTTGCCACTGCGGGCTGTTTGCCGTTAACAACGGTGGAACTCGCCTTTGCCGACCAGCGCAAGAACTTTACTTTCGCATACGTTTCCGACTCACACATTCAGCATATCAAGGGTTCTGATTTTGTCCGTAACTGGGACCGCGGATTGATCCGTGCCGTAGCTGAAACTAACCTGCTCACACCCAAACCTGACTTCGTGGTTTTCGGGGGCGACCTTGCCCAGCTCGGTAAGAAATCCGAGCTTGACCACGGAGCCGAGATGCTTGCCAGGCTGAACAACAAGGTATACTGCGTCATGGGCGAGCATGACTATTACCTCGATCTGGGCGAATACTGGTCAGAGTTGTACGGGCCGCATTACTACAGTTGGGACCACAAGGGTGTGCACTTTGTGGTGTTGAATTCTATCCTCACCTACGATAAGTGGACGTATGAGCGTTGGCCTACCGCCGAGCAGCGCATGAACGAGATGGCAGGTCTCGACAATCCCAACGGCTCGCCTTTTATGGTTGGGAAGAAGCAGTTGGAATGGCTTCGTCAGGACCTGGCGAAAGTGACAAAAGAGACCCCGGTTGTGGTATTTTCTCACTCCCCGATCCAGAAGATCTACAAGGGGTGGAATTTCTGGACAGAGGATGCGGAGCAAGTGCAGGCTTTGCTGCGTCCCTTAGACGATGTCACCGTCATTTACGGCCATGTGCACCAGATACAGTACAACCAGATCGGCAATATCAGCTTCCATGCGGTGATGGCCACAGCCTGGCCCTGGCCGTATCCGGAAAGCTATGCCCAGGCCGAGAGCCACCTGGCCAGGCTCACCGTGCCCATGAACCGCGCTGATCCGTTTTTCGAGCGGGATGCCACCGGCTGGCAGTTCGTTGACATGGCCAGCGGACGTGTGGCTATGAAGTATAACCTTTACAACAACACAAACCGTGTTGTGGCTTACAACCCGAAAACGGGTCAGCCGGAAGACACCGCGTATCAGGACTCTGGTCAACGGGTTTCTCCCCAGGTCCACTATTAGGAGGGAATTTACCATGCACAGAAAAGTCGCTCTACTTTCTTTAATAGTCGTTGTCGCGATTTTGATTGCAGGCGGAATTGCCTTGATGGCCGATGAGTTTACCGCAAAAGATCAGCAGCGCTGGCAGGAAGAGTTCATGAGCGTGGTGCAGACGGGCCGGGAGCTGTGGGTCAGTCCGGAGCTTGGCGCCAACGGTGTGGCCTGTGCGCAGTGCCACCCCAATGCGGCCAATACCCATCCGGAGACATATCCCAAATTTCAGCAGCAACTGGGCAGGGTGATAGCACTCAGGGAGATGATCAACTGGTGTCTGATGAACCCGCTGGAGGGAGTGCCGCTCAAACTTGATGGCCCGCGGATGGTGGCCATAGAGGCTTATGTGGCGTACGAACGGCGTGGGGTGGCGATGGCTCCCGGTAAGCACTAGAGCAGATTCCGGGGGGATAAACAGCTAAGCAGAGACACTCTTAGGGATAGGGGTGTTGCAGTGGACTACCACCAAGCAGGCTTGGTGGTAGTCCACTGCCGGAGGCAGAGTCTTAGCGCGTCCCCCCGCTGTTTTTCTGCTGCTGCTCCTGCTCCGCCCAGGCGGCCTCGGGTGCCGAGGGGCCCTCGTGATACGCGTAGCCCGGCTTGTGGCTGCGCCAGCGGGGATCGACAGTGACCCCCTGGCCGAAAAACGGGTCGCGGGTATTGCGCGTGTACTCCTTGAGCAGGCGGCGGTGCCGTTCGAGCTCCTTACGGTAGCCCTTGTCACGGATCAGGTTACGGGTTTCACCGGGGTCTTTCTCCAGATCGTAAAGCTCCTCGCCGTTGCCCTCGAGATAGCAGGTGTACTTAAACCGCTCGCTGCGCAGCATCCGTCCGGGACTGACAGTGTAACCCCATTCGGTCTGCCATTGGCTGACAACATACTCGTTGACGGGAGGATTGCTCTCGCCACTGAGCCAGGGCGCCATGCTGCGGCCGGGCAGACCTGCCGGAGCCTTGAGGCCGGCCAGGTCACAGAGAGTGGGCAGCAGGTCGATACTGGAGGTCAGCGGCTCACGCAGTATCTTGCCGCGGCCGGTCAGCCCGGGCCCGGCGAAAATCAACGGAATCCGGGTCATCTCCTCATAGAAACTGACCTGCTTGGTCACCATCCTGTGGGCCCCCATCCCGTCGCCGTGATCGCTGAGGAACACCACGATCGTGTTTTTGGCGGCCGAAGAGGCCCTTAGGGCGGCCAGGATTTCCCCCACCTGGGCATCCATCATTTTCGTATAGTGGTAATAGGCGGCCAGGTAATGGCGGTAGTTCAGCTTGTTCCACGGGGCCGCCATCCGCAGGCGGCGATGGCTGCAGCAGAGATACTGGACCGGCAGCGGACGGTTCTCGAAATCCTTGATCTCGAAATTGGCCGGCAGCGGCGGCAGCTCGCCCTCGGGCAGGGGCAGGTCCTCGTGGGGTCCCTCGAACGCACCGATCCAGTCGCAGATGTTGTGGGGGTTATTGAGACTGGCAATGGCGATAAAGGGGCGGTTGCGCTCCCGGCCCAGGAACTCGACCACCTTGCGCGTGGTGGGCACGTCCTGCCTGGAGTCGTAGCTGACCGGCCAGGCCTCCGGGGCGTCGAGCTCCGCCTTCTCGATATCCGCCAGCCTGAATCCGCGCAAACTGCCTGCATCGTGGCGCTTACCGAAATTGACCGCCTCGTAGCCCGCTTTGCTGAAAATATCTCCCAGCGTGGGCGTGCGCTTTGACACCGTGGGTACGGGATAGTTCATTCCGTTGGAGTCCACCCCACTCTGGTGGGGCAGCCGTCCGGTCCACAGGCAGGCCCTGACCGGCTGGCAGAGCGGGCAACTGGAGTAGGCCTTGCTGAACCGAACGCCCCCGCGCGCCAACACGTCGATATTGGGGGTCCGTACGTAACGGTTGCCGTAGGCTCCCACGGCCTGCTGGGCGAGCTGG
Source organism: Gemmatimonadales bacterium (assembly GCA_024278175.1). GTDB lineage: Bacteria > Gemmatimonadota > Glassbacteria > GWA2-58-10 > GWA2-58-10 > JAJRTS01. The sequence goes on along the minus strand of JAJRTS010000057.1, from coordinate 1,677 downwards.
TCGGAGAGGATGATCAGGATGTTGGGCTGTTCCTCGGGGCTTGCCGGCACCTGGGCGCGCGCGGTGGCCGCGGCCGCCAATGGCACGCTGCCTGCCACGGCCAGGAAATTCCGTCTGGAAATGCGGTTATTACCGAACAATTTGTCTCGCATGGCACACTCTCTCCCAGGATCGTTTTTTTACCCGTTGAAAGATACACTATCGGGCGATACTCAGCCGAAAAAGCGCAAAATTCCGGGCTCCGCGCCCTTTGGAAACAAATAACTGATTGAATTTATAGGTTCCGTGTTTCTCCGGCAAGCCATCAGCACCGGCCGCCGGAGTGTTTCAGCGGCTGAACTCCTTGAGAGAAACCGGTTTGCCGGTGGCGGCGGACTTGTCGGCGGCCAACACGACCCTCTGGGTTTCGAACGCGCTTGCCAGGTTATTGTGCCCCTCGATACCCTTTTCCAGACAGTCGGCGAAATAACTGAACTGCTCGCGGTAGGGGTGGTGTTCCACGTCTCCGCTGTCGACAAGCTGGACATCGAGCTTGGCCCAACCCTCCATCCCGTCGATCTTCTTGCTGTGGAACAGGTCGTTTTTCAGCGTACCCTGGCTGCCGACTATGTTCATGTTGAACACGTAGGGCTGCATGCAATCGGTAACCGAGCTGACCTTGCCCAGCACCTTGCCGCACTCGAACTTGATCGTGGTCAGGCTGGTGGTGTCGTATTCGTAAGGGGCGAAAGCCTCGTGGGGGTTGGTGGTCGAGTAACTGAACACCTCCTCGGCGCGAAGGCCCAGCAGGTAGAGCATCATGTCCATGGAGTGGCAGCCGGCGGTGAGCAGGCTGGAGCCACCCATGTCCTTCTTGATATTCCAGGCGAACTGGTCGTACCACGGGCCGATGCCGTGGAAATAGTCGCACTCGGCATAGTATGGGTCGCCGATCATCCCTTGATCGATAAGTGACTTCATCGCGCGGGCCACTGAAATAAAACGGGCCTCGAAACACACCGAGGTCCTTACTCCCGCCCTTTCCACGGCATCGAGCATGGCGACCGCGCTCTCGAAATCCAGCGCTATCGGTTTTTCGATCACCAGGTCCTTGCCCGCCGCCGCGGCTTTGATTGCCTGCTCCGGGTGCAGCGGATGGGGCGTGCAGATGTCGACAATGTCCAGAGCATCATCAGCCAGGAACTTGTCGTAGTCGTTGTAGACCTTGATATCCACGCCGTACTCACGGCGAAACATCTCCGGGTCCAACTCACGGCGGCTCATCACCGCCACCGGCTCGAACTGCTCAAGATCGGCGTAGGACTTCAGATGCGCGCCCGCAACCCAGCCGAATCCGACAATGCCGACTCTGTAGCGTGACATCTCTAATCTCCGGGTATAATTTCGAGGATGAAATTGATCCTGGGAGAGTATGGGTGCACATATTATAAGCGCTTCATCCGGGGATTCCAATCCTTTTGCACCGGTCATCGTAATAATAGCGGAACCTGCATGTTGACACGGGTGTAATACACTCTATATCGTTTCCCCGCATAGCTATCGACAGGAAATCGAGATTTGCCGCGGACGGTTCCGCGCCACGAAAGGAGGCCCGCGGTCAAGGGAAACTGGTAAATGTCCCCCCATGCAGATATTCCTGAATCCTTGCGATTCATCTTCATACTCAACATCTTATCT
>JAJRTS010000056.1 GCA_024278175.1 Gemmatimonadales bacterium | reverse complement strand
GTCGGCCTTGCTGTCGATAATCTGAATCAGGCCTGACTGGATTTTCTCCGCTGGGTTGAAAATACTGAATGCCAGAATGTCGTAAGTGCTCCAGTCGGAAGGCAGGTCCGTGGTTGTGAGCAGCCGCTCGCTACGATCGGAGAGGTCCAGGTGCAGCGCGCGGCGGCCATGGGATACGTTGCGCTCAGACAGTGATACCGGCCCGTCCCAGCGCGAGAGCGAACTCTCGGTCTCAAAATCGTCCAGCACCAGCACATTGCCGGTTTCGGCGGCGCTCTTGCTGGCTGGTGACGATGAACAGGCGACAATAATCAGGATGGCGGACAACATTGACAGACAATAACCGGGTTTCATAGCCGCTCCATTGGAGTGTTGCGGGACGGGTGCCGCAATCGCTGAAAAATACGGTTTAATCAGATGTCCATTCTCAGGTGGCAATATTAGAAGTTATTTCAAAACTTCATTAGTAATTGGCTGAAGGCAATCGAGTTAGTGGAATCGATATTGGTCGATACCCCGTGAAGCTCAGGGCTTGTTTTTTTGTGGTGGGGCGGGGTCAGTCCCGGGCCGCATGTCTGAGCCACAGCAAGGGTGGCGTGTAGTTGTCCCGGATCCCACCGGAGCTGCCGGAAGAAACAGTGTCCGGCGTGCGATTCGCTTCCAGCGTGCCAAGCACACGGGAGTGAAGTTTTGCCGATGGCACACCGCCCGGATTAAAAAAACCACAAGTTTGTGCGAGTTCGGCTCGGAAAAGGCTTTTGCTCTACTTTTGGCCTCAAAAGTAGAAGTGCTCTCTCGTTCTTTTGCATAACTTGGGTTTTGAAATAACCTCTAATACGACATCCCCCTCGCATAAGCCTTTCCCGTCTTTACCAGCGTTGCGCCGGCAGGTTCTCGATGTCCTCAAACGCGCCGGGCACACCCAGGGCCGGGCCGTGGAAGACACTGCCGCCAAAGGTGGTCAGGTAGAGCATGCCCTTGTTCACCGGGTCCACAACCGGCCGGTGTCCCCACTTGAAGTTATAGCCACCCAGGCGTTTCCATGTCTCTCCCCTGTCGTCGCTGCGGAAAGCGGAGCTGTTGAAGGTGTTGATGAACACGGTGCCGGTGTTCTGCGGATCCACGGCAGCGGCATAAACGTGCATCCCCTCGTCAAACATCTGGCGCCAGCTCTTGCCCCCATCTTCGGTGCGGTACAGCCCGCCGCCAATTTCCATGTTGCCTACTTCAAACTGATCCCCTTCAACAATCCTGGCACGCTGCGGCTTGCCGCCGATTTCCCTGCTACCTACGTTGAGCGGCCAGCAGGAGAGGTACATGCGCCGGGGGTCCGCCGGATCGTAAATCAGATCGTTTGGCATGGTGACCCGCTCCGGCATTGCCATCACCTGCCAGCTTTCTGCACCGTCGTCGCTGTAATACATCGCCCCCGGAATTTGCATTCGGCCTTCGACTCCCGCTCGGACCACCAGCAGGATCAGTCTGCCGCCGGGCAGACGGGTGATACGCCAGGCGTTGAGGTTGGCCTTGTCCAGACCCTTGTTCATCAACTGCCAGGTACGGCCGGCGGTGGTGGACTTCCACACCCCGAAGCCGAAGTCGCAGACGTAAAGGGTGCGCTGGTTTACAGGGCTGTCGGTATCGATAACGATGTGCGTGGGCACAGCTCCCAGGCGCATTCGTCCGCTGTACCAGCCGTCCTCACCCAGCTTGCCGGTATTCAACAGGCGCCAGTACCTGCCGCCGTCTCCGCTGGCGGCGGCGCCACCCTGCTGACGGCCGTTGGTCAGGTTGCCCGAGCGGAACATCTTGTGCCGGGGCAGATCGTGAACGTTACTCCACACGCTCCAGATGCGGCCCTTGACATCCGGATCAAACTCCAGCCAATAACAGGTGTTACGCCACTGCTGGGAGATTCCGGTGATGCTTTGAAACCAGCTCTCGCCACCGTTAAATGTGTGGAAAAGCCCAATGTCCGTGTAAGTGATAAAGAAGTGGTCCGGGTTGAAAGGATCGAAATGCACGCCGTAGGTGGTGGTCACGTCCAGTCCGCGAGTGGTAAAGCTGCGGTCGGGCAGGTCCCTGCTGATTACCTGCTGCCAGGTGGCTCCGCCATCGGTGGTGCGGATGGTGCGGCCGCTGTCGGTGCCGTAGGCCACGTTGGGATCGGTGGGGCTCACACCCAGGTGAGACGGGTTGCGGAACCAGCCCAGGTTACGCTTGAGCCACCCCTGGGAAAAATTCTCGCTCAGTACGTCTCCGCCGCTGGTTGCCAGCACCCAGTTCCAGCTCTGGCCCGCGTCGCTGGTACGCAGAATACCGCCCTGACTCTGGGGCTTGCCGTTGATCATCACCGGCATGGAAGAACAGGAAAGGTAGACAGTCTCGGGCACGCCCTGGCAGACAGCCATGGCCCGGCAGACTATCCGGGAGCCTTCGGGGGCTCCCGCCGGGATCTTCAGCGAGGCGTCCGCCCGCTGCCAGCTTGCGCCAAGGTCCGCGCTGCTGAACAAAGCCGTGGGGCCGGAATATCTCCTTCCGCCGCCGTTGTCACTCATACCGGCCAGCAGGTAGAACAGTACACCGTTACTACCCTTGCCGCCATCGGCCACAATCACGTGTTTCGTCGGGAGCTCGATAACCGTAGCCTGTCCCGTGGTCACGTCCACCCGGGCCATAGCGCTGCCGGTAACCACCGTTACCTGATCGGGCCTGCCATGCCACGAACCCGGAAAGATGGCCAGGACCGGGCCGCCCTCAAACTCCGCCACCTTTTTCCAACTCTTACCCTTGTCGGCGCTGAAAATCAGCTTGCTCTTGCTGCTGCGCCAGCCGGGCCCCGAGACTCCCACGTAGATACGGTCGCTGTTTGCCGGATCAACGCGTATCTTGTGCATGCTGCCGCCGGGCAGTTCGTCTTCGGTCACAAAACGCTGGCCCGCGTGGTCGCCGCTCATGATCTCGGCCGTCACCCTGCCGGGTTCGGGCAGCAGCAGCGTCCAGCGCTTACCCTTGTCCCGGCTGCGGTAGAGCCCGCTGTTGCAGGCGTACACGGTGTTAGGCTCGTTGGGGTCGAACTCGAAATCCTGCACCACGGTACGCAGGTTGAACATGCGCCACCGGCTGCCGCCGTCCTCGGTCACGTAAGCGCCGGTCATGTCGCAGCGCACGAACACGTGGTTGGGGTCCGCCGGGCTGATGGTGGGCTCGAACTGCGCGCCGCCGCCGCCGGGGCCTATTACTTTCCAGCCGGTTTGCTGCCGTGCGGCCGGACCGCCGGCAGCGGGCGTAGTATTGTCATTTTTCCATTGCGGGCCTGTGCACCCCGCGGCCAGTGCAAACAATAAGACCATACAGAGCATGGTGAAACCTGGCAAAGAGCGTTTCATCCCTGGCCTCCGGGCAGGTGTGGAGAAGCGGGCGGCAAAGACAGGAAATCGGGTAAAAGCGCTGAAAAAAGAGCTTATGCGCATAATAACGCATCGGCGTTATCCGCAAAAGGTTTTATTGCGATCATAAGCCTGGGCGGCAAGAGTATTGAACCAATATTCTCCACTTCAAAAAAATGTGCGCCGCGCCTGCGTCTGATGCATTTTCACTCTCCCCTGCCCGGAACTTGAAATCAGCAGGGATAACACCCGTTGGGGGCGAGTCTCTCGCCCATCGTTACAGACAGAAAGCCTCCCGGCTGCTTCGGGAGGCTTTCTGTCTGTCCGGAAAATGCTCACCATATTTACATGTAGGACTTAAACCTGTCCTCTTCGGACCCGGTGTTTCACGTGCTTCTGCTGTAGTTCAAGCGACTTTTGCGCGGATTCAAGCGCCTTGCATTGAGCAAAATCGAAGCTCCTGTCCAACCACTGGCCTACCGAATTGCCGTAGCGGAAGCGCTTTCTTTCGAATACCGAGCCATTCTCCCAACTGACTATAATCAGCCGCTCGTTCCTTTGATCGAGTTCGATCGCAACCTTGCCATTGTGGTAGCGGCTCTGAAACCTTGATTCTTTCAGTCCCAGCTTTTCGCTCTTTGCTCAAATAATTCCTTCAGCTCACTCATTTTTCCCAATCGCTATGTTCCCGCTCTTCGCTTCAATAATCTTGCAGAGACCTTTGAAAAAACTCCACAACCGGTCTGGGAGTAAATCAAAGGTCTCAACTCAACTTGTAAATTAGCTCTTTACGATGGCGGGATCAATGGATAAACGGAGGGATTGATGGAAAGCGCATTCGGGCGAGAAAAGCCCCTATCCGCACGGAGGAATTCAGTGGCTGAACAGCCCGGCAAACCACGAAAAACGCCGCGCCATGCAGCTTGACCGCCCGGAAGAATCAGCTCGCAATAGCGGACCTGACTCGCACCACGACCAGACATTACTCCACGTACCTGAAGCCGTACGAGAATCCACCCGCTTGCTTTGGATCCTCGAACCAGACAATCTCGGCTAATCTGTTTACAAGCATGTCACCGACTCTGACCCTGATATTGAAACGGATCGGTTTGTTCAGTTCCAGACGGACTCCTTCCTCTGAAACGTCGATGGTCTGCGCTTTGAACACACTGGATTCCAGGTACAGTTCGGCGGCGACCGCTTCGCTCTTGCGTGGAGACTTCCGCCTTTCTGATGTATTATCTTGCACTTGCGCCTCTCTTATTGTCAGAAAATAGCTACGGGAAACGTACAGTTTTTCTGTTCTGCCAGAATTAAAGCACAATAAGAGTTCTTTTTCAAGTCCTCATATCCACAGGGAGCTTTATCCGGCAGGCGGTTCCCGGTGAACGTCGCTGTCAATTCCGGCAGTTACCGCTTTTCGCCGGAGCTTGATCGCAAAGATGCGCTCGATAAAATTTTCCCTTGATCGTGGATCATCGAGCCGGTGCTCGTCCTCCACCGGGAGCAGCGGGAAATGCCGGGTAAACATCGCCGCCCAGATGCCTCGCTCCCCTTTGACCGGCCGCCCCGGTTCAGCATAGACCTTTAACCGCTCCAGAGAGCAGGAGGGCGACCCGCTTTTGAATATGTAGCCGCACAGCCCCTCGCTCTCCAACTCCCTGAGTCTCTTCTTTCCCCATTGTTTCATGCTGTCCGTGTGATCGATGCCGGTCCTGATCGTCACCAGCCGGGGATCGGAACCATCGCCCTCCAGGCGCATCGCCTCGCGGGGCACCCCCAGGCCGCACTCCCGCTCCGGGCAGACCGGCACAAACTCCACCCCCACCCTCCGGCCCAGAGCTTCCACCAGCAGAGGAGCGTACTTATGGCCGCCATCGTAGCGCACTTTCTCACCCAGCAGGCAGGAGGCGATCCCGAGGCAAATTTTCTCTTCCATAGCCGGTTCTCCGCGAATTTTCAGAACGACAGCCTCTGAGCACCCGGCTCGATCCGCTGCTCTCGTCCGTTCCAGAAGAACGTCCCGCTCACACCCGGCGGCAAAACCACTTCCGCCTCCAGACCAGCGCTTCCCCTGCGCTCCAGGCTGACCCGCAGCTCACCAGCTGGGTGCGGCATACTGCACGAGGCTCTTTGCAGTTTTCCCAGCGAGGGTGCAATCCTGACTTTAGCAAACCCCGGCGCAGCGGGCTCTATTCCGACCACCAGCGCCAGCACGTCATAGAGCGGACTCGCGCTCCAGGCGTGGCAGTCGGAGCGGGTGGGTTCAGGCTCCTCGGCAAACGTGGTCAGGCCGATAGCGAGCATATCCCGCCAGGGGGAGAGCAGATCGAGGTAGCGCTCTCCCATCCCCACTTTCTTAAGCGCACGGTTGAGATAAAACCGGTAGTAATAGGTGCACTGGATCAGCGTGCTGTCGGCAAGCACCCGCTCCATCACTGCTGCCTCGCGCTCTGTTGGCAGAACGCCTGTCAGGATAGCCATCACGTTGGCGTGCTGGCTGAATATTTTCCGCTCAGGGGTCTCGGCCAGCAGGCCCCGGGAGCTGTCCCAGCAGCGCTCGACAGTGGCCCGGCCGACACTTTTTGCAAGCTGGCTGTACCAGTTGGCCTCGAACGGCAATCCCATCCTGTCGGACATCCGGGCGGCCAGTTGAGCCGCGTAGACAAACTGCAGGCTGATTACCGCGTTCTCGCCCTCGTCGGCGCCGGGACTCACACCGCTGCCGTATTCGGCGGCCCAGTCGACAAAGTTCCACCACTGGAGCTCCCCGATCATACCCGAGGGCGCCATCCGCGAGGCGAACCAGCCGATCACACCGCGCACGCCCGGTAGCATGGAGCCGATAAAATCTTCATCTCCACGCAGCATCCACCAGTCATGGAGCATCGTCACCCAGAACAGCGAGTAGGGAGGAATGACCTGTGTCATGGACGAGGGATACCGGCTCTGGGTCAGCCCGTCGGGCAGGCGCGAATCGTCGAACAGGGTGATCACCTTGCGCGCCAGACGGCTGTCACCCGCCGCATAGAGCGAGATCAGCGCCTGGATCCGGGTATCTCCGACATAGTTGAGCTGCTCGTAGTAGGGGCAGTCGAAATAGGTCTCGCCAGCGCACAACCGGGCCGTGCGCCAGGCCACCCGCAGAATGTCCTCCAGCGACTGGTCGCCGGAGCTGAAAGTGGCCCTGCGCTCGAACGGGTAGCCGGTAAACTCCGAGTAAAGCGAATCGATACGCAGCGGCTGCCCGGCGGTTTCTATTTCCAACTCCAGATAGCGGAACGTGCGCCACCAGAGAGTGCTCAGAAGCCTGTCCTGGCCGCCATCGGCGATAAACTCGTCGAAATAGCCAAACAACTCCATCCCCGCGATACTGTCGCGGTGGGTTTTATTGCCAACACTGTCCACCAGGGCTTCGGCGTAGGTAATCCTTATTCTCGCAGCGCGGCCGCCGCTGACTCTCAGCAAAGGATAGGCCGTTGTCAGATACGTCTGATCCAGCAGTATTTTTGCCCTGCTGTCCGCCGGGACAACCAGGCCCGACAAGGATTTTCCCGCTGCGTGTTCCAGCCCCCCGGCCCTGCGCACAACCGGAGGCTGCTGCAACGAATGCTCCAGCGGCGGGATCATCCGTGGCACCAGTTGCCAGTGCGACCTCATCCAGCGGATACCCCGCGGGCAGGCGGCGGCGATTTTTTCCGCCTCTTCCCATTCAGAGTCATCATAACCCGGTTCCCGCCAGCCCCAGGGGTACTTGCGCGCGTCCACGCTGTCGCCGGGGCCGACCACGGTAAAAGCGTGCATGGTTTCCGTGTTGATCGGGATCGGCCGGTAGGCTTCGCTGGCCAGCACTTTCCAGCCCGCGCTCTCGCCTGTGTTGACCACGCTTTCGGCATCCGTGTCGCCCTGGAGCAGGAAACCGGTTTCGGAGGTTATCTGGGCATACGGCACGTGCTCGCCGAAATTCCAGACCACCGCCGCCAGCACGTTCTCGCCCTCCCTGAGCAGAGCGGCGATATCATAGCTCTCGAACCGCCAGTGCCGGAGGTCACCCCGCGCCGGCCCCTCCCCCGCCCACACACCGTTGACATACAGCTTGTAGCGGTTGTCGGCCGAAGCGTGGACGACAAATTTATCCGGCTGCTTGCCCAGTGCAAACGTTTTCCGGAAATGGAATACGCCGTAGTCCTTGCGCGGCACATCCGGGCAGGCGATCCAGGAGGCGTCCCACTGATTTTCAAGTAAACGGGGGTTGACCCCTGGACCGACAGGCGCTTCCCGCGTAAAGCCCGGGACGGCCGTAATCCAGAGCGACAATGAGAGTAACAATATCATGCGCGCCATGGCGGTTATCCGGCGGAAAAGTTAGCTGCCAGCTGACAGCAACACCCCGACCGGATTTATTACCGAATCCGGCCGGGGTGTGTGCTGGTTTGATCGAGCGTTGATCAAACCGTTTCCGGCACCACGAACGGTACGCGGTACTCGCGGCTGAGGAAGGTGTTCGCCTCGGCATCGCCGGGGAACGTCTCCGTTTCCTGGTCAAAAACGAGCGTACGGCCCGTGCGGTAGGCGATATTCGACAGGTGGCACATGGCCGTGCTCAGATGGCCCTCGAGAATATCCGCCGCCAGGTTGTGGCGGTTGCGGCTGCGCACGCAGTCGATAAAGTTCTGGAAGTGGCCCGCCGCCGGTGCGCCCATCCGGTTGGACTGCTCCGAGGAACTCAGGCCCTCGCTCTTACCGCTGCCCGGCCCCGGCTCGTTCTTACGGCCGAAATAACTCTGCCAGCTTCCGCCGTCTAGCTTGAGCCAGCCCTTGTCGCCGTAGAAGAACTCGCCCTGCTCGATCCCTTCCTCGCTGTTGGACAACCAGCCGCGGACCTCGAGCTGGATTATCCGGCCGTCGTCGTACTTGAGCACGGATATCTGATGGTTGGGGGTTTCCTGCACACAATCGTTACCCCAGACATAGATGTTGCCCATGCTCTGGATCTCGCGAGGGTGCTCGTAGATCTGCATGCCCCAGCGGCAGCGGTCGAAATTGTGCGGCCCGGTGTTGCCGGTCTCACCGTTACCGGTGTCCCAGAGCCAGTGCCAGTTGTAGTGGAATTTTTTCTCGTTGAACGGCCTGTAGGGCGCGGGGCCGAGCCAGAGGTCGTAGTGCACACCCGCGGGCACGGGAGAGTTGGGGGCCTTGCCGTAGCTGTCGCGGGCCTTGATCAGGCAACTGCGGGACATGTAGATATCCCCGAGGCCACCCTCGTGAAGGAACTTCATCGCTTCCCGGCAACCCTGGCTGCTGCGGCTCTGGGTGCCGGTCTGCACGATCCGGTTGTACTTGCGCGCGGCCTCGATAATCTTGCGGCCTTCGCTGATGTTGTGGCTCACCGGCTTCTCCACATAGACGTCCTTGCCCGCCTGGCAGGCCCAGATACTTTGCAGGGCGTGCCAGTGGTTTGGCGTTGCCAGGCTGACCACGTCCACGTCCTTGTCTTCCAGCACCCGGCGGAAATCAGTCTCGGTGCGGGCTTTCTTGCCGGTCTGCTTCTCAAGCGACCCGTTGACTTTCGGGAACAGGCGCTCGTCAATATCGGCAAGCACGGTTACCTGTACGTTCTTAAGCGCGGCGAAACTGCGGATATGCGCCTGCCCGCGGCTGCGGATACCCGCCACGCAGACATTGACCCTGTCGTTGGGGCTGTTCTTTGCCCATCCGGAGGTGACAAACGGCGCGGCCGTGGCGAACGCGGCCGTGGCGGCAGTGGCGCTTTTAATGAACTTGCGACGGTCGATCGATTTCATAGAAGCTCCTTAGGCGGGTTGAACGTGAACTGACTTTTGCGGTTCATGCAGGTAGATACTGATCAATATGCAACGGCACCGGGAACAACCAGCAAAACAGGCGGTAAGCAGAACGGAAACAGCCGGCATTCGTAACAGGAAATCATCCGCCGGCCGGTTTGGCCGGGTGCTTCCACCGGATGAGCAAACAGAAGCATTACTTATTATACCGGCGCTCTCCTGCTTTGTAAAGAATACCCGGAGCCGGTTTCACGCTCACCGCCATCGAGCGGGCAGGACCGGCTGCCGAATACGGACCGGGAAAAGCCCTGAATCTCAGGCAAACCATCCCGGAGAAATTTTGATTAACCGCGGCTCCCCGTCGAAGGCATATTCCGCCTGGGGCAGGAACTCAAGCCGCCGCTGAGCCGCGGCGGTTGAGTATTGCGCCGGGCCGGGGTATAATAACTGTACAGATTATTACTCCGCCCCCGATACCATCCGATGGCCGGAGTGAAACCCAACCCGTTGGGGCGGACACATTCGCTTGCACAGGAAAAAAATGAACGATTCCGGCGCAGAAAACTCAAAAGATGTTTTGATCATGGTGGTCGACGATCAGCCTGACATCCGCAAGCTGATCGAATTTTTCCTGAAAAAAACCGGTTACACCCGGATAACCGTCGTCGAAAACGGCCGTCAGGCTCTTGACGCCGCCGCCCGTCAGTTGCCGGACATTGTGCTGATGGATATCATGATGCCGGTGATGGACGGGTTAGCGGCCTGCGCCGCGTTCAAAAAGGACCCCGGACTGGCCGGGGTCCCGGTAATTCTTGTCAGTGCGCTCGACGATATCAGCGACAAGGAGGCGGCCTATGGAGCCGGCGCCGACGATTTCCTGGCCAAACCGCTCGACATGATTGCCCTGGCGGCCCGCTGCCGCGCTGTGCTCCAGGGCAGAAATCTCAATGATCGAAACAGGCATATAACCGGCAGCCGCTCGATCCGCGAAAACCTGTTCAACTACCGGCACCTCTACGAGCGGCTGCTGACTCACCTGGAGCATTGCAGCCGCGGGGGCCTGCCGTTCTCGATGATTTATGCCGATATTGACTACATGAAAATGCTCAATACCACCTGCAACGCTCTCACCGGCGACAGGGTAATCCGGCAGGTACGGCAGCTTTTCTACGATAAAGTGGAAAACCTGGGCGCGGTGATAAATTCCAGCAGCGACAAGCTGATTGTCCTGCTGCCGGGCGTGGACGAGAAGCGGGCGCTACCTCTGGCGGACGATCTTCTCCAGCAGGTTCGCGCAATATCGCTGCCGGTGGAATTCGAGCCCGAACTGGCCATTAAATCAATACCCGGCGGCCCCGGCGGCGTTACCGGAGTTTCGCTCAGCCTGGGAATTGTGAGCTGGGAGAAAGCCGAGGGCGCGCCGGCGGAAAAGCTGCTGGAACTGGCGGAAAAAGCTCTTTGCACGGCCAAGAACGAGGGCCGCAACCGGAGGGTGCGCTGCCGGTTTCTTAACCATCCGGAAAACGGTGGAACCCATTAGCCCCCATTATTCATAAAGATAGCGCTCCATTTCGATAACTTTTGGCTGCAAATCCCTGTTGTCCCGCTTATCAAGCACCACTAACCATCTTGTCCAGAAGCCATGCGTGTGTGATAAGATAACTTGTCCGATTTATCAGGAGACAACCGCCATGCAGCTTAAAATCCTCGCCGCCTTTTTAGTACTGTTTATGGTTTCCGCCCTGCTGGCAGCACCGGTTGACAACCGGCCGGAACTTCAATGGAGGGAACTGGAATCAGGAGTTAAAGTCCCGGTTCCGCCCGCCGGACACCCCCGCCTTTTCCTGCTGGCGCGGGACATCCCCGATCTCAGGCGGCGCGTAAAAGACCCGGTGCTCGGCCCCCTCTGGCAGCACCTTCAATCGCTGGCCCCTCGCAGCGTCCAGCACCGGATCACGGTCGATGCCGTGCGTTACCTGCTCGATCCCGACAGCGCCCTGGGCCGCCGCACTATCGAGGCGGCGCTCGATACGCTGCGGCGTTGTGAATTCAGCGAGGCCATGGACGTCTCACGCGACATCGGACGGCTGATGTTAGCCGGGGCGATTGTCTATGACTGGTGCTACGAGCTGCTGACCCGTCAGGAGAAAGAAGAGTTCGTCAACCAGTTCATTCGCCTGGCCGGGCAGTTCGAGATCGGCTACCCGATCCGCCGCGGCGGCTCGCTGACCGGGCATATCGGCGAGTGGATGGTGATGCGCGACATGCTCAGCGCCGGACTGGCCGTGTTCGACGAGTACAGCGAGATGTATTTCGAGGCCGCGGAAAAAATATTCGGCAGCTTCGTACCCTCGCGCAACTGGTTCTACCCCGGCCACGCCTACCATCAGGGGATCGCCTACGCGGACACCCGTTTCGGCAGCGAGCTTTACCCGCTGTGGATTTTCGACCGCCTGGGCGCGGGCAACATCTACAACCCCTCCCAGCAGTTTGTCCCCTACCACTGGCTCTACATGCGGCGTCCCGACGGTAAGATGATGACCGGCGGAGATGATTTTATCTGGACGCCCAAACTTGCCAGCCTGCTGTGCGCCAGCTATTACGGCGATGGCTACATTCTGGCCGATTATCTCAAGGACGAGTGGCACTGGGAGTATCTGAAGCACGCCAACCACCCGCTGGACGAGCTGTTCGAGCTGCTCTGGCGCGATCCCGCCCTTGAGCCGTGGGACATCTCCGAGTTGCCGCTGACCCGATATTCCGGCTCTCCATTCGGCTGGATGGTGGCCCGCACGGGCTGGGACGAGGACGCGGTTATCTGCGAGATGAAGGTTAACGAGTGGAACTTCGGCAACCATCAGCACCTGGACGCCGGGGCGTTCCAGATTTATTATCGCGGCCCGCTGGCCATGGACACGGGGCTCTACGAGGGTGACGACGGCGGGTACACCGGCCCGCATAATGTCAACTACTACAAGCGCACTGTCGCCCACAACTCCCTGCTGGTGATGGACCCCGGCGAGGATTTTATTACCGCCGGCTTCCGCGGGATCGAGAAAGTGAACGACGGGGGCCAGCGGATGCCCAACCGCTGGAGGTCCGCCGGAGAACTGGACGATTTCCTCTCCCGCGACTACCGCACCGGACAGGTTCTCGGCCGCTGGTTCGGCCCCTGCAGCGTAAAACCCGAGTTCTCCTACCTCAAGGGCGATATCACCGACGCCTACAGCGACAAGGTGCGCCGGGTGCAGCGCTCGTTCGTGTTTATCAACCTTGACGATGGAAAGGTACCCGCGGCCCTGGCCGTGTTCGACCGGGTGACCAGCCGCGACTCCTCGTTCAAAAAATACTGGCTGCTGCACGGTATGGAGCGGCCCACGGTGCGCGCCAACACCGTGCGCTACGAGCTCAGCCAGCGTGGCTGGGAGGGGGCGCTACTGAATACCACCCTGCTGCCGAAAGCCAGCAACCTGCTGATTACCGAAGTCGGCGGGCCGGGACACCGGTTCGATGTGTTCGGCAAAAACTTCGCCGTCGGGATTCAGCAGGGCCTCGATCCACTCGACTACGAACTCGGCGACTGGCGGGTGCAGATTTCCCCGCTTGCATCCTCGGCCACCGACCTGTTCCTCAACGTGATGCAAGTTACCGGCCGCGCCAATAAAGACCTGCCGGGGGTTACTGCTTTCAGCGCCGGGGATTTCACCGGCTTCAGACTCGGGCGATTCGTGGTTTTGTTCAACACCGGAGAAACATCCGCCGCCAGGCCTGTCGTTTTCGCGCCTCCCGGTGGAGGACGGGTAAAAGTGCTTGTCTGCGGACTGAGTGCCGGAACATGGCAACTGCGGCGTGATGGGAAAATCGCGGCGCCGGCCATGCTGGTGCAGAGCGATGAAGGCGTTGTCTATTTTGAGGATGACAACGGCGAATTTGAATTACTCCGCTAGCATACTATGCGCCAGGCCCTCGATTGACGCTCAGGGACAAGACGTGCTCCAGACCGCCCCGGTGGGCCAGATGAGCGAACGACTGCCTGTGGGCCTTGGATTGGCTTGTCCGGAAAAACATCCACAACACGTTTCAAATGGCAAAGGTGGCAGTAAGCAAAAAAGCATTTGCCGAAATCCCGTTGCGAATTGAGCGATTGAGATGCTGCCCTGCACAGAATCCTGTACAGAATCCTGTTTTGCAGATTACACTGTGGGAGAGGTGTCTCTTTTTTCCTGCTCAGAGCAAGAAGCTCATTGATACTTCCGGTGAGAATGGATATTTTATTGCAGATATGAATGCAGTTGACATGCAAGCATTACAGCGGGTGGTTCTCCTGCTGGTTCCGGAAGGCTCACATCCTGCAGGATGCCTCTGAAAGACCGGTGATTAGCCAGTAGATAATGCGGAAGCAGCGCCGCCACGGCTATGATTTCAGCCCGGGAACCATTTACCCAATTGCCCGCAAGAAATATTTTCCAACCAAGAAAGGCCGGGAAGTGCTCTCCCCCCTGCGCAAACAGGTTGAGGAGCTTTACCGCGATATAGTCCGCGGCGGCGAAGAGGAGTGGAAAGAATGCAAAAGTTTTACCGGCGCGAGCAAAACCTGCCTACGCGTGGGTTCATCCGCGCTCTGGTAATGTTCGCCGCTTTTACCGTCGCGCTGCCGGCCGTGCTGATGCTGACCGGGTGCGCCCGGTTCCAGCACATACCGCTATCCGCCACGAAGACCGCCGCTGATTTCGAGGGCCGGACACTCGCTGACCCCGATCTGCGGCACTTCATGGAAACCAATTTACAAGACTCGCTTGCAGCCTGGCCCCTGCCCGCGTGGGACCTGGCCGATCTGACACTCGCCGCGTTCTATTTCCATCCTGATCTCGATGTGGCGCGGGCGCAGTGGGCCGCAGCGAGGGGGGGCATGACTGCCGCCGCCGAGAGGCCGAACCCAAGTTTGAGCGTCACTCCCGGTTACAATACGACAACCCTGATACCTTCGCCCTGGTTGCCGGTGACGGTCCTCGATATTCCGATTGAGACAGCCGGCAAGCGTGGATACCGGCTGGCCCGGGCCACGCACCTTTCGGAAGCCGCGCGGCTCAACATCGCGTCCGTGGCGTGGCAGGTACGCCGCCGCCTGCGGAGCAGCCTGCTGGAGCTTTACGCGGCGCGGGAAACGGAGGCCCTGCTGCAGAATGAGCAGGCACTCCAAAACGAAAACCGACGCCTGCTGGAACTCCAATACGACGCGGGGGCCATCTCGGCTTTCGAGGTAACGCAGGCGCGCATTGCGGCCGAAAGCACCCGGTTCGCCCTGCGCGACGCGCAACGACGGAGCGCCGAGGCCCGGGTCCAACTGGCCGGCGCTATCGGGCTCCCGGCCGGCTCGCTTGACAGCGTGCGGCTTTCGTTCGACAGCCTGGACCGGTTGCCCGGCGAGGCATCACCGGCCCAACTGCGCCGCCAGGCGTTGTCAGGCCGCTCAGACATCCTGGGGGCCCTGGCCGAATACGCCGCCAGCGAATCCGCGCTGCAATTGGAAATCGCCAAACAATATCCTGACATCCAGCTCTTACCCGGTTACGAGTACGATCAAGGGGACAACAAGTGGTCGCTCGGTCTTACCCTGGCGCTGCCCGTGCTCAATCGGAACAAGGGCGCGATTGCCCGGGCCCGGGCTAAACGCACGGAATCCGCCGCCAGGTTCAACGCACTGCAAGCCCGTGTGCTGGCGGCAATCGACAGGGCTGTCGCCGGTTACCGGGTGGCACAAAGAAAGCAGGCGGACGCCGAGGAACTGCTCGCCGAGTTGCAAAAGCAGGGAAAAACCGGGCAGGCGATATTCGACATCGGAGAAATTTCCAGGAGTGAATTAATCGGGCTGCGGCTGCAACTGAGCGTCTCTGCCCGCGCGCGCCTGGACGCGCTAGTGCAGGCGCAACAGGCGCTGGGCGCACTGGAAGACGCGCTGCAAAGCCCGCTCGGCCTGCCCGCCGCCGCCAGGCAGGCCGAGCCGCGAGCGCCTGAAACCCGCGATACAAACGCACACCGCTGAAGAGAGGTTTTCGTGAAGAGATTTCTCACTGTAATCATCATCATTTTCGCCCTGGCCGGGTCCGCCTGGCTGGTATGGCTCAAGGCGTTCAAGCATGGGAGTGAAGCGGCCCAGGTGGTGCCGGAAGTTGCCGTCCACGTCGGCAAAATCACGCGCACCACCCTGCGCACCTACGTGACCGCTTACGGGACGGTAGAGCCGGAACCGCCCGGTGAACGGCCAGCCGCCAGTTCCCTGGTGAGTCCGCTGGTTCCCGGTATCGTGACAGCGGTGAAATGCACCGCGGGCCAGCACGTGGAGAAAGGGGCGATCCTGATCCAACTCGATAGCCGCACCGCGGATGTCGCGGTCGAGAAAGCGCTCAGGACGCTCGAATTCGCCCAGAAGAACGCGCAACGCCAACAGAGGTTGATACAGGTGGACGGCACGTCACAGAAACTGTTGCTCGATGCCGAGCAAACTCTCGCCGCCGCGCGTAAAGACCTGGCTGCCGCACAAACACAGCAGGCGCTGCTACGCGTCGAGGCGCCGTTGGCGGGTACCGTAACGCGCCTCAACGTAAAACCGGGCGAGACCGCGGACCTGACTACCGTGCTCGTGGAGCTGGTGGACCTTAACCGCCTCATGGTAAGCGCCCAGGTGCCGAGCGCCGAGTTGGCCCAACTCAAGGTCGGCCAGCCGGCCAGGGTGCTGGCGGGCAAGGCCGCCGCGCCGGTCAGCGGTCAGCTCAATTATATCAGCCCGCAAGTGGACGCAAAAACGGGGACGGCGGAGGTGCGCGTTTCGCTGCCCGGCGGTTCCGGTCTGCGCCCCGGCCAATTCGTGACGCTCCGGATTATCAGTGAGGAGCACGTGGATTGCCTGGCCGTACCGGTTGAGAGTGTGGTGCGCGACAGTGAAGGCAACACCGTCATCGCACTGGTTCAAGACGACAAGGCCGTCCAAAAGCCGGTGCAGGCAGGCTTGCGTGACGGCGGTCTGGTCGAGGTCCAGGCAGAAGGGCTGCAAGCCGGGATGCCGGTCGTAACTGATGGCGCATACGGGCTACCCAGAGAAACGAAGATTCGCAGGCTGAGCAAATAACATTAAAGGATACTTCCACCTCATGAGCAAAACCACGATCCTCGGCCAATTCGCCATCCGCCACAGACTGGCCATCGCGTTCATCAGCGTCGCGCTGTGCCTGGCCGGAGTTTACTCGGCCCTGCAGATGTCGTCCTCGGTCTTCCCGCAAACAAATTTCCCACGCGTGGTGATCCTGGTTGACAACGGAGTAATGCCGGCCGACGAGATGATGGCCACCATCACGCGGCCCATCGAAGAGGCGATGAAAGACATCCCCGGCTCGGTCACCATCCGCTCGATCACCGGACGAGGCGCGGCGGAAGTCAGTGTCTATTTCAACTGGCAGGTTGACATGATTCAATCGGAGCTCTATGTCAACAGCCGTCTGGGTCAAATCCGTTCCACGCTGCCGGCCACCGCCGGCACAACTGTCTGGAGACTGACGTTCTCCGCTTTCCCCATCATCGGGGTAAGTCTCACCAGCCCGCGGCGTGATATCACCGAATTGTGGGAATTCGCACGCTACGACCTCAAGCCGCGCTTCCTGCGTATTCCCGGCGTAGCACGGGTGGACCTGGTGGGCGGCCGCACACCGGAATATCACGTCATCGTGGACCTGCTCCGCCTGCAGGCCGCGAACCTCAGCCTCCGGCAAGTCACCGCTGCACTGGCCCAGAACAACCTCATCGCACCCACGGGCATGCACGAGGAGAACCATACTCTTTATCTGGCGGTGGTGGACGGCCGCGTGCATTCGATTGCGGAAATCGAGAACCTGACCGTAACGGTCGTGAACAACCATCCAGTGCGCATCAAGGACTTCGCCAGGGTGGAGCGCGGCCCGGAACCGGTCTTCAACATTGTTACCGCCGAAGGGGTGAACGCGGTACTGCTCAACATCCGCAGCCAGCCCGAGGGCAGCACTCTGGACATTGCCGGCAACCTCCGGCAGGTGTTGCGCGAAGCAAAAAAAGACCTGCCGCCGGACCTGAAGGTAGCGTATTACTACGACCAGTCGCTGTTCGTTCACGAATCGGTGGGCAGCGTGCGCGACGCCATTTTATTCGGTCTGATTCTCTCGGTGCTGATCATCTACATCTTCCTGAAGAACTGGGGGATCACCCTCACCGCCATCGTGGTCATCCCCATCACGGTGCTGATCACGCTCGTGGCCATGAGACTGGCCGGACTCAGTTTCAACCTGATGACGCTCGGGGGCATCGCGGCGGCCATCGGGCTGGTAATTGACGACGCCATTGTGGTGGTGGAATCCATCTATACCAAGATTGCCACCGGACTGCCACGAATCGAGGCGATTCAGCGGGCGATCAGCGAGATTTTCCGCCCGCTGGTCGGCTCCACGCTGACGCCGGTGGTGGTGTTTATTCCACTGTCTTTTCTCGACGGCGTTACCGGCGTATTCTTCCGGGCGCTGGCGCTGACGATGGTCGTCGCCCTGCTGACTTCGCTCGTGCTGGCTATCACGCTGACCCCATCGCTGGCCGCATGGTTTATCCGTGAGCGCGCTGAGAAGCCCGAACGTGACGGTTCCCCCGGCAGTGAAGAAGGCGGCTTTTTGCTCCGGCACGTCAACAGTATTTACAAAACCGCGGTGCGCGCCGCTCTCCGGCACCGCCGAGTTACTCTCGGCGCATGCGGCCTGGTGCTGCTTCTGGGCGCGGGCATTTATCAGCGGCTGGAGAGTGAATTCCTTCCCCCATTGGACGAAGGCGGATTCGTTATTGATTACATCGCCCCTTTCGGCACGAGCCTGACCGAGACCAACCGCCAGTTGCTGCAAGTCGAGGAGATCCTGCGCGCAACGCCCGAAATCGAAAGTTATTCCCGCCGCACCGGCGCGCGTCTCGCGCTTTCGATTGCAGAGCCAAACACCGGAGATTTCCTCGTCAAGCTCAAACCCGGCCGCAAACGCAAGACGGCTGAAGTTATCGCCGAATTGCGGCATAAATTCAAGGTTGCCCTGCCTGACATGGAATGGGAGTTCCCGGGCATCCTGAGTGACCTGATCGGCGATTTGACGTGGGCGCCCCAGCCGATTGAAGTGAAACTCTTCTCCACGGACATCGAGTTCCTGAAAAAGAAAGCGCCGGAAATCGCGGAAGGGTTGAGGCAGGTCAAAGGGGTAGTGGACGTTCTGGACGGGCTGATTTACGCCGGTCCCAGTCTCAGTCTGCGCGTGCGTCACGTCGACACGGAGCGCTTCGGATTGACCGCTGCCGACGTGGCAAACGCCGTGAACACCGCCATGCTGGGACAGAGGGCGTCGACGGTGCTCGAAGGCGACCGCGTCATCAGCATTCGCGTCCTCGTGGACCGGCTGGACATTGATCGCATCGCGGCCTTGCGTGAACTTCCTCTGCGCGCGCAGGACGGGACAGTGGTGAAACTTTCGCAAGTGGCCGACCTTCTGGAAACACCCGGACAGCTGGAACTGCGCCGCGAGGACCTGCGCCAGAACGTTGCCGTGACCGCGCGCCTGGAAGGCCGCGACCTGGGCGGCGCGATGGCTGAAATCCAGGACAAGCTGAGCCGGGATAAATCTTTGCCGCCCGGAACGATTGAGTTTGGCGGCCTTTACCAGCAGCAGCAGGAGTCCTTTCGCAACCTGATGCTTGTGCTGCTGATGGCCATCTTTCTGGTCTTCACCATCCTGCTGATCGAGTTCCGTTCCTTCTATGAGCCCGTGGCCATTGTCTTCGGCGCCGTGCTGGCGATGTTCGGCACGGTTCTCGCCTTGTGGATCACCGGCACCTCGCTGAACGTAGTCTCCATCCTCGGTGCGATTATCGGCGTGGGCATCGTGGCCAAGAACGGTATCCTGATGCTGGACTTAGTCGAGCACCTGCGCGGCGAGGGGGCCAATCTGGACGACGCCCTGGTTCGCTCCGGCCAGCGACGGTTACGTCCGGTGTTAATGACCTCGATGGCCGCCGCCTTCGGGATGTTGCCACTGGCCTACGGCATCGGCAGCGGCGCGGACATGCTCCGGCCCCTGGCCATCGCCGTCATCGGCGCACTGTGCATCTCGGTTCTGCTGTCGCTGGTGGCAACGCCGGTGGTCTATGCGTTTCTGCTGCACCTGAGCCCCGGCCGCAACCGGATAGGATAAAAGCTTGAATGATGCCGGGGACGGGGTTTGTTTTCTGGCAGGTGCGGGTCATGGCGGCGAAGTTGCATAGTTAGATATGGGATATTCTCAGCTTTTGCCTCAATATTTCATCCAGAGGTTGGAAATACGCGAATATGCACATTGGGCAATAAAAAAGGGACTCGCGAAGTGTCGCAAGTCCCTTTATGACAATGGTGGAGCTGAGGGGGGTCGAACCCCTGACCTCTTGAATGCCATTCAAGCGCTCTCCCAACTGAGCTACAGCCCCACTGTATTTGCGCGTCTTAAGGATCGATAAAATAGCAGAAACGGCCGTAGCTGTCAAATATTTTCTAAAAGAAGCGTGTTGAAAAAACGGTCGTCGTGAAAATCCGGCTTTTCAAAGGGCTCAGCCCGAGGCCGGGTTACATACCCCTGACAATAAAAATATAAAAAATTGAGTTCAGGGCCGTTGAATCATTTCCAACGGCCCCCTGAGTTTCCTCAGTTGTAAAAATAAACCTCGTCGATCATCGCACTGTAATTGAGCAGATCGAAATCTCCCAAGCCGGTGCGATCGACAAAAACGAGGTAAGTATCGCGTGGGCTTATGTAGTTCCAGACCTCCATGTCCCGGCCCGCTCCGCGCATCGTGTACTTTTCACGCCAGTCCGGGGTTCCAAGCCTGATCCACGTCTCGCCCATATCCGTTTTCCATCCCGGCAGCAGGATCGAGCCGAAATTCTCGTTGGCGTAACGTATCCGCTGGAAATACTGCTCCCGGCGGTTACTGCTCAATGCGGGCTTATGGGGCGTCCAAAACCCACGCCACGCGTCCAGGCGTTCCCCGGCGGGCAGTGCGGCCAGCTCTTCGCGCACCTCATCTTTTGCAAGGTACTTAAGATAATTCACCGCTTCGTTCCAGTTGTTTACCGCCCACAGACCGGAGCCGAAATCATCCGGCATCTCCACTTTCTTTACCGCGTGCAGCGGCAACGCCGCTGTCAGCAGAACAACCATACACAGCGTGGCAAGTCTCCCGATACCTTTCATCGTCCCCTCCCGGTTTAAATTCCTCCACATGGTTTCCAGTACCGCCTTTGCTGCTCTCTCTGTTTTTATACATTGGCAACGGGTTAATTGTTCCCAACCCACAAACCCACAAAAAAAGCCCGCCTCAATAGGCGGGCTTCATGAGCGAGACGGGCACTGGCGCGACTTCAGCGTTTGCACCACTTATCAGACCACTGAAGAATCTGCTCGTACCAGAAGCGCCGGTTCTGCGGTTTCTGAATCCAGTGGCCCTCGTCGGGGAAACGCACGAAACGGCTGGGCACGCCCCGGCGTTGCAGAGCGGTGAACATCTGCTCGCTGCCGGTGACCGGAACCCGGTAATCGAGATCGCCGTGGGTGAGCAACATCGGGGTGTTGAACCTGGCGGCGTAGCGGATCGGCGAGAGGCGGTCGTACATTGCGGGGTTTTCCCACGGCGGGCCGTACATCTCCCACTCCGGGAACCACAGTTCCTCGGTGCTGCCGTAGGCGCTCCACTGGTCGGCGTCGCCGGCGTGGCTGATCAGCGCGGCAAACATCCCGTCCTCGTTGTGCCCCTCCAGCCAGTTGCAGACGTAACCGCCGAACGAGCCTCCCCAGCCCACAACTCTTTTGGGGTCGATAAAATCCCTGGTGGCCAGCACGTGACGCACGCCCGCCCTGATGTCCCCGATCACCAGGCCATCCCAGTCGCCGCGAATCTGGTCGGTGAAGCGCTGGCCGTAGCCCGTGGAGCCCCGCGGGTTGCAGGCGAACACGGCGTAACCCGCCCCGGCGAACAGGGCGTACTCGTGACGGAACGCCCTGCCGAACATCTGCTGCGGCCCTCCGTGAATACGCACCAGCAGGGGATATTTTTTGCCCGGGTCGAAATCGATCGGCAGAAACAGCATCCCGTGAATTTTTTCGCCGTCCGCCCCTGCGAAGTTAACATCCCGGCCACGGGGCACGTATACCGCTGACCACAGGCTGTCGTTGTGGCCGGTGAGCAGCCTTACGCGGCCGGGACCGCGCTCATAGCACGCCAGCTCGTAATAGCGGCTCAACGGCCGGTGGCGGAAATAGAACTCCCTCTCCCCCGGCGGCGCCTGGACGTTAAGATGGTAACCCTGGCCACCGCCGAGCTTGGCCCCCAGCACCTTGCACACCACGCCCCCTGTGGCCGCCACCGCAAACAGGTCGATATCCCCCTCGTCCTCTGCCGAGAAAAACAACGTGTCTCCAGCGGCGTTCCAGAAAAAAGACGCCACGCTGCGCCCGAAATTTTTTGTCAAGTTCGTTTGTGCGCCACCGTTCAGCTCTTCAACGATCAGGTCGTACTGGTCCGACTCGTAGTAGGGACGGCTGGTGGCGCGCCAGGCCAGCCTGGCGCCATCGGGCGAGCAACGGGGAAAATTGTCGGCCGCCGGGTTATCGGTCAGCTTTTCCACTGCCCCGCCGATGGTGGGGGCACGGTAGATATCCGTGTTATAGCTCACGGCCTGGTCGGTGTCCTGGTTGCCGGCAAAATAGACCCAGCGCCCGTCGGGAGAAACCTCGAACTCCCGTCCCGCCGAACCGAGCCAGTAGTTGAGCGCATCGTATTGCAGTTCCACGGTCAGATCGACCGGCTCGCCGCCAGCCAGGTCCTGCCGAAAGAGGTGAGTGACCTTCTTGTCCCAGTATTTGTCCCAGTGACGGTAGAGCAGGTTCTCGTGCACCCGCGCGGACATTTTGGCTTCTTTGGCGATACTGTCGCGCACGGCGGCCGTGTCCGGGCTCGGCTGATCGGGATAAACACGCGCCGAGAAAACGATAAACCCACCTTCGGGGCTGAACACGAAATCGCTCACACCGCCCGGGAAATCGGTCACCCGCCCGGCCTCGCCCGCGGATGCGGCCGGCAGATGATAGACCTGACGGCCCAGCTTTTCGTTGCGATCGGAGATAAACCCCAGCATCTTTCCTTCCGGTCCCCAGCGGGGCGAACCGTTGTGCGCACCGCTGCGGGTAAGCTGCCGTGGCTGCGAGGAACCGTCTGTGGGCACGAGGAAAATATCGCTGGTGGATTTGTTCTCCTCGTAATTGCTGCTGCTCACCACGTAAGCGATCCAGTTACCGTCCGGGCTGAGCTGGTTTGCGCTCACCGTGCGCACTCTGTCGATATCCTCCGGAGTGTAGGCTCTTTGAGCCCGGACCTGCATCGCGGCAACCACGATACACGCCGCTGCGATCCAGACTGACCGGCTGCAACTGTTCATCGGCTCCTCCGGTTTGCGAAAGCATGGCTTGAATATTCTCTGTCCCGCGATTAATTTGCGCAGGACGGGTGGCCCGATCCGCGCCCCACTCCCTTGGATGAAGCCAATCTAGGCCCTGGCCGGACAAAAATCAACTTTGGAGCTCGAATATGATAGTGGAAACAATTAGCTGGCTGGGCTCCGCCCCGTCAGGACGGGTTAAACTGATAGACCAGACGTTGCTGCCGGTGGAGGAAGTATATCTGGAACGCGACGACTACAGGGACATCGCCGGGGATATCCGCAGGCTGGCGGTGCGCGGCGCTCCGGCGATCGGAGTGGCGGGCGCGCTGGGAGTGGTGCTGGCTATGCAGGAGCACGCGGCCGCAAGGCCAAATGTTTTCCGCGCCAGACTGGCGGAAGTCTGCGGGGAGCTGGCGGGCACGCGCCCGACCGCCGTCAATCTGTGCTGGGCTATCGACAGGGTAAAACGCGTGGTGGACAGCCTGCCGGAGGAAACTTCGGCTCAGCGGATGTTATTATCACTGGAAAGTGAAGCCGTGGCGATCATGGAGCAGGACCGGCGGCTTTGCCGCTCGATCGGCGAGCACGGCGCTTCGCTGCTGCCGGTGGGCGGCC
This sequence comes from Gemmatimonadales bacterium, assembly GCA_024278175.1. Lineage (GTDB taxonomy): Bacteria > Gemmatimonadota > Glassbacteria > GWA2-58-10 > GWA2-58-10 > JAJRTS01. The sequence goes on along the minus strand of JAJRTS010000056.1, from coordinate 5,914 downwards.
GCGTGCTGACCCACTGCAACGCCGGAGCGCTGGCCACCGCCGGGATCGGCACGGCCCTGGCGGTGATCTATACGGCCCATGAGCAGGGACGCAAACCGTCGGTATGGGTCGATGAGACCCGTCCCCTGCTTCAGGGCGCCCGCCTGACAACCTGGGAGCTGATGCGGGCCGGAATCCCGGCCACACTGATCTGCGACAATATGGCCGCCAGCATCATGGCCGCCGGTAAGGTGGACATCGTTGTCACCGGCGCGGACAGGATTGCAGCCAACGGCGACACGGCCAACAAAATCGGCACCTACGGCGTGGCCTGTCTGGCCGCCCGTCACGGAGTGCCGTTTTACGTGGCGGCCCCGTTCAGCACGTTCGACCTGGAGCTATCCGACGGCAGCCGGATTCCGATAGAACAACGCGATTCGGCCGAGATCACCGCGCCGCTGGGAGTCCGGTTCGCCCCGGAGGGCGTGGACGTGTTCAATCCCGCATTCGATGTGACCCCGGCCGAATTGATCGCCGGAATTATCACGGACAAGGGAGTGCTTAAACCGCCGCTTGCCGACAGTATCCGCACTCACCTTGCCGATTGATCCTTAAGGTTACTGCTTGTAGCGGCTCTGGTAGAAGTTCTGGATCCGCTGGCGCACATCGTCGCTGATCCCATCGCGGTGCCAGAGATGGCCGTCCTGACTGTAAACGTATTTCTCCAGTAGTTCGGCGGCTTTCTCTTCACCGGCTACTTTCTTGAGCTCAGGGATGAAATCGGTGTAGAAGTGCTTGGAGACCTCGTACAGTCCGTGCCACCAGGCGTAGTCAGGCCCCATCATCGATGCGCCGTGGCGGGCTCTGCGTCCCTCGTGGTGCCAGAGTTCCCACCAGATCCACTCAATCTGGTCGTCGAAATTGGCCTTGCTGATAATACCCTCGGCCTTGAGGTCGGCCATGATCGCCTTGGCCGGTTTGGCGAACTTTTCGTTGTAGAGCACGACAAGGTTGTCATATTGAGTGTAGAAGCTCTCCACGAACGGTTTGGCGTGGCACTGGATGCAAACTTCCTGCATCTTGTCTCGTCGGTCCTGCCAGGTAATGACCTCGGTGACTTTTTTGCCGTCGTGCGTTTCACCCACGGCCGGCAGCTCCGGACTCTCGCCCATCACATCTTTTTTCGAGAGGTCCTCGTAGACCACCATGTTCAGCTTATCGGAAACAGGGGGACGCAGCGTCCAGGAGATTCGCTGACCCACGTCGTGGGTCACGCCCTCGTCCCCGCCGGCGCCCATGTGACATGACGCGCAGGTAGGGCCGGTAAAATAATCCTTGCCCGCCACCCATTCCTCGCTGTCCAGGTTCATTTTCTCACGGTTGGCGTGGTAGAGGATGCCATGCTTGGATTCGTTCCAGATCTCGATTTGCGGATGATCCGGACCCATGTGGCACTTGCCGCAGGACTCGGGTTGACGGGCCTGCGCCACACTGAAAGAGTGTCGTGTATGGCAGGCCGAGCACGATCCCCGCGAGCCGTCCGGGTTGATCCGCCCCATCCCGGTGTTGGGCCAGGTATCGGCGGTCGGGCGGCCGGTCTCGTCTATCTTCACCTCCGAGCCGTGGCACTGACGGCAGCCGACAACCACCGCGGGCTCTCCGCCCACTACCTCGCCCAGCAGGTTATCCAGCGAACCCAGGATTTCGGCCGCTTTCGCGTGATGAGACCCTTTTTGCTGATCAAACTCGTCCACGTGGCACTGCGAACAGTCCTTGGGCGAAACGATCACCGAGATTCGCTGGCCGTGATGCTCGAATCCATCGATGTCCTCATCCCCGGCCTGATGGCAGTCGGCGCAGGAGACACCCGCCTCGCTGTGCTTTGAATCATTCCACTGCGCAACGATTCCCGGGCTCTGCTGCTCATGACACGTAATACAGTCCTGCCCCTGGGCCACCGCGTCCGCCGGGGCCAAAGCCATAAAGCACACGATGGCTAAACAAAAGCCGATCAGGGATGAAACACTACCAGCTCTGACATAACAATGCTCTGACACTATTACCTCCTTAATTGAGTGAGTATCCGCCAAACTTTGCAAATTACGGAAATGTCCGGGGCAAGATTAATCGGCTGTAGCACCATCGCTGCGGATGAAGGTTTACAAGACACAATAGACTTTACGACCATCTTATCCTGTTTGGGTGGAATTTACATGATTGCAACTCATTTCGCAAGTCATTTTCATCGTTTTTTTTTGACAAACCTTTTTATTTAGATTATCCTGCAGTAGAGTTTTCTCTGTGTTTGCCATGGACGGTTTCGTTTTTACTCAGGCCGATCCCACGCAACTCTTTGCAAGCGGGACAGTTATCCCGACACAATAGATCGACTCTGAAATTCAACGACCTCCCCGTTCGGGTTACTGCCGCGGCATTACCGTAGCAGCACCTCGAGCAGAGCGGTGACCAACCATCATTTACATCCGGAGGAAACATGCTAAAACTCAAGGAAAAACTGGCCTCGCAGATTCCGGGGCTACGGGAAGAACTGAAAAACCTGATCGGCGACAACGGCGACAAAGTTATCAGCCAGGTAACGATCCAGCAGCTCTGGGGGGGGATGCGGGGCGTTAAATCGCTCATCTGCGACACGTCGGTTGTCGAGCCTGTCGACGGCTTGATCATCCGGGGCAAATCGATCCTGGAGCTTGCCGACCGTCTCCCCGAAGAAATATTCATCCTGCTGCTCACCGGCGAACTGCCGACCCCTGATGAACTCAAGGACTTTCAAGCCGGTCTGGGCGCCCTGCCGCCGGTGGAGGAATACGTCTGGGACGTCCAGCGCGCGCTACCGGCGGGTACGCATCCGATGGTGCGCCTGAGCATCGGTATCATGAGCCTGGAGAGTAACAGCCGGTTCCGCGCCCGTTATAGCGAGGGCATGAAGAAAACCGATTACTGGGAGCCGGCGCTTGAGGATGCGAGCGTGCTGATGCACAAGATCCCCGAACTCGCCGCGGGCATCTACCGGATCCACACCGGCAAGGGCGATCCGATCCATCCAAAGGCTGATCTGGACATGGGCGCCAACTACGCCTACATGCTGGGCCTGCCCGACCCCAACGGCGAATTCGCCGACCTGATGCGGCTCTACCTGGTGCTGCACAGCGATCACGAGGGAGGCAACGTGAGCGCGCTGACCACCCATGTGGTCGGCTCCGCCCTTTCCGATCCCTATTACGCTGTCAGCGCCGGCCTGAACGGTCTGGCCGGCCCGCTGCATGGCCTGGCCAACCAGGAATGCCTGGCGTTTGTGCTGGATATCGAGAAACGTTTCAACGGTGTGCCCAGTGAGAAGGACCTGACCGATTTCTGCTGGGAAACGCTCAACAGCGGCAAGGTGATCCCCGGCTACGGCCATGCCGTGCTGCGTGAAACCGACCCGCGCTTTACCGCATTCATCAATTTCGGACTCAAGCACTGTCAGGATTCCGTACCGTTCCAGATAGTCAACAAGATGTTCCAGACGGTGCCCGGCGTGCTCAAGGAGCACGGCAAGGCCGCCAACCCCTATCCCAATGTGGACGCCGGCAGCGGCAGCCTGCTTTACCATTACGGCCTGACCGAGTTCGATTACTACACGGTGCTCTTCGGTGTCTCGCGCGCAATGGGGATGTTGAGCCAGCTGGTGCTCAGCCGCGCGATGGGTGCGCCGATCTTCCGGCCGAAATCGATCAGCCGCGACTGGGTCAAGGCCCAGGTGAGCTGATTGGCAAGCGACAGCTCAACAGCAAACGCAAAAGGCGGCCAGGCAAAGTGCCCGGCCGCCTTTTGTCATGGAGAAAAACGTTTGTCGCCCGCGCTCAGCCGATACTGACCACCGCGTGATGGATCGCCAGGCGCTGGCCCACCTTGATCTTCCCGCTGCCGGGAATGGCGTGGTTCCAGCTCTTGAGCGCCCGCACGCTCACGCCCTGCTTCTCTGCGATTCCGCTCAGCGTATCCCCGGACTTGACAGTGTAGTACTCCTTGCGCACCGAAACCTTGACCTTGCCGCTCTTGCTTTTGGGCACCGGCACGTTTATCCGCTGGCCAACTCTCAGCCCCCGTGCCTGAAGCTGGTTATGGTTATAACGCTCCAGGTCGGCCAACCCGACGCCCAGGGCGTTGGCGATCCCGTAGAGCGTGTCGCCCTTCCTGACCGCATAGGTTCCCCACGACGGAATAATCGGCGGGATTTTTTTCTCCTTCGGCTTGGGCTTGGGCGCAGGCTCGGCTTTGGCGGCCCGGGCCTGTGTTGGTTGCACACTCGTTTGAGTCTGAGACGGAGCAGTGCCGCGCGCCGGTGCAGTTTGCGCTGACGTGTTCTGCCGGCGGGGCGCACTCGCAGGCTCCGGCCGGGCCAGCACCGTGCGCTGGTTCAGCACCTCGTAGCCCTGACGGCTCCAGCGCACCTGCTTGACCATCGTGTTCCCGTCGTAGAGGCGGCTGCTGACCATGATCTCGTTGATCCCGTCGCCATCGGAGTCATAGACCGAGTCCAGGCTGGTGCTCACGAACTCGCGGGGGTTGTGCCTGTCGTTGACCGGCGGGGTGATTATCCAACTGCTGCCGTCGCGGTAATAGATGTCGAAATTGAGCAGCTCGCGGGGACCGTAGACCAGGATCACCTCACGGCCGCCGTCGCCATCCAGATCGGCGAACCGCACAGCGCGCAGGTCCTTGCCGCCCGCCATCTCTCCGGCCAGCGCGGCCAGATCGGCCGCCGGGTCCTCGCGGCCGTTGCCCGAGCAGGCGAGCATAAGGCCAACAAAAACAAACACGATGATGCTAAAAGATACAGACGATTGCATTCCTATCTTCCCCTGAGTTAATACTTTAGCAAACGTATGCGTGTTCGCCAATAAAACCACTTCAATCATTTGTGAGCACTGAAACTTATTCTCAACTATCTTTTCCCATTGTTTCAAACATTTCTCTAATAATTTTTCTCGTAAGACTATCAAGATAAAGAAAATAGGGAATAGAAGCATTTTTCGCCAGTTCAATTTGAAAGATACTCTGAATTATTGGGAAAGTCGATAAATCAACTTCTTTTGATGCTTCCATTTCTATTGTGCCGTTTATTATTTTTATAGGCTGGATTGGTATCATGGCGTTCCAAACATCTTTGATTTGTTAGAATGCGAATATGGATTTCTTAACTTGTCTCTAAATACATGAAGTTGCTTTTTTTCACTCTTTGAGATTAATCCAACTCTGCAAGCTTTGTTTATTGTATCGTTTAACTTCAAATTGTCAAATTTACCCATACTCCTTCCAAGTCTCTCTATAAATTCATCCAATCCTGCTTTTTCTTGTGATTCTTTTGGTTTATCTCTTTTTTCCAAGTGGTCTTTGAAGGCCAAGCCTAATTTTAGCAATGTTTCCAAGAAATGATTTGATAAAGTTATAGAGGCCTGATAAAGTCCGAAAAAAATGCAAAGACATATCTCGTGTCTAAGAATATCCAGTTCAGGCCAGTCATAACCCTCATCATAGGCTTTTCGGATATTTGGGAATTTCGTCTTACAAAAATTTTCTTTTAGTGGACTAACTATATTCTCAATCTGTTATGTATCCTCATGGCATTCAGACATTATTATTTTCCTTTTTCAAGCTTTATAATTACACTTTTGTAAACTATCTTGAAAAGATTTTGCAAAATTAAGGCAAAGATACAATTTATGGTATTTTCTATCAAGCTATAGTAAGAACTTATCCGTAAATAACGCCAGTTTTTCTGAAAGCGATAATAGCTGCGGCCATGTGCAGCAATGCCACATAGGTTTCGGTGAGTTTCTCGTATCTTACCAGGAGCTTCCTGAAGCGGTTAAACAATGAGTGGCTCACCTCAACCACCCAACGGCGTGCTTTGTAGTCAGGATTGGTCTTC
>JAJRTS010000055.1 GCA_024278175.1 Gemmatimonadales bacterium | reverse complement strand
TACAGCTATCTCGCCTCCCGCTTATACCGCCCCGCCGCGCTGTTGCCCTCGATGCGCAGCCTTCCCCTGCACGAAAGCCGGCTCCAGCGGATGCTGCTGGGCCGGGCGTTGCGCTGTGCGCCGCTGGTGACGGCCAACAGCGAGGCGGGCGTGGAGGCTTACCGCCGTAAATACTTCCGGCGCGGCGGTGCGATCGAAGTGATCCATAACGGAGTGGAAGAGGTGCCTGCTGTCAGCGTCGGCGAGCGGCTGGGGGCACGGCGTTCGTTCGGGCTCAGCGAATCCGGACCGGTGGTGGGCACGGTGGGCAAGGACGATCCGGACAAGAACGTCCCGGCGTTCCTGCGGCTGGCGGCCGGCCTGGGAGAGAAGCTGGGTCCTGTTTGCACGGTGCTGGCCGGCCGTGGTCTGGACGAGAGCTTTGCGGTGCGCCGGGGCGTGGTTCGCCAGTCGCTGTGCGATTCTTTTTTTCTGGGTGAGTTGAACGACATGCGGCCGTTCTACGCCGTTCTGGACCTGCTGGTGGTGACCTCGCTTCGCGAGGGGATGCCCAACGCCGTGCTGGAAGCTCAGGCGTGTGGCGTGCCGGTGGTGGCGTTCGATATCGGCGGAGTGCGGGAGGCGACAGCGCCCGGCCGCACGGGCCTGCTGGCCCCTGCCGGTGATGAGGCGGCGTTGCTGGAAATGGCGGCGCGGCTGCTGGCGGATCCTGAAAAACTGGCAAGCTTCGGTGCGCAGGCAAGGCAGTACACGACAAAAAATTTCGGCGTGGAACGGATGGTGCGCTCCACGCGTGAGCTATACGGCCGGGTGCTGGGCGGGCGGACGAAAAAGTCTTCTCACGCGCCCGGCTAGAAAAGAATTGCTTTGATCGCCGCCTGAAGGCATGTAAGTTTGCCCTCGGCGGAGTCCTGACTGCCTTCCAATTGGACTTGAGAGTAGACTCTTATCATAGGAGAAAGTATGCGGAGCGTGCTCAAATTCCCGGCCATGCTGATACTGGCGGCAGCGCTCGTTTCCCCGGCCCGCGCCCGGGTGTTCACCCCCTGGGTGACTGTCAAAGGCCAACCCGATACCCGCGACCTGGGCCGTCTGACCGCCACGCTTTACGAAAACGCCGGGGCCGTAACCGACCGGGAAAAGGCCGAGACCCTCTGGCGCTACCTTCTTACCGACGGCCGGTTCGTGGAGCCGGGCATGTTTTACCATATCGCGGGCTGGGCCTACGAGGAGCCTGTGGGCGAGGTGCTCGATCCGCTCAAGCTGCTCAACAGCTACGGGTTCGGTCTCTGTTACCAGGACGGCCCGCTGCTGGAGGCGCTGTTCGAGGCGGGCGGGTTTCAGGATGCGCGGAGCTGGTTCCTGACGGGCCACACGGTCTGCGAGGTCTTTTTCGACGGGCGCTACAGTATGCTCGATGTGGACATGATGGGTTACACCACGGTCGGCGACGGCGACCCGCGTACTCTGCCGATAGCCGGGGTGCGCGAGCTGGAAGCGGATCGGAGTATCATCACGGCTAAGCTGCTAGCTCCCGACAGGGCCGATACAAGCAAGGTGATTTATCCGTGGTATCCGGCCGATGTGCAAGTTAAGGCGATGGGCGGTTACGCGGATATATTCACCTCCGGCGATGACAACTGGCTGTTCCCGTTCAGACGCTACTCTTCCGGCCACTCGATGGACTATCTGCTGCGTCCGGGCGAGAAACTGATCCGCTACTACCAGCCGGAAAGCTCAAGCCTCTATTATCTGCCCTTTAAGCATGTCGATGGGCGGTGGAGCGAGTTTCCCCGTGAGATTCCGCAGTATAATATCAACACCGAGGACGGGCCGCACAGCCAGAAAGACGAGCGCGTGTGGGCCACCGGCCGTCTGGAGTACACGCCGCCGCTGCACAGGCAAAGCGCGTTCTATCCGGAGCGGGGAGAGGGTTTCAACCACAACCTGAGCTTGCCGGAAACCGCCGGCGGGGCGCTCGGCCGTCTGGACGGCAGCCGTCCGGCAACGGCGGTGTTCGAGATGAACAGTCCCTGGGTGCTGATCGACGGGCAGTTCGAACTGTACGCCGAACTGGCCGCCGCCCACAATCAGTTGATCGTGGAGACCAGCACGGACCGGGGCCGGAGCTGGGAGGTTGCCGGGCAGCTCCGGGGGCCTTACTCCGGGCCGTGGCGCTGCGCTCCCCGTGTGCTGAGTGTGAGCGAACATGGCACGCGCGGCGCGCTGAGCGGAACGTACGGTTACCTGGTGCGGATCACGCTGGCTGGTCCCGACGGGCGCGTGGCGCTGCGGGACCTCAGGCTGACAAGCATATTCCAGCTCAATCCCCGCTCCCTGCCCGCTCTGGCCGGGGGAAAGAACGAACTCCTTTACAGCCCCGGCAAAGTGGTCGTGCGCCGGTCCCTGCCGGTGGAGCTGTCCCGGCTGGCTGATTTTGCTCTGGAAGTGGACCGGCTGGTTTATACCCGGGAAAACAGCAACGGCCTGGTTTATCCGGAGCGCTGGAAAAAAGGCGCGGCGGTGTTCGAGCTGACTGCCCCCGGAGGCGGAGAGCTGAGCGGCATCAGCGCGGGAGGGCGGTTCCTGGTGCTTGGGGAGATCGCGCCGGAGAAAACCACCGCCGAGACCCGGCCGACCCGGCTGAAAGGTTCGCCGGCAGGGGCTGCCGCCCGGCTTGAGTGGGCGCTTTCTCCCGCGGGACCGTGGCGCGAGCTGTGGGAGTATAAAGCTCCCGCAAAGTGGCGGGATGGGCACAGTGAAAACCGTCTGCTGGCCTGGCCGGAGGTGGACCGGAGCGTGGAGTTGCCCGCGGGCACTAAAACCGCGTACGTGCGCTACAGCCTGGACGGGATGGCGCTCGATGATATCCGACTGGCTTCAAGCTCCCCGGCGGACGGACCGGGAGGCGCGCTGGTGATCACTCATCGCTGGCGCAGCCGCAACGTTCCTCGCAGCTTCAGCGTGCGGCTCGATGAAGCGAGCCGGGAGCTGAACTACACGGTGAACACCGGCCCCGGCGAAGTGACCAACCTGGCCGTGGAGTTCGAGTGCCCGGTGGAGTAATACACTGGAGGGATTCCCGTATGGTAGTAGACAGTTACCACAAGGAGATCGGCCGCAAGGTAATTCATATTTTCGCCCTGGGTTATCTGGCCGTATATTTTGTTTTCGCGGCGGAGTTCAGCCACCGGGTGGCCCTGCTGGTGCTGACCGGGATGTTGGTGGCGCTGATCTTATTCGAGTATGTCCGCCTGCAGCTTAAAATCAACATTCCACTGCTGGGATTTATCTACAGTTTCCGCCGCAGCAGGGAGGAGAACGCCTTGGGCGGTGAGCTGTATTTCCTGCTTGGAGTGCTGGTTTCACTCTCCGTGTTCGATACGGGTATCGCGGTGACGGCCGTGCTGATGACCGTGTTCGGGGATATGACGGCCGCGTTGGTGGGCGGGAAATTCGGCAGGCGCAGGCCCCGGGTATTCGGCGGCAAAAAGTCGCTGGAGGGGGCGGCGGCAGGGCTGCTGGTCAACCTGGCAATCGGTTTTCTGTTTCTGCGCACAACCGGGGCGGGCAGCCTGTGGTGGCACGCTTTGGTGCAGGGACCCGTGGGGCTGGAGAGCTCGTTCGGCCACGCGCTCTGGCCGGTGGTGGCTGCGATGGCGCTGACGGCCACGGTTGTGGAGCTCACTATCTCGAAGATCGACGACAATCTGACTATCCCGGTGATCAGTGGGTTCGCCGGGCAGATGGCGCTGCTGCTGCTGGCCTGATAGCGGAATGAGCCGGTTTTACCCCGGGGCGCTGAATCCATTCAGCGCCTCTTTTTTCATATATAGATAATATTCCCGGCCTGTTCGCTCAGGCGCAGGATAGTCGACAGCCCCACCACCTCGTCCACCGCCGCGCGGGTATCCTCAAGTTCCAGGCCCATGAACTGCATCGACGCGCTGCAGGCGAACAGCTTGAGCCGCCCGGACTCGCGGGCCATGCTCAACATTTCGCTGGGCTTGGGGTTGTTGCTGGTGGCGATTTTCTCCCTGGCGATCCGTGCCGCCTGCGGGGCGCACGCGCTGAAGACGAACTCGTCCGCCTCGCCGCACACCACGGCCCGGAGCGCCCAGAAGAAGAGCACCACCACCACGGGCTTTCCACTGACCGCGGCAGTCAGGGCGATTGAGGAGACCTGGTAGAGCTTGTCGAACCCGTCGGAGTGGGCGAAAATCGCCAGCGGCCTCTGCTTCTGCTGCGCCACGGTTGTGTGCTCGTCATTCATTTACTGGCTTCTCCGGTTATTGGCAAAATGAACTAACCCTGCGGCCGAGCCGCGAGGAACTCTTTTTGATTAAAGAATTAACGGAATGTCACGTCATAATTGAGTTAGCGGATATCTCGCCCGCCCCCCCTCCCCTACAGCCCGTACTTATCCATCTTATAGTAAAGAACGCTGTTCTTGAGTTTCAGCAGGCGCGCGGCCTCGCTCTTGTTGCCGCCCGCGCGCGTCAGGGCCTGCGCTATCAACCCGCGCTCGGTCTCCTCGAGTAATTTTACCAGGTCCACACCACCGGCAGGGAGTTTTGCCGTTGCCGGATTCACAATTGCGGTTTTTTCGTCGCCCTGGTTCGGAGCGCCGCCCAGCGCCGGGATGTCTTCGGCGGTAATCCTCTCGCCCTGGCCCAGCACAATCGCCCGCTCCAGCAGGTTTTCCAACTCGCGGACGTTGCCCGGCCAGGCGTGGGCGGCCAGCGCCCGGAGCGCCTCGGGGGTCAGTTCGCGTGCCGGGCGGTTCATCCTGCGGCAGATGCCATCCGCCAGATGTCTGGCCAGCAGGGGGATGTCCCCGGCGCGCTCGCGCAGCGGAGGAATGTGCACCGGCACCACGTGCAGACGGTAAAAAAGATCCTCGCGGAAGGAGCCTTTTTCCACCTCGGCCGCCAGGTCGCGGTTGGTGGCGCTCACCACGCGTACGTCCACTTCCAGGGTCTGCTCACCGCCCACCCGCTCGAATTTTTTTTCCTGCAGCACGCGCAGCAGTCTCACCTGCACGGTGGGCGAGATTTCGCCGATCTCGTCCAGGAACAGCGTGCCGCCGTCCGCCAGCTCGAACCGTCCGCGCCGGAGGCCCACGGAGCCGGTGAACGCGCCCTTCTCGTGGCCGAACAGCTCGCTCTCGAGCACGCCCTCCGCCAGGGCGGCGCAGCTTACCTTTACGAACGCCTTGTCCGCGCGGTCGCTTCGGCGATGAATCTCTCTGGCCACCAGTTCCTTACCCGTACCGCTTTCGCCCGTGATCAGCACCGAGGCGTCGGTGGGGGCCACCTGCCCGATCGTGGCGAACACCTCGGCAATCGCATCGCTCTGGCCGATCAACTCACCGAACCCGCCGGCCTCTTCCACCTCGCCGCGCAGGATCAGATTCTCCTCGGCCAGCCGGCTGTGTTCCTCGCGGGCGGCGCGGGCGGCCAGCACTTTTTCCACCTTTACTTTCAGCTCGTCGCTGCCGAAAGGCTTGGTGATGAAATCGGCCGCACCCTCGCGCATCGCCTCCACGGCCAGTTCCACCGAGCCGAACGCGGTGATCAGCACGGCGTCGATTTCCGGAGTGAGGGCTTTCACGCCGCGGAACAGCTCAAGGCCGTTCATGCCGGGTAGCTTGTAGTCGGTGACCAGCAGGTCGAAGTGCCGCTTACCGGCCAGGTCGAGCGCATAGTCAGCCTCGGCCGCCGCCGACACGTCGAGCCCCATCCGGCTCAGGGTTATTGCCAGCCCCTCGCGCATTGTCTCGTTGTCTTCCACCACCAGCACTGCCGCCATCGCAACGGGCCCTTTATGAGAGAGGTAAGTTTAAGGTTGAAATACAGTTGCCTGCTGCAAACTTATAACCGGCCGCGAGCTTTGTAAACAGAATCGGCGGCGGGCGGTAAGGGATTGGGATGTTGCCTTTTGGGGCTCGAGCAGTTAAATTGAAACGCTCTCTTGCCCGGAAGAATCCATTCCGCATTTATGAAACTAAAATATCAGCAAGGAGAAAGTAATGCCTTTGGTTCCGATGAGACAATTGCTGGACGAGGCGGGGAAGGGTAACTACGCCGTCGGCGCCTTCAACGTGAACAACATGGAGCAGATCCAGGCGATCATGGCCGCCGCCCAGCAGACCCGCAGCGCGACGATCATCCAGGCCAGCCGCGGGGCGCTGAAATACAGTAACTTTACTTATCTGAAGTACCTGATGCTCGCGGCTGTCGAGGAAAACCCCGACATCCCCGTGACTCTGCACCTGGACCACGGCAACAGCCTGGATACGGTGAAACAGGCAATCGACCTGGGCTTTACCAGCGTGATGATCGACGGGTCGCTCAAGGAAGACAGCAAGACCCCGACCACGTTCGAGGAAAATGTGGCGGTGACCAAAGCGGTGGCCGAGTACGCCCATCCGCTGGGCGTGACCGTGGAGGGTGAGCTGGGTACGCTGGGCGGTATCGAGGACGGGGTGGGCAGCGGGCAGGTGAACCTCACCGATCCCGACCAGGCTGTCGAGTTCGTGGAGCTGACCAATGTCGATGCGCTGGCGGTGGCTATCGGGACCAGCCACGGGGCTTACAAGTTCAAGGAAGAGCCCAAGCTGGCCCTGGAAATCGTCAAGGAAATCCACGAGAGGCTGCCCGAGCTGCACATGGTGATGCACGGCTCGAGCAGCGTGCCCCAGGAGCTGGTGGATATCGTCAACAAGTACGGCGGCGCGATGCCCAACGCCAAGGGCGTGCCCATGAGCCAGATTCAGAGCGTGATCCCTCACGGCGTGCGCAAGGTCAATATCGACTCCGACGGCCGGATCGCGATTACCGGCGCCATCCGCAAGGTGTTTATCGAGACCCCGGAGAAGTTCGATCCGCGCGACTACCTGAAGCCCGCCCGCGAGGCCCTGACCAAGCTGGTGGCCGGCAAGATGCGTGATCTGGGCACCGGCGGCAGCGCCGACAAGATCAGCCGGCAGTTGACCCTGGACGACATGAAGAAGGTCTACAGGGAAAAGGGCTGGATCTAGATTTTTGCCGATTGAAACCGAGCAAGAAAAGGCCGCTCACGAATACCGTGAGCGGCCTTTTTGTTGTACATGCCCGGCATAGTTCTTGCCAGATAATTATAAGAGGATAAATACAAATTCCCCTGGTCTTTTTTAGCGAGGAGAGAGCTGTATTTCCCGCGGACAGACGCGAAACAATTCAGCCGGGGAAAAAAGAGCGAGCCTTGCGGAGCGGGCCGGAGTCGTGAGGGCATTGTTATCGCGGGCCGCCCCGCCGTCAAATTTATCGCTTTTTCTAGCTGTCAGGGGCATGTGAACCACCCTTTCGGCTGACCCTTGAAAAGCCGGATTCCCATGGTGGCCGTTTTTGTCAGCACGCTTACCCGTGGAACCGCGCTGTAACGGCGGAAACAGCGCTTCCGGATGATGCGAGGAGAAAGCGTCGAAAGCTTAAGATTTTCTCGTTTTCTCCGAAATATACAGTAAGCCAATTAATTAAAAGCCCTAGGCGCTATTACGTCCGGCAACAGGTTGTTGACGGCCGGCGCGGGGGCTGAGCGTGTTGATAATAACGGGCCATCGACCCGAAAGCTGAAAATGTCTACCAGAGCTGTATCTTTCATACTCGCCGCGGGAGTTGTCAGCCTTTCGCTGTTAGCCTCCTCCTGCGACCGCGAGCCACCGACCGCCGTCGCCGCCACCGGCCTGACGATCAGTGGTCAGGTCCTGATGGGTACCAGTCCCGTACAGGATGTAGAGCTGCGGATGTTCGGCGATCTGCTGGCCAGCGCCACCACCGACAGCTTGGGCAACTACCGGTTCACCGATCTGGTTACCGGGCTGTACGCTGTTCGGCCTACTCGCGGCGGCTTTTCGTTTACGCCCGTGGACCTGAACCTGGAACTGGAACGCGGCAGCCTGGCGGGCCAGGATTTCACGATGGTGCCCGAGGCGCCCTGGCTGCTGATCGACAAACCGGCGATCGATTTCACCACGGTCGAGATCGGCAAGCCGCGCACGGTCAAGTTGGGTTTGAGTAATCTGGGCAAAGCGGAGTTGGATGTCACTGCCATCTCCTCCTCCAGCGCCTTGTTTACGCTCAGCGGCACCAGCTTCACTATCCCTCAGGACAGCCTCGTGTTTGTCGACGTCACGTTCGCCCCCAGCGGCACCACCCCTGTTTCAGCGAAGCTGACAGTTACCAGCAACGACCCGGAATCACCCCAGAAAACCGTGGTGCTGGGCGGACGCGGGATCGCCGGAGGCAGCGCACAGATCTCGGTCAGCCCGGCGCAGCTTAATTTCAGCTCGGTGAAAATCGGAACAGGGGCGTCGCTCAAGCTGACACTGACCAACAACGGCAGCGATATCCTGCATCTCGATTCCGTGCTCACCACGAATGCGGTGTTCTCGTTCAACCTGCCGGTCAATGCGTTGGCCTTCGGCCGCAGTCTGGAGATGGGGGTCACGTTTATCCCCACCGACACGGGTTCGGTCAGCGGCCAGTTACGAATCATCTCTGACGCCGTCAATTCGCCCACGACCACGGTAGCGCTTACCGGCAACGGTTTCGCCAGTCTGCCCTCGAGCATCACGATTGAACCTGAGACCGTGACCATGGGCCAGGTTTACCGCGACAGTCTCGCCGCGGCCACGATCAAGGTCAGCAATGGCGGCTCCGACAGCCTGATCGTGACCGCGCTGCGGATCAACGGAAAAGAATTCACCACGCTCTCCGCCACGCCGGTAATGATCGCGCCGGGCGGCAGCCATGATTTCGAAGTACTGTTCACTTCCGGCTCTCTCGGCCAGTTCAGCGGCGCCCTGACCATCTTCCACAGCGACCCCCAGCAGGTGGATATTATCGTGCCGCTGCGGGCGGAGGTGGTCGATGTGCCGCCGGAGGCCATCAGGATCAGCCCGGATACTCTCAATTTCGATTCCACCGGAGTGGGCGGAGAGCTTGTAAGCCAGTTCTGGGTGGTCAACCCCAACAGCGTAACGCTCTCGGTCTGGGACTTTCAGTTCTCCGACAGCACTTTCAGCGTGTTTATCGATTCCCTGCCGGTGCCGGCCGGTGACAGTCTCCCGGTTACTGTCAGGTTTTCTCCGCAGGCGGAGGGCGTGTTCTCCGGTCAGCTTACCATGCAGACCGACGTGGTGGGTCTGCCCACTGCCACGGTGGAGCTCGGCGGGATCGGCTACCAGAGCGTTTCGGGGAAAATCACGTTGTCCGAGACCAGGATTGACTTCGGCACCCAGGTGCTGGGTTCGGTCACGACGGCCAACGTCACGGTGAACAACGACGGGGTCAACCGCCTGGCGCTGCGTACGGTGGGCACGGATAACCCGCTGTTTGTGGTTACCGCCCAGCCGGACGCGATTGCTCCGGGCCTGGGCGATGTCGTGACGCTCGAGTTCCGGCCGACCGTCGTGGGACTGTTCAGCTCCAGACTGCTGATTTCCTCCAGCGATCCGGCCAACCCCACCGTCGAAGTGGTGCTGGTCGGCGGCGGAGTGGATACCTCGGCCAGCGGGGCCGCGCTGATGACCCTCTCCACCCGCCTGCTCGACATGGGCCAGGTGGTGGAAAACCTGACCGGCCTGGCCGTGCTCAATATCGGCAATATCGGCAAGGACACCCTGCGAGTCTCCGGGTTCAATTTCAGTCACGAGGAGTTCAGCGCCTCGCCCAGCCAGCTTGCGGTTCCTCCGGGGGGCGAACTGGCTGTTTCGGTTTCTTTTTCCCCGGTGGTCAGCGGCGAGGTCAACGGTACGCTGGTCCTGTTCTCCAACGACCAGCTCCGCTCCTCCGACACGATTCTGGTCAAGGGTACGGGCGTTACCGAGGGCGGCGTCGTGGAAGGCCGGGAGAGATTCATCCAGGGCGGCAGTTTCCTGATGGGTTTTTCCGGCGAGGAAGGGCCGCTGCGGCAGGTGACTCTGAGCAGTTTCTACATGGATGTTTTCGAAGTGACCAACGAGCAGTACAAGGAGTTTGTCGACGCCGACGGGTACAACACGAAAGCCTACTGGTCCGAGGAGGGCTGGAACTGGCGGCTGAACGGAGGTGATTTTGGATTCGACCCGCAGCAGCCCCGGCCGCGCTACTGGGCGGCCGACGGTGTGGCTCCGTGGGAGTCCGACCCCTACAGCAACAGGGCGAGTACCCCGGTGGTCGGGGTGAGCTGGTACGAGGCCGACGCGTTCGCCCGCTTCCGGGGCAAGAGCCTGCCCACCGAAGCCCAGTGGGAATACGCCACCCGCGGCAGCCAGGGACGGATCTACCCGTGGGGCGATGTCTGGCTCCCGGATCGTCTTAACCACGGCAGCCTGTTCAGCCCCTACTATGACGAGTCCGACGGATACAAGCACACCTCGCCGGTATCCGTCTTTGCCGACGGGCAGACTCCGGAAGGTATTTTCGGCCTGGCGGGCAACGTGATGGAGTGGATAGCCGACTGGTACGGACCCTACGACACGGCGCAGACCAACAACCCCACCGGTCCGGCCACTGGCCTTCAGCGCGTGCTGCGCGGCGGCTCGTGGGCCGGCAGCAATGATTTCGCCCGCGGGTTCCACCGCAACAAGAGCGAGCCGGATATCCGCTACCGCGACGGTGGGTTCCGGCTGGTGAGGAATTTCTGAGCAACCGGTGCAGAAATGAGGGTAACGAAAAAGGGCAGCCCTTTGCTTCGTTTGGTCTGCCCCGGTTTTTAAGTATCAGTCGTCAGGGCGAGCACCAATCAGTTTCATAACATTGAGTTGACGTTCCTAGAACCCGAACCCATGCGTCGCCATAAACACCATACGCACTGTATTCGTCATAGATAGCCATCCCGAAGGTATAATTTGTAGCGGTGGTGTCAACGTAGTTATACAATGCACCCCTGTACCACTCTATGTAATGCTGATATCTTTTATTCCCGGTGACATTTACATCATAAGAAATGGTTTCGCAG
Source organism: Gemmatimonadales bacterium (assembly GCA_024278175.1). GTDB lineage: Bacteria > Gemmatimonadota > Glassbacteria > GWA2-58-10 > GWA2-58-10 > JAJRTS01. The sequence continues at coordinate 1,264 of JAJRTS010000055.1, read as the reverse complement.
GACACGGAATAAGCTCCGTTGCAAGTCGGAAAAACCATAGCGGTGAGTCCATTACCACAGACATTTACACCGGCAAGAGATGTTTGCGGGCTAACCTTGATTTTCTGATCAGAGTATCTCGACTTCCATGTGTTGCGCTTTTTAGCCAAGTGAGGTTTGTCTGCGGTAAAAACTTCTGCTTGATCAGGCGTTAAATAATAAGTTACTCCAGGCAGCATTTCGCTAAGCCCGTCCCACGCTACAGGGGTTACTTCTCTAACCCTATTTCCTTCCTTTAATGTAACTTTTACATTCGAAATGGAGAAATTATCCGCGGAATTCAGACCTTCAACATCTGGGGCGAGCGAGCTGAGCGTTGGGTTGGTTGGGCTGTTGACGGTCATGCCATCCTTGTCATTGCAGCTTACTATTGCCAGGAAAAGCACGAGAGAGAGAGAGAGAGAGAGAGAAGAGAAATATTTCTTATAACCATGATGTCCTCCAGATGTTTATTAAAGAGCAATAAGGAGTCTGTATATTTACCCGCCGGATTCAATCAGCGTCCGGCTTTCCATGCTTCACGCCCCTTGAACATCCGTGGGTTTTGAGAGGCCAACACATCCGCCTGGTCGGGAGTAAGATAATAAACGACGCCACTTTTCATCTCACTTACCCCATCCCAGGGAACCGGTGTTACCACAGATTCAGCGCCGTTCTCATTGATGTACACTTCTATTCCATCGCTGACATACACACCTGCCAACGCAGTGCTTGAATTAATTGGCCCTGTAATGCCATCATTCTGCAATGAACTCGAGTCACTACAACTGATAGCCGCAAGGCTTACAAGTAGAACCAGCCCGGGCAAGAATACCTTGTTACACATTTTTCCTCCAAAACAGTCTGAGGTTATTATTTGAAAACTGCAGTATACCTCCTTTTAAAATAATTTTGTAATATTCCAGGAAAGCCAAACGACACCTACTTATAAGTGTAATATGAAAGATTAAACATATCAAGTCAATGGCTTGCGGCACACGTTTTATTGTCCCCGTTTGGGAGGGTTAAAACCCCCACCTTTCAGGTGGCAGCTTTAGCATGAGATGGCTAAATTGTAATGTATGAGCAGCTATCAACATGGTTCTCACACATCATTTTCGATACATCTTCATCTGGTATGGATAACCAAGTATCGGAAAAAGGTATTGGACGGAGCGGTATCCGTCCGTGTTCGGGATATACTCCGTAGTATATGCCAACGGGAGAATGTGGATATCATCAGGGG
>JAJRTS010000054.1 GCA_024278175.1 Gemmatimonadales bacterium | reverse complement strand
CTGCTTCAGCTCGTCCTCCGCCACTGCGTTGTCATGTGCGGCATTCGCCATCTCGTCGGAGATTTCCAGCCGCTCCTCGTCGGAGAAATAGTACTTGCAGCTGTACCTCGTGGACACCGTCCGGGGCGCCGGCCTGGCGGGTACTTCCTCCCCGCTTTCTTCCGGGCCGTCACTCTTTGCCACATCCTCTTCCCGTGGCTCGATCTGTTCACCGGCCTCTTGCTCTTCGGGCCGCTCAAGCGTTGCCTGCTTTGGCATGTTCCGCTCCCTGTAGGGGTTGAATGAAAATGGACGGCCTCCTGGCCCTCCCGCGCTCATCGGTTAACGAGCCTTAGTTTTTTTACGCCAATTAGCATCGACTGGAGATAATAGTTTTTTCCCGCGCCAGCCCTTACTAAGCCTTTGGGCCAGCGTTCTTCTTCCTATCCCTGTAATTTCAGCCCATTCGCATAGTGTTTTTGTCTCTCCGTTTATTGTAATCTGTCGGTTTGTTCTTCGATTTCTTCCCTGTCGCCTTTTTGTTGCCCACCGGCAGTTGCCTGGCTCGTAATTGCCATCATTGTTTATCCGGTCGATACTCAAATCATCTTTGTATCCGTTCGTCAGCGCCCAGTCGCGGAAAGCTTCAAATCTTTTTATCACAGTCCAACCACCGACCTTTTTCCCTGTCATATCAACAATTTTACTGTTCATTTGGCAGCTCCGGTCGCGCAATTGGCCATAAAGGGTGAAGGCTCCTGCGGCTTGCCGTTTTCACCAGTCAGCGAAGATGTTATGATGAGGCTGTCAGCGGCCCTTGTAACCGCCACATAAAAAAGCCTTCTCTCTTCCTCGTAGTTACTTCTGCGGTGCGGTATCTGACCGTCCACTACGTTCATCAAAAAAACTACGGGAAACTCTAATCCTTTTGCCGCATGCACTGTCATCAGTTTCACCTTGTCCTCGTGACGCGCCCCCTCCAGCTCGTCCTGCAGGTCCCTGAAAGCATGCCACTCCAGAAACCCTTCCAGGTCCCCACCCCGGTCGAGTATGTGATCCCCTGCCCGTCTGATGTTCTCCACCCGGCTTGTCAGCATCCGCTGGCGATAAAAATCAGCCACGTCCCAGGCGTTCACAGCCTCACCAAACAGAAATCCGAGCGACAGGGAAGGATTCCTCCCGTAACGCCCGATCACGTCGCAGAACGCTCCTGCCTGCGCCAGATGACCCGGTTCATCGGCTGCGGCCAGATACCTGACCAGCGGCACCCCGTGCCTGCGGGCCTGCCATTCATGAAGTTTGATATCCGGGATTTCGATCTTGAGCGTCCTGAAAATTGATTTGAGCGCCTGGTTGTTGTGGGGATTGTGCAGCAGCTTCAGGATGTTCACGCACAGCCGGACCTCTTCCTTCTTCCAGAACTCCGCCATTTTGCCGATCCTGACAAACGGCATGTCCTGCTCGCGGCCCGAATCCCTCAACCACTGCGCGAATCCCTCCAGCATCCGGTTCGTGCGCGCCAGCACGACAATGTCCCTGTATCCGTAACCGCAATCCTGAACAAGGCAGGATATTCTTTCGACAATGAATTCCGCCTCCTGGACCATGTCCTCGAACCGGCAGGCCTCCACCTGTAACTCGCTCCCGGACACCCTCACCGGCTCCAGGCTCTTGCCATAACGCCCGCCGCCGCCCTCATCGATAACCCTGTTGGCCAGCTCCAATATTTCCGGCACGCTCCGATAATTAAGACTCAGGTCGAACCTTGCCGCCCCCTGCTCTTCCGAAAAATCGAACAGCAGTTGCGGCCGCGCGCCGCGCCACTGATAAATGCTCTGTCTGTAATCACCCACCATGAACAGCGTTTCGGGAGCCAGTGCGCGAAGAAACCGCACCTGCAACTCGTCCGTGTCCTGGAACTCGTCCACCAGCACGTGCCGCCAGATATTGCCGTAGTGTTCTCTCGCGTTCGGGTAATTCTCCAGCAGGTGGGTGGCCGCTTCCAGCAGGCCGGTGTAATCCAGGGCGTTGTACTGGCGAAGAATGTTCCTGTACTCGCGGATCGCGCTCTTCAACTGTTCGAGTTTCAGGAAGTCATCGTCATGGAGGGCTTCCCCCGCCGCGGTTGCCTCCAGATACGCCACGGCCGCTTTCACGCTCACCCGGCGCAACCCCAGGTTCCCGATCACCGCGGCCAGCACATCCCGGCGGTCAATGTCGTCGTAAATCGACAGGTTCCTGCGGTAGCCGAGCAGTTCCCCGATCTCACGCACTATCCGAAGGCATACCGAGTGAAACGTGGACACCTCCATTTTGCGCACGTCCCGGTCGGTCAACATCCCGGCCAGGCGCTCTTTCATCTCGCCGGCGGCCCGGCGCGTGAACGTCAGGGCCAGGATGCTGTAGGCGCTGGCGCCCTGGTTGATCAATTCTTCTATCCTGTGGGTCAGCACACGGGTTTTGCCGCTGCCCGCGCCCGCTATCACCAACGCCCGGTTATTTGCCGTCTTTACCGCCGCAAGCTGGTTGTCGTTGAGTTTTTCTTTCACCATCAATTCCCCTGCGCCTCACTTGTTGCAACCTGCCGGGGCCGGATTCCCCACCCGGCTCCACATGCCGACATGGGCGGTAATCCCAACGTCAGTGTCCTTTTCTCCCGCCCTTACCCGGCGCTACCACGCCGCCCGGCAGGTTGTCAATCGTACCCGCTCCCGAAATGCGCTTCGGGTGGTGCGTTGTCAACTTCGAATCCGCAGCCAATGTTCAGGCATTCCCATTCCCTGTACCTGCCGTAGATCGTGCGCGAAGTAAGTTCACCGCCGCACACGGGGCAACGATCATCATCGTCAAGCCCCATCGATCGGGCCGTCAGGGTGTCAATGTCACCGGGGTCAAACATCAGCTTACTCCGCCTTTCTAAGCGTTGACCGCTTCGGCTACTCGTTTCTCTGCTTCCTGCTCTTCTTCCGTTTCCTGCTCCAGCGGAAACCTGATCATCACCAGGTTCTTGGGCAACGGGTGGTCGATCTCCTTGCTCGTTGCCGCCAGCACGTTGTCCAGCCCGCAGTACTGAGCCACGGCGGGCAGGCCGTTGTAGAACGCCACCGCATTGTCCGAACTCACCACTTCCAGGTTGTCCAGGGCCAGCAGCTTGAGCGGGCTGTTGCTCCGGCGGCAGATCACCGCCACCAGCGAGGCCAGCAGCATCGTCTGCTGCCCCGTGCTCAGGCTGTCGAACGCCACGAACCGGCCCGACCTGTCGTTCCAGCCGAAATCAAAAACCTCGTTGCCCCGCCCGTCCACCATCCGGAAACTGAACTGCTTGCCCACGATCCCGAACAGCCGCAGGCACTCGTTCACTTCGTAGCGGATCGGATCCAGCGTCTGCTTCACCAGTTCGCCCTTCAGCCCCGACGGGCCCAGCAGCTTGATCGCCTGTTTTGCGCAGTAGAGCCGCGTTTCAGCCGCCTGCGCCTCGGCTATCGCCTCCAGTTGCAGCCTGATCTCGTTTTCCTCTTCCTGCTTGGCCTCCAGGCGTTCTTCAAGCTCTCCGATCCTGGTTCTCAAACCCTGTAACCTGGCCTCGGTCTGCTCCGCCGGCAGCGGCTCCTCCAGCTTGTTTTCCCGCATGCGGCGAAGTGTCGTTTCCGCGGCTTCCAGGTCTGCCTTGCGCGTCGCCTCGGCCCGCTCCGCGTCCTCGATCCGCCGCGGGATATCCTCCAGCCTCCGGCCAAGCTCGTTTTCAGCCCTCAGGGACTCCCGCATAAAATCAGACTCAGCCTTGGCCGCCCGGGTCGCCCGGTCCCGCGCCCCGGTCAGCTCCGCGGCGATCTCGTCTTCCGCCTTGCGCGCCGCCCCGATCCGCTCCGTCAGGTCCGTCAGTTCGCCCACCAGCTTCCGGCACGACTCGCAGAGCCTGTCCTTCAATTCCCCCATGGCCTTTGCGGCCTCCGACTGCCTGACCAGGCCCACCAGCTCGTCGTGTGCCGCCTGCAGCCGGGCGTCGGTCTCTTCCACCAGGCCGGATGCCTTTTCGGTCGCCGCGCGCAACTCCTTCCGCTTGATCGTGTTTGCGTTCCTCAGCTTGTCCAGTGCGGCTTCAACCCCGGCCAGTTCCTTGCGCAGGCCCCCGATCTTCTCCGCCCCCGGCTCTTTCAGCCCCGCCACCTTCCCGGCCAGCTCCCCCAGCCGCTCTTCACGCTCACGCACCGCCGCCGCCAGTGCATCGCGCTTCGCCATCTCGCCCGCAAGCTGCTCCTTCTCGTCCCGTGCGCGGGCCAGGTCGGTTTTCAGGCTTTCCAGATCACCGGCCACCGTCTGCTGGCGTTCCTTCACCCGGCTCAGGTGGGCCGTGGCCGCTGTTGCCCTGCGCACGTCCAGCGCCGCCGCCTTCTTGCGCTCATCCAGCCAGGAGAGCAGCTTTTCCAGGTTGCCGTTTCCCGGCTGCGCCCACCGCTTTTCAGCCTGTTCGATCAGACTGTCGAACGCTTTCCTGGAGTGGGCGCTCATCCTGTTGCTCTGGCGGGTCAGGATCCCCGTCACCTGCTCCACCTCCACCGCGCCGGCCCCTCCGAGCTGGTAGAAAAAATCCCGCCGCTTGTCGTTCGACATCCCAAGAAAGCTCTGCACGTCAACCATGATCGGATCGAGGCCGCACTCCGCCTTTATCCGCGCCTCCTTCTCCGCCAGCTTGCGCTCTTCCCTCTCCGGCGCCAGCTCGATATCCTGGCTCACCGTCTCGCTGGTCCTGCCGGTCCCGGGGTCGTGGCGGGTCTTTCTGATCCACGAACGGCTGAAACTGAAGCCGTTGTCCATTACCAGCCCCACGGACATCTCGTCCACACCGGGGCCGTTGTTCGCCAGCTTGAACACGCCGGCCGTCGAACCCACGTTCGCCTCCGGCAGGCTGCCGGTGATCGCCAGCTTGACAGCCTGCAGGTTCTGCGTCTTTCCGGAACCGTTGGGGCCGGTCAGCACGGCGCATTCCGGCAGGCCGATATGCCGGTTCCGCCCCGAAGCCTTGAAATTGTGCATCGTTATCGCCTGGATTCTCGCCATTGTGCCGCTCCTGAATGACTTGAAAGAAACCGGCCCCGCGCGGTGCGGGCCGTGGAATTTTGTTCGTTCAGATCAGCTTGCGCTTTTCGAGTTCAGCGTGCACCTGCCGCGCCTCCATCGGGGTCAGCTCGTGGTAGAACTGTACCTTGAAGCCCAACCCGACTGCGATCTCCGTCACGGTCGAGGCACCGCACTTTTTGGCCGCCTCCCGCAGCCTGGCGCTCCAGTCGCCGTCATCCGCTTTCTGTTTGCTGCTTGCCCCGGGCTTTTTTCTCCGGCTCCGGTTCGGGCTGCCGGGGCTGCTCTTCCCGTTTGCCCGTTGCCGCCGCCGTGCCGCTGGTGGACTTCCTGTCCGGCCCGGTCTGTTCCTCGGCCTCGGCTTCCTCGGCCACCCGGCCCACGTCCTCGTACTGTGCCTCTTCCGGTTCTTCGCTCCGGATAACCTCCACCGAGCCTCCCGCCACCCCGCGCGCCTTGTCCAGGTTGCCCTCCTCCGCCGCTTCCGCCACCCTGCCCAGGTCGTCGGCCGTCATCCCGTGCTTGAAGCCGTACACCCGGACCACCGCGGTTTTGCGTTGATGGTCGTGCTTGTCCGTCACGTCGAATATGCCGATTGCCGGATGCGCCTTGAGCACGTTGCGACTGCAGATCGTGTCCGCTATCCTGTCCGCGAACTTCAGGCGGGACGTGAATTCGTTGAAAGCGGCCATGACCTCGGGGTGCGCGTAATCTATCCACATCCCCACATAGGCGTCCCCGGCCGCCTGTATCGGGATAAAGCACAGGCGGGACTTCTCGGAAGCCGTGATCTGCGCGCCGTTCTTTCCAGCCCATTCGGCGGGCTTCTCGTTTTCAACGCCCCAGGTGCCGCAGACGGGGTTCCATTTGATCTTCGCCTGCAGGTCCTGGATGAAGTAGGTCTTCAGGTTGAACACCAGCGTTTTGTCCACTATCACCAGGTTGCCCGTCGGCGCGTAGCCGATGCCGATCGTGCGCGTCCAGACTATCTCCACGCACCCGGTCTTTTTGTCCCGCTCGATATACGGATTGGGCATTTCCCGGCCGTCCACCACGATTGTCGACGGCTTGATCAGGTTGATATTGGCTATCTGGTTCAGGTAATTGTAGCCCTCGGCGGCAATTGAATACTTGGGGCCGGTCTTGTGGTAGTGGGTGCCTTCGCGGAGCACCGTGTCGCGGTAAAATGCCTTCAAAAATCCGTCCGGGGTCCTGCTGACGAACGTCCCGTCCCCGAGCACCGCCGGCTCGAAGTTTTTCTTCTTCTGCTGCGGCGGCTGGGTCGCTACTGCCTGGCTGTTGCTTGACATGTCACCTTCCCGTGGCTATGTTGGAAGTGTTGGAAGTGTTGGAAGTGTTGGAAGTGTTGGAAGTGTTGGAAGTGTTGGAAGTGTTGGAAGTGTTGGAAGTGTTGGAAGTGTTGGAAGTGTTGGAAGTGTTGGAAGTGTTGGAAGTGCGGCATATTCCCCATGTGCGTGGGGATCAGCCGTGCCGATGTTGGAATCAGGGAAAGCCAATTTGTTCTCATGCGGGGAACCTCACGGCTTTCCCTGTTTTTATATCCTCCCTCACGGGGGCGTGGATTGAAACCCCACTATTCTCCCCGCCATCTTGCGCAGTCCGTTGAATACGCTTATACTGAAATGATCCGATTACTTTTTTTCACTGCTGTCAGCGAACCAGCGATCCGAACATTACCCAGCCTGACCCGCCCTCTCCCGCCCGGAGAGACAACGGTTTTTTGTGCCCTGGGCCACGGCGTTCAGGCCAGTACGCCTTCGGCTTGATCCCAAGTCACCCCCTTTGCGGGGGCGTGGATTGCAACAGGAACTGGCGGATCGCCTCGTTGACCAGCATGCTGATCGAAACGTTGCGCCCGGTGTCTTTCCGCCTCTGGACGGCGAGTTTTTCCAGCCCCTCCAGATGGTCGTTGATCAGGTAGAGGGACGTGGATTGTCCCGTCTTCTCTCTCTCTGTTGCTGGTGCGTTCAATTCTTACCTCCTATGGTGAGGGTACAGTGTCTTGATGCGTGTGGTTGTTGCCTCGTTCTGTTTTTCCCATTTAAGGATTCAAGATCGTGAATGAGATCAATGCGAAACTTGATCACCTTCTGCGTCTGATCGGCGAATAGCCAGGCCGTCGTCGTTTCTCGACACTTCGAATTCTGCGCCGACGAGCAACCTGAAAAGGGCGGGCAACCTGATGAAAAGATCGAACAGCTTGTCCACCGTTTCGGGATTGTCCGACCAGATGTTTAACATGTTGCCCGTGCGGACGATTGAGACTTTCTCGGGCATTTGAGCCCCGCGTTGGGAGTTGACTCTGGCAGTTTGAGTTGGGTAACTGTCTAGCCTCTCCAGTCGTCGGGAGTATTCATCCGCCAGCACCTTCAGTCTTTTTCTTTCGTTGTACAGGAGGCCTCCTTTTTCGTGACTGGCCTTGAGCCGGTAACATTCGGCCCGGTAGCTATCCCACCGGAAGTACAAGCTGGAGAGGATGAAGTAGGCTACCACTATGATTATTATTGCTACGACTATTCCGACAACCGCGCCCATGACACGCTCCGTTGGCTGTTATGAGTGATTCGTGCCGTTTAGTAATGGGGGGAGCATGCCGCTCCCCGCTTTAACTCCAACCCTCAACAAGGGAGGCGCCTATGAGCTATCTGATTAGCAAAATTACGTGCCTGTCCCGACTTGATACCGCAGTTGCCACTGCGGAGTAGCCCGTCTCAGGGATAGGAGTTTTCATCCGGGAAAAGGAAATGGCTCAAACCTTGACAAAGCCATGCTCTCGGTAGTGGCAAATACCTGGAGCCTGTGCAATTCACAGATACGCTTGGGTACGTGGTTCGGGCCAGGGATCATTGCGCACGAGGTGACGCTTCAAAACGGGAGACGGGAAACTCATAATTCCCCAAGAACCCGGCGCGTGCCAATGCCCTTGTATCAAGACGTACCCGTCCCGGTTTTTGCCTTGCGTTTTTCAAAGAGCGTTGATAGAACCCGGAGCGTTGCCAAGTGCCTGTCACGCTCCGTTAGCTGTTATGTTAGACTGATTCTAAAGCCATTATAAGAGAATTCTCAAGAATGTCAAGAGAAATCACAAGAATATTTTATTGTTACTTCTTATGAAAAACCAAGATCATATAATTGGCGCTTATCTAAAGCACTTGCGAGAGTCTCGCGATTTGACCCTAAGGGAATTTGGGGAGCAGGTAGGATTGTCCTATCAGCGCGTTTCAAGTATTGAGGCGGGTAACATTGGCAAGCGGAAAAATAAAAATCTTGCCAAATTTGCAGACTACTTTGATAAAACCGTTGAAGAATTAATCGACGAGGCTATAAAATGGAGTGGTGAAGGCCCTAAGTACCTCGAAGAGAAAGAAGGGGAAAAACCTGTTGCGGAGAGTCTGGAAAAAGCTGTCGGTAATGCCCTGATCGAGGATCCCCGCCTACGCCTCATTGATAAAAATGTGGAGCGTCTCTTAGAGCTGGTGGAACAACAGAACAAAAGCGGAGGCCAGGCCGACCGTGATGACCCGCACTACGAATCCACCGAGCTCAAGCTTGATATTCCCGATCCGCCCCCCGATCTGCCCGAGCAGGATGCCCGGCGCTACGATCAGAATGCCGGCCTGCTCATGCGCTGGGCCCGTACCGAAAAAGCGCGCCAAGCCTTCCCCGCCGGCGTGCCCCGACACGTCCTGGGGCGTTTCTGCCAGGAGGTGATCGGCTTCTACCACGGCGGCTGGCTGGATGATATTACGGGTCTGCTGAAAGAGTATGTTGAGGAATACAGGGAGGCGAGGAAGTGAATTGGCGACGAGTCATTAAACTCCTAATCGCGGCTTGGATTGTTGCTACTCTTGTGCTGTTCGGTGTTGTGGATGAGCAGTATAAGGGTGCCGGGTTGCTGGTCCTATCCGCTATAATTTGCCTCAAATGGGGCTTTGCCCTGCTGTTCCTCTGGGGCTTGTTTTCGGGATTGAAGAAGGTTTATTTAGATTTCAAGAAAAAGATGCACTCTCCGACGAGTCCATGACATGAGCCTCCCCCCCTCCTAAAGAGTACAACATAGGTGTCAAATAATCCTAAAAAACGGAAAAGAAGAATTGGTTCTGTAAAAAGTGAGCTATTGAAAAAGTCTAAGGAAGCTGCTCTTGCGGCTGTACAGATATTCAATAGTCCCAGTATAACCTTTAAGGCAGAAAGCTATATAGTTTTAATGGTTATTGCATGGACGTATCTTCTCCATGCTTATTTTAGAGGAAAAGGAATTGAATATAGATACCATAAAAAATCTGGTTCCAGAAACAGATATGACCGGACAAAAAAAGGAGCTTACAGATATTGGGAACTTGGAAGGTGTTTAGATGAGCGTAAATCGCCGATAGATAAAAATACTGCTAACAATTTACGGTTTCTGGTAGGACTACGACACGAAATTGAGCACCAGATGACAACAAAAATAGATGATATCCTCAGCGCACGTTTTCAGGCATGTTGCTTAAATTATAACAACTGTATCAAAAAACTATTTGGAGAAAAATATGCCATAGAAAGTCACCTTTCTTTTAGTCTGCAATTTTCAACAATCAGTATGGAGCAAAAAGAATTGCTGGAAGACCATCTTGAATTACCTTCAAACATACAAAGCTACATAAACGATTTTGATTCAGATTTAACCGAAGAAGAATTTGCCAGTCCCCAGTATGCGTACCGGATACTTTTTGTGCCCAAGACAGCAAACAGGAAGGATCAGGCTGACCGAGTTATTGAATTTGTTAAAAGTGACTCACAGATGGCAGAGGCCCTGAAAAAGGAATATGCCGTATATAAAGAAATGGAAAAACCAAAATATTTGCCTGGACAAATTGTAGCGAAGATGACGGCTGAAGGATTCCCAAATTTTTCAATCCATTATCATACCTTACTTTGGAAAAGACTTGACGCAAAGAATGAGGGAAAGGGATATGGCATTCGGGTAGCTGGAATACACTGGCATTGGTATGAACGTTGGGTTGATGTAGTCCGTAAACACTGTCAAGAAAACAGTGCAAAATATGCATGACACATTGCGGGAAGTCACTATCCTATCGTTGCCTATTCCGCTCAAAGCGGCCGGCCACCGGAATGGGGTGGCGGAATGGCCCGGAATCACTTAGCTAACTCGCTGTTGTCAGATTAAGTCTCGCCAACTACACCGATTTGAAAGGGATGAATGATTAAAATACTGAACTTGAAGATTCAGGGTTACCGCTCCCTGAAAGATGTCTCCTGGTCCCCCGGCGACCTGAATGTCCTGATCGGCCCAAACGGTTCGGGCAAGTCAAATCTCCTGCGCGTGCTGGAACTGATTTCCGTTTCGGCTAGGGGACAACTTGGCAAGTACATCCAGAGGGCCGGCGGCATGGATCCCCTTGTATGGGACGGCAAGGCGGACTGTATCAAATTCGTTGTCAATACCTCGCCGGTTGAAAAGGATCGCGATCCTAAAACGGACAGCCTCACCTACAAAATGGGGATGGGGCGCATAGGCACAGGAAGCACGTATCGAATTAATCACGAGCTGCTGGGAAATTACTACCGCGTCAAAACAGGAGAACGCAACGAGCCGTTCAAGTGGCTTGAGCGGAATCCCCAAAGAGCGGTTGTGTTTGATGAACGCGAGCATGGTTTCGCTGCGCCTGAAGAGAGTGTCATTGAAGAAGAATCTTTGTTGAGCCTCACATCGGGGCCGTTTACGCAGAATCGTTTCATCCCGCCTTTTCAAAAATATATGGCGGAATGGTCCATCTATCATGATCTGCATGTCAACATGGATGCCCCCATACGCCAGCCGACCGTTGCCCGTCATGAAACACGGGTCGAGCCTGACGGGCAGAATCTGATCAGTGTTCTGCATACGCTGTATACTGGCGACAGGAATTTCAAGAACGATATCAACATGGCGATGCGTGCGGCCTTCGGCGATGATTTTGATGAACTGGTGTTTCCGCCGGCGGCCGATCAGCGCATCCAGTTGAGGGTTCGCTGGAAAGCCCTCAGTCGTGAGCAATCGGCTGCCGACCTGTCTGACGGAACGTTGCGTTTTCTGTTTTTGCTTACCGTCCTCGCTTCTCCGAACCCGGCGCCGCTTATTGCGATTGATGAACCGGAAACCGGCCTTCATCCCTCGATGCTGCCGATCGTAACCGAATATGCGGTTGATGCATCGGAACGGACCCAGGTCATTCTGACGACGCATTCCCCTCAGTTTTTGGATGCTTTTCAGGATGTCGTGCCGGTGACAACGGTTGTCAAATGGGCTGAAGGTAAAACAGACCTGCAAAACGTGGAAGGAAAACAGTTGGAATGCTGGTTAAAGGCGTATTCCCTAGGGGCTCTGTTCCGTTCGGGTGAACTTTAAAGCGGACTTGTAGAAGATGGTATCGCCCCTGATGCGGACAGGGAGGGCGCGGAATGAAGTTTGTCCTGTTTGCGGAAGGTCATACGGAACATAAGGCCGTTCCCTCATTTTTGAAACGATGGTTGGATCCGAAACTTTCTGAACGGGTGGGAATACAAAGCGTTCGTTTTGAAGGATGGGCAGAGCTTGTAAAGGATGCGCCGGTCAAGGCTGGGCTGTATTTGCCAAGAGAGGATGTCATAGCCGTCATCGCCCTGCTCGACCTTTATGGCCCCACCTTTTATCCGGACGACAATAATACGCCGGATGAACGATACGAGTGGGCAAAGCGTCATTTGGAAGAAAAAGTCGGGCAAGACAAGTTCTTTCAATTCTTCGCAGTCCACGAAGTGGAAGCCTGGTTGCTTTCCGACCCGTCCATCTTTCCGGCTTCGGTCAGGACACAAGTTGAGGGGTTGTCGCGATCTCCCGAGCGGGTAAACAACACGAATCCGCCGGCGAAGCGACTGAATGATGTTTACAGCAGGCAGACAAGAAGAAGATACAAAAAAGTCGTGTATGGGAAAGACCTGTTCGCAAAACTTGATCCCAACTTGGCGTACGGGAAATGCCCCCATTTGAAAGAACTTCTGGATGCGATGCTGAGGTTGGCCAAAGATGCAATGGGCGAGGGAGAATAATAGACATGGCAAAGATTTCCGATGTGGTCAAACTGAAATCCGGCTACGCGAATTTCGTGGAGTTGAAGAGTGCTTTTGAGGCGGCCTAGGAGAATGCCGGCCGAATGGCCATGTATCGTCCGACCAAGGCGCATCGCCAGGCCTTTGAACGAATTTGTCGAGGGCTTTAAATCTGTAGTTGACGAGACTTGACCTGACAGTAGCGAGTTAGCTGACAGCCCATTCCGCTTTACAGGTGGCCGAATTAAATCGGAATGGGTGGCCGAATTGCTCCGGAATACGCAGCAGATTATTGTTTCCCGGCTCGAGCGTCACCTCAGCGGAGAACTTAACAGTATTGCCAGGCAGGAGTTCAAGCTCTCCGGTGTCAGGTATTGAAAGCGCTGCCGGGATTTCGTTCACCGTTACCGAGGCCACCACCCCGTCATCACTGGCCAGCCCGATGACCTGCACGGTTGCCTTGTCCGTTGCGCGGACAACTCCGCGCGAGGCTTCCTGCAATAGCTCTTTGAGGAAAGTGACCAAAAACAGGATCAGCTTTCGGTCCATTCTTTACAGAGCACCGTTGCCTGTTCCAGAACAAGCTCCGTAGCGCGGGCCTGCTTATCTGGTGGATAGCCATATCGCCGAAGAATGCGTTTGACCATCACACGCATCTGTGCGCGGACGTTCTCTCTGACGGTCCAATCGATGGTGACGTTATTCCGCACCGCACGAAGGAGTTCTTGTGCGATAATTCGAAGGGTTTCGTCCCCAAGAACCTTCACAGCACTATCGTTGACCTCCAGAGCGTCGTAGAAGGCGATTTCATCTTCTGTAAGGCCAAGCTCTTCTCCACGGGCGTCGGCCTCCCGCAGGTCCTTGGCGAGAGCGATCAACTCTTCAATCACCTGAGCGGTTTCGATAGCCCGGTTCTGGTATCGCCGAATCGAGTTCTCGAGCATCTCGGAGAACGACCTCGCTTGAACGATATTCTTTCTTCCACGCGTCTTGATTTCACCTTCCAGCAGCTTGCGAAGCATCTCAACGGCCAGATTCCGCTGTGGCAAATCTCGAATTTCTGCCAGAAACTCATCGGATAGGATAGAGATGTCCGGCTTCTTGAGCCCGGCAGCAGCGAAAATGTCGATAACTTCATCCGATGCCACTGCTTTCGATACGATCTGACGAATGGCATGATCGATTTCTTCCGGGCTGCGCCGATCCACCCCGGCACTCTTGGTCAACACCGACTTTACGGCTTGGAAAAAGGCCACGTCGTTGCGAATTTTCAGGGCCTTCTCATGCGGTACAGCCAAGGCGAAAGCCTTAGAAAGCTCCGACACCGCCCTGGCCAGCCGATTCTTGCCGTCTTCCTGTTTAAGAACATGCTCCTGAGCTGCTGGTAGAATCACCAGGCGTTCTTTGGGGTCTCCATCAATCCAGGCAGACCATTCGAAACCGTGGAAGATGCCGCAGCAGACCTCGTATTTCTCCAGCATCACGGCCACGGCTTCTTCCTGATCGACGGCAGTCCTGCCCTTGCCCCCACTCTCGGTGTAGGTCGCGAGCGCGGATTTCAACTCGTGAGCAAGGCCCAGATAGTCGACGACCAGACCGCCCGGTTTATCCTTGAATACCCGGTTCACTCGCGCGATGGCCTGCATCAGGCCATGACCGCGCATGGGCTTGTCCATATACATCGTATGCAGGCAGGGAACATCGAAACCGGTCAGCCACATGTCCCTGACGATGACCATCTTGAATGGGTCCTCAGCGACCTTGAATCGCTTGGCAAGTTCTTCTCGTCTGGCCTTGTTGCGGATGTGCTGTTGCCACTCCACAGGGTCTGAAGCAGACCCCGTCATCACTATTTTTAGGCTTCCTTTGTCGTCGTCGCTATGGTGCCAGTCCGGCCGGAGCCGGGCGATGGCCTCGTAGAGCTCAACACAGATTCGGCGGCTCATGCAGACCACCATGGCCTTACCGTCCATCGCTTCAAGCCGGCGCTCAAAGTGATCGACTATGTCCTGCGTGAT
>JAJRTS010000053.1 GCA_024278175.1 Gemmatimonadales bacterium | reverse complement strand
TAGATTGTATCCATGGGAGCCTCCTGGTGATGGTTGATTCCGGACGGCTGTGTGCCGGTCCGACCGCTTGATCTTACAAGCTATCAGTATCACCGGAGGCTTCCGCTTTTTTAAAACACTTATGCATTCTAACAACGCTGATTTTAACGGATACTTTACTTTTAACCGAATTCCACCATTCTGTTCCCGGGAAAAACCGCTATCTTGCGCGCGGGCGACTTACCCGTTAATTAAAACAAACCGTTTGCCGGAGGGGCTTTTCCCGCTGATATGCCAACAGTGTGTCAAAAATGTGAAATGTGGCATTGAGGTTGTCAAAAGCCGTTTCCCGTTATGTCGGCCGCGCCAATCGAGAAAAAATTTCATTCGGGGGCGCTGAGAGCTCTATTTCAGGCGCCCTTCCAAAAGGATAATCGACACGTAGGCTACAGTGGGCAGATCGTACGAGAAGCTGGCGCGGACGTATCGCGATGAGTTGTTCGGCAATATCCTGCCGTTCTGGATGAAACGGGGAATCGACTGGCGGTACGGTGGGTTCTTTACCTGTTTCAGCAACGATGGTGCCACGCTGCTGGCCGAGCACAAGTTCACCTGGAGCCAGGGCCGGTTCGTCTGGATGCTGGCGCGGCTGCTGCGTAAGATGCGCGACAGGGTGGAACCGGGCCAGGCCAGGCAGTGGCTGGAAGCCGCGGAGGCGGGCGTGGACTTCCTGATGAAATATTCCCGGTTAGCTAGCGGTAACTGCGCGTTCATTCTGGACCGCCGGGGCAGCCCGGTGCTGCTGGACCCGGATGGCAAATCGCGGCGAGCCGCCGGGGGTGAGGGCTACGACCTGAGCATTTTCGCCGACTATTTCGTGATCTACGGCCTGGCCGAGTACGCCGCGGCCGCCTGGAGCCGGGAAGCCTACGATTTCGCCCTTAATCTGTTCGACCACGTGCTCGCCCGGCTTGAGTCGGGTAACTACCGCACCGACCCCTATCCCGTGCCGCCGGGCTACAAAACTCACGGCAGCTTTATGATTAACCTGGAGACCGCCCAGGAGTTGGCCGCTATCGCCGCGCAGTTCGGAGAAAGGGACACGGAGGCCCGGATGCGCGCGCTGGCAAAGGAGAGCGCCGCGGAGATCATGAACAGGTTCCGTCGCCCGGATGATAAAGTTATCCTCGAGATGATCGGCACGGACAACCAGCCGATAGATACTCTGCTGGGCCGCTTTGTAAACCCGGGGCACATTATCGAAGATATGTGGTTCATGATGCACTGGGCGGGCCGGACCGGCGATGAACAGTTGTTCGCCGACGCGGCTGAAACGGTGCGCCGGGCATTGGAACTGGGCTGGGACAAGCAGTATGGCGGCCTGCCCCAGTTCCTGGATAAGAGCGGGGAGCCGCCGCGCGGCAAGGTCCCGCCCGAGTTGGAAAATCACGAGATGGTGCGTAAGTTGGGAGCCAACTGGTCGAACAAGCTGTGGTGGCCGCACTCGGAGGCGATCTACGCCCTGCTGCTGGCGTTTGAGCGCCTGGAACAGCCGTGGATGGAGCAGTGGCTCTGGAGGGTGCACGACTACACGATGGCCACGTTCCCTAACCCCGACCGCCAGGTGGGCGAGTGGATCCAGATCCGCGACCGCCGGGGAAAACCCGAGAGCAAGGTGGTGGCTCTGCCGGTAAAAGACCCGTTCCATATCACCCGGGCGCTGCTGCTGGCGTTGCCCGTGGCGGAACGGCTGGCCGGGAAGAAGGGCTAGCTGTTGCCGTAAATCAAATTTCCCCCTTTGCTAAGGGGGGAGAAGAAGGAACCAGTCCCCCTTAGCAAAGGGGGTGCCCACGGAGTGGGCGGGGGTTGTAAAGGCTTTGCGTTTATACAAAAATCCGGTATCCGCCTCCCCCTTTGAAAAAGGGGGATTGAGGGGGATTTATCTTAAACAAAAAGCCCCGGCAAAATGCCGGGGCTTTGCTGATAAGCAAGTGTATCACGAATAGAATACTTAAAGATAGTCGATGCGTTTTTGCTCTGAATGCGCTCTGTCGCGTTTGATCTTATACAGCGAAATAATCGCCGCAGGCACAAATATTACCACACCAAGGCCCACGAAACAGTAGAATTTCAACTCGACCTCAGGTGCGCCGGGAAAAAACGACTGCATCCACATCCACGGCCGCAAATGGGATAACAGCAGATACAGAATCAGGTAGCAGACGCAAAACAGCACCGTACGCTTGGTGTTTTTTCTCCAGTCGGGAATACCCAGCTCCGCTTTCGCGTCTTTCAGGTGTTCCTTCATCGCCCCACCCTCGCTTCGGGTTTCAGCTCGTTGCCGGGGCCTCCTGTACGCCCGGTAAGTTGCCTTTCTCGTCGATCAGGCCCTGGCGCACTGCCTCGCGGCGCACCGGACCCCACCAGCCGATCGGCAGGGTGCGCACGTAGTAGCGCACCAGATGGTTCATGTCGTCCGGTTTGGTCAGGAACGTGACCGGCAGGTAAATCATCGCGCCCAGCACCAGCAGGGCCCAGAACTGCTGGTAGTCGAGCAGCTCGGGGATCACCCCGTAGGCGGGCAGCACCCAGACCACCAGCCAGCTCAGCGCCAGATTGGCCAGCCAACTCGCCAGGTAGCCCCAACTGTTGAAGCGCCACCAGATTACCTGCAAAATCGATGGCAGCCAGATCCCGGCGGCCATGATCCAGAGGGCGAATATCAGCCATTGGGTGATCGACTCCATCATCAGCCCATAGAAGAACGACCCGGCCAGCAGGCAGACGGTGGATATCCGTCCCACCCAGACCAGTTCTTTCTGCGTGGCCTTGGGCTTGATATAGTGATGGAACAGGTCACGGGTGCAGTACATGGCCCCCAGGTTCAGGTGGGTGCTGATCGTGCTGAAATGGATCGCCAGGATCGCCGCGAAAAAGCAGCCCACCATCCCGGCGGGCAGTACGCGGAAGCCCATCACGAACCAGGCCATCTCGTATTCGGCCGAATTCTCGATAGCCGGGAACATGGCGAAAAAGCCCACAATGGCCAGCGCCCACAGCGCGTTACGGGTCATGGTCAGGAACGTGCCGACCCAGATGCTGTAGGAGGCGTCGCGCACCGTGCGGGCGCTCTGGATGCGCTGGCTTTCCACGTACCAGTCGATAGCCGTGCCCATGCCCAGCCCGCCCAGCAGGGCCACGAATATCATCGTGACAAACCAGGCGATCGGAAAGTCTCCACTCCACATGCCGGTAAAATGCAGCGGGTTGAGTTTTTCCAACTGGCCCAACTCGGTAAGCCGTTCCACTATTCCGGCCGGGCCGCCCGCGGCCACGATCTGCCAGATTGAGACGATAATGATCAGCGCCGATGCGATTATGCCCTGCTGAAAATCAGCCATCACCACGCCCCAGAAGCCCGCGAACAGGACGTAGATCGCACAGATGGAGCTGAACAGGATCATCCCCACCCACTCCGGGTAGGCGGGAAACAGGAAGTGGAACACCTTGCCCATCGCGATCCCGACCCAGCCGAGGATGAACATGTTCATGAACACCTGCCAGCCAGCCAGCCAGCCGCGAAGCATTTCCGCGCCCAGGCCGGAGTAGCGAAGGTTCTGCCATTCGGCCTGGGTGAAGGCCAGCGAGCGGCGGAAGATGCGCGTGGATACAAAGGCGCTGATCGCGCACCAGGCGGCGAAAAACGTGTACCACAGGCCGGCGAACCCGAACCGGTAGACCACCCCGCCGATCCAGATCGGCGTGTCCGTGGCGGTGTGGGTGGCGTAGACCGAGGTGGCGGGCAGCCACCACGGCAGTCCGCGGCCGGCCAGGAAAAAATCGCTCTCGCTGCGCGAGGCCAGGCGGTAGAACAGCACGCCGCAGGCCACCATCAGCAGGATATAGGCTACAACCCAGAACCAGTCGAGTGCGGTAAATTGGACCATCGGCGGGTGTCCTCGATTGAGTATATCGGAAAGTATTTATTTTGTCGTGGTAATCAGCGCCCCAGGGGCGGACGAACGAATATTAATAGCCCGCCGCTGCCGGCGTGTCAATAAATAAACGGGCGGGGAATTTACCGCCGTCGCAATAAGGCGGAAATCTCCAGCAGCAGCAGCAGCAGCGCGGCCACTACCCACAGCGGCCGGAACCAAAGTCCGCCCGCGATACATGCAGCGACCAGAAACCTGGTGCCGCAGCAGCCGCATCCGCTGCGGCTGAGATAGACCGTACGTTGGGTGCCGGGACCGGCATCGCGCTGCTGCGGCTCGTCCCGGCGCTCGATCACTTCCACGGCCAGGTAGCGCCCGCAGGCGGGGCAGGCCGCGGCGTCTTTTTCGATTTCCGCGTTGCAGTAGGGGCAGGCTGACATTTTGTTCTCCCGGCAGGGCGGCTCATGCGCCGCCCCTGCGGTCTGGATTGCGCGGGGTCAAGATTCGCTTGTCCGCCGCTAGTGCTACAGTACACGATGCCTTAGCAATATTGTCTACCTCCGGATCCTGCTGTTTATCCCCTCCGCCAGTTTCGGAGTGCTCACTCCGGCTCCCGGCACAAATTTACATGCGGCGGTTATAATTCAATAAGCCATGTCGTGGGGGACTGTCAAGGACGGCAGGGCCAGTGGCAATATTAATTGAGAATGATTCGTTATCACAGGAATATTATTGACATATATGTTAGTTTACGCTAAATTTTAAGCTCACCTAACTTTTTGCGAGCCATTAATTAATCCGGCGGCTTGGAAATGGAAGCGGTAGTCAAACTGAGTTCAAGTCTCGAAGACTATCTCGAGGCGATCTACCATCTTGAGCGCGATTATAATTCGGCTAGGGCCAGCGATATAGCCCGCAGTCTCGATGTAAGCGGAGCGTCGGTAACGGGCGCGCTGCAGGCGCTCTCCCGCAAAAAACTGGTCAACTACCGGCCGTATCAGGATATTACGCTTACCGATGAGGGATGCAGGCTGGCAGCCGAAGTAGTCCGCCGTCACCAGGCGCTGCACAGCTTTTTCGTGGGCGTGCTGGACGTGGATGAAGAGCTGGCCCAGCGCGCCGCGTGCCGGATGGAGCATTCCCTGCCGCGCCAGATTCTGGAGCGGCTGCAGGGTTTCGTGGAGTATATCGATTCCAGCGGGGAGCAGGGTGTGCAGTTGATTAAAAAATTCAAGTCCAGTCTAGCGAAAGGATGATGCGGCAGTGGCTGACGAAGAGAAAAAGGCAAGTAACGGCAATGCAGCAGGCAGCAGGCCGTTGAGCCTGATAAAAGCCGGCGAAAGCGTCCGGCTGATAAGAGTCTAGAGCGGCAACGGGCTCAAGCAGCGGATGGTGGCGATGGGTCTGCTACCGGGCTCGTGTTTCGAGGTGGTCAAGAACAGGGGCGACGGGCCGGTGGTGCTCTGTGTCAAGGGTACGCGCCTGATTATCGGCCGCGGCATGTCGGAAAAGATTATGGTATCGAGCTGAAGAGGCAACTTGTTGATCCCGGATTGTGCCATCGGCAATGAGAGAGATTTACGTTCCAGCTTGCAGAGCAAGCAACGTTCCTGACGTTTGCCTTCCCGAGCCGGTCCCATGCGTCTAAATTAATGCGGCCCACGGCGGTCGAGTTATTTCAACAGCAGGGTCAGATGGTGACAGATGCCGGCAGTCCAGTAGCGAAGGGTAATATCAGGGTTGCGCTGACCGGCAATCCCAACGCCGGTAAAACCACCATATTCAATCATCTCACAGGTTTTCACCAGCGCGTGGGCAACTACCCCGGCGTAACGGTCGAGAAAAAAGAGGGCGACACCATCCACAATGGCCGCCGCCTGACCCTGGTGGACCTTCCCGGTGTTTACAGCCTGACTCCCTATACCCTCGAAGAAGTGGTAACCCGCCGCGTACTGCTGGAGGAACGCCCGGACGTGGTGGTGGACGTGCTCGATTCGACCAATATCGAGCGCAACCTCTATCTGGCGACCCAGCTCAAAGAGCTGGGCGTGCCGGTAGTGCTGGCGCTGAACATGAGCGATGAGGCCCGGGCCAAGGGGATCGTGTTCGACCTCAAGAGATTGTCCGGCCTGCTGGGGATGCCGATCGTGCCCACCGTGGGGCACAAACGTAAGGGCCTGAGCGAGCTGCTCGATACGGTCGTTGCCGTGGCGGACTACGGCCGGGGGAACGAGCCGCGGCGCATCACGTACGGCCGGGATATCGACGGGGCCGTACAGGCCCTTCGTGAACTGGTGGAAGCCGAGGAAGTGATGACCGGGGTTGCCGGGCCGGGCTGGGTGGCGGTCAAGCTGCTGGAGGGCGATGAGGAAGTTATGGGACAGATCAGGAACGAGAAAGTGCTGATCGAGGCCAGGCAGCAAGCCGGCCGCCTGGAAAAGCTGCTGGGTGAGCACCCCGCCACGGTCATGGCCGACCGTCGCTACGGTTTCATCTCCGGAGCCTGCCAGGAGGCGGTGCGCGCCACGGTGGAGAGCCGCCACACCACCAGCGACAGGATCGACGAAGTTGTGATGAACGAGGCGCTGGGCATCCCGATCCTGCTGGTAATGATGTACGGTGTTTTCTACTTTACGTTCACGCTGGGCGATCCGCTGATTGGGGGGATCGAGTGGGTGATCGGTCAATTAGGGACGCTGATTACAACCTTCTGGCCGGCGGACACGATGGGGCTGCTGCGCTCGCTGCTTGTCAACGGGATTATCGGCGGGGTGGGCGGAGTGATCGTGTTCCTGCCCAACATCATGCTGCTGTTCCTGGCTATCGCGATGCTGGAAGACACGGGTTACATGGCGCGGGCCGCGTTCACGATGGACCGTCTGATGCACCGGATCGGTCTGCACGGCAAGAGTTTCATCCCGCTGCTGATCGGGTTCGGCTGCACGATACCGGCTATCATGGCCACCCGCATTCTCGACAGCCGCCGCGAACGGCTGGTGACCATGCTGATTGCTCCGCTGATGAGCTGCGGGGCGCGCCTGACGATCTACGCGCTGATGATTCCCGCGTTTTTCCCCCGGACCTGGCAGGCGCCGGTGCTATGGATAATTTATGTCACCGGAATCCTGCTGGCGGTCGGCAGCGCCAAGCTGCTGAGTAAAACGATGTTCCGCGGCGAGAGTGACCCGTTTGTGATGGAGTTGCCACCGTACCGCATGCCCACGGCCAAGAGCGTGATTATTCATATGTGGGAGCGTGCCAAGCAGTACGTTCGCAAGGCGGGCACGATCATCCTGGCGATCTCGATCGTGCTCTGGGCGCTGTCCACGTTTCCGCGGCTGGAGCACTTCAGCGGAGCGGGGGAGGAACTGGCGGCTGGGGCGTACAGGCAATACGCGGCCGGAGTGAGCGAAGTGGCCGAGCAGATCGGCCTCTCGAGCGAGGGCGCATCGATCCTGGCCGACAGCCTGGGAGTTGAGGGCGTGCAGCCGGCCGACCTGGCCACTGTAAGCCGTTACGACTCGGTCTGGATCGGACGTTTTATGAGCGCCCTTTGCGAGGCCAATGCCAGCCCCGACGGTACGATAGACCTGGCCAGATGGCGCCAGCGCGTTCGTCCGGCGGGTATCCTGGCCGATGCGGTCGACGTGTTTCACAACAAGATCAGGCCGGAGTACAAGCAGATGCTCGAGCGTGCGCGGATGTCCGAGCACCAGGAGCAGCTTGAGTACTCGGCGGCGGGCCGCCTGGGCCATGCTCTGGAAATTGTGCTCAGGCCGCTGGGCCTGGACTGGAAAATCGCCACGGCGCTGGTGGGGGCGTTCGCGGCCAAGGAGGTGTTCGTGGCCCAGATGGGGATAATCTACGCGGTGGAGGACGGCGAAGGTGGCGGCGCGGAGACTCTCCGCTCCCGGCTGCACAGCCAGTACAGCACGTTGCAGGCGGTGTGTATCCTGCTGTTCGTCCTGATCGGTACGCCGTGCATGGCCACGCTGGCGGTGACCCGCAAGGAGAGCGGTAGCTGGAAATGGGCGGCCCTGCAATGGAGCGCTCTTACAGGCATGGCATACGTTATCACGCTGGCGGTCTACCAGCTTGGCCTGCTGGCCGGACTGGGGGGATGAGCCGATGGCCGAGTTGCTGATAATCTCCGTGATCGTGGGCTGGGCGCTCTGGTACGCCTGGAAGAGGCTCTCTAAAACGGCCAGCGGCAAAAAAGCCTGCTGCGAGCAGAGCGAGGGCTGCGCGTTCAAGGATTTTATCGAGAAAGAGGGTAAGGGTGAGCCGCCGGGCTGCTCTGCTGAAGACAGGAAGAAGCGCCTGGCGGGCAGGGAAGCGGAGCACTAAACAAAAGTTAAGGCGGCTCCGTCTGATATCACTTCCCGGTAAGCCACCTTCAAATTCCAGGCTGTGTTTACTCAGCCGGAAACACGCAGACGCTGTAGGTTTTGAGCCGCGGGATCAGCAGCGTTTTCCCATCATCGGTGGCCTGTAATGTTTCGTACTCCCGGCCGTCGGGGCTGAGCAGCAGCGGATTTTTTACATCGCCGCCGCCGGATATCAGCCGGATATCTTTTAGCTCATTGCCGTTGTCGTAGTTCAGCAGGTGCACCGCCAGCCGCCCGTCGGCCGTGCGGAACAACGAACAACCCAGGCTCGGCGGCCCCTCTACCAATACAGGATACGTGCCCTCCATCGCGGCGCGGACCGAATCGACAACCGCCTGGAAAGCGGCCGGAACTGCCCGGTGGACAGTCGGTGAGCCGGGGGCCACACCCGCCAGTTCCGCAGCCTCGCGGAAGAACACGGTCCTGCCCTTCCCGCTGGATTTGACGAATACATTTTTTCCCTTGCCGGCAAAGAGACTGGCCCCGGTCAGCTCAGCCAGACCGTAGTCCGCCCGCTCCCGCCTCTGCTGGTCGAACAGGCCGGATTCGCCGGTGACTATCAGCGTGCCTCCCCGCGCCACGAACGCGCCAAACGCGGCGATCTCACTTTGGCTCAGGCAGCGCTGGGAGCAGACGAGCAGGGTCTGGTAACCGGCCAGCCTGCCGAGGTCCTGCGAGAACAGGATGTCGTAGGGCAACTGGCCCTGCAGCAGCGACTGGGTGGCGTTGATAAAGGCGGGGTAGGCCGTGGCGAAATCGTAGGCCATTGATTTCTCCGAGTGGTACACCGCCAGCGAGGTTGTCAGTTTCGATGCGGCGTACAACTCTTGGTGCTCCAGCAGAAAACTGTTGTAGCGCGTCCACTGCTCCTTTATTTCCGGCCTGCTGAAATAGGGATCGGAAAGCTCCGCCGCGCTGGCGGCGTACTTGCGTCCCTTCATGCGCAGCGCCCAGATGGCGGCCGGCACGTGGCCGCCGTAAGCCAGCGACTCTCCCAGGTTGAGGGCGATCTGAGCGGGCGTATCGGGCAAAACAGTTCCCGGCAGCCAGACGCCCGGCAGAAGGTTTGACCCGGCGCCACTGGCCATGATCATCGGCGGTGCGTTGTTTACCGCTATCCCGTTTTCCCAGCGTGGGAAATTGTGCCCCTCAGCATAGGCGATATCGAACAGGCGAATATAGTTGTAGACGTCCACGCCTCTCAGCTGCCAGTTGTTCATCCTGGGGTAGATGATGTTGCCGGAAAATACCGCTTCCGGGTTCAGTTCCCGGCAGTAGTCGCGCAACTGCTCGCAGATTCCCGAGACGATCCCCACGCGCCAGCTTAGCCAGGCCTGGTGCAGGCGGTCGGTTACTGTCGGCTCATCGCCGCGCACAACCGGAATCCGAATGTTGTCGAGACTGGCGATCCCCAGTTCCCGCAGCGGATCGGGAAAACGACGGCGGACATAATCCCTGAAGGCCCGCTGGCAATACTCGCCGTAGCAGCCGTCGTAGTAGCAGTTATCCAGAAACACGCCGTCGATTTCGTAATCCACTACAGCCTTGCGGATCAGCGACTTGAGGTAATCGACATAGCCCGGCCTGAGCGGGCACATGATTGCCCGGTAGTATCTGTCGCCGTAGATCCGGCCCGATCCGTCGGGATTTGTGGCCCGCCATTTTTCGGCTTCCGGGAATTCCTCGCTGTGCTTGGAGGCAAACTGGATATAGGCCAGCACCCTGATCCCCAGGCTGTGGCAGATCTTTACCAACTCCCGCGCGCCGGGCAGGTCCTCAAACTCCTCGTCTCCCCCCGCGCCCTTGGCGAAATTGATGTAGATCAGGTTCGCCCCTGTTCTGGCCAGTTCTGTCAGGACTTCCCTGCTGCGCACCTTGGAGTACCAGTCGTCCAGCCAGAGGGCGTTGGCGTCCACGCCGGCCAGCGGGCGGTTCTCCCGGTGGTAAAAGGCCAGCGGCTCGTGAAGGTTGCCGCCCCAGATCACTTTTCCCCGCTCGCTCCAGCCGGGGCGTTCGAGCACTTTGTCGCCGGCGCTGAGATTGGGCGCGAGTAAGGCAATCAGCGCTAAGCAGGCAAAAAGGGGACGCATGGTTTTTCCTGTCGATTATGCGGCCGGGAGCCGGACATATTTCCCGGATGTGCGAGAGGATAAAGTGTCGCGTGGGGAGCAAGCCGGGCTCCTCACTCAAGCCTGTACCCCTTGGGGACCAGTACGATTCCGCTCTCGGAGAGCATGAAATGCTCGCGGTCGCGCAGGCTGTCGTGTCCCACCGCGTGGGCCGGGGCGATTTCCACGTCCTGGTCGATCAGGGCGCGGTGCACCCGGCAGTTGGCCCCGATCCTGGTGCGGTGCATGATGATCGAGTTTTCCACCTCCGCGCCGGGAGCGATATAGACTCCCGGCGAGAGCACGCAGTTTTGCACCTTGGCCCCGTCGATAATGCAGCCCGGCGAGATGATACTGTTGCGCACCTTACCCTGTAACGTTTTCTCGCCGCTCTCCGGTTCTCCACGGATCATCTTGGCCGGCGGGTACTGGGCCATGTAGGTTCGCACGGGCCAGTCCGGGTCGTAGAGGTTGAAGCGCGGCTTATGGCTGAGCAGGTCCATGCTGGCGTCGAAATAATTTTCCAGGGTGCCGATATCCCGCCAGTAGAGGATGCTCCCGCCGGTGTCGTCGACGAAATTGTAACTGTGGCAGCGGTAACGGTTTGTCATCGAAGGGATCACGTCGCGGCCGAAATCGTGGGACGTGTCCTGCCTGGCGTCGGCGATCAGGTTACGCACCAGCACGTCGGTGTCGAACACGTAAATACCCATGTTGACCCGCGCGTAGCCATCGCGGGTGGGGCTTGGTTTGGGCTCGGTGGGTTTTTCCTCGAAATCCACGATCCGGCCCTCGTGATTCACCTGCAGCACGCCAAGTTTGCCGGCGGCCAGCGGGATTTCCACTTCCACGGTGGCCACTGTCAGCTCCGCGCGATGCCTGAGATGCTCCTCGATCATCTCCGCGTAGTTCATCCTGTAAATATGGTCGCCGGAGAGAATCAGCACGTAGCGTGGCCTGATCTGCTCCAGCAGGTAGAGGTTTTGAAAAATCGCATCAGCGGTGCCCGCGTACCAGCGTTCGTGCATCTGTTGCTGCGGCGGCACGGTGTCGATATACTCGCCCAGGTCGCGGCAGAAGACGTCCCAGCCTTCCTTGAGATGGCGGTCCAGGCTGTAGTTCATGTACTGGGTCAATACTTTGATCCGGCGCAGACCGCTGTTGAGGCAGTTCGAGAGGGTAAAATCGATAATGCGGTAAATTCCGCCGAACGGTACAGCCGGTTTGGAACGGTTCTTGGTCAGCGGATAAAGCCGCTTGCCCCTGCCGCCGGCCAGCACAATGGTCAGTACGTCTCTCAGCGCGTCACTCATCGGTTATACTCCGCTTTTCCCGGTCCGTTTTCGAAAATCTCTCTCAGAACTCGAATATGCTCTCGCCCAGTGCTTCCTTGACCTTCTGCTTCAGCTCGGTCAGGTCCGCGCTTTTGATCACGTAGCTGTCGGCGGCCCAACTCATGAAATTATCCTTGTAGCTGTCGTAGGCGCTGTTGATGATCACCGGAATCTTGTTGTCGCGCCCCAGGAACTTGCCCAGCGCCTCCACCCCGTCCATGCCGGGCATCTTGATATCCAGGATCACCAGGTCGTAGCGCTCGTGCTCGAACATGCCCAGCGCCTTTTGGGCGTCCGGGGCGGTATCGACCAGGTAGCCTTCCACTTCGAACTCGGTCTTGTAGAGCATCCTCAGGTTTTTTTCGTCATCGACGATCAGCAATTTCTTCATGTTCGGCCTCCCTGATAGCAGCCTGGTTAACTGGCAGCGTGATATGGAATACTGTTCCCGGCCCATGCTCGCTATCAACGGAAATAACGCCACGGTGGTTGCGGATTATCTGGCTGCAGATAGTCAGTCCCAGTCCGCTGCCGGTAGTCTTGGTGGTAAAAAACGCGGCAAACAGCTTGTCCCGCTCCTGCTCGCCGATCCCCACGCCTGTGTCGGCGACACTGAGAATGAACGCGTTGCCCTCCAGAGCGGAGCGGACAGTGAGGGTGCCGCCGCCGGGCATCGCCTCCAGGGCGTTGCGGAAGAGGTTGAGCAGCACCTGGCGAATCTGGTCGGCGTCGAGCTCCACCTCAGGCGGGTCCGGCATAAGTTGGTCCACGATCTTCACGCGGCTTTCCTCCAGCTCGGCGTCCATCATCTTGAACGTATCGTGAACCAGGCGGTTGGGGTCCTCGGGGCGAAAAACCGGATTGTTGTGACGCATGTAGGTCAGCGTGTCGTTAAGGTAGCGCTCCAGGCGGTCGGTCTCCTCGATAATCACGTCGATCTTCTCGCGGGCGGGATCGTCCTCGGCCAGCTCGCGCACAAGGTTGCGGGCGAATCCTCCGATAGAGACCAGCGGGTTGCGGATCTCATGGGCCACGTGGGCCGCCAACTGCCCCAGGGCGGAAAGGCGCTCGGCCCGCACCAGCTTGTCGCGGCTCTCTTTCAATTCGCGGTAGGTGGTGTTGAGGGCCTGGATTTTTTCTTCCAGGCTATGGTAGAGGCGGCTGCGCTCGATTGTCTGGCTGGCCAGGTTGGCGAACATGCGCAGTTTGCTCACCGCTTCCTCGTCGATCGGCCGGCGGTTGATCATGTTGTCGGCCAGCAGTAGCCCCACGCTGCGGTACTCGCAGACTATCGGCACCACGGCCAGGGTGTCGCTGCTGAGTTGTTCGGCCAGTTCGGGGGAAAGTACCCCCATGCTGACACCGTTTACGATGTTGAGCGATTTTTTTTCGAGCAGGGCCGTGATCAGCGGGTTGTCGCGGTCGTTGAGCGGGAAACGCAGATTGCGCACCACACGGTTTACATGGCTGTCGCGGTCCAGCCCACTCTGCTTGTAGGCCTCGAACAGCTCACGCAGAGTGTTGTACCTGGAGTGGATTTCGTTCCAGATCCGGCCCGCCTCCGAGGCGTCGCTGGGTCCGATAGCCAGCTTACCGGCCAGCACCTGGTCCTCGTGGTCGATCAGCAGCAGGAAAGCCCGGTTGAACCCCAGGCCCTGGCTGGCGGTGACCCCGATCAGGATGATGCCCAGGGTTTCGTCCAGGTCCTTGCTCGTGAGCAGGGCCTCGCTGATCTCATTGATCCGCGAGAGCTCGGCAAGATTTTCCTTGAGGATTTCCTCCAGGCGGTTGCGAAGGGTCACGTCGCGGAAAATGATCAGCCGGCCGCTGACCCCGTTGAACCGTTCGCTCAACTCGGTGCTGGTCGCCTCGACCACCAGCCGTTCTCCCCTGGCGTTGACCAGCTCGGTGGTGTAATGTTTGAGCTTACCGTCGGAGTTGAACTCCACCCGCCCCAGCCGGCTGGTGTCGATTGCCTGTTCCTCGGGAGGCACCAGGCCATCCAACGTCTGGCCGACCATCTCTTCCCTGGTGCGGCTGAACATATTAGCCGCGCCCTGGTTCCAGGTCTTGACCCTGGCCTGCTCGTCCAGTACGATCACGGCGTCGGGACTGTTCTGGATAAAAGTGGCCAGGTAGTGTTCGTTACGCTGGATTTCGCTTTCCAGTTTGCGCTCACGGGCCAGGATCTGCACAATCGAGATCACGCCCTCGGGGTTGCCGTCCTGATCGTAAAGGTAGCTCATGGCCAGGCTGGCCGGGACCTCGGTGTTGTTGCCGCAGTTGATATAGGTTTCGTAGTTCTCCACCGAGCCCTGGCGCTCGGCCAGGTATTGGATAATCTGCCCGGCCTCCCGTTCGCCGCCCAGGAAAATATCTCCGGCCGTCACCGGGCCTTGCGCGGTCTGCTCATGAAGAGAGAGCATCTCGTCGGCGGCCTTGTTGCTGAAAGTGAGCCTGCCCCGCATGTCGGTGGTGAATATCGGGTTGGGCGTGGTTTCCAGCAGACGGGTCAGGAAGCCGCGCGTACGGTCGATTTCCTGCTGGAGCTGGGCGGGCCGGGACACATCTTCCAGGGTCTGTACGGCCCCGTGGATCACCCCGTCCGGGCCGATCAACGAGCTGATTCTGCCCCGGAAACGGCGGGTGACTCCCTGGCGGTCGGTGTAGTCGAACTCGTGCAGGCTCATATCCACCGGTTCTTTAAGCGCCTGCCAGAACTTGCGCTTGATCTCGTCGGGAGCGTGGGAAGCGTAGCCGGAGAACAGTGTCGAGCCCAGCACCTGATCGGCGGGGATGCCCGTGATCCGTTCCTGGCAATTATTGTAGAGCACAACCTTGCCGGAGCGGTCGGTAACCATCACGCCCAGCGGCAGGCTGTCGGTCAGGAACTCGTGCACGGCTTCGTCGAGAAAGCTGTCGCGGCCGCTCTCGGGTCCGCCGTACCAATGTTTCATGTAGGCGGCCGTCAGGGTTTCGTCCGCCGAACCGGTCCCGGCGCTCCAGGGCATGAACTCCCATAGCGAGTGTATTCGGGAACCGGCGCTGTCCACAACCGTCAGGCGTCGTTTCCCCGGCAGGGGAGGGCAGAGCCTGGCCGCGTTGAGCTCTGTCGGGGCCACATGGGTAAAAGGCTTGCCGGCCAGATGTTGCCAGTCGGTATTGAGCAGTTCGGTCAGCTTGAGGCTGGCCCCGAGGATAGTGCCGGCCGGGTCCAGCAGAACCAGCGCTTCACTGCTGGTCTGCAGCACCAGCCGCAGCAGGGTTTCCTTGTCTTTTATCAGGGTAACCATAGCGATGGTTCGAGCTCCTTGAACACTTTATCGCTTTGTTCGCAATGCTCCAGAAATTTCCAGTCCGCGTCAGAGGAGGAGCCATCGCGCTCCAGGTGGCCGAACATCGTGTAAAGCCGCTCGAAATTCTCCGCATGAAGGGCCACGCGCGCCTCGGCGTAATCGCGGGCGCTCCAGGTGCTGATCAAAAACTGCCAGTCGCTGCTCTCGAGCAGCAGCAGTTCCCGGCCCAGTTGGCAGGCCACGCGGTGGCTGGGCTCACTGCTTTTTTGTGTAAGGTCGCGGGCGACCTGGCACATGCGGTCCTCGCACTGGTAGATATGCCGCCAGGTCCAGCGGTTCCAGTCGTTGAGCCAGATGTAGTGGAACCCGCCCTCGCCCCAGCTCCCCTCGGGCAGCCCGACAACCTCGGCCGGATTGGTGCGCTCCAGGAAGTCGGCGCAGGTGGTGGGCGTAACGCCGGAGTTGCCGCCGAGCCCGGCCAGCACTTTCTCCAGCCAGCGCGGCCCCTCGAACCACCAGTGTCCGAACAACTCCGTGTCGTAGGGGGCGGTGATCATGCCCTCGCCGCCCGCGTCGTTTTTATGCCCGGCCAGGATTCCGGCCAGCAACTCGACAAAATGGCTGCTCTGGCTCTCCAGGATCTCATCGACCCGCCCCGGCTCGTATTCCAGCTTGTCGGCCAGGTCGGCGTCGGCGGAGGTGACCCGCCAGTAGCGATGACCGCCGGGGAAGTGCTTCTTGTGAAAATCGAGAAACATCCCGTCGCCCGGATACCCGTGCTCACCACTCCAGACCTGCAGGCCGCTGGCCGGGTCGCGGGTAAAGAAGGCCACCGGGTCCTGATGGCTCGTATCGCCGACCAGGTAGGGCAGGTAGGGGCTGTATTGCTCGCTTTCGGCGCGGGGGGTGTAAGTCTGCTCGAACTGCTGCCACAGTTTTTGCAGCGCTTCGAAACGGTCGATATAGACGCCGATCGGGCGGCCGCCCTTGAGCAGGTGGCTGTCAATTATGAAGTACTTGATCCCCGCTTCGCCCACAAGTTGCTCCACGCCCTTGCGCCGCACCGGTTCGCTCGGTCCGTAGCCCTCCTCCGCCAGCGGGCTGACCCACTCGTAGGAGGGGCGGTAGGCGCACTCCGGCAGCCAGGTGCCCGCGGGGCTGGTGCCGAAATGCCTGCGGTAGGTGTCCGCGCCCAGCTTAAGCTGGGCGCGCACGCACTCGTCCCGGCCCAGCAGGGGAAGGTATCCGTGGGTGGCGGCGCAGGTGATAATCTCGATAACTTCATCGTCCTGGAGCCTGCGCAGCGCGCCGATAATGTCGCCCCCCAGCTCGTCGGTGAACAGCCGCTGCTGGTGCCGGTAGAAATCGCGCCACATTGTCGCCAGGCCGGCCTTGTGCTCATCGCCCACCTGCTCGAACTGCTCCCTGTTTTCCCCGGCCGCGGAAATTTTGATGTCCAGGTACTCGACGAACGAATGCTTGAATCTGTCGTCGGCCAACTGTTCGGCAAGAATCGGGGTGATACCGATAGTGACACCGATTCGTCCGCGGACCCGGGCGGCGGTTTTACGAAACGTTTCCACCAGCGGCAGATAGGTTTCGGCCGCCGCCTCGTTGAGCCAGTCCATCCCGTGGGGCCACTGACCGTGGGAAATGACATACGGAAGATGGGAATGCAGGACGAAGGAAAAGTACCCGTTAGCCAATGCTCGCTCCTTTGGAGTTAGGAGATGGTTGAAAGCTCTCCGTTTATACCCAATCCTAATTTTAAGTATCCAATGGGTGTAAATCCACTGAATTGATCGAAAAATGGAACCGGACTTCCTTTGTGCATCCGCCGCTGTCAGGTTCAGATTTTCACCTGGCGAAGGCATTCGGCCGCTTTTTCCGGGGGCGTGGGATTGATATAAAGCCCGGTGCTCCACTCGAAACCGTGGGTGGCGGCCAGCCGCGGGATGATCTCGATCTGCCAGTGCCAGTCGTACTTGAGCGAGGACCAGTAGCCGGCACGCCTGGGACTCTTTCCGGTGTTGGGCCCGGTGTGGATTGTCAGGTTGAACGGCAGGTCGCCGAACAGGGCGGCAAGCCTGCGCATGGCCTGATCGATTATCTCGGCGGCAGGGCGCAGCAGTTCATCGCCCAGTGCCGCAAAATCGTGGCTGTGCGCGACAGGCAGGATCGCCATCTCAAACGGGAAACGCGATGCATAGGGAATATAGCAGGCGAAATGTTCGTTTTTCGCCACGATCCTGCTCCCGTCGGCCAGTTCCTGGTCCAGCAGGTCGCAGAACAGGCAGCGTTCCTTGGTATGGAAATGCTCCCGCGCGGTTGACAGGGCCATCGCGGCAATCCTGGGGATCACCGGCATGGCCAGCAGTTGCGAGTGCTGATGGTTGATACTGGCCCCGGCGGACTCCCCGTGGTTTTTAAAAATCATAATATAACGGAAGCGGCCGTCCTCCTTGAGCGCGTTCAACCGCAGGCGCCAGGCGCGGATCACCTCGGTCAGATGGTCAACCCCGAACTGATGGAACAGCACGTAGTGCTGGGGGTGTTCGACAATAATCTCGTGGGCGCCCACTCCGTTGATCCAGTCGTAAACTCCCATCGCGCCGCGCTGAATTTCGCTCTCGTCAGTTGCGAGCATGGGGTATTTGTTGGGGAAGACCCTCAGCTTCCAGCCCGGCTTGTCGGGAGGGGTCCCCCCGCGCACGGCGTAGATCTCAGCGGGAGTCCGTCCTTCCTGGCGCTCACAGAACGGGCAGACACCCTCGTCGTAGGGCCGCGCCGGGATATTGTAGTCCCCCGGGCCCCTCTGCCGGTCGGTGGAAACGATAACCCATCTGCGGTGCCCCGGATCATGTCTGAACTCTGCCATCGGACCTCCTGCCTCCCCACGGGGTGGCTACACGGACGAGAGAGATGATCAATGCAATCAGCAAGATTAAGAGCTTAATAACGCGTATTGAGAAAAACGGCCGCCATGGGGGCCTGGCTGTCAAAGGCTGATTCAGATGTCCTTGGGCGGCGCAAAAGGCAATCAATTTAATTTCAGGACCGTCTGAAAAAGCGTTCGACGGCCCTTAATAACGCGGCTCCATTTATCATTCTACACGGTTACGGGGCGGGATGTCAATAAGCCGTATGGGCCTTCGGACAAGCAGTTCAGCCGGAAAGCGTCAGATCGAGAGCAAACACGGCTTTCCCTCCGGGCTTTAAGGCCAGCGGCCAGACCGGGATCAGGCAGGTGGCCTGGTAGGTGTGGTCCACTCCACTCTCGCTCTGGCTCAACGTGTGGACCGGGTACTGGTAGAGGGCCAGCGGCGTTTTTCGCAGTGTGAACGCCAGTTCCCAGCGGTCGCGGCGGTTATAAACCGTAAATTTCCGGCAGCCGCGCAGCCGGCAGGGTTCGCTCAGGCTCAGCCGGTGGCCGTCCGCGCTCAGCAGGCCCACGGCGGGGTCGGCCGGGCCCAGTACGGTCAGGTTGAAACTGACGCCGATAAAAGTGTGAAGCCTCCGTCCCGATATATTTTTTACGCCGCACTCTACGGCAATGTTCCCTGAATCGCGCTCGATGGCGATTCGCTTGCGGGCCTCCAGACCGGCCGTGGAGCCATCGGCCAGGCGAACGCGGCCCCGGCGCACGAGCACCAGCGACAGCTTGTCCGCGCTCCGGCGGGGGCCGGACGTTTGCCAGGCCCCGCAGGCGAAATCACCCGTATCCTCCACTTCCATACGCGCGAGGGCTTCGGCTCCGGCGGGTTCGGCGGCAAAGAAGTGCAGGCGCAGCATCCGTCGGCTCCAGGGGTCGTAGATCAGATCCTCCGCGGCCACCTTGTCCTCGAAACGGCGCTCGTGGATACTGGCATGGCCGTGTTCGCCGTGCTCCTCATCCGCTCCCTCGATCATTTTCCAGTGGTAGGCCTCGGGCCTGCGGGCCAGGGTGTCGGTCAGGTTGAACTCCGCCGCCAGCGAGTCCAGCTCGGCGATTATGCCGCCGTCCGAGGGTTTGACAATCAGGTTCAGCTTGCGGTTGGCCAGTACGATCTCCTGCTGGCCGTCGTGGTCCACGTCGGTGCGCTGGGCGCGAAGGGCCGGGCCGCCGGTCATCCGCAGGGCCAGTTTCTCGGCGCGGATCAGGTTGCTGAAGATGGCCTTGCGAAGGTGGGGCAGGTAGAGTCCGCCGAAAATGCCGTGCCAGTAGGCGCAGTTGGTCTGGCCGCGCCAGAGGTGCACAAGCGCCGCCGGGGGCTGGGCCCGGCTGTAGGCCTCCGGTTTCAGCGTGGCCGCCAGGTGGTCCGACACCTGCCACATCCGGCCGTGCATCCAGCCGGACTCCGGGTACTTGATCAGGAAATTGCGCCAGAAGCCGCCGCGCAGAAAGGGAAAAAAATCCTCCAGCTTTCCCTGGCGCTCCAGCCGGGCCTGCAGGCGTTGGAACTTCTCGCCCGCCGGCGCAGGCAGCGACCAGCCGCCCATCTCCATGTAGCTCGATGCGGGCAGGTAGACCCGTCCGCTGGCAGCCGCGCTGTCGAGTACGCGGCTGAAAGTGGTGGTCTCCAGCCAGTGGGAATTCTCCGTAAGAGCCGTAAAGAAAGTCTCCAGCCACTTGCGTTTATAAACCCAGTCATGGGTGCCGGGCCACATGCCGAATTTCTCGCCGTCGTCGGCCAGGGTCAGCACGGAACCACCGGGGAGTTCATTCGCCTTGCGGCGCAGGAAGCCGATCACCTCGTCCACCTCGTGGAACGGGATCAGGTAGCGCAACTGCTGGCTGATCGGGAAAATCGCCACGCTGCGCCCCTGGTCTTCGCTCAGGTAGTAGCCCCGCAGTTGTTCGGGGTCGAACCCCGCCGCCAGGAAATGGTAGTCGTCCACGGTAGTGTACTCCAGGTCCGCCTCACCCAGCAGCCCGGGTATATGCGGCTCCCAGATTCGCTCCGTGAGCCATCCTCCGCGCACGGCTACCCCGAAATGGCGCTTGATGTAGCGGCTCATGTGCCGGATCTGTCCCACGGCGTCGCGGCGGGGCACCACCGGCAGGACCGGCTCGTTGTGCCCGCCCCCGGCGATTTCCGCCTGGCCCCGCCCGACGAGGCGTCTTACGAGGTTAAAGAACTCCGGGTCGTGCTCCGATATCCATTCAAGGAGGGGGCCGCTGTAATGCAGCACAATCTTCAGCGCGGGAAAGCGTTCGGCCGTTTCCAGAAACGGGCGATAGCTGACGTCCATTCCGTGACGGAAAACGTGATCTAAATTGCCCACGGGCTGGTGGCAGTGCAGACCGAGAATGAATTTCAGCTTTGCGCCCATGGCATACGTTCTTCGCTAAGGTTCGCACTGCACTGATCGGCAGGTATCGCTGGTCGGCGGCGGTGCTGCGGCAGCCAGTATTTACTTTAATTGCGCCGGGCTGTTTTATCAATGAAGATCGATCCGTAATTACAACCGCCCCCGGCGTGGCTTGACAGTGCGGCCCGGCTTGCATATAATAAAATCTCCCGGCATAATCCGCAGCTTTGGCGGTTGTGGATAACGGTTACTGATTTCAAGTGGGATGAGCGTGATGAGCAGGATTGCGACACAGGTGGACGACCTGATCGAAGAGACCCGGATGCGGGAGCTGGACGACGAACAGGTGCACTGGCGTATCCGTAAGTTCACCCAGGTCTGCGAGCGGGAAATCGAGAGCGGAATCGCCAACGGGAGCAAGCGCAAGATGCTGTTGGAGCGGCTCGAGATCATGAGGTGCCTCTACGACCACTCCTCTGTCACCCATCCCTCGCGAGCGGGCGACTCCGGCGAACAGGAGCAGGTTCAGAGAATCAAGCGCCTGCAGAATATCGTCCGCCGCCGCCGGATGGCGCTGGAGATGATCGAGCGGGTGGACATGGGTGTGGCCGACAGGATAATCGCCGGCCTGGAGCATGAATACACAGCCTCCGGCAACAGCAGCCCGGCATCCGGGGGGCGCGAGGATGCCGTGGTGCGTTTCGAGTTGAGTTCCCACCACTGGTATTTTTTCTACTTCAACCTGTTCCTGCTTTGCTTCCTGATCAGTACCCTCCTGCTGGTGCTTAAATAACACGTGTTGAAAAATAACGAAAGTATGGGAATAAGGGCTGTCAAGGACCGTTTCTGATTATACCGGCCGAAATTTGGCGGGAGCAACCAGCCGCCTGGAAAATACAAATAGCGGAAGTCCTTAAAAGGCACGCCCTTGTCTTGCCCTTGGGCGACCCGCCCCGGCCAATCAGGAAAAAATTTCATTCGAGGGTGTTGAACGCCCCCTCTTAAATTAGGTTTCTATTGACTTAAGCCCGCCTCTCTGATTAATTTTCGATGAACTTGCCTGTACTTGGTGATGCGCTCAAGTGATTGGCCTTAAACGGCTTTCGCGCCGGAGCAATTTGGATTACCAGGTTGCCGCGCTGCCCGGGTGAAGGGTGCCCGCTGCGAGAGCGCCGACGGAGTTGTGCATACATTTATTGGCTGAATATTCGGGACAATCAACAGTGACGGTAAAGAGAGATGAGCTATAAATGCTGGTTTCAATGTATCGACCCGGAGTGCGGGGAAAAGTACCCGATCAGCACGGTAATCTACCGCTGCAAAAAGTGCGACAGCCTGCTGGAAGTCTCTCACGACATGGGCGCGCTGGCTGAGCACGACGGCCCCTGGTGGCGCGAGTTGTTCTCCGGCCGCTACAAAAGCTCCAGTTGGCCCTATGGCAGCGCGGTGTGGGGCAAGAAGGAATGGATCTGCCCGGCGGTGGACGATAAGAACGTTGTCAGCATGTACGAGGGCGACTCCAACCTGTTCTGGGCCGAGCGGCTGGGGAAAATAATCGGCCTGGAGGACCTCTGGATCAAGCTCTGCGGCAACAGCCACACCGGCAGTTTCAAGGACCTGGGAATGACCGTGCTGGTGAGCATGGTCAAGCAGATGATTTCCGAGGGCTCGGGTATCCGCGCTGTGGCCTGCGCCTCCACCGGAGATACTTCCGCCGCGCTGGCCTCCTACTGCGCCGCGGCCGGGATACCCTCGGTGGTGCTGCTGCCGGCGGGCAAGATCAGCGCGGCCCAGCTCATCCAGCCGATTTCCAACGGCTCGATCACGCTCTGCCTGGACACGGATTTCGACGGGTGCATGGCGGTGGTCAAGGAACTGACCAAGGAGAACTGGATCTATCTGGCCAACTCGATGAACTCTCTGCGGATCGAGGGCCAGAAAACGGTCTCCATCGAGATCGTCCAGCAGTTCGACTGGAACGTGCCCGACGTGGTGGTAATCCCGGGGGGCAATCTGGGCAATGTGAGCGCGCTGGGCAAGGGGTTCGAGATGATGCTGGAGCTGGGGTTGATCAGCAAGCGGCCGCGCATTGTCTGCGCCCAGGCGGCCAGGGCCAACCCGCTCTACCTGAGCTATCTCAAGGGATTCGAGGAATTCAAGCCCGTGGAAGCGGGAAAAACCCTGGCCAGCGCAATCCAGATCGGCAACCCGGTCAGTTTCAACAAAGCGGTGGCCGCGCTGAGGCGGTTCAACGGGATAGTGGAGCAGGCCACCGAGGACGAGCTGGCCAACGCCAGCGCCCTGGCCGACCTGACCGGCCTCTACAACTGCCCGCACACGGGCGTGGCCCTGGCGGTTACTTTCAAGCTGCTGCGCCAGGGCAAGATCAGGCCCAGCGACAAGGTTGTGGTTATCTCCACCGCCCATGGACTCAAGTTCAGCCAGTTCAAAACCGACTACCACCTTCGCCGCCTGGAGGGTGTCACGTTCGACTACGCCAACCAGCCCGAGGAGATCGGGGCTGACCTCGATTCGGTCAAAAGAGCCCTGGACCGCCGGATCGGCGAGTGGCAATCGGTGGAAATCGATTGGAGCAAGTGGGAGCGTTGAAGCCGTAAAATAAGTTTATTATTCTTCACCAGAAAGGGCGGCAAATGAAGCTGATGGATTTCGTCTGCCCCAGTTGTGTCGCGGCGGACCTGGACGTAACGGACAAGGAGCTGGTGCTGGGCCGGATGGTGGAAATGCTGGCCGAGGGCGGCCGGATCGGCGATCCGGGCAAGCTGCTGGACAGCCTGCTCGAAAGGGAAAAGATCATGACCACCGGGATCGGCCACGGGATCGCCGTGCCGCACACGGTCTGCGAGGAAGTCAAGAGCCAGACTATCGCGTTGGCCCGGATTCCGGCCGGGGCGGATTTCGATTCGCTCGATCGTGAGCCGGTCTATTTCGTTTTTCTGCTGGTCGGGCCGCCCGCGGCCAGCGCTACCCATCTCAAAACCCTGGCACGGATCAGCCGCCTGGTTCAGCACTCCGATTTCATTCAGGAGATCAAACAGGCCGCCACGGCCCGGGAAATCATTGAAATACTGGCCGGGGAAGATGACAAACACGCGGGATAACGGTCAGTTGCTGATGGTTTTCGTGCTCAACCGTGAGGAGTATCTGGAAGAGATCCTCAGCGGTTTTCTCGAAATCGGCATCAGCGGCGCCACCATAATCGACAGCATGGGCATGGGCCGGATTCTGGCCTACGACATCCCCATTTTCGCCGGTCTGCGCGGGGTGCTGGCAGGGGGCCGGCCCCACAACAAAACGATCATGTCCGTGCTCCCGGACCGCGGGACCTACGAGAAGGCGTTCGAACTGATCGAGGACGTCTGCGGCAGCCTCGACGATCCGGGGATCGGCATCCTGTTCGCCCTGCCGATTGTCGATGCCAGAGGGTTCCTCAGCCGCGACTGATTTTTCCAACCGAATCTATCTTAATTCCTTACAAAGCTTAACCGAGACCGGATGGTTTCATCGAAAGAATTTCTTGCAACTCGATGTGGAACAAGCTGTTATAGTAGCCAGGTATAAATAAATAAAAATCCGACCTGCTCCCACTGGTTAAAGGAGGGTAACGGGTGTGATTCCCAAAGTCTCCTTTTGAGGAAAGTGATTCAGGGAGATTCAATTCAAGCGCCTCACGGCTTGCCACAAACACGATCAGAGCATTAACATTAGTTTTACCACACGCTCCATAGCAGAAGGCAATCATTCTCATGCCCGAGTCCACCCGCACAGTGCTGTTGTTTCTCCTGCTGGCCTTTATCGCCCTGGCCGGCGGGCGGCTGATCCAGCGCAGGCGCACAAAGAGCGCCGCCCGCTTGCTGAGGCTGCACACGGTGGCCTGCCTGGTGATCGGTATCGCCTTGGGACAGCACGGGTTGGGTCTGCTCGAGGGCCGGTTGCTGGTGAACCTCGAGCCGTTGCTGGAGCTGGCCCTGGGCTGGGCGGGGTTGCTGTTTGGTTTGCAGTTCAGCCGCCGTGGCCTGCGTCAGTTCCCCCCCAGCTGGGCCGCGGCGACCGCTGTGCAGGCAATCGTTACCGTTGCCGTGATCGCGCTGGTGATGAGCGCCGCGTTCAGCAGCCTTTTCGGCTGGGAGGGCGCGCGGTTCTGGGCCGCCCTGCTGCTGGTGGTAGTGACGGGAGCGGCTTCGAGTCCGGCCGAGCCTGTCCTGGCGGCGTCGGAATCGAGCCGGCTGCGCAAGCGGTTCGCCCGCCTGGCCAACTACTCCGCCAGTCTCGACCCCGTGTTGCCCGTCGTTATTCTGGGTGTGGCGGCGGGCTGGTTCCACCCGGGCGGCGGCGGACTGGCACCCGCGCTGGAGTGGCTGCTGGCCAGTATCCTGATCGGCGTGGTGATGGGATTCACGTTTTACTCCTACGCCCGGCACCGGCACACGGAGAACGAGCTGGCGATGATGATTATCGCCTTCGCCATCCTGGCCGGCGGAATCGCTGCCTACCTTCGGCTTTCCAGCCTGATGATCTGCATGGTGATGGGGATGCTGGTGGGCAACAGCCTCAAGGACACCGGTGAGCGGGTGTTCCGCGTGCTGGCCGTGCGCGAGCGTCCGATTCTGGTGATCCTGCTGGTGATAGTCGGTGCGTGGTGGGAGCCGATAGGGGTCCGGGAGATGGCGCCCGTGGCGCTGTGTCTGGCTCTCTTTATCGCGGCCAGAGTAGGCGCCAAGCTGATAGCCGCCATGGTCTGCTCCCCGCTGGTGGGCCGGGACATGGAGGGCGCGGGAGCGCGCGGCGGCCTGGCGCTGATCGGCCAGGGCGGGATGTGTGTCGCCCTGCTGGCCAACCACCAGTTGCTCTTCGGAAAGTACGGCGCGGCCGATGCGATGACGATCGTGCTGGCCGGCCTGGTGCTGACCGAGGCTCTGGCGGCCCACGGTGCAAGGATTGCCCTGGAGAAGCGCGATAGTAGCGGGTGCGGGAAAGGGGCCGGAGCGTGAGCAGACTGTTCGGCCTGACCGCGCTGGCGCTGCTGATGGCGCTGATGTTCTACCTCTCCCGGTTCGGCGGCGGCGCTTTTCCGTTGTCGATGACGCTGGGGTTCCTGCTGCTGGTCGGTTTTGTCTGCGGCAAGCTCGGTAACCGGATCGGTTTGCCGGGGATCACCGGCTACCTGGCGGCTGGAATCGTGATGGGGCCCTCGCTGCTGGGCGTGCTGGACCGCCGGGCGGTGACCGACCTGGAGCTGATCAACTCTTTCGCCCTTACCCTGATCGCACTCACGGCCGGCGGCGAGGTGAACCTGCGGCGAATCGCACGCAGTCTCAAGTCGTTCGCAATGATCGTTGCCGGGCAGATGACAATCACTTTCGCCAGTGTTTTTGTACTGATGGCCTGGGCGCTGAGTTTTTTTCCGGTAGAGTTCCCGCTGGGCGCCGCCGGACTGATGGCCGTGGGGGCTTTGTTCGCCATTACGTCTATCGCCAACAGCCCCAGCTCCACCGTGGCGGTGATTGTCGAGAGCGGGGCCAGGGGGCGGATGACCGAGTTGACCCTGGGCATCACGATCCTCAAGGACATCATGGTGATTGTCGCGTTCGCCCTCACGTTCGGGCTGGTCTCCCAGTTGTTCGATCCTTCCCAGGCCGGGCACGGCCACAATATCGCCGCCGAACTGAGCTGGGAAATCGGCGGGTCGATCGCGTTCGGGGTCGCCCTGGGGTTGATGATTATCGGCTACATGAAATATATCGGCACCGAGCTGCCGGTGTTCGTTGTCGCGCTGAGCTACCTGGTGGCGGTGGCCAGCAACGCGATGAGCCTGCATGCCCTGCTGGTCTGCATGAGCGCGGGCCTGGCGGTCAATAACCTTTCCGGGCGCGGCCACAGCTTTATCGAGGCTGTCGAAAAAGGCTCCCTGCCGCTTTACGTGCTTTTTTTCGCTATCGCCGGGGCGGGAATCGATTTCTCGGTGCTGGCCGACGTCTGGCTGCTGGTGCTGGTGCTCACCGCCTCGCGGCTGGCGTTCACCTGGTTTGGTACCTGGCTGGGCGCGCGTGTGGCCGGTGAACAGAGAGATGTGCGCGGCAATATCTGGATGGGTTTCCTGGCCCAGGCCGGGATTACCCTGGGTATCGCGGTGATTGTCGCCGAGAATTTCCCCGGCTGGGGAGATACGTTCAAAAGCGTGGTTATCGGCTCGATAGCGCTTTTTCAGGTGGGCGGCCCCGTGATGTTCAAGTTCGGCCTGGGCCGCGCGGGTGAACTGCCTATGCGGAAAAAATCTATCTGAGTTTGTTTCTTCTTCTTTGGCTGGCTTTTTGTCCGCTGATCCTGGAAAATATTCTCCGGTACACCTGTATAGTGTTTCTCGAAAGTTTTGTCTTTTTGAAAGGGCAAAAAAATCCTGAGAATGGTACGGAAAGACTTCCGTTGTTCATAAAATATCGTAGGGGCGAACCTTGTGTTCGCCCATCAAGCTGCGCACCTGCCGTATTCTTTGCGGGCGAGGCATGCCTCGCCCCTACGAGGGAAGAAACGGTCCTTCGAAGGAGAATCAAGAGGACAATTGTTTAGAAGCTGTTTCATGACCGGAGTTTTATTTTGACTTTTGCCTGTTGCCGGGTAACCCTTTAAAACACAACCCCCTGTTTCCCCTTTCTTAAGGGGGACTAAAACCGTGTAACCCCGTTCTCTGTGCAAAAAAGCCTGGGATCGGACAATTCCCCCTTAGCAAAGGGGGTGCCTGCGCAGCAGGCGGGGGTTGTCCTATAATAAGGTTATGAAACAGCTTCTAGAGAACCACGCTAGTCCTCTCCATCGTTTTTCCTTTCCCCCGCTTTTATTCCCCAAAAAAAATCAACACTGGGCAGGTTGATAAAAAAATCCCCTGATGCTTGCCATCTCAGCATTAGGGGTTTTTATCGTTCTTGAGAATATAAAATAAAGAACTAAAAACATAGGTGAATATTGATATAACGCACAAAACGCACAGAGTTCG
>JAJRTS010000004.1 GCA_024278175.1 Gemmatimonadales bacterium | reverse complement strand
CCAAAATGGCGTGAGCGATGCAACTGCCTGATATAGCATAGGTAACAGGACCGGCAAAAGAAACGGCTTGCTTTGCCCTTGACAACCAACAGCGCAAAATGTTTCATTTGCGGGCGTTGAACGTATTATTTCAACGCCCCTTTAGAACGAATTAGATTGTACAGACATAATCATATGCACCTTGAATTAAGGGGGCAATCTATTCCTTCTTTGGCTAGATACCTCGCGAAAGATTTGGAGGGTAAATCACCAAGTCATGTAAGCGATTTGCCATTTATTTTACAACAATGTGTACTGGATGGTTTATTCACCGGTATTCAAATAGAAATCAATCGTTTGACCTGAACTATTTTTCTATTGAATTTTATCACATAATATATTTCTTGTTTTTTGCGTTACATCTATCTTTATCGTAATATACGCATTTATTATTAGCGTATTCCCTCCTCCCCCGCCCGCTTGCGCTCCAACTCGTCCCAGCGCGTGTAAAGCTGCTCCACTTTGCGCTCGGCTTCGCCGACACGTTCATACGCCTGGCCCAGCGCATGGGAGTCCGCCGCGATTTTTTTGTCGCTCATGGCCCCGTGCGCTGCCTCTACTTCCTGCTCGGCCTCCAGAATCCGCTCTTCGATAGTATCAAGTTCTTTCTTTTCCAGATAATGCAGGGCTTGTTTTTTGGGCGGCTGATCCTGCTGCTGCTCAGGCGGGCGCTCCGATTCACGCTGCTCCCGCTCGCTCTCCCGCTCGGCCTGCTTGCGCTGACAGTAAAAACTGTAGTTGCCGGGGCAGTGACGGATCGAGCCGTCGGGCTCGAACGTGTAGAGTTCCTCGCAGACCCTGTCCAGAAAATAGCGGTCGTGGGTGACCATGATCAGCGAGCCGGTGAACTGACGAAGTTGCTCCTCCAGCACCTCCAGTGTTTGCAGATCGAGGTCGTTGGTGGGCTCATCGAGCACCAGCACGTTGGCCCCGGCCAGCATCATCCGGGCCAGCAGCAGACGGTTGCGCTCGCCGCCCGAGAGCAACTCCACGCGAAACCGGTGCATGGCGGGCGGAAACAAAAAACTCTCCAGAAACGCCTTCTTGTGCAGGCGTTTGCTTGAAACCAGCACGTGGTCTCCGCCGGGGACCACCGTGTCCCAGACAGTCTCGGCCGGGTCCAGTTGCTCGCGGTTCTGATCGAAATAAGCGATCCGGGTATTGACTCCCTCGTGAACGTGCCCGCTGTCGGGCTCGAGCAAGCCCACCAGCATCCTGATCAGCGTGGTCTTGCCGCAGCCGTTGGGCCCGATTATCCCGATCCGCTCACCGCCGAGCAGCTCCAGCGAGAAGTCGCGGACCACCTCGCGGCTGTCAAACGACTTGTGCAACCGGTGTGCTTTCAGGATAGTCCGGCCCAGCCGCTTCTCGGGGTCGAACAGCAGTTCCACCGGCTTGTCCTTTTTCGTGCCACGCACCCTGGAGAGTTTGCTGATCCGCTCCACACGGGCCTTGTTCTTGTGGGTGCGGGCTTTCACTCCCGCCTTGAGCCACTCGATCTCCTTTGCCAGCAGCTTCGCGCGCTTCTCGTCGGCTTTGCTCGCCAGCTCCCGTTCTTTTTGCTTTGCGGACAGGAAGCTGCTGTAATTGCCCGGATAGCTTTTGAGCCGCCCGCAGGAGATTTCCACAATCCGGCCCACCACCGCTTCCAGAAAGTAGCGGTCGTGGGTAATCATCAGCAGCGCCCCCCGGAACGATTTCAGCCGGTTCTCCAGCCAGTCGATCGTGGCGGTGTCCAGATGGTTGGTCGGCTCATCGAGGAACAGCAGCTTCGGCTCAGCCAGCAGCACTCGTCCCAGGGCCACCCGCTTGACAGTGCCGCCGCTCTGGTTGTCCACCAGCTCGCCGAGCTCCGGCAGCCGCAGCCTGGTGGCCATCTCCGCGATCAGGGGCCGGATGTCCCAGGCCCCGGCGGTGGTGAGCATCTCGT
This sequence comes from Gemmatimonadales bacterium, assembly GCA_024278175.1. Classification (GTDB taxonomy): domain Bacteria; phylum Gemmatimonadota; class Glassbacteria; order GWA2-58-10; family GWA2-58-10; genus JAJRTS01. Next base: position 52,002 of record JAJRTS010000004.1, on the reverse strand, counting down.
GCAGCCGCTGCTGGGTGGCGGCCAGAGCGTTACGCTCGGCAGGCGGAAGACCGCCCTCCAGCCGATGAGTAACTTCCTCGTAGCGCGTTTTCAGCTCGGTCAGCCCCGCCAGGCCTTCTTCGAGCGCCTCGCAAATGGTGGTGCCCGGCACGAATGAGGGTTCCTGGGCCAGGTAGGCGCTGACAGCCGCCCTGGGGAGGTTCACCTCGCCCTCCAGCGGGCGTTCCAGTCCGGCCAGAATTTTCGCCAGCGTGGACTTGCCAGAGCCGTTGGCCCCCACCAGGCCCACTTTCTCGCTCTCGTCCAGCTTAAACTCCAGGCCCTCGAACAGCGGCCGGACCCCGTAGTCGTGGCTGATGTTTTCGGCTTTCAGTACGTACATTTCGTCCCGCAGCGTTTTGCTGAATTAGTGTATCTGGTTGAAAAAGAACAATCTACAGACTTACGCCCCGGGTGTCAACCGGCTCGCGGCGGCACCGGTTTTGCGCGGGAAAGGATAACCTGTGCGAAAACCACTTAATTTATTATATTATATTTTTTGTGGGTAATTTCCGAGCGTTGAATAGCAGCGTGCAGGAACATGTTTTTCAGAACGGTCGATTGAGGAGTGCAAGGTTTGAAGATTTACCAGCGATTGAAAGGGCTTTTCAGCGGGAGCAGCGAGAAAAAAGCAGACAGCCGCAAGGACGGCGGCAAAGAACGCCCGGCGGGCCGACGGGGCAAATCCGATGGGCGCGGCGCCGCAAGCGGCGAAAGCAGTGGCGGCGGCAGCCGGAGGGGACGGGGCGGAAGAAGACGGCCTCGGCGCGATGGCGCTGCCGATGGCGGACGCCGCGGACAGCCCGACGGCGCTTCGAGCACGGAAAGGCCCCCGGCAGGTGCTCCCAGTTCCACGGAAGCAGGTCAGGATAAAGACAGCGACGCCAACAGGAGCCGCCGCAGAAGAAGCCGCGGACGCGGATGGCGCAGCCTGACGGCCGGTGCGGACGACGCCCGTCAGGACAGCGGGCAAACGACCGGTGAACGGCAGCAGAAACCGGAAAGTTCAAAAAGTTCTACGGGCAAGAGAGATGGCCGCAGAAGACCCGCCCCCAGAAGCAAAAAACGCAGCAGCGGCACAAAACGCGGTGACTTGGGAGGGGCCGCCCAGCGGATAGAATTCCCAGAGTTGCTGGATCTGGACCGCGACAGCGAGGCCTTTATCAACAACGAGTTCCGTGCGCTGGGCCTGAACGACGAGATAGTGATGGCCCTGGCACGCAACCGCTTCCGCACACCCACGGATATCCAGCGCGAGGTTATTCCGGCCGGAATCGAGGGCCGGGACATCCTGGGCCAGGCCAAGACCGGCACGGGCAAAACCGTGGCGTTCGTGATGCCTCTTTTTCAGCGGCTGGACCATGACCTGAACGCCGTGCAGGCGCTGATCGTGGTACCCACCCGCGAGCTTTGCCGCCAGGTTAGCTGGGAGGCCCGCCGTTTCAGCCGCGATTTCAACTTCAAGGTGATGAGCGTCTACGGGGGCACCTCGGTCAAAGACGAGATCGAGGAACTCAGGACATCACCCGGGCAGATCGTGGTGGGCACGCCCGGACGCCTGCTGGATCATATCTCCAATCGTAATATCGATCTCTCGAAACTCAACGCGCTGGTGCTGGACGAGGCCGACAGGATGTTCGATATCGGCTTCCGCGAGGATATCATCAAGATCATCAGGGCCTGCCCGGCAAAACGCCAGATCATGCTGCTTTCGGCTACGATGGACGGGGCGGTGGAAGACCTGGCCAGCCGGTTCATGGACAACCCGGTCCAGCTCTACGTGAGCAAGGACGAGATCACTGTCGACTCGATCTGGCAGCGCTATATCGCGGTCGAGCGCAACCGCAAGCTCAGCACGCTTGTCAAGCTGCTGCACCAGCAAAACCCCACCCAGTCGATCGTGTTCGCCAATACCAAGCGGATGAGCGACGCGGTGGCGCTCAAGCTGGGCAAGCAGGGGTTTAAGGCCCGCTGCATTCACAGCGACCTGAGCCAGAACAGGCGCGAACGGATCATGGACGACTTCCGCACCGGTAAGATCGAACACCTGATCGCCACCGACGTGGCGGCGCGGGGACTTGATATTACCGGTATCAGCCACGTGATCAACTACGACATCCCGGACAACCCCGAGGACTACGTGCATCGTGTGGGCCGCACGGGCCGGATGGGAGCAGCGGGTAAGGCGTTCACGTTCGTCAGTTCCAGCGAGGGCGAGCAGTTGACCAAGGTGGAGATGTTTATGAACAAAATGCTTGATCCATGGGAACTGGATGATGGGGATGGCGGGCAGGACAACGCTTAAGTGCGCGAAGAAGCGACTGTGATTATTCCCCTGTTGCCGACCCGGGCTTCATAAATTTGCCACTAAAAAGAGGAGGGGGCTTTCCGGCCCCCTCCTCTTTTGCGATTACCACCCCGATGACAATCTTGCCCCGACGCGGTCAGACACCCAGGTAGACTTTCTTCATCTGCTCCAGATAGCGCGGAATAGCCACTTTCGGGTCTTCTTTCTCCTCGTACTCCAGCGCCACCCAGCCCTTGTAATTTGCGGCGACCAGAATGTCGCGGACGCGCGCCATGTCGGTATCGAGCCGGTTGCCGTCGTTATCGCTGATCCTGACCTTGATCTGCACGTTCACGGCGCGCGGAGCGGCCATCGCCAGTTCCTCGTAGCAGTCGGTGTGGTAGTTGCCGCTGTCGAGGTTGATCCCGAAATTGGGATGCTTGCCCACCCGGTCACAGATCGCCAGATGGTCCTTGGCCCGTGCGGTCACACCGCCGTGGTTTTCCAGCCCCAGCACCACGCCGCGTTTAGCGGCGTATTCCAGGCTTTCATTGATCCCCTCGGCCACCCAGTCCAGAGCCTTGTCCAGTTCCACATTCTTGGGAGCCTTACCGGCGAAAATGCGGATGTGCGGCGCGTCCATCTCGGCGGCGTAGTCGATCCACTGCTTCACATGCGCCAGGTCGCGCGCGCGCTCCTCGCTGCCCGGCTTCAGGCAGAAATCGTTGGCTATCGCCGTGCCGCTGATGGAAACCCCCTGCCTGAAGGCGCGCAGTTTGAGCTTGTGCAGGTATGCGTTGTCAAATTCCTCGGGGAAGTAATAGGAAGTCAGTTCGGTGCCCTGCAGGTCCAGCTCGGCGCACCAGTCGATAAAATCGAACAGGTCGATTGTGCCCGCGCCAAACGCCTGGCGCATCGAGTAAGCGGCCAGCGAGAGTTTCATGTTGTGGGTCGGCTTGACAACCGCACACCCGGCGGAGGACTCGCCCTGCGCGGCGGCGGCGCTGTCGCCCGGCCTGGCCTGGCAGGCGCTGATCGCGCCCAAACCCAGCGCCCCGGTTCCGGCCAAAGCGGTAGTAATCATCCGGCGGCGGGAGATTGTACCGTTGTCTTTACTTTTGTCTTTCCGCATGGGAAGCTCCTGACTGAGAATTATGTGAGAATCACTATTTGGGGGTATTCAGTCCTGGTACTCCGTACTGTAAAAATCCTACCAGACAGGGCTCGCGGTGTCAAGGGTTGTACCCCGAAGGCAGCAGCCGGCGCTATGCACTGGTCAATTTCGGCGACAGGGCCGGCGCCAACGAGTTCGGCGTTCAGCTCGGCGGCGGGATCGAATTCAGAATGAGCGAAAAGTACTCGCTAACGGGCAAGGTGCGCTATAACTGGATCAACACGGAGGAAAGCCTCTCGGTTATCGATTTCAGCGGAGGACTGAAACTGCATTTTTAAAACTAACCGTTCAGCCGGAGCCGAAAAAAAAACGCCGGGACTCTTCCCTGCCGGCGTTTTTTTTATTATGATTGCCGCGCTTGCCTTTCAATGCAGATCGAAATCATTACTTTCAGAGGGCGCTATCAATTTATGAAAGTCAACGTATATGACACCCACAGGGAGATGGCCCGCGCCGCCGCCGGGTTCGGGGCCGGGCTGATCCGCGACGCGGTGGCCCGCCGGAACCGGGCGGTGATTATCCTCAGCACAGGCATGAGCCAGGCCGTGTTCCTGGAAGAACTGACCGCGGTGGCAGGCGTGCCCTGGGATAAAACCGTGATGTTCCACCTCGATGACTACATCGGTCTGCCGGTGGAGCACCCCGCCAGTTTCGACCGCTACCTTCACGAACGCTTTATCGGCAAGGTCCATCCGGGGGAGTACCATCTGCTGGACGGCAACGCCGCCGACCCCGAGGCCGAATGCGGCCGCTACGCCGCGCTGATGGAGCGCGAGCCGGTGGACGTCTGCTTTGCCGGGATCGGCGAGACGGCCCATCTGGCGCTCAACGACCCGCCCGCTGATTTCGAGGAGCCGCTGGCGTTCCGCGTAATAGATGTGGACCGCAGAAGCCGCCAACAGCTTGCCGGCGAGGGCTGGTTCGACAGTTGGCAGAGCTGCCCGGCCCGGGCGATCACGATCAGTATCGGGCGGATCATGCGCTGCCGCTCGGTGGTCAGCGTGGTGGGCGAGAGCCGCAAGGCCACGGCGGTGGCCCGCACCCTGAACGAACCGGTGGGCCCGGACACCCCGGCCAGCATCCTGCGCCGCCATCAGGCGAGCCACTTGTTTCTTGACTCCCTCTCCGCCGCCGGGCTGAACCGTCCGGAGCTGGACAGGGATAATTTACCTTCCGTTTTCGAAATCGGCGAATGATCCCCGCCCCCCGGCGGAAAAACGGGCAACTAACCCGGATTATTAACGAAGCCTGATTTGTTAGCAGAAGCAAGAAAGCAGTGGCGCCGCTGTACTGCCGTACCGCAATCCACTGATGACGCAGCTAATCGGACAAAGCAGGCGAGCCGAAGGTAAAAATATCGCCGGTTTGTTTTTTTGGTAAAAAAATAAAACCCGTCTTCGCAGGACAAAGCAACTCCGTGTTAACTCGCTTCATTGCCAAAAGTTATCGAAATGAGGCGATATTTTTTATGAATAATGCGGGCTAACTGTTGCCTTTTACCATAAGAGCTTTTAGTTTTTAGTTTTTATGCCAATTTTACAAAAAACCGGTTCTCATCGGCGGGAACCTTACATACAACCGTAAAGCACGGGATCGGAAGGAACCACAGAGATGGCGAACAAATATATCTTCACCTCCGAGTCGGTAACCGAGGGACACCCGGACAAGGTCTGTGACAAGATAAGCGATAGCGTTCTGGACGTGGCGAAGGGTCTCGATCCCGCCAACAGGGTCGCCTGCGAGGCCCTGACCACCGAGGGCCTGGTCGTGGTCACCGGCGAGGTCAGCCGGAAATGCATCGAAAACATCGACTTCGAGCAAGTGGCCCGCCAGGCCATCCGCAAAATCGGTTACACGGCCGAGGGGATCGGCTTCCACGCCGACGAGGTGCATGTGGACGTTCGGCTGAAACCCCAGAGCGGCGATATCAGCCAGGGTGTTGACGGCACAGGGCTGTTCAAGGAACAGGGCGCCGGCGACCAGGGGATGATGTTCGGCTACGCCACCAGCGAGGGCGACTCCCTGGACGGCGGCTGCGAGTTGATGCCCGTGCCGATTTTCCTGGCCCACAAACTCGCGCGCCGTCTTACCGGGGTGCGCAAGAGCGGCATCCTGCCCAAGCTCTACCCCGACGGCAAAACCCAGGTGAGCGTGGAGTACGAGAACGGCAAGCCGGTGGCGATCCGTAACGTGGTCGTCTCCAGCCATCACGCCCGCGACTACAAACTGGCCGACCTTCGCACCGACATCCTCGAGCAGGTGGTGATCCCGGTCCTGGCGCCCACGGGTCTGGTGAGCGAGAAAGAACTGCACGCGGAAAAAGATAACGTGGAGAGCCACCAGGTCTATATCAATCCCACCGGCGCTTTCTGCGAGGGCGGCCCCAAGGCCGACGCCGGTCTGACCGGCCGCAAGATCATCGTGGACACCTACGGTGGCATGGGCCGTCACGGCGGCGGCGCGTTCAGCGGCAAGGACCCCTCCAAGGTGGACCGCAGCGCCGCATACATGGCCCGCTATGTGGCCAAGAACGTGGTGGCCGCCGGTTTGGCCGCTGTCTGCGAGGTAGAGCTCGCCTACGCGATCGGCGTGGCGGAGCCGGTGAGTGTCTACGTGCAGGCCGGGGGCGCCGCCGTACCGGTGGAGAAAATCTCCGCGGCTATCCGAGAGGTATTCAACCTCAAGCCCGCCGGGATTATCAGCTCGTTGGATCTGCTGCGGCCGATCTACGAGCCCACCGCGGCCTACGGCCATTTCGGCCGCACCGAGGAGTCGTTCACCTGGGAGCGCACCGACAGGGTGGACGCCCTCAAAGCAGCGACAGGCATGTAATTAATTTTGCCAATTATCTTACGCCGCGGTTTTTTATTCAGGGTTGCCGGATAAAAAAACCGCGGCGATTTTTTCCCCAGTAGCCGGGAACCATACGTAATGAAAAAGAAAAAAGTACTTGTAACCAGCGCCCTGCCCTACGCCAACGGGCCGATCCATCTGGGCCACCTGGCCGGGGCCTACCTGCCCGCGGATATTTTCGTCCGCTTCTGCCGCCTGTGCGGCCACGACGTGCTCTACGTGGGCGGCACCGACGAGCACGGGGTACCGATCACGATCAGCGCCGACAGGCAGGGTATCACGCCCCAGCAGGTTGTCGACAAGTGGTATCCCCACATCAGGGATACTTTCGAGCGCGCGGGGATAAGTTTCGACCACTTCAGCCGCACCAGCCTGCCGATCCATCACCAGACCAGCCAGGATATATTCCTCAGGCTCCACGAGCAGGGCCTGATGACCGCCCGCACACAGAGGCAGCTTTACGACGAGCAGTTGGAGCGCTTCCTGCCGGACCGTTACGTGGAAGGCACCTGCAACTTCTGCGGGTACGATCAGTGCAGTGGCGATCAGTGCGAAAAATGCGGCAAGCCTATCGACCCGCTGGAGCTTAAAACCCCGCGCAGCAAGCTCTCCGGCAGCACTCCGGTTGTCCGCGAGACCGAGCACCTGTATCTCAAGCTTGACAAGCTCCAGCCCCGTCTGGAAAAATGGCTGTCAAAACCGGACAAAAAATACTGGAAAGAGAACGTGCTCAATTTCTGCCGCGGGATGTTCAAGGACGGCCTGAAAGAACGGGCAGTCACCCGCGACCTGAGTTGGGGTATCCCCGTGCCGCTGCCTGGGTACGAGGGCAAGGTGCTCTACGTGTGGTTCGACGCCACTATCGGCTACATATCCAGCACCCGCGAGTGGGCCGAGCAGCAGGGCGACCCGGAGCTATGGAAAAAATACTGGTGGGATCAGAAAAATACCCGGCTGGTGCACTTTATCGGCAAGGACAACATCTTCTTCCACGTCCTGATGTTCCCGGCCACGCTGATGGCATACGGCCACTACGTGCTGCCCGAGAACGTGCCGGCCAACGAGTACCTGAACCTCGAGGGCCTCAAGTTCAGCACCAGTCGTAATTTCGCGGTCTGGCTGCACGACTACCTCGACCGGTTCGAGCCGGACCCGCTGCGCTACTACCTGTGCAGCAACATGCCCGAGAACCGCGACACGGATTTCAACATTCGCGAGTTCCAGGCCCACAATAACAACGAGCTGGCGGATACGGTCGGGAATTTTATTAACAGAACCCTGACTTTTATTAACCGCTATTTTGACGGGAAAGTACCTGCGCGGAGCACGCTCGGAGAGCTGGACCGCAAAATGATGGTTTGGCTCTCGAAAGAAGGAATTTCAGACGATGTAGGAATGTTTTTTGATACGTTCAGATTTCGTGCTGCTGCAAATGTTTTTGGTGAGTTTTCAAGGTTTTGTAATAAATATTTCAATGACAAGGCGCCCTGGAAGTCTCGCAAAAGCGACCTGGCCGACTGCGCCACCACGCTCAATATCTGCGCCCACGCTGCCTACGCGATGAGCGTGGCGATGTTCCCGATCATGCCGTTCTCGGCGGTCAAGATCTGGAAACAACTCGGCCTGAGCGAAAAATGGGAAGACCATCCGTGGAGCCAGGACTATTCAGCAAAAATACCGGAGGGGCACAAGATCGGCCCGGTGGAGGTGCTCTTTCCCAAGATCGACGACGAGGCTATCGCGGACCAGGAAGCCACCTATAAGGACAATCAGCAGCCGCAAAAGGAAGAACCGGCAAAAACTCCGGAGATTGCATTCGATGATTTTCTCAAGCTGGACATCCGGGTGGCGCTGGTTAAAGACGCGCAGGAAGTGCCCAAGAGCAAAAAATTGTTAAAACTCACGCTGGATGTGGGCGAGCTGGGCGAGCGCACTGTCTGCGCCGGGATCAAGGGCCAGTACGCGCCGGAGGCCCTTGTGGGCCGCAAGGTGCTGATGGTGGCCAACCTGGCCCCGCGCAAGGTGATGGGGATCGAGAGCCAGGGCATGGTGCTGGCGGCGGTGGCCGGCGAGGGCGGGAGCGAAGCCCTGGGCCTGACCACTGTCGACCCGGAGCGCGACCTGCCGCCGGGGACGAGGATCAGCTAAGCAATTGCAGAGAATACCGTAGGGGCGACGCATGAGTCGCCCTTTTTTTTGCCAACTCCGTTTTAAAATGAGTACCGGTAGGAGCCGAGCGCTATAACACCCCCCGCCCACTTGTGGCTGCTCGCGTAACGCTGTTACCACGTCAGTAACATATGTTACCTGACCCTCCCGCATCCAGATCTTATTTCATTTATCTGTAATCCTTTACGTTATTCATACCAGCTGGCATCCGCCTTGTGTTTGTAAGTTCATGAACTTCAAACAAGGCGAGATAATGGAATCCAGAATATTTAAAACGGCACTGCTTGTTTTGTTCCTGTTGCTGAATGGGTGCGAAATCAACGAACCAACAAACCCCACCGCGGTAAGCAACGGTTCCCTGACAATCGACAACAACACTCCCCCTGACACTCAGAGCCGGTATGCCCGGCTGTTTCCGCTGGCGGAAGGCGCCAGGTGGGAATATTCTTTTCTCCAGCATTACCAAATTACTGACACTTACATGTGCGGCTTTTGCAATTATCACACCTATCAATATGGGATATTGACCCTTGAAGTGACCCGTGCTTACGACCGTGAGGACTCCAAAGATTATAGAGTTGAAATTAATTTAAAAATAGACAGCCTGTATCACGTCCAATCTTACCCAAGTGAGTTTTGGGGTTCTGACACCAGTTACGTCAACCTCAACGTCCAGGACACTACATACTACTTCGGACTAACTGTACGTAATGATACGGTCTGGTACCGGGATGAAACCAACGAACTCAGGATGATCACACCACAGTCATACGAGGAACGCAGTTCGGTGAATATGTACATCTTCAATGTGCCTCTAGTCGGCCCCATGGACACCGATATCCCCGGGTCCGCACTCTCGTTTCATATCCGCGATACAAGCACGGATTGTGACAGTTACGACGCAATTTTCGACTCCAAGACCGGCGTTTTAAAAAAGTATGACATCTACGATACATACTGTACCTACTCCAGTCCCTATGACGGTACAAGATATTCCCTTTACCTGCGTAACTACACGCCCGGTGAACCACAGGAATAGCTGACATAAAGTAAGTGTTGCTCTCTCAGTAACACTCTTGGCGTTTTCTAAAAGTCCCTTCCGCATACCCGCATAATACTCACAACGTATCTCACTACATGGCAGTGCGTTATAAGACTCCCCATCACTGGCACACATCCTGCCCGGAACTTTTGCAGGAGCCCATTTGTATAAACATGTACGAAACGATGAAAAGTAAGCAACGATAAAAAATCCCCCGGAAAGTGAATGCAGTATGCAAAACACCAACCTGGCATATATTATCACCGAGGCGGCGCTCAACCCGCTGGAGTTGCTCCCGCTGGCCCGGGGCGCGCACTGGCGCTACAGCTACGCCTACTCCTACTACTGGGTCGGAGTGTCCAGCGGCACGGTGCGGATCACTCATTATGGCACATTCGAGTTGAGTGTGACCCGGGAAAATTCCCGCTGGGACGGTAGAAAATTCACCGTGCGCGCGGCGCTGGATATCAGCAACCGTCACAGCGGCCAGGACACGTTCGCCAGCGGACGGGCAAGCGAGAACATTCAGCGGATAAAAAGCCAAATGGACTGGGAAATCGCTCTGGTGCGCGGCTCGCTGTGGTACGACCGCGGGGCCGAGCTGGAGTTCATGATGCCAGCCTCGTATGTCAACGGCGGTCATATCGACCTGCGCCTGTTCAATTTTCCCGGTATCCCCGGTTATCCGGGCCGCTACGACTTCTTCTCCCAGCTGCTGGGCCCCGGGCGGTTCGGGGCGGGCCATTACGTCTACCGCGCCTCGCTGCCCGGAGCCGGGCTCGACACGCGCGCGGCTGTGTTCAGCGCGGCCAACGAGGGCCCGTTGCGGCTGGAATCCCGCACCCGCCTTCGCACGGAGGGCCAGGTGCTGCAGGAGCGCCTGGAGCTGGAACTTCAGGACCACGCTCCCGGCAGGTTGGCCTGGTAGGGAAAAATCCAGCTCCACCGCAAATGCCAAAGAGGCCGGTCGGCGAAATAGCCGGCGGCCTCTTTTTTTCTCCGTCCGCGCTTGCATCGGCGCGCGGCGGGAATTAGATTCACGTAACTACAAACACTCACTTACCCCTCCATCTTTGCCGGAAAAAAATGCGCCGGGACGAAAGAGAAATCAGCGACCGCCGGGAAATCGACCGGATAATCCGCCGGGCCACGGTCTGCCGGCTGGCATTTCTCAGCCGGGGCGAGCCGTATCTGGTACCGGTCAGTTTCGGCTACGACGGGGACGCGCTCTATTTCCACTGCGCGCCCGCGGGCCGTAAGCTGGACATGCTCTCCCCCGGCGCAAAAGTCTGTTTCGAACTGGAGGCCGATGTGAGTGTGGTAAGCGCGCAAAGCGCCTGCGGCTGGACCATGGCCTTCAGCAGCGTTATCGGCTGGGGCACGGCTGTTCTGGTTCACGACCCGGCTCAGCGCAAGGCGGCCCTGGATACGATCATGCGCCAGTACGACGGACCGGCGGGGGCCTATGGCGAAAAAATACTGGGCCGCACGGCGGTGGTCCGGATCGGGATTGAACGAATCGGCGCTAAATGCAACCATCCCCAATAAACCGGTAAACGAGGCGGAATCGAGCGATGACACCACGAGAAAGAGTACTGATGGCGCTCAACCACGAGCAGCCGGACATTACCCCCTGGCACATCACGTTCACTATTCCCGCGCGGGAGAAACTGGCCGCGCTGCTGGGCACCGACGATCTGGACCGGGCGGTGGGCAACCATTTCGCCAAGTGCGAGGCCGTGGCGGAGGATGCCTGGCAGGAACTCAGCCGGGATATCTGGCGCGATGAGTTCGGGGTGATCTGGGACCGCTCGATCGACAAGGATATCGGCAACGTGGACCACAACCGGCTGGTGCTGCCGCAGCCGTCGCTGAAGGAGCTGAAATTCCCCGACCCGCTGGAGGAGAAACGCTGGGAGGGGTTCGACACGTTCGGCCGGAGCAACGCACACCTGTTCCGGGTCAACGATTTCGGCTTTACCCTGTTCGAACGGGCCTGGACCCTGCGCGGGCTGGAAAACCTGCTGATGGACATGGTGGAGCACCCCGCGTTCGTCCACGAGCTGCTCGATGCGATCCTGGAGTGGAACCTGAAGATTATCGCTGGCACCGGTCGTTACGATCTGGACGCGATGTTGTTCGGTGACGACTGGGGTCAGCAGCACGGACTGATCATGGGACCGCAGATGTGGCGTGAGTTTATCAAGCCCAGGGCAGCGGCCGAGTACAAGGCCTGCAAGGACGCGGGGATGCGCGTGCTGATCCACTCCTGCGGCGATGTGAGCGAAATTTTTGACGACCTGATCGAGATCGGGGTGCAGATGTTCAACCCGTTCCAGCCCGAGGTGATGGACATTCTGGACATCAAGCGCCGCTACGGCGACAGGATCTCTTTTTTCGGCGGGATGAGCACTCAGCGCACCCTGCCCGGCGCCGACACGGAGCAGGTGCGCGATAAAACCCGCTGGCTCTGCGACACTATCGGCGCGGGCGGGGGCTACGTGTTCAGCCCGGCCCACGATATCCCCGGCGACGTGCCGGCCGAGAACATGGCCGCGATGGTGGAAGAACTCAAAAAGCAGTAGTGGCATAAAAACTACGCCATGGTAAAAAATCCGGTCGCCGGTTTTTTGTCGTGCTCAACTCGCCAATCCTGTTAATTGTGATAGAAGCTGTTTCATAAACTAAACGGGTAGCAGAAGTGTGCTTTTGGGGTTGAGCGGTGGGGCAAATAACCGGGCCGCATGTCTGAGCCAAACCAATTGGCAGCGGATTCTTTTGCCGAAATTGCCATGACAGAGCTAAAACCCGCGAAAGCCGGGCGCGCCTTCAATTGCCGCCGTACTTGCGGCAATTCAGGCCCTGAACAGGAGCAGCGGCTTGAAGGAGCTTTTAAACAAACCGGTTGTTTTACCTTAAGCGTGGATGCGAGTTCGGCCCGGTGAAAACTTTTTGCTTCTTTTTGGTTACAAAAAGAACGAATAATTACGCCCGTTATTTTGTTCCACGCAGATCCAGGCAACAGCCCAAAAGCTCTAACTCCTATTCCAAAGTTATGAAACAGCTTCTAATGAGATGAGCGAATGCCAAACCGCCCACCTGTTGCCCTTTGAGAGGTAACCTGATGCCCCGTGCAGCGGATGTCCGCAACATGTTCGACCGCATCGTCGGCCGTTACGACCTGCTCAACCGCTTGCTCAGCGGTGGCCGCGACCGCGCCTGGCGACGGGCGCTGCGACGGGCCGTGGCGGAGCGCAAGCCCGCCGCCGGGCTGGACCTGTGCTGCGGCACGGGCGATGTGGCCCTGGAGCTGAGCCGCTCGGTGCCGGGGTTGGAGTTACTGGTTGCCGCCGATTTCTCGCGGCCGATGTGCCGCGAGGCCGCGCGCAAGTTTTCCCGCGCCGGCCACTCCCCGCACACCTGCTGCGCCGACGGCCTGCTGCTGCCGTTCGCGGACCGGTCTTTCGATTTTGTGTCTGTCGCTTTCGGCGTACGGAATTTCGAGGACCCGGGCAGCGGGCTTCGTGAGATAGCCCGCGTACTGAGGCCCGGGGGCATGGCCGCTATCCTGGAGTTCGCCCCGCCCCACAGCCGCCTGCTCAAAGCCCTGTACAAACCCTACCTCAGCCTGGCCGTGCCGCTGGCCGGCAAACTCGTCTCCGGCGACAGCGGAGCATACCGCTATCTGGCCAGCTCTATCCAGTCTTTCCTCACCCCGGAGAAGATGACCGAATGCCTGCTGGAGGCCGGTTTTCAGCACCCGCGCGCGCAAAAGCTCACTCTCGGTGTAACCTGCCTTTATACAGCCTTACGTTGACTGCTCCCGGTTCTTCCTGTACTCCAGCCAGACAATACTCATTTTTCCCACTCATTCCATCTGCTTTATCGTTATATTATTAAAGTTTAATTGCGAAATTCTGCAACATGGACAAGCAGATAAGCAAATGCTTACCATTCTCAATGTTGTCATTGAATTCAATAAATTTTAAAAACTATTGACATATTATTGTCAATCCTTTAGAATCTGGATGACGCTACCAGCCGGGGCGTTTTCCCCGTTCGGCATTACATCTTCTTCTGACAAACGGAATCGATGACCAGGCTCTTCAACAAAACGGTGCTATTCACCATAGCAATTTGCATGGCCCTTCCGGTGGCCGGACGGGCGATGACGTTGCTCTACACAGGCCAGGCCCGCTCCAGCCTCTACAGCTACGAGCGCTTTACCCGCGACAGCGCAAATTCCGACCAGAACTACCGCTTCTACCAGTTCCTGCGCCTCAAGCTCAAGGGCGTGGGCCACAAGAACACTGTCAGCTTCAATACGTACATGCGCGTTTCCAACGACCTGAGCGTGGACTACTCCACCGACCCCAACTGGCGGATGTACAACGCCTATATGCAATGGGACACCAGGGCCAGCAAGCTCAGTCTAGGCCGTCAGTGGCTGCACCTGGGGCCGGGCAGCATGACACTCGACGGGGTCAAGCTGGAGTTGGGCGGCAAAGGTAAGGTCAAGTTTACCGGCTATGTCGGCACGGAGAGCCCCTTCACCCGCAGGTTCGTCTCCCGCGGCTACGACAAGGCAGGCTCCGGCGGGCTGTACGTGCGGATTAAACCCTCGCGCAAACTCGCAATCGGCGTGGGCTGGTATCAGAAGAACCGTTACGGCCGGACCGCCTTCCGCGAGATCGGCGTCAACGCCAACGCCACCTTGCCGGGCGGCTTCAAGCTCTACAGCCGCCTGGACGTGAACATGCTCACCGACCAGGTCCAGAAGGGCCAGGTCAGGCTGCGCTACCAGGGACACAAACGCTTCAACTTTTTCGGCGAATACAAGCACTATCAGCCACGCCTGTATTATCAGAGCTACTATAGCCGCACGTTCGAACTCGAGGGCAACGACCAGCTTCGCGGCGGACTCAATATCTTCCTGAGCGAGGAAGTAACGCTCAACGCCAGCTATAGCGCAATCATGACCGAGGACGAAAACAGCGGCTACATCACGCTCGGCGCCGCCGGCTCCTACGGCTGGGCCAACTACTACCGGGGCTACGGATTCGGCGGGGCCGAGGACGGGTTCGCCCTCGGCGGCAGCCTGCCGCTGGCGCATCACAAGTTCGAACTGTTCGGCACGCTGGACTACTCACGTTTTCGCTTTTACGAGCTGGACGACGAGTCCGGGCGCGACTACCTGTTCAGCACTATTTTCGGCATGCACTGGAAACCCAGCGAAGTGGTGGATGCCGGTATCGAGTTCGAAGACGTCAACAACAACCTGTTCAGCAAGGACTGGCGCGTGCTGATCAACTTCAATGTCAATTTCAGCAGCGCTTTCAGACACCGTTCAGGCAGCGGCCATGCTAACCATTAAACGTAAAATAAACGCTGTCGGGGCCGCTCTGATCGTTCTGGGCCTGGCGTTCGCCGCGGTGGCTGCTTCCTCCGCCGGTAACCCGACTACGATCATTTTCCCCCACAACCTGCACGTGGAAGACCTGGAGCTGGAGTGCCAGACCTGCCATGAGGGCGTGAGCGAAAGCACCGCGGGCACGGACAACCTGATGCCGTCGATGGATAAATGCGGTGAGTGCCACGATATAGAGGATACCGACAACTGCACGTTGTGCCATTCGGACATGGATAACCCGGACGCCAACCAGCGGGTCGAGGACTACATCCCCCTGTTCAACCACCAGGTGCACGGCAAGCAGGAAATCTCCTGCGAGGTCTGCCACAATGACGTTTCCACTTCCGCAAGTTCGGTCGATTCGCATATACCGGGAATGGGAACAGGCCCCGGGATGAACCTTTGCGTTACCTGCCACAACGGGATGCGGGCTCCCAATGAGTGTACGACCTGCCACGTCGAGGGACGCGGCAAGATCCAGGAGGAGCGCGGTAAAATCCCCGCCGACCACACCAACTCCGAATGGATCCGCCTCCGCCAGCACGGAGATGACGCCAAGCTCGACAACGCGGAGAGCTGCATGGCATGCCACCAGCGCAGTTGGTGCATGGAGTGCCACCAGGGAGACAATCTGTTCTTCGGCAACCGTCCGCACCAGCCGGGCTACGAGTTCAAACACCCGCTTGACGTGCGCTCCGGTCGCATCGAGTGCGCCTCCTGCCACGAGAGCAGCAGCTTCTGCGCCGAGTGCCACCTCGAGGAAAATGTCTATCCCCGTTCGCACCAGCGCGGCCTGTGGGCCAGCCGCACTTCCGGCGGCCGTCATGCAATCGAGGCGCGGACCAATATTGAGCAGTGCGTGTCCTGCCACGGCGAGGAAACCGAGGCCGACCCGGTCTGCGCGGTCTGCCACGGCGAGTAAACATAAAGTTGAATACGATAACTTTTGAGAGAATATCGATGAAAGTGCGATGCATCATATCCGCGGCCCTGCTGCTGGCCCTGGCTGTTGCGCTGGCCGGAGGCTGCGCCGAGCGCAAGGCCCCGAACGATCCGGCGACCAACGTGCACCCCGCCGACTGGATGAAATCCACCAGCGAGGATTTCCACGGCCTGAAAATCGCCGAGGTGGGCTTGATCTCCTGCGCCGAGTGCCACGGCGAAAAATACGACGGCGGCAGTAGCCGGAAAAGTTGCTACGAGTGCCATGACGGGCCCAGCGGGCACCCCGAGGGTTACCTTGTCCGCACCAACGCCAACTTCCACGGGAATGCGGTTGCCGCCGAGGGTCCTCAGAGTTGCACTCAGTGCCACGGCGAGGACTACCGGGGCGAGGAGCACGGCGGCACCACCTGCTACCAGTGCCACAACGGCCCCAGCGGGCACCCGTCCACCGGCTGGGTTGATGCCGCCAGCGAGAGTTTCCACGGCCTGGCCGCCGCCGACCGCGGGCTGGACGACTGCGCCCGCTGCCACGGCGAGGATTTTGCCGGCGGTACCAGCGGACAAAGCTGCAAGGCCTGTCACCCAAGTGAGAGCGGCCATCCCGCCACCGGTTTTGTCGAGCGCGGCAGCGCCTTCCACGGTGATCGCTACAACAGCCGGGGCGAGCCTTACTGCGCCGCCTGCCACGGCGCCGACCTGAAGGGCGGCTACACCGCAGTTACCTGCTACGACTGCCACAACGGGCCCAGCGGGCACCCGGACGAGGGCTGGCTTGATCCCGCCAGCGAGAATTTCCACGGCCTGGAGGCATCCGCGCGCGGCCTGGCCGAATGCGCTACCTGCCATGGCGAGGATTTCACCGGCGGCACCAGCGGACAGAGTTGTTTCGAGTGTCACGACGGGCCCAGTGGACATCCGGCCACGGGCTGGCTCGACGCCGCCAGCGAGAGTTTCCACGCCGAGCGCCTGATCGAAACCAGCTTGGACTACTGCGCCGGCTGCCACGGTGCGGACTTTACGGGCGGCGAGGCCAACGTGAGTTGCTATACCTGCCACGACGGCCCCAGCGGCCACCCGGCCACCGGCTGGCTGGACACCGCCAGCGACAACTTCCACGGCCTTGACGCGTCGAACCGCGGACTGAGCGCCTGCGCCCGCTGCCACGGTGCGGATTTTACCGGCGGGCTGAGCGGCAAAAGCTGCTCCGAGTGTCATGCCACCGCCAGCGGGCACCCGGCCACCGGCTGGCTCGACGCCGCCAGCGATGATTTCCACGCCAGGCGTCTGGTCGAAACCAGCCTGAACTACTGCGCCGGCTGCCACGGTGCGGACTTTACGGGCGGCGAGACCAACGTGAGTTGCTATACCTGCCACGACGGTCCCAGCGGGCACCCGGCCACGGGCTGGCTCGATGCCGCCAGCGAGAATTTTCACGGCCTGGCCGCCAGCAAGCGCGTACCCACGGACTGCGCCCGCTGCCACGGCGCGGATTTTACAGGCGGACTCAGCGGACAGAGTTGCAAGGTTTGCCACGCCACCGAAAGCGGACACCCGGCCACCGGCTGGTTCGACACCACCAGCGACAAGTTCCACGGAGCACGCCTTGCAAGGTTCGGCCCCTCGTACTGCGCGGGCTGCCACGGAGCCGACTACAGCGGCGGTTACGCCAACGTGAGTTGCTACACCTGCCACGACGGTCCCAGCGGTCATCCGGCCACGGGCTGGCTGACCTCCAGTAGCGAGAATTTCCATGGCCTGGACGCATCGAACCGCGGACTGAGCGAGTGCGCCGCCTGCCATGGCGAGGATTACTCCGGCGGAGTCAGCGGCAAGAGCTGCAGCCTCTGCCACGACGACCAGAGCGGCCATCCGTCCACCGGCTGGCTGGACGATGACAGCGACAGTTTCCACGGAGCGCGTATTGCCACGATGGGTATTGGCTACTGCGCCGGTTGTCACGGAGCCGACTACCTGGGTGGCGATGCCAAAGTGAGTTGTTTCACCTGTCACGGACAGCTCTGGTAGTCGTGGCTACAGTGCCGGCGCACACGCAAGAGTGCCGGCAGTCAATACCGAAACACAAAAGTTTTTGACAAAGTTATTGCGCTTTTAGTCGCATTTCAGCTATATTTAGCGGTAGAGAATCTGACAGCGAATCCTCCAACAAAGCGAAAGGAACCTGCCGATGGCCGCGGGTCCCGCAAGCGGACGCAGAAACTTCCTCAATTGGTTGCTTGGCGGCAGCGCCGCTACTTTTATGGCCGCTGTCACCTACCCGGTGCTCAAGTACCTCACTCCCCCGCCAGTGCAGGACGTATCCGTGGAAGCGGTAAGCGCGGGCAAGGTTGAAGCGTTTGCCAACAACAGCAGCAAGATAGTCAAGTTCGGTAGCCGTCCGGCTCTGGTGGTTCGCGACCAGCAGGGCGAGTTCAAGGCGTTCCTGGCCATCTGCACCCACCTGGACTGCACGGTCCAGTATGTTCCTGAGGACTATGTGATCTGGTGCGCGTGCCATAACGGTAAATACGACCTGAACGGAATCAATGTCAGCGGTCCGCCTCCGCGTCCGCTTACCGCGCTTAAGGTCAACGTGCAGGACGACGAAGTATTCATCTCAGAGGAGGCCTGAGGGATGTCGCTGAAGAAACGCTACGACCAGCTTTACGGCTGGGTTAACGAGCGGATCGACGTGGACGGTATAATCGGCTTCCTGCGCCATAAGGAAGTCCCCGCCTCCAGCGCGTCGATATGGTACTATTTCGGCGGCGTCAGCCTCTTCCTGTTCATGATTCAGGCGGTTACCGGCATCCTGCTGCTCGTCTACTACCGGCCCGGCCCGGAGAGCAGCTTCGAAAGCCTTAAATTCCTGGTGAGCGAGGTCAATTTCGGCTGGCTGGTGCGCGATATCCACTCCTGGAGCGCCAACCTGATGGTGTTCTGCGTATTCGTGCACATGTTCAGCGTCTTTTTCCTCAAAAGCTACCGAAAACCCCGGGAGATGACCTGGATGAGCGGGATGGTACTGCTGATCCTGACATTCACGTTCGGGTTCAGCGGCTACCTTCTGCCTTGGAACTAGCTATCATTTTTCGCCACCAAGGTGGGCACGGACATGGCCGGCAGCGTACCGGTTATCGGCGAGTTCCTCCTCCGGCTCGTCCGCGGCGGGGCGGATGTCACCGGCGCCACGCTGGGCAGGTTTTTCGGCCTTCACGTGGCGATCCTGCCCGGGATAACAACGATAATGCTTGCGGTCCACCTGTTTCTGCTGCAGCGTCAGGGCATGAGCAAGCCGATGAGCATGGAAAACCTGCCGCCTGAGCAGCAGAAGGTTATGCCGTCCATGCCAAATTTCGTGCTGCGTGAGATGATGTTCTGGCTGTTCGCCCTGGCCATAATCAACTTCCTGGCCGTGTTTTTCCCCTGGGAGCTGGGCACCAAGGCCGACGCGTTCGCGCCGGCGCCAGCCGGGATCAAACCCGAGTGGTATTTCATGTTCATGTTCCAGACGCTCAAGATGCTGCCCGCCCATATCGGACCGATCGAGGGTGAACTGGTGGGACTGGCAGTGTTCAACCTGGGTGCTCTGGCCTGGTTTTTCCTCCCGCTCTGGGACAAATGGAGCGGCACCGATTCGCCAAAAGCCGGGCTGGTTACGCTGATGGGTATCGCTATCGTGGGCTTTATCGTTATCATGACAGCCGTGGGCTACGCCGTATCCTAAAGCCGCGCCTGCGCTCTACCGAAGGACGATCCTGATGAGTTCCAAGCAGTTGACAGCAGCCGTATTCGCCTGCCTCCTGATGCTCGCCGCACCGCTGGCGGCTCAGCAGGAAAACAACTGCATCAAGTGCCACAGCAAGCTGATGCCCAATTTATCCAAGCCCGCCAAGCTCTACGAGCACGATATCCACAACAGCGTCGGTATCCTCTGCAACGACTGTCACGGCGGAGACCCCACCAACGAGCGCCGTCACGACCGCGACGACCCCGCACAGGGGTTCAAGGGGAAACCCGCTACGGCCGATATTCCAGCCCTTTGCAGCAAGTGCCACAGTGATGCCACATACATGCGCTCGTTCAACCCGTCGCTGCCGGTGGACCAGATGGAGAAATATGTTACCAGCCTCCACGGCATGCTGCTGGAACAGGGGGACACCAAGGTGGCCCAGTGCATTAGCTGCCACAGTGTTCACGATATCCGCGGCGCCAGTGACCCCGGCTCTCCGGTGTATCCGCTCAACCTGCCCAAGACCTGTTCGCACTGCCACTCGGACAAGGAATACATGGCCGACTACGGTATTCCCACCGACCAGTACGAGCAGTTTGCAACCAGTGTGCATGGTGTGCCACTGCTTGAGCGCGGTGATTTAAGCGCACCGGCCTGCAACGACTGCCACAGCAACCACGGAGCTTTTCCACCTGAGATCAGCGACATCTCCGCCGTGTGCGGCATGTGCCACGTGAACAACCAGCAGCTCTATCGTCAGAGCTTCCACGCTGAGATATTCGAGATGATGGAAAGCCCGGGCTGCGTTACCTGCCACGGCAACCACGGCATCGCCCATCCCACGGACGAGATGCTGGCCGCCGGCGACCAGTCGGCCTGCGGAACCTGTCATGCCCAAGAGCCTGATGATCCCGGTTTTGCGGTAAGCCTGGCGATGAAAGTCACGATGGACAGCCTGAACGGCCTGATGCATTCCACCCGTGAGCTGGTGGAGCTTGCCGAACAGAAGGGCATGGAAACCTCCGACCTCTCTTTAGAGCTACGCAGCATGCGCCAGAACTATATCCAGACCCGCACCGTGGTGCACACGTTCAGCGACTCGGCAGTGGCCGCCTCGGCCAGACCCGGCATTGAGCAGGGCAAACTCTCCATGGCCGAAGCCCTGGGGCTGCTCAAGGCACACGAGGCCCGTCGCTGGTGGCTGGCGGGAGCCACGCTGATGCTGCTGATAGTGCTCGGGGCGCTGTATCTTAAGCTACGCGAAGTTGAGAGCGAGGAATAATAGTTGACCCGCGGCCGTTTGTTGATACTGTTAACAGTTTTTCTTTTGTCTATTGGCTTAGCCGCTTTTTTTTGTTAATATGGTTTGTAATACAAACTAGTTTGCATTTAGCGCCTTTATTATCGATACTGGAGGCACCCGTGGAGTCTCAACCTGATTAAAAAAAGCTGAAACGTCAGTCCATACGCTATATGGATCAGGACGGCCTGCTGGAAATATTCACGGGGCTATCAATGATTGCCCTCGGCCTTACTATTACTAATTGGCGCTCTCCTGCGATTTACATCGTTATTCTCTTAATATTATTCAGTATCAAACCGCTGGAAGAAATCAGAAAACGCTTTACCTACCCGCGCACAGGCTATGCCAGGTTTAAAAAAGCTGACATAAAACCTTTCGTCCGGCTAGGGTTGCTCTGCTCTTTATGCGCATTGCTGTCCTACTACCTGCTGATTTACTTTACCGGTGATTTTTCTAAATTATCTGATTGGGGCAAGTGGTCTCCATTTATGGCTGGAGGCCAATCCGCTGGAGCAGGATTAATGCCTACCTACGTCCGGACAAAAAATCCCAAGATACTAATGTATGCGGTTATTGGAATTGCTCTTGGCTTGTATTTGTCCCTTGTCAAAACACCGGAAACTATTCTTCATGGCCGCGCTATCTGGATGCTATGGTATGGCGTATTTGAGTTGATAGCCGGATCAATTGTACTGGTCCGATTCATTTTCAAATACAAACCACAACCTGGCGATGAGTTTGATGGGCAATAACGAACAAACCGGCAATAATCTCTCCGCACTTGGCCGGATCAGCAAAATAATCCACGAGCCGGCGCGGCTGATGCTCCTCTCCCAGCTCTACGTGGTCGAGGAGGCCGACTTCCTGTTCCTCGAGCAGCAGACCGGCATGACCCGAGGCAACCTTTCCACGCACCTGAGCAAACTGGAAAACGGCGGGCTGGTTGAGATTAAGAAAGGCTACGTGGGCAAAATACCCAGGACCGTGATCAGGATGACAAGCGAGGGCCGCGCGGCGTTTAAAAAGTACCTGCGGCAGATGAAAGCCGTGATCGACATGCTGAGCGAATAAACCGCCCTGTCGGGGTGCTCCAGCGAGTGGCGGCGGGCGGCGCCGGTGCGCGTGCTCCGCAAGACACCTAGGGAAGTTCGGTGATTGATACGCGGAAAAAGGCGGCGGCCCTCGATGGGCCGCCGCCTTTTTTCAATGCAGTTACAATCGGCAAAAATAATTATTTCAGCATGACCATCTTGCGGGTTTGCGTGAAGTCTCCGGCGATCATGCGGTAAAAATACACGCCGCTGGACACATTCTGCCCGTTCTCGTCGATTCCGCCCCAGAACACGGTGTAGTCTCCGGCCTCCTTGAAACCATCAACCAGGGAGCGGACCAGACGGCCGCGCACGTCGTAGACCTTCAACGTGACCGGGCCGGCCTTACCCTCCGGCACTGCGAACTTGATCGTCGTGCTGGGGTTGAACGGGTTGGGAGCGTTCTGGCCGAGCGAGAAAGCCCTCGGCAGACCGGTCCTGCCGCTGCCGTCGCCGAACAGGGCCACCTGGAAGGCCGCGGCCTGCTCGCTTGTCAGCTCAAGCTGCTCAATCACGCTCTGGACAGCCTGGATCTGCTCGGCGGTCAGTTCCATCTGGAAGTTGATCAGCTCCACGCCGCCCACGCCGGCCAGCATTGTGCCGCCACAGCTTCCGGACCAGATATCGGTGATCAGTTTGATCACATCCCTGACATCATAGACGAAATCGCCGTTGCGGTCGATACAGGCCTGGGTGTTGTCCTCCGCACCCAGCAGAATCAGCTTGACGGCATCGGAAATACCAAGCTTGCCGTCGCCGTTGATATCGCAACTGGCGCATTCAGCGGTAGCCGGCACGCGCTCGAGCGCATCCGTCAGCAGGGCCACGGACATGCCCGGGTTATGCACACCCTTCGAGCCGTCGTAATCCACGATGTACCAGTTGAAAGCGGCCGTAAGCTGATCCTCGCTAATGTAGCCGTCCTTGAAGTCCGTGCTGTCGTAAGCCGGGAAGCCGGCCAGGCGGCCGCCGGTGGCTTTGGGCAGACGGTCGAACAGCTCGTTGAGCATCAGCGTTACCTTTGTCTGCACACCGTCGATGTCGAAATTTTCACCGATGCCGGTGTGGCAACCGACGCAGGCTTCGGTCAGGTATACGTCCGCGGACAGGTTGTTGATCGTATCGGCGACAGCGTGCATCTTGAACGTGTGCCCGCCGACAATGTTAGCCTTTTCGCCCACGCCATCGGCCATGTGGCAGACCACGCAACGCTCCGCGATAAGCGTACCGTGCGCGTTAGTGGCGGGCATCGTCTTGTCTGGATTCATCCAGCCGGCCACGTTGTTGAGCATCTCGGTCTGGTGCGAGTGATGAGGCACCGTGCCGGGGAAGTCCCTGCCGGGGCGGAAGTGATGGCAGACCGTGCAGGCCTGGGTCGGTTCACCCGTGGTGGAGTACTTGGGTTCACCGGTATCCGCGTCGAGATAGGCCATGTCGGAAACAACGCGGAGCTGGTGTTCGACGGTCTGCTCATGCGGATCGTGGCAGACCACGCAGGTCTGTCCGTGGGGAGTTTTGTAGTCGGCGGTCACCTCGACCTGGTCAACGTTCTGTTGGAAGAATCCCTCTGCCGTGTGGCACCCCACACATTTCGTGCTGCCGGTGAAATACTCGCTGGGGTCGAGTTCCTTGCCGTGTTTTGAATTTTCCCACTCGGGAGGCGCTTGCCCGGTCTCCTCATCCCAGTGGCAGTAAGAGCAGACACCGGCATCGTAGGAAACCGCGATCTTACTCTTGTCTCCGTTGTGCTCGCTCCCCGGCCCATGACAGTTCTCGCACTGAATGTTGGCCAGTTGGGCCAGTGCAGGATAATTGGCCACAAGACTGTCATAGTTGCCCGGCATCAGAGTGTCGGGAAAAGTCCAGCCCACTTCTTTTGCCACATCATCGAAACCGCCGTTGTCAGCCTGCGTATCATAACCCACAGTATGGCACTGGAGGCACTCTTCAGGATACGCGCCGTCCTCGAGTATAAAACCATCAAGGCCGCGCTGCAGCATACTGGCGTGGCCGGTCTGTTCCCACTCGGTCACCTTGGCGGAATGGCACGTCTTGCACTGGCCCGCGGAGAGAGCGGCACCTCCGATGCCGCCGACACCGACATAATTCGCGCCGGTGACTGTAATCTCATCCGAGCTGGCATTACCCTCGGAATCGGTGAAATCGAGAGCGACCACGTAGGAGCCGATTGTGTCGGGAATCAGGTGAATTTCGCGCTCCGTTGTCGAACTCAAAACCGCAGCCGAGCCATCCGGTGCGGTCAGCGACCAGGAATAGGTCCCTTCATACTCGCTTTTCATGTACACCGGCTGCCCCACACCGATAACCGTCAACGGCGCGGCTCTCCCGGCTTCCAGCTCCAGACCCTCTACCTGCCATGGTGAATAACCGACGAGCTTTATCGCCGCATCCGCGGCGAACACCGCCGAACTCATCAACAGACTAAGGCATGAAACCACAATGAATGTAATAAATTTCCGGGACATTTTACCTCTCCACATTGAATGGAGTGAAGTAAAAAACTGTTTGCGGAAACGGCCATACCCCGCGGTAGCAGAAAATCCAACCCTCCACTTACAGGACTGCCGGGTGTTCTGGAAACGTGGGACAGGGCTCCTGATGGTGGATGGCAAGTTGCATAGGTCTCCTTTTCGGAGGTTCTCTCGGTTAACAAAAGCCTTCGGCCAATGCGGGATAACCCGGCTTCGAGGGCTCCCTTTACATTCTTCTCGTCCAGGGCTGCGCATCTCGATCAGGTCAATACTGGAACTTACCGATGTATCATCAACAATTTCAACACCTTTCAAAGTTTTTGATATATTATTCGCAAACTCGACGGGCCCCAATAAGCTCCCCGGCTGGATGCCCACCCAACTCCCGGCGTTACCGGTATTTACAGCGCTAACCGTTCACATGTAGCCGGATAGCTGCCAAAGGCTGCCATGGCCGGTGCTGCCGGGAGCGTGCGAAACACCGGTTAAGCCTTTTCGCTCCGGTTTAGTAGGATATTTCAGATTAATAGATTGATAATAGATTGTCAATGGGAAACGCCATCTATTTGTATTCTGCTCCTTTTATCTTGCTGGTAGCGACGCTGAACGGCTAATCCCAACGTTGTTTGCCTGGTTTTTTCTTAGCGTATTTCTTGCGTCAATGGTTACCCATCCTCGCGCATTCCGGCACTTGCGGCGAGCTTGAACATTGACCTCCGCCGGATATTGCTTTATCAATTAGGCTGCTTGCCTATGACTCTGAAATAATTAAATTTAAGCACAGGGTTCAACCCATGAACGCCCGCGCAACTTTGCTCATGCAGCGACTGGTTTTTATCACGGCCTGCCTGCTAAGTCTGCAAATCGGCAAAATATCCGCCTGGGACCGCGGTACGGTGGCCTACGGCGTTCAGCTCGCACAACTCTCGCCCGTACTGAGCGACAGCGTTTCGCACCTGCTGCCCGGCGGAAAGCACGGTCCCGGGCTGGGCGTGCGGATCGCCAACAAGCTGGAGCGACGGGTAGAGAACGCCTTTCTCTACGTTGGTTTAACTGATTTTGGCGGCCGGGGCGTGGCGGATTACAGGCTTCAGCTCAATCTGCCCCCCGCGGCGGACACGGTGGTCTATCTGGATGCCGGCGAGTTGGCCGGGGCGCCGGGGTTCTACGATGTACGCACCCTGCTGTTCGACAGCGGACGGGAAATGGGTAAGCTGGAGTTCTCGTTCGGCTACGATGTGGAGCATCTGGACCATGACTATGCTCCCCCGCCCGATTTCGACTCCTTCTGGCGCGCCACGCTCGACAGCCTGGCTGCCGTGCCGCCGGAGCTGGAACTGGCTCTCGACTCGCAGCATATGAGCGACCGGGCTGAAGTCTACCGGATCAGCTTCACCAGCCTGCACGATGTGCGGGTTCACGGCTGGCTGACTTTACCCGTGGGCCGGGAAAAACCTGTTGCCGGTCTGGCGTTTTTTCCCGGTTACGGCACGGGGCAAATCAGACCGGCCGTGGATTACTCGCGCCGGGGCTATGCCACGATCAGCATCCAGGTACGAGGTTACGGGATGGATCAGGAAAGTTACCCCGAGGACAACCGTAACTACATGACTATCGATTGCGAGCGGCCGGAGACTTATATTTACCGCGAGATCGTCTCCCACTGCCTGCGCGCCGTGCAACTTCTTGGCCAGCGGGCGGAAGTTGACCCGAAGCGGATCGGTGTGATCGGCGGCAGCCAGGGCGGAGGGCTGAGCCTGCTGGTGGCCGGCTTGAACCCGGATGTGGCCGCCGTGCTGGCCAACGTACCGTTCCTGACTGATTTCGGGCGTTCGATGTCGATGACCGGCGCACCTTTCCGCGATCTGGTGCGTTATATAGAAAATAACCCCGGCAGCCGTGAGGCCGTGATGAACACGGTGCGCTATTTCGACACTGTCAGCCTGGCCGGGAGAATCAAAGCCCCGACAATCGTCTCGGCCGGTCTGTTCGACCGCACCTGCCCGGCCCCGTCGATTTACAGGATGTTCCTTGCGCTGGGCTCGGCGGACAAGCGGATCGAGATCTACCCCTGGCTCGACCACCTGGAAGTAGAACAGCCGTTCATGCCGGTGGCCCGCCGGTGGCTGGCCGATCACCTGCCGCCCGCGCTTAACTGAACCGACAATTAAGGGCTGCTGAAAAAACAATCAACGACCCTGAAATCGAATTTTTTATTTTTTTACTGTCAAAGTGGTGTTAATCTCCTCTTTGGCTGACCCTTGAGAGCCGGATTCCCATAACAACAGTTTTCCGACACGTTTAATTATTCAACGCAGGTTGACAATGGACATTCCAATGCTGGACGATTTTCTGCGGAACGACTTTCTGGGCCAGCAGACCTATCGCTACCTGACCGCGTTCGGGATTGTCCTGGCCTCGCTGGTGGCCCGTCGCGTGTTTAACAGGGTGGTGTCGCGCTGGCTGAAAAAATGGGCGGAGAAAACTTCGTTCAAGTATGACGATATCCTGCTCGACTCGCTGATCCCGCCGGTCAACGCACTGGTGTTCAGCCTGGGGATCTTTCTGGCAATCTTCAGCTTCAAACTGCCGGTGGAGCCCTACGACCTGCCGAAGTTCGTCTCGCAAGCCTATCGCGTCACCCTTTCGATGATCGGCGTCTGGGCCGCCTACCGCCTCTGCGACCTGATTGCCGAGGTGATCCGCAGTTTCCTGGCCAGGCAGGACGAGGAACTGGCGGACCACTTTACACCGCTGGTGCGCCAGGCGATCCGGATCACGGTGATGATGATCGGCGGCATCCTGATCATCCAGAACCTGGGCTACTCGGTGAGCAGCCTGGTGGCCGGCCTGGGAATCGGCGGCCTGGCGATTGCCCTGGCGGCCCAGGACACCGTGGCCAACCTGTTCGGCACGGTGGTGATGTTTACCGACAAGCCGTTCAAAATCGGCGACTGGATCAAGTTCGGCGTTGTGGACGGGTTCGTGGAGGAATTTGGCTTCCGCTCTATCAAGGTCCGTACCTGGTCCAACACCCTGCTCTATATCCCGAACAAAAACATCACCAGCGAAATAGTGGAAAACTGCACCAGCATGCGCAAACGGCGGGTAAAAATGACCGTGGGTGTGCAGTACGACAGCTCTCCCGAGGCGGTCAACGAACTGGTGCGCCGGATCGAGGAGCTGCTGAAAAACGACAAAGGAGTCAACCAGGAGTACATGCTGGTCAAGTTTACGGATTTTGGTCCCAGTTCGCTGGATATTTTTATATATTACTTTACAGTCAGCATTGCCTGGGCCGAGCACCTTGAGGTTCGCCAGCGGATCAACCTGGAAATTATGCGGCTGGTCGCTGAGCTGGGCCTCTCGTTCGCTTTCCCCAGCCGGACGCTCTATTTTGGCGACCAGTTGGAAATCCGGGACTCGCGCGGTGCGGCGCCATTGCAGGGCCCCGGTCAGCAGGGCTAACCGAACCGCCAACAGCACGGGACCACTACGATGAGAATACTTACCCTGGATTGCGGCACATCGAGAATCAAGGCCGGGGTCTTCCATACGCCCAAGGAGCTCAAGGCACGCGGCCTGCTTTCCGGCGCGGTGCGCGCACCGATGAGGTTGTGGATCGACGAGTTGGAGATCGTTCCCACCGAGGGCACTATCGCCAAGCGCGACCGCAGCCGGATCGACGTTGACAGTTACATGGACCGTGTTGTCGCTCTGCTGCGCAGGGTGGGCGAGGAGCTCAAGGCCGACGGCGTCCAGGTCGATGCGCTCTGCCCTGCCTTCAGTTGCCCCTCGCTGGTGGCCCTGGACAAACATCTGCGTCCCCTGTACCCGGCCCTGACCCACATCCACCGCCGGAGCCTGCCCCATGCGGCCGACCTGCTCAAATCAATCGGAGCGGAGCAATGGCTCCGGGCAGCGGGAAACCTGCCCATGCCCGGCTCGATTACGGCCAGCAGCATGCGCTGGCTCGCCGCCCGCCACCCCCACGTGATAGCGGTAACAGCCCATTGGGTCCAGCTCCATTCCGTGCTGATCCACCGGCTGACTGACGAGCTGGTTACCGACCCGACCCAGGCCGCATATACGGGCTGGTACGATGCGCGCGGGGCCACCGGCTGGCTGGAGGACGGCTGGCTGGAGACGATGGACGTCAAACGGTCCCAGCTTCCGCAGATCGTCCCCGCCGACTCTGTCGCGGGCAAGCTGACCGGCAAAGCCGCGGCCGAAACCGGCCTGACCCAGGGCATTCCGGTTATCACCGGTGGCGCGGACATCCCCACCGGCCTGCTGGCCGCGGAGGAAATGCAACCCGGCTGCGGCCTGAATATGTGCGGCAGCAGCGAGATAGTCGCCGCCAGCCGCGAGGGCTGCCCCGAACCCGGAGAACAATACCTGATCCGTCCACACTTGAAACCGGGCTGCTGGACCGTGGTCAAGGTCAGCCCGGTGGGCGGAGAGACCCTCTGCTGGTTCCGCGACAGGTTTTGCCGCGAGATCAGTCCGGGCAGGTTCTGGGACTGGATCATGCAGTTGGAGGAAAGCGTGGACTCGATGTTCGGCCATCAGGGGCTGGATGACCAGGAGGGCGAAACAGTGGAATTCCTGCCCTACCTGTTCGGCGACAGGCACAGTTTCAAGGAGCGCAAGGCCGGTTTTGTCGGACTCACCGGCGCCACCACCCGCGAGGACATGCTCTGCGCCGTACTGGCCGCCTACCGAAGGTGTCTGCGCCGCGGCGGCCGCGACGTGGCCGCCGCCGCCGGCCGGCCGTTGCATGCGATGGTGACCTCGGGAGGCTTCGACATCAGCTCCCTGAGCCATCACCGCCGTAGTGCGTTCGACCACTCCAACCTGATTCCGCTCGAGGCAGCGGTGATCCGCGGCGCCGCGGTGCTCGCCGCCAGGGCGCTGGAAAAATCCTAACAAAGTTTCCATACCTAATATTGAAGCCAACTCTAAATATCAGGAGGCTACAATGGAACTTAAAACATTCATAGCAGAAACTTTGAGTGAGATCCAGGCCGGGGTTCAGACAGCGATACACACAACAGACAACAACAAAACTAATGGTTGTATAAATCCTTGTTGGGGAACAACCGATGATATCAATACAAATCATATTCAGAATATTGACTTCGATATTGCAGTAACTGTTTCTGATAAAATTACAGGAGAAGCAGAGGCGGGCATCAAAGTCGTTGGTGTCTCGATTGGAGGTGGTGGCTCAGGTTCTTCGGAAAAAATCCATATTAGCCGCATTCAGTTTTCCATACCGATTGTGCCACCTGTTACAATAATTTCGAATAGCAATACTTGAAATCATGTGATGTGTTGTGACGCCCTCCGGTTGAGAGTTGAGTTGAGCCTTGCTGTAATTCCCCCTTGGAAAAGGGGGTGCGGGGGTTGTCTTGTAAAGACTATAAACACAACCCCCTGTTTCCCCCTTTTCTAAGGGGGACTTGAACTGCGCGACTCCATCCATTTTGTGCAAAACGAAACTTTGTAACCAGCCTTTACCTTGTGGCAATAAAAGCCTGCAATCCCGATAATCCCCAAGGTAATTCAAAAAAAATGGCGAACACAAGGTTCGCCCCTGCGAAAAATTCTTAATTATCGTGGTTGCACAGGATAAAAGTGACGAGTCTCAAACCCCGAACACCAACGATGGAACTTCCATGCGCGCGCCCTTGGTGGGATCAACTATCTGATTCACCTTCAGGTTGCCCACCAGGTTCACCAGTGCCCGCGTTTCCCTGGGGTCCCGGCCGCTGACAGCGCCAAGCAGGTTAACCATGTCGTCGGTGGCTTGCCAGCAGGCTTCGTTCATATCTTCAAGCGCGCCCACCGTGGCCACGAACTCCGGACGCAGGATCACCGGCCTGGGCGAGAGCGGCTCGGGCAGCACGCGAAACCGGGCCAGCACCAGCGCGTCGCACTCCAGACCCTGCCCGCTGATTTCCCCGTCGCCCTGCAGCGCGTGGCTGTCGCCCATCCCCACCATTGCCCCATCCACTCCGGCGGTGAACACCACCGTGCTGCCGGCGCGCACCTCTTTGCAATCCATGTTGCCGCCCGTGTCGCCGGGGGCTCTCGTGTCCAGGCTGCCCTCGGCCGGGGCCACGCCCAGACAGCCCAACATCGGCCGCAACGGCAAGCGCAGGTTGTCGCTGAATAGCACGTAGCCGTCGGCAAACTCGTACACCCGCCCGCTGGAATAACCCCAGTCGCCCACATGGATTTCAAGGATATCGACCGCGATCCCGTCACCGGCCTTTACGCCCTCCACGGACACCGGGCCGGTCTGCGGGTTGATTTTCGCTCCCGGACCCGCCTTGCGGAACGTGCCATCGCGGGTAACGAGACCGGGCAGGCCGTGGCCAAGCTCCAGCATTACGATCTCGCCCTGCCTGACAGTGTAGCCCGCGCCGATATCCGGGGTCCAGAGCGTAAAATCCCGCTCCTTGCCCAATACCCGCACGCCGCTGGTTACGGGCTGGGAGCCGGTGAGCACTCCCGGAGCCAGTTTTTTGCCGTTGGCTGCGGAGGTGGATTTTTGCCCGTTCGCCTCGCTGCTGGCGGCAATACCGCCAGCCGCCCCGGCGGCCAGGGACTTGAAAAACGTTGAGCGGTCCATCTGTACCTCCACTGATTTCAATCGTGGTCCCGCAACAGCACAACTCCACATTGCCCGGCAATCCAGCGGGCATTTTTGCCGTGAATTCCCCCCTTTCCAAGCGGGACTTGCTTACCCCTTTAACAACAGGGAGCAGGAAAATTCGTAAAAAATCACCGGATCGTTCACTGGTCCAGCGGGTCCGGCACATCGTGGCGCAGCTCGAAACGCGGGCCCAGGTTGTCGGGCGTAACCCGCACCGCCTCGCGCAACAGACCAGTGGCCCCGGCACTGTCGCCATCGTGCTTGTGGATCAGGGCCAGCAGGTAATTGGCCTCGGTGCGATAGTTGCGGTGTTCACTGGTTAACTGTCTCGTGGCAAATTGTTTCATCTTGTCCAGCATCTCCCGGGCCCCGGCGGCTTTACCCAGCTTCTCCAGGCTGAGCGCCATGTAGAAGTTCTCGCTGTTCCAGCTGTCGCGGTCGCCGGTGAGCTGGTCCCAGCCGGTGGCGCTCTGAGTGTACGCCTCGCGGGCCTCGTCACTCCTGCCCGCCGCTTCCAGGACCAGGCCCCGATAGTAGTGCAGGCGCGGGGCGCTCTGGTAGGCGAAATCATCGATTCCCAGGTTAGCCGGCGGGTACAGGGCCAGCTTCAGGTGCTCCAGCGCACGCTTAAAGTTGCCCCGGCCGTACTCGCGGGCGGCGAACCCGTACCGCAGCCAGCGGTATTTATCCCGCAGAGAATAGTCCCGGTGACGCTGCTCGAACTTGTGGCCGGTAAAGAGGCTCTCGGCCGCCGCCAGGTCGCCTTTGACCAGGTTGGCCGCGATCAGGCCCTCGATTATCCGGTCGTCGCCGGGAGCGCGCTCCAGCGCATGGGCGAGCAGGGCAAGCTGACGGTCGAAATAGCCCTCGCGGCTGCAGATGGCGCTGAGGTCGGAAAACGTGCGCATGTGGGAGGGGTTTAGCTCGATCGCCCGCTCCAGATGCTCCATGGCGGCCTCCACCCCGGAACCGTTCTCGTAGAGGGCCATCCCCAGACTGCGCTGAAGGCTGAAACTGCCGGGATTGTACTCCACGCCCTGCTCCCAGTGGTAGATAGCTTCCTCGCGGCGCTCCAGAAAATAGAGCAGGCAACCGAGCTGGAAACGGGCCACCGGATCGGTGGGATCGTTAACCAGCGCCTCGGACAACGGTTGCAGGCTCTCGCGGCGGAACGGAAAACGGTCCAGATTGCCGCCGGCCCCGCGGCCCCTGCTGAAAAACTCGCTGGCCCGGCCAAAATCGCCCAGCGCCCTGTAGCTTGAGGCCAGCGTGTAATAATAGATTGGCGGGGTGCCCCAGAGTTCCCCCTTGCCGTCCCGGACCAGCAGCAGTATTTCGATAGCGCGCTCGTGAAGCCTCAGGGAGCGGTAGACCAGCGCCAGCTCAAGCGCCTCCTGGGCCTGACCGCCGATCAGGCCGATAAGACGGACTTGCAGGGAATCCTCACCTGTAATCCCGGCCAGCTCGGCAATCGCCCAGCGGTTGGTGGGATCGAGCTCCAACACGGCTTGCAGCTCGCGGAGCGCGTCCTCGCCACGCTCCAGGGCGCGATAAACCATCGCCAGCAGGTTACGCGCACCGATGTTGTAGCCTTCGGCGCGGATCGATTCCCTCAGATGCCCGGCGGCCTCATCCAGCCGCCCGCGATGCCAGGCAAGCCGCCCCAGCAGGTACTCGCGCTGGGAGTAGTACTTGTCCGGACGGGCGATATAATAGAGATAGCGCTCGGCGCGCACGCTGTCCCCCTGCTCGAACAGGCAGAGGGCCGTGTAGTACGAGGCCTCGTCGTTGTATGGGTCGCGGTAGAGCACCTGCTCAAAATGCGCCAGGGCGCTGTCCGCGCGGCCGCTCTCGTAATGAACCAGCCCCAGGTTATGATGGGCGCGTGTGTAGCCGGGATCGAGCTCCAGGGCCTCGCGAAGCTGGCCCATACCGGCAGCGGTGTGCATTTCCTTAAGCTTGGTCTCGGCATCAAGCACCAACTCCTCCAACGTCATCTCGCCGGGAGCACGGACGGGCCGTTCCAGCTGATCGGTGAAGATCGTGTACTCCCTGCCCCCGGGATTCCGGTCCGGGCGCTGATAGCTGAAAACCGTATCGCCGCTCTGGCTGGTGACAGCGACTCTGATCCCGGTCAGCCCGGAGCTGTCCGCCTCGATATTTTTTATCGTTTTCACGAACGGCTTGCCGGGAGCAAGATCGGCGGCGGCGCTGAATATTTCCCTGCCTCGCGCCGTAACGCTGATACGCGCTGAGGGCAGATCGCGGCGGGAGCAGACTCCCAGCTCGATCCGGCTTTTTTTACCCGCCGGGTCCGGCCGCACATCGAGTTTGAGCGAAACGTCCACATTGGTCGTGGTCATCCCACCGATTCCCTCCACCGGGAACCACCATTCGCTCCAGCCTTCCCGGCTATGGGGCCTGAGCCACTCGTAGTGACCGTCCCACACGTTGCGCCCACTCTGGATCTCAATATACGGCCCGGCGTTGTCCGTATAGTTGCTCGTGATGTGACCGGCCCGCTCGCCCGCGCCCCAGGTCCATGTTTTCATCCCCTGCGCCACCCGGCGGTCCGCCCAGCGAAACGTGCCGTAGTCGGCAGCGTAGTCGTAGGCTCCCAGAAAATTATCGTAGCTGTCGATTCCGAACACACCGAGCATGTGCCGGTTGTTTTTGAACCAACTGAAATCGACACCGCTGTAGTACGGCCAGGCAGCCACCTCGGAAGTGGTGTGGCCAATCGTACGGGTCATCGGATAGATGAAGCGCGTCTGCTCTTTAGCGGGAATCCCGGCGTTCATCCAGAACATGTAGGGCCGGCGCCGGTCGTGGGGGTTGTAGCAGAAGACCGAAAGCTCCATCGCCGCCAAGCCCGGCACAAGCCGCGCCACGAAATTGACTTTCATCCGGAAGAACGGGTCGATACTGCTGAGCACCACGCTTGCGCTGCCGTCGTCGTTACGGATCACGCGGTCGAACCAGAACGGCTCGCCGTTGATCGTGAGCGTGTGGTGATCGTAGGGGCCGGTGATCTCGATGTTGCCCACCAGCCAGGCCCGGCGGGGATTGGCTCCGCTCCACTTGAGCACGTCGTTCTTGTAGAATACCTCGCGGGCGTTTACCTTGTCGTAGAGCGAAAATATCCGTCCGCCATGCTCCGGAACGATTGTCATCCGCAGGTATTCGTTCTCGACCACAATCGAGCGAAACGTGCGTGGTTGCGGGCTCGACGGCTTGTAGGGGCGCAGGAACTGCGGATAGGGATAGGTGCCGTCAACCGTGGAGTGCTCGAACAGCGGCGGTTCCGGTTCCCTGCCGCTGAGCTCGTAGACCGGTAACTCCACCGTGCTTTCGCGGACCGTCACCCGGCCACCAGCGGGGTTTGCCGCCCACAATGCCGTTGACGATAAAATGATCGACAGAATAACCGCGGATAACCTGATCAACATTTACCTCTGCTCTTGTTGAATTAATCGGACCGTGTTATTAAGCTATTGTAGCGCTTGCGCGGAACTGATCTGCTAATCTACGGCAACCGCTGCACATCAGCAAGTTGCTTAATCGACATTTTGATATATTAGCATAGCGAGGAGATATGCCGCTGAAAATCAGCTGTCACGAGCTGGCCAGCCCGCTGGGCGCACTGCTGCTGGCCGGCGGCGATAACGGCCTGGCCGCTATCGAGTTCGGCCTTGACGATACCGCCGGGGCCCGCCGACGTCTTGAGACGCGCCTGCGCAAGCGTTTCCGGGAAGAAGTGGAATTAACACCCGCCAGCGCCTCCTCTGCCTGTTTGCGTCCGGTGATCGATTGGCTGGAGAGATATTTTATGAATCCGGCCGGCAGCCGGACTTACCCCGAATCGCTGGACCTGGGGGGAACACGGTTTCAGCGGCTGGTCTGGATGCGGATGCTGCAAATCCCCGCGGGGGCCACGATGAGCTACAAGGAAATGGCCGCTGTGATCGGGCATCCCCGCGCCGCACGGGCGGTGGGAGGTGCGTGCGGGGCCAACCCGGTTCCGGTTATAATCCCCTGCCACCGGGTGACAGCCAGCGGCGGGCTCGGAGGCTTTGGACCGGGAGTGGCGCTGAAGGTCAGAATGCTGGCGAGCGAGGGAGTAAAACCGAACTGAGGATAATTACCCGACAGATACAGCTCATCATTTGCGTG
The DNA here is from genome assembly GCA_024278175.1 of Gemmatimonadales bacterium. GTDB lineage: Bacteria > Gemmatimonadota > Glassbacteria > GWA2-58-10 > GWA2-58-10 > JAJRTS01. The sequence continues at coordinate 16,630 of JAJRTS010000004.1, read as the reverse complement.
GAGTTATTGCTCTTGCTAAAATTTTGTCACCTTGATATAAATGATTTATCGGATGAGAAAACCTTTTTGAGCTTTCGGTAGTACACAATCGGCGGTTTGTGCAACAGACTCCTTTCGCCTTTTCCAACGCTCGTAAGAAGGCTCAAATGTTGAGAGGAATCGTATTATTTGTTCTGTTTGTTGTAATGGTCTGCCTGGGAGTGAGCGCACAGACTTATCTAATCATGCTGATCGATCCGACAAGTGTTTTTATTGTGGTCTTAGGAGGACTGGCGCTTTTATACCTTGCCTTCCCTCTATCCGACTGGTGCGAGGCAATTGGGTTCGTTTTTTCCGGTGCAAAGGAATTACCCAAGGGGAAACGCTATAAGCTGACACAGATATATAAAGCGGCAGGAGAATTTTTTCTTTATTGCGGTGTGCTGGGTACGATAATCGGCTGGATTCTCATGCTACTGAATATCAATGACCCGACTACGATAGGGCCAAGACTGTCTGTGGCTATGATTACAATGGTTTACGGGCTGTCGGCTTATCTTTTTACCCTGCTGTTACAGTGTAAAGTCAGCCTATGCCGTGTCAACCAGGAACAATACGAACTGAAGCCGCACAATACCTACGTATCGTTTCCGGTCGCGTTGGTAGTGTTTCTGGCGGTGATCATACTTGGAATCGAACAGGGCGGCTCACTACCTCCTTTCTTTGATTCGGCGTCGTTTCTCCTTGTAGTAGGTGGTGGAATCCTCGCTGCACTTCTTTGTTCCGGACCTGGAGGATTAGGCTGCGCTATCAAAACTGCGTTTTCCTCGCAGGAAGCTCCTTTGGAGGATGTAAAAAAAGGGCTCAAGGTCTATAACCTATTTAACGACAGTGTAGTATTTATGTTTATCGTGGCTTTTATGGTCGCAGTGATTTACGAACTCCAGGTCAACTTTGATCCTTCGACTATCGGGCCACAGGTCGCAACGATCATGCTTTCTTTAATGTATGGAATCATTCTGATAAGCTTCTTCCGGGGTTTTTCTTTCGTATTGCAGCGAAAAACAGGGGCAACGAATGAAGAAGTGGGAGTAAATCCCTTCTTTTCTCATAAATTCATCTTCTCATACTCGGTTTTTATTACTGTTTTAATATGGGGATTATTATTGTCGACTATGCATGATTAGAGGCTAATCTACACTGAGGGGAAAGCGATGGCTTTTTGCAAAACTATCAGGCTTATCACGGTATTGACGGTTTCACTGGCGATGATGGCCACCGCGGCCCGGGCCCAGCACCAAAGCGGCGGCAACCCGACCCGCTACGAGAGCAAGGACCGCGACCAGTGGCAGTTGCCCGAGAAGGTAGTGAGTCTGCTGGAGCTTAAGGAAGGCATGGTTGTGGCCGATATCGGCTCATCGAGCGGGTATTTCAGCCGGCGGTTCAGCGTCGCGGTAGGAAACTCGGGCCGCGCACTGGCCGTGGACCTGGACACCGTGGCCCTGGGCTGGCTGGCCGCTAAAGCCAGGGAACTGGGTCTGGACAATCTCGAAACCATCAGGGCCGAGGCCGACGACCCGCACCTTCCGGCCGGGAAAGTGGACCTGATATTTTTCTGCAACAGCCTGCATCATATCTCCAACAGAGTGGAGTACCTGCAAAAGCTCAAGGAATCGCTGGCCCCCGGCGGCCGCGTGGCGATTGTCGATTTTTTCAAAAAGAAGCTGCCGGTGGGCCCCAAGGGCCTGGACCACAAACTGAGTTGGAGCGTAGTCTACAACGCTCTTCGCGATGCAGGCTACCGGACGGTGCGCGAACCCCAGGGCCTGCCCTACCAGTACTTCATCATCGCCCGGCCGAATTAATTCTTACTTGAACGGGTTGTCCAGGATTGTCGGCAGGGTGTCCGCGCGCACAACCACCCTGCCGGCAAACTTGCCGACCACGATACCGTATTTGCCCTCCTCCAGCCAGCGCCTGACAGTAGACTTGGCGACCTTTACAGGCATACGCCTGACCGCCTCGCCGATTGTAATCCACTCACCCTTTTCGCATGTTATGTCCGCTGTTTTGCCAGCCATCATAGTCTCCCGGCTCATCATTAACGGGTTGGGCGGCATCCGGCCCCCGCCGGCACCGAAAAAACTGCCAATTTGTGAAAAAACGTTTAATACGCGCAATAAATCTTGACAATGGCAATATTGCGTGATAAGCTTATATTAGCGCGTTGATTCTAATGAACATAACGTTTCGTCCGACCAATAATATATTATATACGCCTTTTGATCATTTGAGCATTTATCGCACTCTTAGAAAGACATACCGTTATTATATTTTGCTTCTTGCGCTATTATAGTATATTAGTTGCTTTTTGTCAATATTTTCTACACGATACTCGGCTCCAACCCGCCAGTTAATTAACCGCCGAGGTTGCGAATGAACACCAGGAAGGCTGTCCGGAACACAGCCCCGCGTAGCGGTGGCGAAGTGGAACAGAGATTCAACCGCCTGCTGGCCGTGATGAAAGAACGCTACCTGGCGGCCGGTTACGAACTTGACGATGTGCATCTTGCCGAAATACTGGAAGTGCATGACGGGGTGCTGCGCAAGGGCAAGTCCAGCAGCGTGTCGCCCGCACTGGCCAAGTCCGTGGGCCTGACATGGCAGGTGGATCTGAACTGGCTGCTGCTGGGCGATGGCGACCAGCCGGACCCGGCCGGTGCGCCCGTCGGAATCGATAAACTGGCCCCGGAAACCAGGATCAGCCGGGGGCGCTGGGACGAGCACAAGGTCCGCCGTCTGCTGGCCGAGAAAAACCTCAGTCAGCGGGAGCTGAGTAAGCGACTGGGCACCGATCCACAGCGGGCCGGTAACCTTGTGCGCGGAACGCTGCGGGACGCCGCTCTGCGTAAACGTCTGGCCGGGCTGCTGGAGGTTGCGCCCGATGCGCTGTTTCTGGTTTCCCGCCCCCGCGTGCAGCAGTTGGCAGGCAGCGATGAGCGCACCGGGAAACGTTATGGCCTGGCTGAAATCCGCCAGGCCCTGGCCCGGATTATCGATTCGCAGCTCGAACCGGCCCTGTTGGGAGAGGACGTTTCCGGCGGAGCGCTGTCGTATGAGTCCACCGAGATCTCCCTTGCCGTGCCACCGCCGCCGCCCGGGTTGAGCGAAAGCGAGCGGGAGCGCTACCAGCGTAATGGCGAGGCGCTGGAGCGCTGGAGTAAAACCTCCGCCGCTTTTTCCGTGCCCCGGTCGGTGACCGGGCGCTATTGCCGCGAGGTAGTCGGGTTTTACGACGGCGGCCGGTTGGATGACATAGGTGGCATTCTGCGGGATTTCATCCAGGAGGAGTCGCAGATGAGCGACCGCGGACCCGATGAGTCGGCAGGGCCGATCGAGTTTAAAAAGGGCGTGCTGATGGTAGCGGGCGCCGAGGTTAAAATCGATGACCCCGAGTTGTTGGCGAAGTTGCCCGAGTACCTTGCCAGCGAAGTGGGTAAACGGATGTTGCTGAGCTGGCTGCGTGAAAACGTGAAAAAACAGCGTCCCTGACTTTTCACCGGCACCCACCCGGGGCCCCGCCGGTCAACATTCAGAGCTGGAAGTGCGGCCCCGGCCTGCCGCGGTTTTCCGTTTCACTGCGGACAAACTTGAGCAGCCGTTCGCGGATTTGCGGATCGTTCAGCGCCTCGACCAACAGGTTGATCAACTCTTCTTCAAGCGCTGTCGGCCGCGTCCTGCCGTCGGTAACCCGCCTGGGCAGGTCCATCATTGCGCCGGCTTCCTCAAGCTTGCGGCGCACCTTGCAGATCACTTTCAGCAAATGGGCCGCATGACGGGTCATCGCCTCCAGCCTGTCCGTATCGACCGACTCATCGAGCATCGCGCCCCGCCCGTGGCGAATGAACTCCCTGCTCACGCCGCAGGCGACCAGCCTCTTCTCGGCCTCCGTGGAGATTGTCCCCGCTCCTTTTCTGAATACCCTGGTCAGGCTGTCGCCCGGAAGCTCCAGCAAATCCTCCAGCTCTCCGGGTTCCCGGCAGTAGAAATGCTGCATCACTTCCATCAAACGATCCAACTGTTGCGTATCCTTTGTTTTCTCGTCATTTACCACGGTTGTCCTCCCTTGCGTTTTCGGCGGCGGCCGGGCATTGAAGACTGTCCGTGGAGTGCGGCAATCAGCGGGCAGACTTCGATTAAATCAGTAAATGCCTGAATTGCAACTGCCCGCTCGCTCCCCCCGGCAAGCACGGTCATTGCATTATCTGCTTGTTTCCTGTGCAAGTGGTATTCCTTAGTCAGCGTTTCTGACCCGTAATTTTAGTTACCGGCCAGCAGCCCCTGAGCTGATAGAGCGGTGTCATTTGTGCGCCACGGCAAACCGGACCTGGCCTGTAACCGGGGGTTATCAGTGGAATTAAACTACCAGATATCCATCTCAGTTATAATTGCGGTTAACTTCCGCGCGACAATTACGTTTATAGCACAAGGATACAAGATTCTCAATTCATCCCGACAGGCAGCGTGCGCACCGCCGACAAGACTCCACCGCCTGTTAAGATCGCATAATCCACGCCAACCACGGGGAGCGAATGGCCAGAATCACGGTAATCGAATATTCTCTGATTCTGCTTGTTTTCACCACAGCCGGCTGCGGTGAAAAGGCCGACCCGCTGAGCGGCCTTGCAGGCATCGGAAGCCCCACCACCTACGTCCAGGATGTCAAAGCCCTCCTGGACCGGCATTGCCTTCCCTGCCATTCCACATCCAAATCCGGCGCCCAGCGCAATGGAGCGCCAATTGCCGTTAATTTCGACACCTACGAGCTGGCCGTGGCCAATATCGAACGGGCCAACGTAAGAATCCAGGCAGGCACCATGCCGCCGGCGGGCGGACTGGAGCCCGCAATACGGACGATTATCCTGGATTGGCTCGCAACCGGTACTCCGCGAGGTGAGCCATGAACAAGATAATTAATACTTTCGCCGTGTTGGTTCTGTTGGCCCCGCCCGCCATCCTGACCGGCCAGCAAGCCATTGAGGAGATAGAGGAAATAGAAGTGGTGACCGATACGACCGGCGCTGGGAACGACTGGGAGTCCACCAACTGGGCCACAATCGAACGCGGGATCAATCTACTCAAACCTCGCACGCTCAGGAAGAATTCCCTGCTCTTCCTGGTCGAACATCGCACGCGCAAACAGCTTGACCGCGACATTTTCCATGACCTGGCCGGTTTCGACGCCGGGGGACTTAAGATCGGCCTGGGGCTGCGCTATAGCCCGCTCGATAAGCTGGAAACCGGCTTCTACCGGCTCAACGGCCAGAGCGAACTGTTCGACACCTACGAATTCGATCTCAAATACATGCTCCTGAGCCAGCAGGACCACGGGATCGACCTGGCGGCCAGGGCCGGACTGAGCTGGTTCAGCCAGAGCCGGATCGAGGATGCCTCGGGATTTTTCGCCCAACTGCTGGCCGGCGGCAGGATCAGCCGCCACGTCTGGCTGGGCACGGGAATATTGCTCCACACCCAGAGTTCGAGCGAGTTGAAAAGTACGCTGGATGAGGAGTATTCGCTGGCGCTGCCGATCCAGCTTGAGGTACGTATCAACGGGCGGTTCGCCTGGGAAGCGGAAGCTGTTACGCCCGTGGCCGGATTCAAGGCGCCGCATCCGGTTCTTTCCACCAGCTTTAAAATTCTTACCTGGCGACATACATTTTCTTTGGTAATAAGCAACAGCCAGTATATGAGCGCCGACGGAATCGTGGCCGGCAGCCACCGCGCATTGGACGATGCCGTGGTGGGGTTCTCGATCACCCGCGAGTTCGGACTTTGAGCTCCGCCGGCTTACTTTTGACGATAGAGAGGGCTAAGTGAAAAGACGCGACGCACTGAAAGTGCTGGGATCCTCGGCCGCGCTGGTCACAGTGCTGCCCGTACTGGCCAGCGGCAAGAAGCTGGCCCTGAGGCTGGATAAGGCCGAAAAACTGCGCGAGGTGGGCGGCTCCGTGCTGCTGAAGATCAAGGACAAGGACGTCCTGTTCATCCGCACAGGCGAGGAAGTAATCAGGGCGCTGGACCCGCTGTGCCCGCACAAGCAATGCACGGTGAAGTACGACCCCGGCCAGGACTTGATAATCTGCCCCTGCCATGGCTCCACCTACACCACCGCAGGCAAACTGTTAAAGGGTCCGGCCACCAAATCGCTGACAGCATTCGAGGCGACCCTCTCGGGCGACAGGATCATCTTCTCAATGGACTAGTGCTGCATCCCGGAAATAAGTTCATTTTTTTGTAGGATCTTCACTGGATGGGCGTTTCATGATCAATATCAAAACAGTTATCCGCTGTTTCGGCGGCACATGTTTAATTCAACGAACTTCCAGGACACAACACTGGAGAGGCGTTGAAATAAAGACATTCAACGCCCTTGAACAAAATATTTCGTGCGGTTGGTTGCCAGGGGTCAGCCAAAGGATAATTCGCGTACTCCTGACAGCGAAAAAATATGCCTGAAGCCCCTCGGCCCACTGCAAAGGCAAGGCCCGCGTCATTGAAAAATGGCGCGGGCCTACTCGAAACAGATACTCTCCCGCACCGCAAACGGAACGGATAAAGGGAGTTCAGCTGTTACCGCGGGAGGGAGATAACAGCGCCACCCTCACGGATTGTCCCGGTTATGCTGCTGAAGGAACTGAATAATCAGCTGCTCTTTTTCCTGCTCCAGATCCAACATGCCGGCGTGTTGCTTCACCACCGGAACCCATGCGCTGTCTGTCAACTCCGATGGCGAGGGCAAGCTGTGGCAGGAACCGCAATTTGACCGGAATTCCCGCTCACCGGGTACAAGCGTTTTGCGGGAAATGGCCTTTGAACCACCGCAACCCGCCAGTTGGACCATTGCAAGCATGAATAGCAATCCGGCAATATATCTCATCAGAAGAGCACTCCCATCAGGAACCGCACGCGGGCGTTGTCGGACTCGTCGGTGATCCCCCAGGCGGTGCCAACCGCGTACCACACCTTGCCCGCCGACAGCGAAATTGTGGGCCCCAGATAGCTGCTGGCCACGGTAGCGCCATTTTCAAACTCCCAACGGGAAGTGGACTCCAGCCCCAGGCTGAACCGCCGGCTGAACTCCCAGCTCATGCCCACATCCAGGCCCGCCTCACGTTTCGTACCCGGCGAGAAAAATACTTCGTACACCGGGTTCACCGCCAGGTTGAACCGCCCGATAGTTTTTGCCAGGATCAGTTTGCCCTCCAGCTTCTGGGGTTTGTCCAGGTCGATCTTTTTGCTGTATTCCAGGTAGAGCAGCGGGTCCATGAAATATTGTCCCTGCTCTCCAATCCGGTAGCGGGTGCGCAGCTTGACCGCGTTCCATTTGAAAGAGCCACCCTCGTCCTGGCTGAATATCTGGTAGACCGAGAAGTCCCAGCGCTCGGTCAGACCGTGCTCGAGCTCCACCCGATACTCCCAGTTGTCGGTTTCCCGCAGTTTAGTGGTCTGGTAAAGCTCCAGTTCACTCGCGCCTTTCAGCATGGTCTTGTACTGGTAGGTCCACACGTAGTTGCGCTGGTCGGCAATCGAGGGCCGGACAGCACCAATAAACATCACCACAAACAGAACAATGAATCCCCTCATCTTCGTCGCTCCTTTCACAACGTGATAAAAATCAGGATATGCTCGGCGGCATGTCGCCGCAGGAAATATAGAATGAGACTGTTTATCTTTCACAGGGCAAGAATAATTAAGCGCAGCGGTAAAGTCAAGGCTACAGGCGGGAAAATAAATTATTCAGCGGATAATACGTCCGGCAACTGGCCCAGATTTTCCAGCACGGCGGCGGCGCCGACTCCCAGCACGTCCGGCTCTTCGTTGCGGCGGTTGACCCAGAACGTGCGGAATCCGAAAGCAGCGGCTCCAGCTATATCGAAATAGTTGGAGCTGACAAAGGCGATCTCGTTGGCTCGCAGCCCGGCGGCGGAGCAAGCCAGTTCATAGACCCGGGGATCGGGCTTAAAAACTCCAAGCTCCCGCACACTGATCAGCCGCTCGAACACGTCTTCGAGTCCGTTGCTGGCCACCACGGCTTCCAGCATCGATGGATTGCCGTTGGAAAGGATCATCAGTCTGTAGTCCGCAAGCGCGCTCAACGCGGCCTTGTTCTCCGGGTAGGTTTCGAGCCGGTTGTAGCGCTCCATCAGCGCGGTCCCGTTAGCATCGCTCAACTCCAGGCCCAACGCCGCGCAGCTGTGGCTCAGAGCATCGGCGGTAACCCGGTCGAAATCCTCGTAGCGGCCCATCAGACTGCGCAGCCAGGTGTACTCCAGTTGCTTCGCGCGCCAGCGGGCACACAGTCTGTCGCCGTCGCCGCCGAACAACTCCCGGCACGCCCCGGCAATCGAGCTGACGTCGAACAGCGTCCCGTAGGCATCGAATACCACTGCTTTCAATCCAGCCATCAGTACTCCCGTTCTTTCAATTTTATCCATCACCCGGACAATGTGGAACTGCTTGTGTTAAAACTAAGAGGCCCCTCCCGGAAATTGCAACTGATTTTTTCGTCCTCCCTTCACGGGGTCAAAAGCCACCCCCTCGCTCCCGGGGTTTGCCGTTCGATCATCTTCCCACCGCAACAGGAGCCGCCGCCCGGCCGGAGTGCTTAATCCCGAACTGGACAAAAACGGTGGCGGGATGTATTATCTACTGATATCCTTTGCTCTTAATCAACCTCAAGGCAATCTCAATCGGGAGGGTGTTTGATGCGTAAGACGAAGTCCATGATTATGATCGCGCTTGCCGCAAGCCTGCTTTTTGTCCACGGAGCGATAGCCGCCGAGACAGAATGGGTGAGCCTCTTTAACGGCAAGAACCTGGACGGCTGGGCAACTGTCAACTGCGCACCCGAGACCTTTACCGTGCGCGACGGGATGATCATCTGCACCGGGGTTCCCACCGGCGTACTTCGCACCGACAGAATGTACGAGAACTACGAGCTTGAAATCGAGTGGCGGCATATGCAGAAAGGCGGAAACGCCGGGCTGTTCGTTCACTCCGACGCGCTCCCGGTCCGGGGACAGCCGTTTACGCGCAGCATTGAAGTGCAGATAATGGACGGCAACGCCGGGGACATTTTCTCGATCCAGGGCGCCAGCATGACCCCCTACAAACTTCACCCCCGCGGCCCGGCCAACAAGCGGTCCCTGCCGGCTGAAGACGCGATGAACCCGGCCGGGGAGTGGAACCACTACAAGGTTATCAGCCAGGACGGCACGCTGACCCTGTTTGTCAACGGCCAGGAAGTGAACTGGGCTTACGACTGCGATCCCCGCAAGGGATATATCTGTCTCGAGAGCGAAGGCAGCGAGATTCATTTCCGCAATATCAAAATCAAGGAAAGGCCCAGCTCCCATCCCCCGCTGGCTGAGACCGCCACGCGCGCCGAGGGTTTTGTCCCGCTCTACAGCGGACTCGACCTTCGCGGCTGGAGAGACAACCCGGGCAACGAGGGCCATTGGGTGGCGGACGACTGGGTGCTCAAGTACGACGGTATGAGCGAGGCCGAGCCACGGGAGGAAAAAAACCTCTGGAGCGCCAAAGGTTACCGCAATTTCGAGCTGATAGTCGACTGGCGGCAGCTTGGCGAGGCCGTGGTGGACACCGTGCCGGTGATCATGCCCGACGGTTCCTATATCGAGGGCGAGGACGGCAAGCCGTTGCGCGTGCCGGTGATGGACGCCGGCGACAGCGGAATATACCTTCGCGGCAGCAGCAAGGCCCAGGTCAATATCTGGAACTGGCCGATCGGCAGCGGAGAGTTCTACGGCTACCGTCTGGATAAAAGCCTGCCGCCATCGGTGCGGGCCGGTGTAACACCGATACTCAATGCCGACCGCCCGATTGGTGAGTGGAACAGGTTCCACATCACGATGATTGACGACCGGGTGACAGTGGAACTCAACGGACAGACGGTGATTGACGACGCGCTGTTGCCCGGTGTCCCTCCCACCGGCCCGATCGCTTTGCAGCACCACGGGGATCGGATCGAGTTCGCTAATATTTACATCAAGGAACTTCCCTGACCGGCGGAGAAAATTTGTGGAGGGCTAGTCCTAATTGGTAAGGCAGCTGACTTGAAATCAGCCGGGGTCACACCCATGGGGGTTCGAGTCCCTCGCCCTCCGCCAGCTTGAGAAGGCCGCAGATCCTCGAACAATGGTGATCTGCGGCCTTTATAGTTTGGAAGTCTGAACAGTTACAGATACTCGCGTTCAGAAAAAACTTGCATTGTTTGTGAGAGACATCGGTGGGATAAAACAACGCCTGTCTGGAATTCTAAACTATAGCACCCAACATGACATGGAGCGTCTCAATATGTTCAAACCTGTCAGTATCGACTTTACCCTGGCGGCAATATGTTTAATTGCCGCAACTTCTTTCGCCATGGACAAAACAATTCCCGGCGAGGTCACCACGCCCTATCCTACGATCACCAATCTGGCGGTGGAATGGCATATCGAGGGCGACGACGACGAGGACGGGCAGGTGCGTCTCTGGTACCGGCAGACAGGACAGGACGGCTGGACCGAAGGCATGCCCCTGCGCCGGATTCCCGCCGGCAAGAGCCGCACCGCCCGCCGCCCGTTCTACTGGGAAAACCGTCACTCCGGCAGCCTGTTCGACCTCAAGCCGGGCACCGAGTACGAAATAAGACTCGAACTCAAGGACCCCGACGGCGGCGGGGCCGAGCGCATGGTTACGGCCAGCACACGCGCGGTGCCGCGTCCCGCGCCCGACGGCCGGGTGATCCGGGTCAACGCGCGCAATTTCGCCGACTCGCTGATAATGGCCATGCCGGGGGACATTTTCGAGCTCGCCCCCGGTTACTACGGCGATGTAACGGTGCGCCGCAGCGGCAAGCCGGGCCGCCCGATCGTGATTCGCTCCGACCGCTCCCACCGGATTATCAACTCCACGTTCGACAGTTTCTCGTTCGGCGGCCAGCAGCATGTGATTCTCGACGGGGTGACTGTCAACGGCAACGTCGATCTGATGCGCGCGGCCTGGTGCGCCGTGCGCTACTGCACTGTCAACGCTAAGTACGGCATCACGGCCACCAGACCTCCGGGGTGCAGAAACTGCTATATCGCCGACAATACGGTCTCTTACATCATGCCCTGGACAAGTATGGGGATGGGCGCGGGCATGACCACCGGCGGAGCGGGCAGCGTGGGCGAGGGAATCCAACTCACAGGCCCCGGCAACGTGATCTGCTATAACCGGGTCAAGGGTTTCCGCGACTGTATCAGTTTCATGGAAGGCCTGGGCACTTACCGGCAGGTCTGTATCGACGTCTATAACAACGATGTGTCGCGGGGAGTTGACGACGGGATTGAGGCTGATTTTGCTCAGGGCAACTGCCGCATCATGCGCAACCGGCTGACCAACTGCTTCATGGGCCTGTCCAGCCAACCCGGCCTGGGCGGCCCGACCTATTTTATCCGTAACGTGATGTACAATATTATCGACAACCCCTACAAGCTTGCGCGCGAGACCAAAGGCGATGTGATACTGCACAACTCGGTGGTCAAGGTGGGCGATGGGTTCCGGGTGGTGCACAACCCCACCCGTGCGCTGTTCCGCAATAACCTGCATGTCGGCGGGCCGGGCGGCGGAAGGTTCGGCAAGTACGGCAGCGGCGAGGGCTGGGCGGTCTGGTTTCCCCGTACGGGCGCCGAATGCGACATGGACTATGACGGTGTGGGGCTGCACGGCATGAAATTCAGGGCCAATGTGAGCGGCAGGGAATACGATGATTTCGACTCGTTCCGCAAGGGCACTTCCGAAAAGCACGCGGTGCTGGTGGACATGAGCGTGTTCGACGGCGATATTGCTTTTCCCGACCCACCCGTGCCCGAGCGCGAGCCGGTGAATCTGCTGCTCAAGGCAGGCTCGGCGGCTGTGGACGCCGGTGCTGTAATCCCCGGAGTCAACGATCATTTCGGTGGTAAGGCCCCGGACCTGGGAGCGATCGAATTGGGAGAGGCTCCTCCCCACTATGGCCCGCGTACCCGGGGAGTGGACGAGCAGTCCCAATGGAACGCCGAACGATAAGCCGGTCCGCTGAACGGAGGAACGGATGAAACGAGCGCTGCGCGGTTATGCCGGTCCAGTCTTTACCCGCTTACTAAAGTTATCCGGAGCCTTGCTGATTGTGTTAACGATTGCAGGTGACGTTTTGGCGCAAGCAGCCCAATTACATAGGAATCTGCTGGTGCTCGATTCGCATGTCGATATCCCGCTCGATTACGCCACGGATAAAAAAAACGATCCCGGCGCTTACGACGCACCCCTGCTGTTCAATTTCGACACCGCCGGGCAAGGCGGCTACGGCTGCGTGTTCCTGATCGCCTACACGCCCCAGGGTGAGTTAGACGGTAAATCAACCGCCGAGGCCAGGTTCAGGTTCGCCGGGAACCGCCTTGACGGAATAGAGCGGATGTGCGCCGAATACCCGAACAGAGCAGCCCTGGCCCGCTCTATCAGCGATGTGAAACGGATCCGGGCCGGGGGGCGCCTCGCTGTCGCAATCGGCATGGAGAACGGCTATCCGATCGGCGAGGACCTCTCGCTGCTGAGCCATTACTACGAACGCGGTGTGCGCTATCTCACCCTGACCCACAACGGCCATAACCGGATCGCGGATTCCTGCAACCCGCCGGACAGGCCTTACCCCTCGGGCGAAAACCCGGACGCCGATGCGACCCGCTTGCTTCGCGATCTGTACCTGGCCGAGGCCCGCGCCGCCGGCCCCCCGCCGCCTCTGCACAACGGGCTGAGCGATTTCGGCCGGCGGGTGGTGAGCGAGATGAACCGGCTGGGAATCATGATCGACATTTCGCACACAGGCCCCGCCACGGTGGAGGATGCGCTGAAGTGCAGCGCCGCACCGCTGATCGCCTCGCACTCGTGCTGCCGGGCCCTGTGCGACAACCCCCGTAACCTGACCGACGAGCAGCTTAAAGCAATCGCCGCGCGCGGAGGCGTGGTGCAGATTACAGCCGTACCCTCGTTCATCAGCTTTCCCGCCGGCAAGCACGAGTTGCAGGAAGCACTGCTGGGGAAAGCAGGCGCGCTGGAAGCCGGCTACGATAGCCTGCTGGAGTTGTACGAGAACGACCGCGCCGTCTACGATAAAATATCCTCGCGCTACCTGGCGTCGGTAGCGGAAGTCGATAGCCTGTACCCCTCGCCGGGGCTGAGCGAATTCGTGGACCATATCGACCACGTGGTACAGGTTGCCGGGATAAGGCACGTGGGTATCGGCAGCGATTTCGACGGGGGAGGGGCGGTAACGGGATTCGCCGGGCCAGCGGACGCGCCCGCTGTTACGGCCGAGTTGCTGCGGCGCGGTTATACCCCGGAGCATGTCCGCATGATCTGGGGCGACAACCTGATGAGGGTCTGGGGCGAGGTGGAAGACGTGGCCCGGAAACTGGCGAAAAAATAGGGCAATGCGTAAGGCGGGCAGGCATGGTTATTGCAAATTTCCCGTCGGTAGAGTCATATATACCAAGGTGTTAGCAATAACCATGCCTGCCCGCCTCGTCTCAAAGCTAAGGCTCAAGCATGTAAGGTCAATCCGTCTCCACCCGCCAGATCGTCTCCTGCCAGGGGGCAAGGGTAATCCGCGGACCTGTTACCGGCTCGCCGCTGCGAATGTCCGTTATCTTTACCAGGTTACCGCGAGCCGCTTGCAGTTTAAACTCAACTGCCTTGCCTGTCAGGTTGCTCGCGTAAACCAGCAGTCCGTTTTCGCTTTCCACGGCCCGCACTTCCACACCGGCAACGAGATTTCCCTCGCGGTCCACGGCAACCACCGGACGATTCAGTTCAAGCTTTTCCGCCAGGGGCGCCAGCAGGCGATGGTAATATTCACTTTCCAGCGGGGCCGCCAGGTAATAGGCGTTTCCCCGGCCAATCGATGAGAGCAGCATCGCCGGCCTGCCATCGGCGAACTCAGCAAGCACCCTGGCATCTTCCGGTTCAACGGTCTGGATCAATCCGCTGGCCTTGAATTCAACATTGCGGCCGGAAAAAATATCGGCGTCCAGTGTTTTTGCCACCAGGTCGACCTCGCCGTACACGACAGTCTGCGAAATACTCTGGTCATAATTCCGCACCTGCTCGCCCTTGCCCAGCACTTGAGGTAAGGTGACATCACGAACCGCCAGTCCGATTTTTCCCAGGCTGTTGTGCTCACGCGCGTACTGGTCGAACAGGAAGCTCTCAGCCACGACCAGCGCCGTACCGCCATCGGCGATCCATTGGAGAATCTGTTCGGTGACTTGCGGCCGCATGTATTTGGCGGCGGGCACGATCAGCAGTTTCAGCCTGGAGAGCTTACCGGCAAGCACCTGTTTTTCGCTGACAAACCCGATCCGGCAACCCAGGTAGCGCCCTCCCTCCCATACGTTGCGCAACGTCGAGAGATAGGGAGTACTGCCTGAGCGATGAAGCTGCGGAGGGACCTGGACCATATTAGTCTTGCTGTACAGGATTGCGATTTCAGGATCAGGTTTGATAAATTCCGCGATCTCCGGAGCCAGCCGGCGAACGTCGAGCGCTATTTTCAGCACCTCGGCCACCGCATCCAGAGGAGTGTCCCAGCTGATCGGGATACTGCTGGCCGCGAACATCGGGAATTCCAGGCTGTTCTGCTCGCGCCACAACCATTTGGCGATAGTGGATTTACCATGGATGAAATGCAGCAGCATGTTGCGGTTCCCCGAGCCCATTTCCGGCTCCACCATCGGCTTGCTCCGGTCCTCGCGAAGGCTAAGAAACAGGTCGCTGAAAATGGTCGTGCCGCCTGACTCGTTGAGCACTACGTCGTCCACTTCGTTGATGATCATCTCCTCGTCGATTCCGGTGGTGCTGTTGGCCGAGGACAACATCGAACTGGTACCGCCCGCGCAGAGCGGGATATCCGGGTCCAGCTTGCGGATTTCCTCTTTGCACCATTTCAGGTAGTCGGTGAACCGGCGCGAGTTGAAACAGGCCCAGTCGTACCATGCGGCCCGGTTCACATCCGGTACAGGCGCGGCGTTTTTCGTGGCCGGGGCGGTCAGTTCTCCGAACGAGCCGTAACTTGTGCCCCAGATCTCGTTGACCCGGCCAATCGAACCATGCTTCTCTTTTAGCCAGTCGCGGAACATCTGCTGACTGCGTTCGCAGTAACAGATATACATCAGCTCGTACCCCATGATGTTATACATCAGGTCCGGCATTTTTTTCCAGTGCTCGTAGCGGAGCTTCATGTACTTTTTAACCGCCTCGCGGATATGCGGGCTTTCCAGACAGATCACCACCGTTTCTTTACGTCCGCCCATCGACCAGCGGTCCTTGATCAGATGGCCGCACCAGCCGTCCCAGCCCACGCGATGAGTATCCTCGTACTTGTGGAAAGCCCTGTACACCGGGGACCGCTCTATATCCTGACGGCTTCCGCCGCCCACGGTGTAAGTTTCCAGAACATGTCCGTAGGGTGCAAAATAGTTGTGGAGGAGCGGGCCGCCGCGAAAGCCATGCATGGCCAGCAGCATCACCGGGTCCCCATCGGGGTAGCGGAAATAGCCGTCACTGATCGGAAGCTTGCCCAGCGGTGGCAGTGGAGATACGTAGCGCGCCTGTTGCGCTGGCAAGGGGGCCCTGGGGGATTCGGCCAGCATTTTCCTGATCCGCGAGGACTCCCCGGCACAGCTTGCGATCACGTATTTCAGGATTTCCCTGCGTGCCTGTTCGTTTTGGAACCAGACCAGCTTGCTGCGGACATCCAGCCCCAGCCGGGCGGTTTCCAGCGCGATCCGTTGGTAAAGTACCTGGTAACCGGCATCCTCGGCCTCCTCCAGCAAAGCAGCCAGCCTGTCGCGTTCCGCCTCCGCCTTTTTTTGCAGTTCCCCGATCTCCGCGCTCCATTCGATACTTTCCGCGGGGCCGTAGAGTGCGGGGTACACATTTCGGTCGTCGACAACAACGCGGTTGTCCAGGGGCGAGGTCTTCCCGGCGCTGGACGACGGCTCCACGCCCTTGACAAGCCGGAGGTTGTCCAGAAACAGCTCACCGCCGACCCTGCCGAAATCGAGCACCAGCTTGCGGATCGTCTCGACCGCCAGAGCGCGGTCACCCTCTTCGACCATCATGTTGCGGACCTTGAACTCGTAATGGTTCCAGCCCGGCACCATGAACACTTTTCTGCCGCGGTACGACTGGCCGCCCCAATCGGCCTGCTCGTCGTCGGCCTTGCTGTCGATAATCTGAATCAGGCCTGACTGGATTTTCTCCGCTGGGTTGAAAATACTGAATGCCAGAATGTCGTAAGTGCTCCAGTCGGAAGGCAGGTCCGTGGTTGTGAGCAGCCGCTCGCGACGATCGGAGAGGTCCAGGTGCAGCGCGCGGCGGCCATGGGATACGTTGCGCTCAGACAGTGATACCGGCCCGTCCCAGCGCGAGAGCGAACTTTCGGTCTCAAAATCGTCCAGCACCAGCACATTGCCGGTTTCGGCGGCGCTCTTGCTGGCTGGTGACGATGAACAGGCGACAATAATCAGGATGGCGGACAACATTGACAGACAATAACCGGGTT
>JAJRTS010000003.1 GCA_024278175.1 Gemmatimonadales bacterium | reverse complement strand
CGCCTTGAATCCCGCCGCATGGTTCCTTCTCGGTCGCTTTGTCATCTCCGCCGCTCCTTTCTGAATGCCTCAGTTTAGAGCAGCTTTACCACTTAAGCAACTGTACAGTTTTTCCCGACCAGCTCTCTGAGAAGCGGGGCCTGCCCCGAATAGGTATTTCTTACCGTAATTCCGCATAGCACAACCGCCCGGCCGATCATCGGCCGGGCGGTTGTGCTATATCCTGCCTGTGGCGCGCCTCTCAGTGCATCCAGACCCTGTCCACCGGGCTGAGCATCATCCGCAGGCAGGGCTGGTAGTCCTTGCTCTTTATCGCCGTTTCGATATTCTCCGCCAGGCTCTCCAGTTGCTCCCTCTCACCGGCAATCATCAGCACCGTGGCCTCCCACGGCATGTCGTCGCCCAGCGAGCCCTTGCAGCGATGGCTGATCCCGTAAGCTTCGGCCAGGCGCACGTAGCAATCGATCTGCGCCTGTGAGATCAGGCGGCTCACCTCGTCCAAGAGGTCACTTGAAATAATGACTGTCAACAGTTTCATTTGCCACCTCCCTTGTCAGCACCACGTTCTGGTGCGTATTTCTTACCTCTTATCGGGCCAGCGCTGCTTGAACAGGTAGTAGAACAGCGGCACCACGACCAGGGTCAGCACCGTGCTGACCAGCGCGCCGTAGAGCAAGCTCACCGCCAGCCCCGAGAATATCGGGTCGGCCAGGATCACCACCGCGCCCACGATCAGCGTGCCGGCGGTCAGGGCGATCGGCCGGAAACGCACCGCGCCCGACTCGATCACCGCGTCCAGCAGGTTCATGCCCTGGCCCAGGCGCACCTCGATAAAGTCGATCAGCAGCACGCTGTTGCGCACCATGATCCCGGCCAGCGCGATAAAGCCGATCATCGACGTGGCCGTGAAAAACGCGCCCATTATCCAGTGGCCCGGCAGCACACCGGCCAGCGCCAGCGGAATCGGCAGCATCATGATAACCGGCGTGAAAAAGCTGTGGAACCACGCCACCAGCAGGAAGTAAATCAGCACGATCACCACCGCGAAACTCGCCCCCATGTCGCGGAACACCTGCTGGGTGACGTCCCACTCGCCGTCCCACTTCATCGAGATCTGCCGGGTCTCGGTGGGCATGCTGGCATAGTACTTCTTGATCCGGTAGCCGCCGCCGGGCGGTACGATGGCGCTCAGGGCCTCGTCCATGTCCAGAATCGCGTAGACCGGGCTTTCGATCTCCCTGGCGACATCGGCGGTAACATACACCACGCGCTGCATGTTCTTGCGGTAAATCGTCTTGGGCAGCACGCTGCGGCGCACGTTCACCAGCTCCCCCAGCGCCACCCTGGAGCCGTCGCGGGCGGCCAGATACACCTTGCGCAGGTTCTCCAGGCTGCTGCGCCGCTGGATCGGCACACGCAGGACAATGTCCACCGGCTCCAGCTCGTTCTCCAGCCTTGCGGTGGAGATGCGCGAGGGATTGAGCACCTTGTAGAGTGTCCGGCTGATCTGACCCGTGGAGATGCCGTGCAGGGCCGCCTTCTGCTGGTCCACCACGAAATCGTACTTGACTTGCTCGTCCTCCACCATCCAGTCCACGTCCACCACGCCGGGCATCTGCTCGAACACGCCGCGCACCTTGCGGGCCACCTCAATCTGGTCCTTGTAGTCGGGGCCGTAGATTTCAGCCACCAGCGTGGCGATAACCGGCGGTCCGGGCGGGATCTCGGCCACCTTGATCCGCGCGTCGTAGCGGTTGCCGATCTCGGTGATCGGGCCGCGAATACCCACGGCGATATCGTGGCTCTGACGGTCGCGGTCGCGCTTGTGGAGCATGTTGACCTGGATGTCGGCCTCGTGAGGACGGTTGCGCAGGAAATAGTGACGGATCAGGCCGTTAAAATTATAGGGGCTGCTCTCGCCGCTGTAGATCTGGTAATCGGTTACCTCGGGTACGGTACGAAGGTAGTCGCCGATCTCCATCGCCACCCGGTTGGTGCGCTCCAGGGGAGTGCCCTCCGGCATGTCGATTATTATCTGCAACTCGCTCTTGTTGTCGAACGGCAGCATCTTCACTTCCACCCAGCGCAGGCCCATCATGCCGATGCTGGCCAGCACCACCAGCACCACCGTGGCGATAAACCCCCAGCGCTTGAGCGGGCTCTCCAGTAACGGGACCATCACCTTGCGGTAGAGCTTATACGTCCTGGTGTTCTCCACCGCTACCGGCTCGCCGCTGTCCTTGCCATAGCTCGATTTCATCAGGCGGTAGGCGAACCAGGGGGCGATCATCAGCGCCACCATCAGCGAGAACATCATCGCCAGCGAGGCCCCGATCGGCATCGGGCTCATGTAGGGACCCATCAGCCCGCCCACTGTCACCAGCGGCAGGATCGAGACGATCACGGTCAGCGTGGCCAGGATCGTGGGGTTGCCCACCTCGTTGATCGCGGCCACCGCGGCCTGAAACGGCGGCAGGGCGCGCAGGCTGTAGTGGCGGTAGATATTCTCCACAATGATAATCGAGTCATCCACCACCAGCCCGGTAACGAATATCAGCGCGAACAGCGTGACCCGGTTGATCGTATAGTCGAACAGATAGTAAGTGAACAGGGTCAGGGCGAACGTGACCGGCACTGAGATCAGGATAATCAGCGCGCCCCGCGGGCTGAGCGAGATGGCGATTATCAGCGTGACCGCCAGGATCGAGGCGATCAGGTGGGTGAGCAGCTCGTTGGCCTTGTCACCGGCGGTTGCCCCGTAGTCGCGCGTTACGGTTATGTTTACGCTTGCTGGAATCAGCACGCCTTTCATTTTTTCAACGCGCTCCAGCGCCTCGGCAGCCACCCGGGTGGCATCGCTGCCCTTGCGCTTGGCCAGGGTGATAGTGACCGCCGTATGCTCGAACGTGCCGTTGTCCGCCGCCTCGATACCCTTTTGCCCGGCGGCCGGCCCGAGGCCGAAAAAGACGTAGTTGTCCAGCTCCGCGGGCCCGTCCTCGATCCGGGCCACGTCCGCAAGATACACGGGGCGATCCTGATGAACTCCCACCACCACGCGGCCCAGTTCCCGGCGGGAGGTTACGGGCGCGCCGCTGGCCACCAGGAAGCGCTGGTTGTTCCGCTCGAAACCGCCGGCGTAGAGGTTTACGTTGGCCTGACGCACCATCGGCTCCACCTGCAGGATACTCAGGCCGTAGCCCGCCAGCTTCTCCGGGTCGATATTGACCTGCAGCACACGTTTCTGCCCGCCGATAACCTCGACCTCCGAAACGTCGTCGGCCTGCTTGAGGTACTCGGACAACTCGAGGGCCATCCGCCGCAGGTCGTAGCTGCCGTAGTCATCGCTCCAGAGCGTGAGACCCAGGATCGGCACGTCGTCAATCGAGCGCAGCTTGACCAGCGGCATGGTGGCCCCGGGGGGCATCCGGTCAATGTTGTAGTAAATCTTGTTGTAAAGCTTGACCAGCGAGTTCTCGATTTCCTCGCCCACCACAAAGCGCACCACAACCAGCACGCCCTCGGGGCTGGAGATGGAATAGACATACTCCACGCCGGGGATTTCCCAGAACATTTTCTCCAGCGGCTTGGCCAGGCGGCTTTCCACCTCTTGCGGGCTGGCGCCCGGCAGACCGACCATTACGTCCACCATCGGGACCACGATCTGCGGTTCTTCCTCACGGGGTGTCTTCCACAGGGCCATCGCTCCCAGGAACAGCGAGGCGAGCACCAGCAGCGGTGTAACCTTGGACTGCATGAACGACTGGCCGATCTTGCCCGCCAGTTGCATCGATGCGCTCATGAGCTCACCTCCCGCACCTTCACGCCCTCGCGCAACTGCCGCAGCTTACCGGCCACCACCCGCTCACCGGCGGCCAGGCCGGAGAGCACCTCCACCCGCTCACCGCTGCTGCGGCCCAGGCGCACCCAGCGCAGGCGGCTGATGTTCTCGTCATCGAGCACGAACAGGCCGGTAAGCTGGCCGCGGCGGACGATGGCGGTTTCCGGCACGCTGATCGTCTCGACGGTCCCGGTGCGGAACAGCACCCGCGCGAACAGTCCGCTCACCAGGGTCCCGTCCTCGTTGGGCACCACCAGCCGCACCTTGAACCGGCGCGTGGCCGGGTCGCCGGCGGGCACCACCGACTCCACCCGCGCCTGAAAGCGGCCCGATCCGATCTCCACCAGCGCACTCTGCCCGGCGGAGATCTTGCCCACATCCTTTTCGCCCAGCGTGGTCACTATTTTCAGACTGTCCTGCATCTCGACTGTCACCAGCGGAGCGCCCGGAGCGCCCATGTCGCCCTCGGCAACCGCGCGGCTGGTGACAAACCCGCCAAACGGGGCCTTGATGTTATAATAATCGAGCTGGCTGCGCGCTTCGGTCACCCGGTTGCGCGCGGCCTGCGCGCCTGCCTTTGCCGCCTCGTATTGAGTCCGGACGTTGTCCAGCTGTTGGCTGGTTGCGCTCTGCTCGTCGTAGAGTTTCTTGATTCGGTTGTAATAAGTTTCAGCGTTCTCCAGCCGGCTCCCGGCGGCGGCCAGGGCTGCCCCGGCCTGCTCGATCCTGCTCACCGCGTCACGACTGTCCAGGCGCAGCAGCACCTGGCCCGCCCGCACCCGGTCGCCTTCCTCCACCAGCACCGAGCGCACGTAACCCGTCACACGGGTGCTGATCCGCGCCCGGTCGTAGGGTTCCACGCTGCCCATCGCGGTGGTGTAGAGCGGGAACTCACCGGCGGTGACAACAGCCACCGGAGCCTGGAGCGTGCCGCCGCTTTCCTGCTTCACGGCCAGGTCCTTGCCGCCGCAACCGGCAACAAGGAGCACGGCCGAGATGGCAAAAGCGGTTAAAACGGTAAAAACTTTCATCGGTTTACTCCTGGTAGTGTATTGTTCAAATCCCCCCCCGGCCTCCTGTGCTAAAGTGGGGGAAGAGGTGTCTCCCCCTTTTGCAAAAGGGGGAATCGAGGGGGATTTCAGTTAATTGTTTCCATTATTATTCTTACAGTCCCGCTTCATTCCAGGGCCGGGTACCCGCCGGTAACCAGCGAGAGCCGGGCCAGCGCCACGTTATACTCATAGAGCGCCCGGGTCAGCGACAACTCGCTGCCGGTGGCGGCCAATTCCGTGTCGAGCAGATCGGTGATAGTCGCCAGGCCGCCGGTGTACTGGTTTTCCACAATCCGCAAACTTTCGCGCGCCTGCTCCACGGCGGAGCGCGCCACGCCGACCATCCGCCCGGAGGCGTCGGCGTTCAGATAAGCTTCCTTGACCTGCACCTCGAGCTGGTGCTCGGCCAGGGCGGCTTCGTAGGCCGCTTTTTCGCGCTCCGCCCGTTTGCTCCTGATCTTGCCGATACTGCCGAACCCGTCGAACGGGTACCAGTCCAGGCTGACTCCCACCATCCAGTTGTTCCCGTCGTTGCCGAACGCACCGGTCCCGTCGCGCTCGTACCGGGCGAAACCGTTGAGGTGGGGGATCACTTCGCCCCAGGCGGCCCTGGCGCCGTACTGCGCGGCGCGGGCGGCCGAGTGGGCCGCTGCCAGCGACGGCTGATTGGCGCGGGCGAATTTTATCAAACTGGCGAGTTCCAGCTCAAGTTTACGATCGTGCAGGTTTTCGCCGGGCAGTAAAAAAGCATCGGAGCGCCAGCCCGCGGCCAGCTTCAGGTTTTCCACGGCCACGGCCACCATGTTGCCGGCCTTGATGCTCTGCTGCTCACGCTCGGCCAGCCGCACGGATGCCTTGAGCTCGTCGGCTTTGGTTGCCAGACCCGTAGCCGCCATCTGGCGGGCCTGATGCAGATGGCTGCCGGCTGCCTTAAGCGCTGCGTCGATAACTTTCAGGTTCTCGCGCGCCAGGATTACCGAGTAATAGGCCTGTTTGACGCCGAACAGGGTGCGGTCGGTAACCGCCCGGCTGCCGCTGCGGGCGGCCTCGGCGTAGCTGGATGCCATCTTGCGGCCGTATAAGCTCTTGCCTCCATTGAAGATCGGCTGCTCCAGCACGACGCGAGTGGCCCAGTTGCCCAGGGGCGAGGGTTCGTTGAGCGAACTCAGCGCGAAATCGGCCTGAGTGAAGCGGCCCTGCCTGAGCCTGGTGCCGAACGCATAGACCGGGTCATTGCCCCGGCTGAACTGCTCGCTCAGTGTCAGTTGGGGCAGGAAACCGGCCAGCGAGGCCAGCTCCATGCCCTCGGCGGCCCGTGCCCCGCTGCGCGCCGCCAGCACCCTGGGGCTTTTCTCCCGCGCATGGTCCAGGACCTGCCCCAGGGATACTACCAGTGTGTCCGCGGCGGCGGCGGGACGGGCGACGGCAACCGCGAGGATTGCCGTCAGCACCGCCAGGGATTTTAAAGTGTAAGCAATTTTAAACAATGAATACCTCCTTGTGCCTTGTGCTCGGATTGGAGTTACCTGGGGGACTTCTCGGCGATACCGAGCTTGGCCAGGATGATTTCCATCAGGCACCATCTGGTAATCGAGGACTGCAACAGGTTAGCGCCCACGAAAGCGGTGAACAGGAACCAGCCCGGATGAACCCACCATCCCAGGGCCAGCGAGCCAAGCACGAAACTACCGGCGATTGCGCGAATAATCCGTTCCATCTTCATTTTTAATTCTCCCAACGGTTAAAGTGTGTGCCAAATACTCAGAGTTGAAGTGCAAAATTATTCGATCAGAGAATCAAGCCTGCGGGTCAGTTCCGTTTCAGGCACCAGGCCGACCACCCGGTCCACCAACTTGCCGTCCTTGAAGAACAGCACCGTGGGGATGCCCTGGATGCCGAACCGGGCCGCAACCGGGCCGCTGGCGTCCACGTTTAGCTTACCCACGCTGGCCCTGCCGTCGTAGAGCTCCGCGATTTTCTCCACACTGGGCGCCAGGACCTGGCAGGGGGCGCACCAGTCGGCATAAAAGTCGACCATCACGGGTTTGCCGGTGGCCAGCTCGGTGTCGAAATCGGTCTCGTCTAAAATTTTTGCCGTGCTCATCTTGCCTCTCCTTCAATCTTAATTGAAATAAGTAAACCGATAACGGACTGCATTTGCTGGAGAGCAATACAAGATGGATGCCAGCAAAATATTTTGCCGATATGTCGAAGTATAATAAGCAATATAAGGAGATAGAGCTGAGATTGGTTTTTGCTGGTCCAGGTTTGAGTGTTAAGGGCGGGCGTTAACTTAATAGCATGTCTTAACAGGTGCAAACATAAAGCGGAGTATTTACAGAGTGGCTTGGTAAGGTGAATGTCGGTGGCAGGAAACTGGCACGGGTACCTGGCGATTACTCAAACAACACTTTTTGGGAGAGATTGGAAGGTTGTTAATTTATCCGCTGATAACGGAGTACAGCCACCAGCAGAGCCATCCACTCGCCAGCGAAATCACGGCAGCTGTTTTCAGCCGGCGGGGGATTTTTATCGTTCGCCCGCCACGGGCAATGCTCAGGCAGCACAGGATCAGCCACGCCACCAGCAGGGCCAGTACCAACGGGCCGAACGGATGGAACGTGAGCGCAAGCGCGGGCTGAAGGTCGGCCGTGGCGATAACCGAGCGGGTCAGGCCGCAGAACGGACCGTCGATACCGGTCAGGTTGTACCAGGGGCACAGGCGAGGCAGCTCCGAGACGCTCTCGTGGCTGGCAAGCACAAGCACGGCCAGCAGCGCGGCCAGCACGGTAGCGCGCCGTTTCAGCACACTGCCCGGCTGTGAGGGTGGAACTGTGACCGGGCGTTCGTGTTGTTTTTTGTTGTCCGCGTTCATTGGCAATTATTCAACAAATCGAGAGCAGGTTATTTATCGTGAAAGAAAATCATTATAAACTGATCGAACTGTTATCGGAAACGTCGAAATTCGCAGGACACAACACCAGCAGAAGAAAAAATCAGCCATAGTGCCGGAGGATATCCATCTCCCCGGCCCGGTCGATACGGGCCAGGTCGAGTTCTTCGAGCAGGGTCTTGTATCCCGCCGGGGTGAGACGGTTGAGGTGCATGCCGGGATGCTCGCCGCCCACCGGGTTGGCCTCGAACGGAATCGCGATAAACAGCGTGCCCCGGGGAGCCAGGTGAGCGGCCAGGTGGCGCAGTTTTTCAACCGGGTCTGGGACATGCTCCAGCACGTGGGTGCAGATTATCGCATCGTACAGGCCGTTCAGCGGGTATTTTTCCCCGGCCGGTTGCACCGTAACAGCCAGACCGCGCGCCCGGTAGCGCGAGCGGGCGAACTCGATCAGCGCCCCCGGCAGGTCGAGGTGCGTCACCCTGAAGCCCCGCTCGGCCAGCGCGATTCCCACCGCGGCGCAACCAGCGCCGTAGTCCAGCACGCTTGCCCCCTTGGGCAGTTGCCCCGCGATTTGCTCCACCGTGTCGCTGCGGGCCCCGCGCCAGTCGCATTCTTTCATCAGGGCGTAGACGTAGAAATCGGTGCCCGTGTAAAAGCGCTCGATCTCCTCGTCTGAGCGCGGCGCAAGCTCGCTCCACAGCCTGTCCCCGCGCGCGGCTGCCAGATGGCAACGGTCCTCGATCGTTTCGGGGTCCTCGCCGGTAAAACGCCGGATCTCCTCTATCGCCGCGCTTTTGTTTTTCAGGTATGGTTCGACAACCTCGCGCTGTTTGCGCGCCAGCAGGTTTTCGTCCAACACAGCGGCGCTGCGGTCCCAGAACACAGCCACTATCGTATCAGCGCCGGACTGAGCGGCGATCCTGTCCAACTCGTGGTACTCCGGATGCAGCCGCCGGTCGGTGGCGTAGGGGATTATCGTCAGGTCGAATTCCTGTTTGCGAAGGGCGGCGGTATCGGCGTGGGCCAGCCGGAAATAGCCGGGATGGCTGTAGAGTAGGTTGCGGCAGCAATCGAGTTGCCGGCCATTGTGACAGTACTGGGTTATCTCTGCCGCGGGGATCACTTGCCGTAGAGTGTCGATGATGTCCCGCAGCATCTCCAGCGGACCGGAGCGGAATATCAATATGTTACGGGTGCTACGGGCGTGATTTTCGAGCAGGTTCGGCAGCGGCAGGGTGGGGGGGCTGTATTCGTTCATTTTTTCTCTTTGGTCAGGATGACTGGTATTCGCTCAAGATAATATCGTCATCGTAAACAGGCTACAGCTTTACTCTCTTGCCGGGGGCGTTATATTGAAGAATGTGGCGAACCATAAATTTGAGGAGGCGAAAATGGCGATGGCCGGCGGTAAGCTGAAAGTAGCGTGTGTGGGGTTCGAGATGAGCGGGGATATCAGCCGCAACTGGCAGGCTATCGAGTATTGGACGAACCGCGCCGCGGACGAGGGCGCGGCGCTGGTGCATTTCCCGGAAGCAGCGCTTACCGGCTACAACCGCGTGCACGTGAAAGAAATGGACGCTATCGACCGCGATCTTCTGCAGCGCCGCAGCGCCGATATCGCCGCACTTGCGGCAGCCAGGGGTGTCTGGATCGCTTATGGCACGACCAATTTTGAGCCTAATGCCGCCATGCCGTTCAATTCGCTGATGTTGATCGGGCCCGACGGGGCTCAGGTGAGCCGCTATGACAAAATATTCCTCACCGATGCCGACCGCGAAGCCTACAGCCCCGGCAACCGCCTGGCCGTGACCCGGATCAGGAATTTCACTGTCGGTCTGACAATCTGTTTCGATATGCGTTTCCCCGAACTGTTCCGCCGGCTGGCGGCGGCGGGGGTGTCGCTGGTGCTGCTCAGCGGTTACCAGAGCGGTGGTCCGCGCGCAGAGCACATGCGCTCGGTTGCGCCCGCCACGTTGATCACCCGCGCCAGCGAGAACGGAATCTGGCTGAGCGCTTCCAATACCTGCGAAGCCCCGGCCTGGCACGAGAGCATGATTGTCCGCTTCAACGGCCAGGTGCTCTCGTCCGTTGTCCGGCATACGCCGGGCATGGCGCTGGCCACGCTGGACGCCGATGACAGCGAGCGGTTCACCGACTTTATCCGTGGGGCCGCCCGCAGTGCGGCCGAGGGTGTCCATCCGCAGCTGGACAGGCCGCTGGGCGAGGGGTAGTTGCTTAACGGTTAGCCTGTTGGGTATCTCCCACAAAAAACATTATAATCCCTTGACAGGGAGAGTTGCGTGTCTTATAATTATGACTGAATGGTCAGTCATAATTATGGGGGGGAAAATTGGCATCACCGGAAGGACGGCACGCGCAGCGGCGCGAGCAGAGCATGGAGCGGCTGCGGCAGGCGGCGGTTGATTTATTCAGGACCCGCAGCTACGCGGCAATCCGGATCGAGGATATCGCCGCCCGGGCGGGCATGGCCAAGGGCAGCCTCTATATGTATTTCAAGGGTAAGGACGAGCTCTACCTGCAGGTATTCGACCTCTTTTTTACAAAACTGTTCTCCGAGGAATTCAGCCGCTTCAGTGCAATCGATGATCCACGGATTGCCCTGCGCGCCATGATCGGGTTCGCCGTGAATCAGACCTCGCTCAACGATGAGATCATGTTCATCTACCGGGCCGTGATGGATCCCTCGCTGATGGAGCTGGTGCGGTCCCGGATGGACAGGTACATGGCCGAGTACTTCGGCATTATCGAGGCGTTGTTTACCAGGCTGGGGCGCGCGGAACTTAAAGAACAGTGTTATCTGCTGGCCGTATTACTTGATGGGCTATGGTTTTACCGGATCATGGAAATGGAGCCGGCCGAATTCAGCACAAGCCGGACCAGGCGAGAAGCTCTCAAGCAAACTCTATATGAAATGTTCGATCTCTGAACCGTGGGAAAAAGGAAAACGAAGTGAAATCAATACCGGCCCCGGTTTTTTTATTGTGTCTGTTGGCAGTGTTGATATCCGTCCCGGTTGTCGAGGCCCGCGAGCCGGACAGCACCCTGGCCCGCAGGATCGCCGAGCATGCGGACACCCTGATGCGCGGCTCCTCGAACAGCTCCACCTACCGGATGACAATCGTGCGGCCCGAATGGACCCGCTCTATCACGATGGACTCCTGGGAGCGGGGCAAGAAACTGAGCTACATGGAGGTCACCGATCCGCCGCGCGATCTGGGCACGGCATATCTTAAGCGCGATGGCCAGATGTGGACGTTTCTGCCGAACATAGAGCGCACGGTCAAGATTCCGCCGTCGATGATGATGGACTCGTGGATGGGCTCCGACCTGACCAACGACGATCTGCTCAACGAGAGCTCGCTGCTGGATGATTACGGCCACGAGCTGGTCGGTGCGGA
Organism: Gemmatimonadales bacterium; assembly: GCA_024278175.1. GTDB lineage: Bacteria > Gemmatimonadota > Glassbacteria > GWA2-58-10 > GWA2-58-10 > JAJRTS01. The sequence goes on along the minus strand of JAJRTS010000003.1, from coordinate 61,710 downwards.
TACTCTTGACGGTGTAGCTGCCTGGCATGTGCGGCTGATCCCCCACGAGGACGCGCCGGTGGTCTGGGACCGGATCGAGTTCTGGGTGCGTCAGGGCGATTTCATGCTGATGAGGGATGAGTATTTCGACGAGAAGGGCCGCAAGGTGCGGACGATGTCCTACGAGGAAATCAAAACGATGGACGGCCGCCGGATTCCCACCAGATGGGTCCTGGAGCCGCACCTGAAGAAAGAGGGAAACAGGACCGTGCTGGAGATTCTGGACGTGGATTTCGACGTTACGATTCCGGACCGCTATTTCACCCGCCAGCATCTCGAACGGTCGAGGTAGGGGAGCTGCGATGATTCTGTTCAAGCTGGCCTGGCGCAATAACTGGCGGCATCGCTGGCGCAGCGGGCTCACCGCGGCGGCGGTGGTGTTCGGCCTGAGTATCACTATCTGGGGTTTCTGCTTTACCGAGGGCAGCCACGAACAGATTATCCGCAACTCCGTGGAGTCGTTCACCGGCCACGTGCAGGTGCACCGCAAGGGGTTCCACGACGACCCAAGTCTGCGCAAGGTGTTTTACCCCGACAGCCAGTTCGTGCCGGAGCTTGAGGGCGGCGTACCCGGCCTGGCAAACTATAGCTTTCGGATCAGCACGTTCGGTCTGGCCAGTGTGGGCGAGACCTCGTTTGCGGCGATGATAGTGGGAATACAACCGGAGCGTGAGCAGGAGTTCATCCACTGGGACCGGAAGATCGAGCAAGGCAGATACCTTCATCCCGGTGACATAAACGGGGCGCTGGTGGGGGCCGATCTGGCGGAAAACCTGGGCATCGGGATCGGCGACACGGTGATAATCGTCACCCAGGACTACTACGGTTCGCTCTGCGGGGCGCTCAGGGTAGTGCGCGGCACGGTCCGCAGCCACGCCCGGGAACTGGACAGGGGCGGGCTGCTGATCAGCCTCGCCTCGGCGCGGGAGATGCTCTCGATGCAGGGGATGGCCAATACGGCGGTAGTGATGGCCACCGGCAGCGAGCAGGTCCCGCAGCTTATCTCCGAACTGGATAACAGGCTGGGCGCCGGCGGCCTGGAGGTTATCGGCTGGCGCAGAATCATGCCGGATATCGTCCAGGCCGTGGAGCTCGACAACGTGTTCGGCATCCTGACCAACCTGATCCTGCTGCTGGTGATCGGGTTCACCGTGCTCAATACGTTCCTGATGAGCGTGATGGAGCGGATCAGGGAGTTCGGCATCATGCGCAGCCTGGGAGCCAGCCCTGGCCGTGTTGTCGGGCTGATCGTGGTCGAGGCCGCCCTGCTGGTGGGCCTGGGGTTCGTGCTGGCCAATATCGTGGGTATCGGGGCCTCAGTGTACAACAGCGTCCACCCGTTGGATTTCAGCGAGATGGGTGGTGATGAGCTCTCTAAATTTTACGGTATGGACCCACGGATATACACCAGGCTGACCTGGCAAACGCTTGTTTATCCCAACCTTTTCGTGGCGGTCGTGATCCTGCTGGCGCTGATCTATCCGGCATGGCGCGCGGCCCGGATCAGTCCGGCCGAGGCGGTTTCGCGCAGGCACTGAGCACTGTGGATGGAGCGATGATGGGGATTTTTATCCGGATTGCATGGCGCAACCTGTGGCGCAACTATTCGCGCTCGCTGATCATGATCGGCGGGATCGGCGTGGGGCTGTTCGGCCTGCTGGTTTACTACGGAATCTCGAACGGGTTTATCAACCAGTTGGTGGAGGTCTCCATCGAGCTGGAGCTGGGGCACGTGCAGGTGACGCGCCGGGGCTATTACCAGCATCCGGTGCAGTCCAACTCGTTCACGCCAGCCAACTCGCTTATGGAGCGGATCGAGAGCGTACATGGTGTGCGTGCGGCGGCCGGACGGCTGAGCGCGGCCGTGCTGGTCAACAGCGCGGAGAAATCAAACCGGGTGGACCTGGTGGGAATCGATCCGGAGCGGGAGGGCCGGGTTACCTCGATCCGGAACATGATCGCCCAGGGCGAATACCTCGGTCCCGGACAGGACGGCAAGATCGTGATCGGCCGTAAGCTGGCGGAGCACCTGGGGGTCGGGTTGGGAGACAAGCTGGTGGTGATGACTCAGGACAGCGAAAACGAACTGCAAAGCCGCCTGTTCCGCGTGGGGGGGATTTTCGAGACCAACTCGCCGCTCTGGGAGAAAACGGCCGCGTTTATCACTCTGCGCTCCATGCGGAAGTTGCTGGGCCGTCCGCTGCAACTAACGGCGATTCTGGTCCGGGCCGAACGCGAGAAGAGCCTTGAACCGATTGTGGCGGGGATAGATTCGCTGGTGACGGGTGAGGGAAGTGCTCTGGAAGTGTTTGAGTGGAAAGAGGTCAGTCCGCTGCTGGCCCAGTCGATCGAGATGTTCGACTTTTTTGTCTGGGTGTTCTACCTGATTATTTATCTGGCGATGGCGTTCGGGGTGGTCAATATCATGCTGATGGTCGTGCTCGACCGCACGCGGGAGCTGGGCGTGATGCGGGCTATCGGCACAACCCCGGGACAGGTGATGACAATGGTGCTGCTGGAGGCCGCCCTGCTGGGAGTGGCCGGCATAATCGTGGGTGGGGGAGCGGCCTGGCTGCTCAACGGCTACCTGGCGGCCAACGGTCTCGACCTGGGCCGCTGGGCCGACGGAATGGAGTTCATGGGGCTGGGCAGCGTGATCTATCCGCGTATCGAGCCGCTGGAATGGCTGGTCTCGTTCCTTTCGGCGGAGGCGGCCGTGATTGTCAGCTCGATCTGGCCGGCATGGCGTTCGGCCGGAATAGAACCTGTGCGGGCGATTCAATTCGAGTGATTTTTTTCACGTAACGGAGGAAATATGTTAGCCGACGAGTTGGTCCTTGAGGCGCACGGGTTGAAGAAAATCTATCTTAGCGGAGAAGTGCAAACCCCGGCGCTCAGGGGCGTGGACCTTTCTCTGGGCCAGGGCGAATTCGTTTCCGTGGTGGGGCCCTCCGGCTGCGGAAAAACCACCCTGCTCAACCTGCTCGGCGGCCTGGACCGTCCTACGCAGGGGCGGATCACGCTCGATGGGACCCGATTGGACCTGGCCAGCGAGAAGGAGCTGTCAAAAGTGCGGCTGAACAACATCGGATTCGTGTTCCAGGCCTACAACCTGTTCCCGGTGCTCAGCGCCGCGGAGAACGTGGAATACGTGTTGATGTTGCGAAACGTGCCGGCGGCCGAGCGCCGCAGGAAAGCCCTGGAACTGCTGGGTGCCGTCGGGCTGGCCGGCATGGCCGACCGTCGTCCCACACGCCTCTCCGGTGGCCAGCAGCAGCGGGTGGCCGTGGCCCGGGCGATCAGCACCAACCCCCGGCTTGTGCTTGCCGATGAGCCCACCGCCAACCTGGACAGCGGGTCCGCCGGGCAGTTGCTGGGCATGATGGAGGAGCTTAACCGTCAGCGCGGGATCACATTCCTTTTTTCCACCCACGATCCACGGGTAGTGGAGCGCGCCCATCGCGTGGTGCGCCTTCGCGACGGCTTGGTGGTCGATGACGGAAACGGGAACCATGCAACGGTCTAAGTTTTTTACCGTATTGATTTGGGTAATTATGATGGCGCCTGGTATTCTGAGCGCGGGCACAATCTACCGCGGCGAGCACCTCAGTGTCCGTCACCGGGGCCAACTGCGCAATATTTTTTCCACAGGCAGCACAATCGGGCTGGGGCCGCTGGCGGCGGAAGAAAGCTATAATCTGGATATCCAGCGAGTGCGCACGGATTGGCTGTTTACAGCCGACAGGGTCTGGAAATTCAGCGTGGTGTACGATCACGAGGCGCGTTTCGGCAACTATCTTTCCACGGCTGAGTACCGCACTTTCGGCTCTTACGCGCCGGTGGAGCTGGTCAATCTGGACAGCCGGATTTACTCTCGCGGGGAATTCCTCTGGCGGCACAGGCTTTACCGGGCCTACGCCGAGTACGACTCCTACCCGGTAAGGTTTACGCTGGGCCGTCAGCAGATAAGCTGGGGCACGGGTTATTTCTGGAAGCCCACCGACCTGTTCAACCCGGTGACGTTCGCGCTCGTGGAGCCGGGGGAACTTTTCGGCACGGACGCCGCCAGTGTGGAGATCGCCCTGGGAGATCTGAGCCAGTTGCAGGCTGTCTGGGCGCAGGCGCGCGATCCGGATCGGAACCGCGGAGCGCTGAAATTCACCACCAATGTTGCCGGTTACGACTTTTCGCTGATGGCCGGGCGCTTTTTCCGGGACAACGTGCTCGGGGCTGATTTCAGCGGCCAGATCGGCGTGGCTGGGTTCAGGGGCGAGTGGCTGCACAGTTTTAGCGGCATCGGCGACGATTACGACCAGCTCGTGCTGGGGGTAGACTACCGCTTGAGCATGAAAATGCTCGTTACGGCCGAGTACCTTTACAACACGGGCGCATTAAGCGAGTTGGAATTGCTGGGCGCCCTGGACCGCTCGAACGCCGGGGGAGTGCTGACAACCAGCCGTCACCTTGCCGGCGGCTACCTGGACTACCAGTTCCACCCGCTGTTGCATCTGGCCGGCTATCTGAGCGTGGACCCGGATGCGGGGGGAGTGTTTTTCGGGCCGCGCCTGAGCTGGAACGCGCGCCAGGACCTGGACATCGATTTCGGCGCGATGCTCTCCAACGACCGGGGGGAGTTCAGCCTGGCCAAGAATTCGTTTTTCGTGACAACGAGCTGGTATTTTTAACCTGCCGCTAATCTCTCCGGATTTTTCCCTTGTATGTCACATTTTCCGGGCTTATGTTCAGCTAACAGATCGCACGAATCGGATATTGTAGAGATACCTTTGCATATTGTTGGAGGAACATACATGGCCCGTCTTACCTCCCCCGAAGCGGAAAAACTGCTCGATCAGGAAATCCCCGTGCTGGACAAGGGTTTCGTCCGGCTGGTGGACTATATGGGCGGTGACGCCCGCATAGTGCAGTCGGCACGCGTATCCTACGGCGAGGGCACCACTACGGTTAATCGCGATAAAATCCTGATCGACTACCTGATGCGCCACCTTCATACCTCGCCGTTCGAGCAGGTGATAATCACTGTCCACGCCAAGCTGCCAATATTTGTCGCCCGCCAGTGGATCCGTCACCGCACCGCCCGGCTCAACGAACTCTCGGGCCGCTACAGCGAGATGCTCGACGAGTTCTACATTCCCTCGCCCCAACGCATCCGCAAGCAGGACAGTGTCAACGTCCAGGGTTCCAGCGATGAGGAAGTCCCGGCTGGCCTTCAGCAGAAAGTAATCTCCCTGATCCGGGGCGAGAGCGGTGACGCGTTCGCCAGCTACCGCTCCATGCTGGACGACGGCGTCTCGCGCGAGCTGGCCCGGATCAACCTGCCGCTCAATCTCTACACCCAGTGGTACTGGCAGATCGACCTGCACAACCTGTTCCATTTCCTCAAACTCCGGATGGACTCTCACGCCCAGTGGGAAATCCGGCAGTACGCCGACGCGCTGGCCACTATCGCCAGGGCCGTGGCGCCGTGGGCCTACGAGTCGTTCGAGGAACACCTGCTGCACGGGGCCAATTTCAGCCGCGCGGAAATCGAGGCGCTCAAGGCGATGATCGGCGGCGGTCCGTGCCCGCTGGAGGGCCGCCTTCGCGCCGAGTTCTTTGTCAAGATGGGGATTGAAGATGAGTCGCACCAGGACTGAAATCGTCAGGAGCGGAATCACGTTCGGCACCGCCCTGGCCATTGCGATCAGCTGGAGCTACAACCACAGCGTGCTCTGGGCTATTGTCCACGGGTTCCTGAGCTGGCTCTACGTAATCTACCATGTGTTGTTTCATTGATAAAAACGGGTAAGGACGCGGGCCGGCACGTTCATTGCGAATCGCCGCGGGCGGAGTGAATGTCCGGACGGTGGAACGGGCAATGAACGTGCCGGCCCGCGCTGCCTCGGACTTTTTCTCAATCGATTCAAGATGATTACCCTGATGATGCACATAAAGCCCGACCGACGGCTCGATGCCGCCTGTCGGGCTTTTCTTGCTCCTGCGTTTGTAATCCTTTAAGTACGGGCCAGTTTAGTTTTTGCCCGTTCCCGCCAGCGTGGGATAATCCGCCCGCATGATAAGATAGCCGAGCAGGTCTGTTATGTCCGCCAGCGTAAACTGACCGTCCCCGTTGAAATCGCTGATACTGCGCCCGGGGTCGCGCCTGCCGAAAAGCAGCATGTTCACGGCGTCGGCGATTGACAGCCGGCCGTCGCCGTCGATATCGCCCCTGCTGCCGATTTCAAGGGTCGTGTCCACTGCCGAGGGTAGCGCCTCGGGCTCTGCGCTACCGAATTTAATCGAGCCGCTCATCGCTCCCTCGCTCGAAAAATAGACCTCAATCGGTTCGCCCCCCGATGAGGGCACGATTTGAACGCCTGTCACGGCCGATCCCTGGTCTAACAGGGTGACTTCAGAGGGGGTGGTTACGTCCTCGTCCGTCACCTCGAGCACGTGCAGAAAATAATCGCGGTTTACTTGCTGGCCCGCCTCCACTTCCAGCCGCCAGTTGATAACCGGGGGATCGTCTGCTCTTTTGCTGGCATGGTTGTACTGGGCGGTCGGTTCGTGAGGATGTCCCCAGAACTGGTATCCAGCGCCACCGCGCTTGGTGATCGTGAATTCCCGCGGCAGCAGGGTGGTCAGGTGGGCCCTGGATCTGCCGCTGGAAAGAACATCATCGATACCCGCCGGGTCGCTGAGCCAGGTGCTGTAGTTTCCATCGCTGTAGGAGTATACGTGGTCGGCGGTGAGTTCGGTTTCGCTGCCGCTGACCGAGGGTTCGGTGGGGATGTGCAGAAACCATGTTTTGGGAAATTTTTCGTTCCTGGCGTCCACCCGATCGAAGATGATGAAGAATTCCTGCTCGCCGCGAAGGTAGAGAAACTGGCGTGTAATCTCTTTGATTTTTATGGAGCGATAACCTTTGGTCATGTCGGCCGCGGCGTAAGTGTAGCGCCAGTCGTGCTTGAACGCGGTAATCTTCCCCCTGGCGAGAACAGCGCCGTAGTTGCCGCCGTTAGCGCCGTACACGTGACGGATCGTGCCGCCGTCCCGCTCGTTTTTGGTCCCGCCGTCGGCAAGGGCCGATTCACTGGGCGAGAGCCGGCTGTATTGCTCGTCGGGATCGAAAACCGTGACGATATTAAACGCCAGCGATCCACCGGAGTAGTAATCCCAGTCGTTGTGCCCCATCCCGCCGGCACGGCTGACCAGCCAGCCTTTGCGGGCGATCATGAAATGCCCCTCGTCGTCGCGAGAGTGCCCCGCCAGCCAAGGTCCCGCGCCAAAAAAGGCCCAGGTTGCGTCGGGGTCGTCCCAGCGGCCGCGCATGTAGACGTGCCCCGCGCCGCGAAACAGCCTGGCAACCGGCCAGAGCGCCTGCCCCGGAGACTGAGGCTCGATATCCGGATCAAAGCTGAGCAGGCGCTGCCAGGGAAGTACGCGCCAGCGAGTGGACCAGGTTCCGCGGTCGTATTGCTGTGCGCACCAGGCGGCCACGGGATCGTTGTAACGCGCTGCCAGAATAGGGGCTGTGGGCAGCCAACTGCTGAAAAACGGCGCACCCTGGTTGTCGTCGATATAGGCGGTGCGGTTGGAGAACGGCACGTTAAGATGCACGGCCCATTTGTTGAGTTCCTTCAGGTAGGTGTTCGGTTCCCCAAGCTCGAACCAGTTCTGGCCCGTGGCGGTGCGCCAAGCCTCGAACGCCCAGGGGATTACCCTTGTCGGCCCGTAGCTGCCGTGGCCGTAGCTCTCGGACCACACTCCGCCCATGATGTCGAACCGGGGAATACACTCGGCCGGGATCCGGCTGTCGAACGAGTCGAGGAACTGCTTGCTGGCATCTTCGTTGGAGGTGCCTGCGCCGGAGAGCGCCAAAGCGACAAACAGCTTGGGCGTAATCCCGTCGCGCGTGTTGCCAACATTTAAATGGGCCGGCCCCCATGTCTGATTGTAAAGCCAGTCGCCGTAGCGCAGCGTGATCTCCGGCTTGTTTGTATACCAGTATAGCCAGCTTCCAAGGTATAAGCCGAACTTTTCTCTTTCCGCCTGAGTCATCGCATCGTAAATCCAATCAAATATCAAAGCATAGTAGCCGAAATGCTTGTTGCCCAAGTTGGAGAGAATCTTTCCGTCATCCAGGTTCCAGTAATCTATTACCGCCTGGGCATAGGCCGCCGCGTTTGCGTTACCCCGCTCCCGCTCGACGAGATAACAGATCCCTGCGCTGACGAGTTCGTAGGGCGGGTGCCACTGGCTGGTCGGCTTTTTCAGCACGCCGCGCCCGACAAAGTAGTCGGCTTCCTGTTTCATCAGGGCGTAGTCGCCGGCCAGCGTCCCGGTCCCGTAAGCCCTTTCGGCCAGCAGGGGCAGGGTCTCTTTGGTGATAAACATCCGGGGATGGTCCACGAGCTGGTATTCGGCGGAAGCCGAGCCGAAAACGAGCAGACAAATGGTTAACGTTGATAAAGCATGCCTCATGGCGCTCTCCCCGGACAGTTGGTTTTGATAACGGTAAGGTTTGCCGCTGACGTAATAACAGCGGTAGCAGTAAAATCAACAATTTATTTCCGTTAGTCAAGTTAATAACAAATTCAAAGCGTGGTCTCAAGCGCAAGGGGCAGTAAAATATTTCCCGTCCGCCCGGGAAGGGTAAAAAAAGGACCGGGCGATTTACCGCCCGGTCCTTTTCTCGATTGATCTGTGTTGAACAACAGCAGACCGGACACTCAGTCTTCCGGCTCAAGGCCCTCCACCAGGTCCCTGGCCTTCCAGGTGCCCAGCGCCACTTTCGGGACAAACCGTTCCAGCCCCCTGGGCGGGAACGAAAGCTTCTTGTTCTGCTCGGCGGCCATGTAGGCGCTCATTAAAAGCTGCATCACAAGCACGCCATTCTCGAATCCCTGCTCCGGCTGACGGCCTTCGGCGAAACAGCGGGCCATCTGGCGGTTCTGTTCCGTGTAGCCGTATGCAACCGGCTCATCGGATACGACCGGCATCAGCCCCTGCTCGGCGTTCTGTTTTTCAACGAGGTCCTCGCCCTCGCTGCCGGTTACCTTGCGGCTGAGGAACACGTTCAGTTCGGTATTGAGGCTGTTGCTCTGCATATTGTACTCGGGGCCCATTACCTCGTAGGTGAGCCGAAGGCCCGCGCCGACAAAACTCCAGCTGGTGCTCACTTCGGCAATGCACGCCCGGCCTTCGTCGTCCTCGAACGTAACCGTGGCCCGTGCGTAGTCCTCAGAGGGATGGTTCAAATAGTCCAACTGGCCGCCGCTGTTGTTCTTGAGAATCTCGGCGTACTCGGGGCGGCTCCACTTGAGGCAGCCAATTTCCGCCGCTACAGCTTTCGGGACCAGGGAACTCGATGGTTTAGCAGGATCGGTCAGGAGCAGGCGAGCGACTTCAATACTGTGGCAGAGCATGTCGTTGAGCACGCCGCCACCCTGCTGTTCCCCCTGCCAGAACCACGGCTCGTGCGGGCCTGAGTGTTCCTCCGCACAACGGGTAAGATACGGTGCTCCGCTCACCGCCGCACCACGCCGCCAGAGGATATCGCGGCCGCGGGTGATACAGGGCGCGAATACCTGGTTTTCCAGGTACCCGTGAAGCACTCCGGCCTCCTGCACCAGCTCAAGCATCCTTTTGGCCTCGGCCACGTTACGCGCCAGCGGCTTCTCGCAGGCGATACCGATCAGCTTGCCCCGGCCGCTCTTTAGCGCGGCCACAATTTCTTCCATCAACTGGATCCGCACGTAGTTGGGAGCGCAGATCCAGAGCGCATCCACATTCGGGTCGGCGATCATGTCGGTCACGTTGTCGTAAACCCTGGGATCGCCCACCTTGTACTTGCGGCAGTTCCCGGCCGCACTCTCGGCGTGGGCTCTGGTGCGGCTGACAATGCCCGTAATGTCGGCATCGCGCACGCCTATCCACGACTGGATGTGAAAGTTGGTAATAAAGCCTGCACCGATAAACCCGACCCCGATCCTCTTGCTCATCTATGCCTCCCGCTCTGGTTGATTGTTGCGGTTCAATGCCGCTGGCAGACAAAGTAGGCCAGTGGGCACGGGTTGTCAATCGGCCAGCGGGCTAATGCAGTTGAAACTTGATTGTCACCACCAGCGACAGCGTATCGGCGATGATGCAGGGGGGGAGCGAGGGGAACGGGTCGCTGCGTTTGATGCTGTTACAGGCGGCCCGGTTGAGCGAGCCGAACGGGGAGGCCATCACCAGGCGGGCGGGCCTGCTTATCGCACCATCGCGGCCAATGGCGAACGCCACCTCAACCGCGCCCTGCTGGCCCATTCTGCGGGCTGTTTCGGGGTAGAGTCGCGCCTGCTCGATCCGGGCCAGCACCTGGGAGATATATGAGTTGATCCTGGCCGCTGAATCGGTGGCCGTCACCGCAGGGGGCGGTTGAGGTGGCGCTACGATGTCGGGTTCCGGTTTTACAAAAGAGCTGAGATCGGGGGCCACGGCCGCCAGTTGCCAGTTGACAGACTGCCGGGGCCGGGGTGGGGGAGGCGCTCCGAAAATTTCCGTGTGCGGGAGGGGAGGGCGTTGCTCGTCGCGGATTTCGGGTAAGCGCAACGGCTCCTCGAGCAACTCCACGACCTCGAAGCGCACGGTGCGCGCCGGCCGGGCTTCCCGCCGCAGGAGAAAGTCGACAGCCCCGGCGGGCACCAGCGCGGCCAGCAGATGGCAGGCCGCGCTGAGTGCCAGGGCGGGTAGCAGAATGCGTTCGTATTGGATCCTGCGCTTATGCATAGCGAGCTACCTGTTAGAGGGGCGTTGAAATAAAGACATTCAACGCCCTGTGGTGAAAATTTTTGCTCGGCTGGTTGTCAAGGGCAAGACAAGCCGTTTTTTTTGCTGATCCTGTTACTTAAGTTATACCAGTCAGTTACATCGCACACGCCATTTCAGGTTTGAATAGCGGAAAACGGCCCTTGACAACCATATGCCCATACTTTCGAATATTTCAACACGCTTTTAGACTAATACCTGAATGTCAGGCCGCCATAAGCGGTTCTTCCCGCTTCTCTCATCCCGTACGATTCGTTGTAGTCCTTGTCGAACAGGTTACGCACCCGCAGGCTCAGTTCAAAATGCTGGGAAACCGGGGCGCGGGCGGTCAGGTCCAGCTTGAAATAGCTGCCCAGCTTGTCGGTCAGGTTCCAGCGCAGGCGGGTGCCGTCGACCCAGTAGCCATCCACGCTTACGGAGGCTTCCCCGCAGAGCCAGGTGGCGTTGATGTTGTACTTGTTGTAGGGTACCTGCACCATCCGCGACCAGGCGTTATCGGCTTTGACAAACTTGCGGCTGTCCGTGTAGGTGTAGTTCAGCCCGAAGCGCCAGTTGGGATGGGGCGCGGCGCTGATACCCACCTCCACCCCATCACTTTTGGCCTCATCGGCGTTGACATAAGTCCCCTGCCAGGTGGCCGGATCGGTAACATAGATAATCGCGTTGTCGATTTCGGAATGCCAGGTGGAGGCTATTATCTGGAATTTTCCTCCCCAGGAGTATTTCTCGAAGCCGAACTCCCAGGAAGTAACGTCTTCTGGCCGAAGATTCGGATTACCCTTGCCGTAGGCGTTATCGAAAAAGAGTTCGTACACTGCCGGAGCGCGGAAAGCGCTGCCGTAGTTGGCGCGCAGCACCAGGCCGATCTTTTTGATGTCGTAGGCCGCGCCGAGACTGCCGGTGGTGGAGTTGCCCGCCTGCTGATGGTTGTCGAAACGAAGGCCCGCGTCGATACTCAGGGCGTCCTCGAGCAGCAGCAACTGGTTGTTGAGGTATCCGGCCACGTTGCCGACGTTTGTGGTCAAATCGCCGTTGGAGCCGGTCTGTTTGTAGTCACGGTAAAGATACTCGAACCCGGCGGTCAGAATGTCATTCGCCCTCTGGCCGCTGAACGTGGCCGTGTGACGATAATCGACATCGACATTGGTGCCGGTGTAGGAGTAGTCACCCCAGGCCCCGTCGCTAACCGGAACGTTTTGACCCTTGTCGTAGTAGTCCGCCCAGTTCAGCGTAAAACCGTCATAGGGGGCTCTCATGCTGCCCAGCAGCCCGTCATCTGGATCGGAGGTCGTTCTGGAGCGGCGGCCGACACCGAAGTTCAGTTCCTGGCGCCAGTTGTCGAAAATCGAGTGCTTAATCCTGGTGCCGAAAGTGGTGTAGTTAATGTTGTTTCTCTGGTTGGGATCGGGAAGCTGGACGGTCCATGCCGGGCCGCCGTAATTCTCTTTCAACTCTGAAAAATTCTGCTCGGTGTTGGCGTAGCGCACAAGGGTTTCCCACTCAAACTTGCTGCCGTTTGCGTAACCCAGTTTCACGCTGGTGGTAAAGTTGCTATACTGTTCGCCTTTGATAACCCCGTCGGTGTCGGTGATATTCTGGTCGGCGCGCAGGGACCAGCCGGCCTGGGCGATACTGTAGCCGAAATCCACCCGGTTGCTGGCCAGTGAGCCGCCCTCGTAGGAGAGCCTCAGTTCCCCGTTGCCCTCGCCCTTGCGGGTGATGATGTTGATTACGCCCATGGCGGCGTTGGAGCCGTAGAGCGCGCTCTTGGCCCCGCGGATAACTTCGATCCGCGCGATATCGCCGGTGGTCACGTGGCTGAAAATCGTGCCCGGTCCGCCGTTGGGGTCGGAGGGATCGTTTACGCGGACACCATCGACCAGCACCACCAGGTACTTGCCGGGCAGGCCGCGGACCTGGGGGTAGCTCAGTCCGCCGGGGCCGCCGCTCTGGGCGATATCGATGCTGAGTTCGTTGCGCAGGATGTCGGCCACGTTACGGTAGCCGCGCTGCCCGATCTGTTCGGCGGTAACGACAGTGGCCGTGGTGCTCACACTGCGCAGGCTGGTTTCGTGTCTCGCCGCGGTAACAACCACCGTGCCGGCGTCGGTCTGCGCGCTGAGCGACGCAAAACCGAGCAGGGTGAGCAGGAGCGGGAGGGAAAAACGGCAGTGGATAGTACGCAAGGCACTTCCTCCTTCAAAAAACGTGAAAGGTACGGAAAGCGCATCGCTTTTTCCCAAGGTTTTCCGGCTCTGGAGCGGGCCATCACAAGAGAACCGGCCTTCCCATCCGATACGGACAGTGACCGGCTCCGACCCATAAGTTGCTCCATACGGCTGCACGTCAGCGCGGGATTGATTACCCGTCTTCCCTTGCAAGAAAAAGCACTGCTGGATATGTGAGCCGCCAATGTGCGGCTATGGCTGAAGATAACTCGGGAAAGCTGAAAAAACAAGAGCAAGGGTAACGGGCGGGTGTTAAAGGCAGCCGGCGGCGGGGAATTAAACGCCAACCTTGCCGGCGCTGGTTAGAGCCGCATGCGGTTGAATTTGTGTCGAATGACGGTGTGGATGCATAAATACTTGCCAGCGGGCAACGAAGCGATTATGTAGATAAGCGTATCAGCGAAGTGATGACATGGCGTCGCGCACGTCCGTTGGTTTTGTTCGGGGAGTTACGATGTACAACTGGGAAATCTGGTTCACCGTGCTGGTGCTGGGCGCAATATTCTGGGGATTGTTGCGCAAGTTCCCGCCAGACCTCGTGTTGGTGGGCGGAGTGGTGATCTGCGGGGTGGCCGGGATAATCAGCCCGCAGGAGGCGTTCTCCGGGTTTGCCAACACGGGGATGTTAACCGTGGCCGCGCTTTACGTGGTGGTGGCGGGTCTGACCGAAACCGGCGCGCTGGAAGTGATCGGCCGCTACCTGCTGGGCCGGGTAAAAACCGAACTGAGCCTGATCCAGCGCATGACCCTGTTCGTGCCCTCGATCTCCGCGTTCCTGAACAACACGCCGGTGGTGGCGATGTTTATTCCGGTAATCAACAACTGGTGCAAGGCGCACAAAATCTCACCTTCACGGTTGCTGATTCCGTTGAGCTACCTCTCGATTCTGGGGGGGACCTGCACGCTGATCGGGACCAGCACCAACCTGGTGGTCAACGGTCTGATGGTCGAAAAATTCAAGGAGAACCCCGAGCTGTTCTCCTCGCTGCACTCGATCGGCATGTTCGAACTGGCCGTGGTGGGAGTACCTTACGCCGTGATCGGGATTCTTTACCTTGTCCTCTGGGGACGGAGGGTGCTGCCCGCACATGTCGACCTCAGCGAGGCAACAGGCGATTCGCGGCGTGAGTACCTGGTCAACATGCGGGTAAGCGCCGGCTGCCGTCTGTGCGGCCAGCAGGTGGAAGCCGCCGGTCTGCGCCATCTGCCGGGCCTGTTCCTGATCGAGATCATCCGTGGCGAGCAGGTGATTGCCCCGGTGCGCCCCGATGAAATTTTTCGCGAGGGCGACATCCTCACCTTCACCGGTGTCGCCTCCACGATTGTCGACCTGGACAAGATCGCCGGGCTGGAGCCGGTGGGAGAGACGCCGTTAAGCGACACGGTTATCCGTCAGCAGGCGGGAATGATGTGCGAGGCGGTGATCTCCAACACTTCGCCGCTGATCGGCAAGACCGTGCGCGCCAGCGACTTCCGCGCCCGCTACAACGCGGCGATCATGGCGATCAACCGTGGCAGGGAGCGCCTGCGCGGCAAGGTGGGCAGTGTCGAGCTATGCGCGGGCGACACCCTGCTGATCCAGGCCGGGCCCCACTTTATCCGCGCCCATCGCAACAACCCGGATTTTTTTCTGGTGGGCGGGCTCGACGACTCCCGGCCCGTGCGTCACGACAAGGCTATCCTCTCGATCGCCCTGCTGGGCCTGCTGGTGACACTGCTCGCCACCCGGGTCCTGCCGATTGTCTACTCCTCGTTCCTGGTGGCGGGGCTGATGGTGGCCACGCGCTGCGTGCCGTTCTCCGTGGCGCGGCAGAAGATTGACTGGTCCACGCTGATTACTATCGCCGCCGCGTTCGGGATGGGCAAGGCGCTGGTCAATGCAGGGCTGGTCGAGGGCGTGACCGGCGTGCTGGTAAGTGAGTTGGGAGGTCTGGGCAACCTGGCGATGCTGGCGCTGGTGTTCCTGCTGAGTTCTGTTTTTACCGAGATAATAACCAACAACGCCGCCGCCGCGCTGATGTTCCCGTTCGCGATCAGCCTGGCCGCGCAACTGGGCGTGGACCCGCGCGCGTTCGCCATGGCGGTGATATTCGGAGCCTCGGCCAGTTTCGCCACCCCGCTGGGCTACCAGACCAACCTGATGGTCTACGGGCCGGGGGGCTACCGGCTGACCGATTTCGTTAAGGTGGGCTTGCCGTTGAACGTCATTCTGCTTGTTACCGCCACGCTGCTGATCCCCGTGTTCTGGCCGTTCTGACGGGGAAAGCCATTATTGATATAACTGCTTGATAATCTACAGGTTGTCTCTAATTGACTAAGGAGTTGCGGTATGCTCTTAAGCCCGCGCGGGACTTTTCCTGCCAGCCGTTTTAGTTTCGTTTCACTGTTTGCCGTTCTGCTCGTTGCCGGTTCGGTGGCGGCCGGGGAGCCGGAAATAATCCCCCTCTGGCCCGCCGGCCCCCCGGACAACGCTATCGTCCATGCCGGCGCGGAGACGATCACCGAGCGTCCCGGCGGCCGGAACCGCTCGATTGACCGCGTGAGCGTCCCGACCCTTACGGTCTACCCCGCGCCGGCGGGCAAGGCGACCGGGTCCGCGGTGGTGATTTTCCCCGGCGGTGGGTTCACCCATCTGGCTATCGACAAAGAGGGCCACAACGTGGCCCTCTGGCTCAACACTGTCGGCGTTACCGCGGTCGTGGTCAAGTACCGCACCCGCTCGGATGGGCCGCCGGACCGGGCGGAGCAGATGAAAGCGATTATCTCCGATGGCAGGCGGGCGGTGCGGCTGGTGCGCTTTAACGCCGAAAAGTGGGGGATCGATCCGGCCAGGATCGGTGTGATGGGTTTTTCGGCCGGCGGTTACCTGGCCGCTTCGGTGGCCTCCGGGGCCTATCCGGGCAAGGACGGTGTGGGTGACCCCGTGGCGGGCGTAAGCTGCCGCCCCGATTTTGCGGGGCTGATTTATCCGGGCCTGCCGCCTGATTTTACCACGAACGTGACCAAAAACGCCCCCCCGATGTTTCTGGTCAACGCGGGCGATGACACGACCACCCCGGCTGAAAACAGTATCCGGATCTACCGGGCCCTCAGAAGCGCCGGGGTCAGGGCGGAGATGCATCTGTTCGACAACGGCGGCCACGGTTTCGGTCTGGGAGTACGCGGCGGCGCCGTGGCCGGCTGGAGCGGGCTGTTCACGGCCTGGCTGAAGGAGATCGGGATGTTGAGCGGTTGAATGAGCGGGAGCTTAACGTGTTCGCTAAAGCGGGCGATGGGACCAGGCCCCACGGCCTCCAGCCCGGGGGAATGGCTTTGGAGTTTTGAGCTGTCCACCATTTTGTAGCGACATCAGTCAGCCGGCCGGATATTCCAACAGGCTCTCCAGATAGGCCTGGGGCACGCCGATGTCGAACCGGTCGCCATCGACCACATAGCCCAGGAAACCTTCCTCGGCCCGCATCACGTCCAGCGCGGCGGTCAGGTCGAACTCGCCCTTGCGGCGCAGGTTGTCGGTGATATGTTCCCTGAGGATGTTCAGCACCGATGGGCTGAGAACGTAGAGGCCGAATATGGTCAGGTACTCGTCGTCGGCCAGGTTGTCCACTCTCAGGTTGGCGCGGGCGTAGTCCACCGAGGGTTTCTCGGCGATCCCGGTCACATTGAGCAGACGCTCATCGCCCGGCTCCCACAGGCCCGCCACCGTACCGAAGCGGCCGATCTCGCTTTCTTTTGTCACGCGAAGGCCCACTACGTTCTTCTGGTATTTTTCGTAGACGTCCAGCAACTGGCGGGCGCAGGGGAGATCGGAGTTGGAGCGGTAGATGTGATCGCCGAGCATCAGCAGAAACGGCTCGCCGTTTACCCAGTCGCCGGCCACGTGGACCGCGTGGCCCAGGCCTTCCTGGTGGTCCTGAGCGATAATGGCTGTTTTTGAGCCAAGTTCCATCAGCCGGTTCTGGTATGCTTTCGATTGGCGGCTGAGCTTGTTGAAATGACCAATCTCCAGCGGAGCGTTGAAAAAGCTCTCGAACATCTCCACGTCCTCTTTCCGCACAACGATACAAACCGAGCTCGCCCCAGAGTCGAACGCCTCTTCCACCAGAATCAGAATCGCCGGGCGGGCCACCCCGTCGCGGCCGATAACCGGAAACAACTCCTTGCGGATAGCCTTGGTTGCCGGGAACAGCCGCGTACCGAAACCCGCGGCCGGGATCAGCACCTTGCGCGCCCTTCGCGTGGCCGGAATATCGAGCTTGAGCGCCTTCATTGCCTTTACTTCCTCGAACAGCCTGATTATTTCGGCCTGCTCCTCAGGGCCTCTGGCCACGAACTGCGCGGCCCCATCACCCTGGCTGCCAACACCCTTGCCGCCCCAGATCAATTTGCTGATATCCCCGAACCGGAGGGCCTCGTGAAGGATCGGGGCTGTCAGTTGTTCCGGGCAGGCCGGGGTCAGGTACTGGTCGAACAGTTTCTGCGCCCGCGTCATCAGTGCGCCGAGAGCTTGTGCATCGCCCGCTTTTAGCGCTTTGACCGCCTCGTGGACCAGCATCTTGTTGGCCTTGCCCAGGTAATGCTGCACGCCCTGGTCCAGCTCGTTCTCGGCGAACGGGTAGGAGTGGTTCAGGCTGGCCAGAATTTCCTTGGTATCTTTTTCCGCCCGGAGGTCGACAATCACCATGTGGAGCGTTTCCGGCACGTTCAGCTCGTCCACGGTCAGCAGGTCACGGTCGAACGTCATCATCGTGGGGCGGTTGCCGTAGGCGCAGCCCTGGTCCATCCTGCCGCAGCGGCTGGGAGTGATCACTTCGCCCATGTAGGCGAACTCCATCTCGCCGCGGACAGTCATCCGCAGATCGTAGATTTTGTTAAACGCCCTGGCGGTGAGCACGCAAACCGCCGCCGAACTGCTCAGTCCCTTCTTGACCGGCATGTCCGTGCGGTAGTTGTCTATCTCCAGTCCCTTGACCGGATAGAACGTCATCACCTGGAACGCCACACCCGCGATGTAGCTGAAAAACCCGCCTTTTTCGGCCTCGGCCAGCAGCGCCTCGCGGGTCATCGGTATCTCGTACGGCCCGATCCTGCGCCCGTCGGGCAGGCACGATGTCAGTACCAGCTTGCCGGGGTGGGGGCGTATGCGGGCGTAGATCCCCTGATTGGTCCCGGCGATTATCGTGTAACCCTTTTCGATTTCGGAATTGATCCTGCGGTAGCCGCCCGCCCAGTCCGAGTGCTCGCCGAACATACAGATCCTGCCGGGTACGAATAATTCCATCGCCGCCATCCGGTGTTTGAGGTTGCGCGGGGTCAATCCTGCGGCTCTATACCGATTTCCCTGGTGTCGAGATTCAAGGTGATCGTATGCAGACGCTGGTCGCGGTAGTAGCGCACCGTGGCGGTCCTGCCGGTAATGCCCGCGCGCAGCCACTGCAGCGGCCTGCCGCCCTTGGGGCGGATAAAGAGCAGGTTCATCATCGTGGTGGCCGAGTCGGTGAACGCCGGTGTTATCTCCAGGCGCATGGTCTGCTTGATCTGTCGCCCACCCTTGACCGTGTGGATGCCCCAGTCGTGGGAGCGATGTTCGGGAGCCAGGGGGTGGATATCGACTAGCAACTCGCCGGCGTCCGCTTCGATCCAGGTGTACTTGCGCTCCAGCTTAACCGACGGGTCGAAATGAGCCAGCCAGGTTACGCTGCGCGGCTGGCGGACACGGCTGCTGTGGGCGGTGATTTTGACAATCCTGGCTTCCCGGCCCATCGGGTCCGCTGCCACGCTGATTTTGCAGCCGGGATCAAGCCGCACGGACTCTATCAGTTTCAGGTGCGTGTCGGTTGCCTCGGCATGGTTTTTCCAAGCGGATATTTTCTCCCCGTTGATCAGCAGGCTGTACGAGCCGCTACCGGGGAAGTTGTCGAGATAGCTTACCCCGACCGTATAGTCGCCCCCCACGCCGGCGAATGTGGCACCGGCGCTGCCGCGGCTGCCAACCACGTAACCGTCCTCCAGGCGCAGCAGGCCGGAGAGTTCCAGCGTATCGGCGGGCCAACTGTAGAGCACACCCGTGTCTCCCAGGATCGCCTCATCGACTATCAGCAGAATGTCCGGTTTGACGAACAGCAGGTGGCGCAGCGCCTTGCTCAGATTGAGCGCGGGATGGTACGCGGGGGCGATATCGGCAAGGATGTAGTCGTAAGCAGTGGTGGACAACGTTTCCAGCACCCGCGGCCGGTGGCCGTATTGAATCGCCTCCGCGGCGGCGAACCAGGGTTCGTTCTCGCCCAGTTGGCCACGGCCCTTCACCAGCAGGGTGTTGTGGTTGGCCGTACTCTTGAAAGAGGTGTAACCTGGATCGATCAGCAGAAAACGCCCATGAGAGTAAAGCTGAAAGCTGCCTGCATCCGGGTGCCCGTGGGCCGCTCCCAGATCGAACACGGCGCCCTCCGCGTTGGAATCGCCCATGAACGCGCCGCTCTTAAGGGCGATCATGGTGGCTGCCGTATCCTGCCAGGCGGTGCGCGTCACCACCTGCCCGATTTCGTTAAAACGGTGCAGGGGTGCGAACGAGGCCGGCGAGGATTCTCCCACGTTCGGGTCATACCAGAGCAGCGCCCACCAGGATGCGCTGGCCAGGCCCGAATCGTTCAGGGCGATCAGATGATTGGCCAGCCACTGCGCGCTGGGGTCGTTGAGCCGGGAGGCGATCAGATACAGCATCTGCTCCGGCCCGTGAGAGTTGCCGTGGCGAGGGCTGTCGCCGAACGTCATCGCCCACTCTTTCTCTGTCTGAACGGGAAGCGTGCTGTGCAGAACGTAGCGCGGATAATTTTCGATCCATTTACTGGAATAGTAGTCCTTGCCCAGCGCAGCGCGGGCCAGCTCGGCATAGAGCAGGCAGAACTCCATGGCATAGTTGCCGTAGCTCAGTCCCTCTATGGAGCCGCCGTCGGATGGGCTTAACTCGAACACGCGGGGGAAAAACTCCTCACAGGCCGCCAGCCATTTCTGCGCCCTGGCGTCCTCGCCGTAGAGCGCCACGGCGGCGTAAGCCATCCCGGTATAGTTTACATGGGCGTGGTTCTGCAGGTACTGGGTGCGATACCAGGCCCTGTTGCGGGTGATCTGCCGGTACTGCGCCTCGGCCTCGTCACCCAGTTTGGCGGTCACAAGCGCGCGCTGGGAGCGATTGAGTTCATGGTAGAGCCAGTCGTAGGCAAGCGCTGTTCCCAGCAGCAGATGGCCCTGCAGAAGATCGTAATCCGGGTCCCAGGTTTCCAGGCTCGCCAGTTTCAGCAGGTAACTGCGCGCGGCGTCGAGTAAACTGTCCTCGCCGGTGGCGCGCCAGGCGAACGCCAGATCTGCGGCCAGGTTACCCTCGCCACGGTCCGGGTCAGCCGTGAATGAACGCCCACGCTCAAGCTTGCCGGGCAGGTCCTGAAGGTAGCGCTTCCAGAGCATGCGGTGGGAGCTTCCCAGCCGCTCGCGAAGCAGACTGTCCTCGCCGGCGGGAATAAGCAGGCGGGGATGGAGTTTATAGAGAGAGTTAAGTCTGCTGTAGGCTTCGCTCTGCAGTCCGCCGGGACCGCCATCCAACTGGCAGGAACAGACCAACGGCAGCAGCAACAGCAGGCCTGAATAAAGAATTCTGTAAAAGTAACGCACCGGTATGTCCTCGCACGGGAAGGCGTGTCGGAAGCAAGGGAGTGTTAAGCTTTGCGCTTGAGAAAAATTTAATATATAATACCGGAGGGCACAAGCAACGGTGGTATGGCGATACGGTACAATGCGCGCCTGGCCTCCCGGCACAATTATTAGAAGAAAATTAGCTGTCATCTGCGATGAATTGTTGCCGCGCCCGTGCGCTTACCTTTGGAAGGAGACGTTAAGTGCTTATTGTAAATAAGATATGTTCATTCGTATCATGTATTGCTTTATGTGTTGCAATATTGTTTTATGATTCAAAACCGCTCTATTGTGCGCCCGGTCAGGATGCTTTGGCTGATGATGCGCAGTTGGCGGCACAGGCGTTCAACCACAGCCGGAAGTTCCTGGAGGGCTGGCTGCCCCAGGTTGACCCGGCCACCGGCCTGCTGCCGCAGCGGCTGGGCGACAGCCCGCTCTGGACCACCGCCAACTCCGCCGCCGATAATTTCCCGTTCATGCTGATCTCCGCGTTTTTTACCCGCCGGGAGCTGTTCCGTCCGCTGCTGGAAAACTCGCTTGTGGGGGAACTGAAACATACGATCCAGCGATTCGGCCTGCCCGGCACATTCGATTTGGCCGCCGGCAGGCAAGTGCCCATGCAACTGGATCGCCTGATATTCGGGGCCTCGGAGTACGCCAAGGACGGTCTGGTGCCGATGCTGGAAATCCTCGGCCCCGGCGTCTGGTCACAGCGGATGGCCGCGCTTGCGGAGGGGATAATCAGCGCTGCTCCGTTGGAGACTGCGTGGGGCAAGCTGCCCTCGAACGATGCCGAAGTGAACGGGGAGATGCTCCAGGTACTGTGTCGCCTGTACTGGATGACCGGGCGGGAGGAATACCTGGAGTTCTCGCGCAGGATAGGCGACGCCTACTGTTTTGAAGTTCTGCCGGGCAATTACGGGGTCCCGGCCCATTTCTGGGATTTCAGCAGCCACACGGGCGACGGCAGCTTGAAGCTGCGCGATCACGGCTGCGAAATTATCAGCGGGCTGACTCTGCTTTACGCTATCGAAAAGGAGTTGGGCAGCCGCCGCGCGGATACGTATTTTCCGGCGATCGACAGAATGCTGCGGCGCTCGGTTGAGATCGGCACCGACAGCCTGGGATTTTTCTACAACGAGGTCGACGCCGCCACGGGCGAGTTAACGCGCGGCGCCGTTTCCGATAACTGGGGCTATGACTATTACGCCTGGATCACGATGGCGATGGCCACGGGGGATGAGTCCTACCTGGTCCCTGTGCGGCGGGCGCTGGGGAACCTGAACCAATTCAAGGATTACCGCTGGGAGCCGCGCGGCGAAAGCGGGCAGTCGCAAGACGGGATCGCCGACGCGGTGGAGGGCGCGCTGCTGCTGCTGAGCTATCTGCCGGAGCCGGGCGCCGGCGAATGGGTCGACCATGAAATAGGCAGGATGCTGGCCATGCAGCGCGATGACGGGGTAATCGAGGGCTGGTGGGGTGATGGGAATTTCGCGCGCACGGCCCTGATGTACGCGTTCTGGAAAAGTGCCGGCTGCCGCCTTGCGCCCTGGCGCGAGGACCTGCGGATCGCCGCCCGCTTCGGCGGTGACAGCGAAAGTCTCGAACTCTACCTGAGCAGCGAGAAGCCCTGGCGCGGTAAGCTGTTCTTCGACAGGCAGCGTTACTCCCAGTGGCTGGGGATGAGCGCCAACTACCCGAGAATCAACGCGTTCGCCGAGTGGTTTACAGCCCGGCCGCTGGAGCTCTACCGGCTGGACGGCGGCGTGGGCAAAGAGAGCAGAACTCTGACCGGCAGCAAGCTGATCGATGGAATTGAGCTGGAACTGCCCGGCGGAAAACAGCTTAACCTATCGGTCAACCAGGCGAAACCAGGCAAATAACAACTCACGAGGAGAGAACCGGAGTGTTCAGTGCAATTAAGCGCATGTTGACGAAACGGCTGAGCCTGAGCGTCCCTGAGCATGAAAAGGCGAAAGCAGAGGGAGGTCGGATGTACAAGCAGGTAAAAACAGTGGACGAGATACTGGTGGCCAGCCGGGGCCAGAAACTGATGGTGCTCAAGCACAGCGCCACATGCCCGATCTCCAGCCGGGCAAAGCGCGAGCTGGATAGTCTGCTGGCGGATAATCCGGATCTCGATGTTTACCTTGTGGTAGTGCAGGAGCAGCGCAATATCTCCAACGAGCTGGCAGAAAAACTGGGAGTGCTCCACGAGTCTCCGCAACTGCTGCTGATCGGGGACGGCATGGTCATCGAGCACTGGAGCCACCATCTGATCACACGCGAGCTTGTGGAGGCAGCGCTTGGCTGATCTTTGCCGGAAACGGAAAAAGACGCGGCATGCCGTGTCTTTGCAGCTATTTGTCATCCACCGCCACTACGGTCTCAAATCCTAATTCCTGCTGGGCTTTCCTCACCTCCAGCAGCACGTCGTCGTCGCCTGCGTAGCGCTTCAGGATCAACCTGGCGCGGAAGCGGTACCACTTGCCCACCTGCCACTGGTCGCGCGGAATAATCCACTCAAAATCCCAGGCCGTGCTTGTTTTGCCCTCGCGATGGCTCCTGCCGCCGCCCTCAGGGGAGAGGAAGAACCGGAGATAGCGCGGCTGGTCGAAGACCCAGATCAGCACCATGTCCTCGAACCGCCCGTAGAAGAAAGGCTCGTCGAATCCACGATCAAGCCGCTTGTACCACCAGAAAGACGGGTCAGGATGCCCCTCGGGCCAGACCTCGAGCTTAGCGGCCGGAAGGTAGGAGGGCGCCACGGCGCTGCCCTCGCCGCCGTGTCTGTCGGGAGTCCAGCGAAACCACTCTCCATTGGAAATGAAGTGAATCCTGAGATCATCGGGGCTGTTCGTATAATTGGCGAACCCCACGGAGCGATAGTCCAGGCTTGAGTCAATCCGGTCGGCCGTATCGCGGATATTGTGCTCGTAGTCCAGGTAATAAGGCGCACTGATCCGGTAGATTGCCCTGATGTCAGAGGGATCGTCAGGTGTGGATGAGCGCTCCAATGCGCAGGAAAAATCGTCCAGTTTTCTCAAGGTGGGTTGGCGGTTACGAAGGCCGCCGCCGAGCATCATCGCGCTCTTGTTATGGGCCACGTTGAACGGGCTGTACTGGCTGGCCAGCAGCCAGATCCCGGGGTGGTTGCGGATTCTCGATCCATCGCCGATAATTGCCTCGATCTCCCCGGCACGCAGCAACATGCAATGCCTCCCGTCATTGTCCGCCGCAGCCTGTTGTTGTGGTGTCTGGTCAGCAGCACGGCTGCCGCAGCCTGCCAGTGCTAATATGAGCGCACAGGACACAGCCAGCAGTTGGTTTCGCATATCACCCCCGGGCAAAAAGAAATGAATTACCCCGCCACAAGGCGGAGCATTCTGCGGGTTTTTCATAAAAAGGGACAGCCCCTTAAGGCCGTCCCTTTATTTTACCCGATATCCGTTGCCAAAAGCAAATGCTACTTGAGCAGCACCATCTTGCGTGTCTGGAGGTAGTCCCCGGCCCGCATCCGGTAGAAATAGATTCCGCTGGACACGTCCGCTCCGTTACCGTCCGAGCCGTCCCAGAACACCGAGTAGCTGCCGGCTGCCTTGAACTGGTCGGCCAGCACGGCAACCAGCCTGCCGGAGATGTCGAATACCTCGATCCTCACTCTGGCCCCGGCCCCCTCGGGTACAGTGAAACTGATAGTGGTGACCGGATTGAACGGGTTGGGTCTGTTCTGGCCCAGGCTGAAAGCGCGGGGCAGGGCGGCCCGGCCGGTACCACCGTGGAGAGCCTGACGGAACGCGGCTTCTTCCTCGGGGCTCAGGCTCAGCATGGCTTGGGTGTTCTCCACATCGGCCTTGTCCTGGTCCGGGAGAGTGGCGAGCCACCGCGGCGTGTTGTGCGCGTCGGCCGAGGCCAGTAACGAGCCGCCATCGCTGCACGCGCCGTTGCGGATAGCTACCACCAGCGTCACCACATCGCCGATACTGAGCCTGCCGTCGTTGTTGAGGTCGTAGGTCTCGTCAAATGAGTTGTCCCGGATGAACAGGATCAGCCAGATAACATCGGCGGTTTCCACCACCCCGCTGCCGTCCAGGTCGCAGACAGGCCAGGCAGGCGTGTCGCTTTCCGGTATGCCCGCGTAGATCCAGTTGAAGAACAAGTCCTTGATGCTCTGGCTCTGCGGCCCGTGGGGAGATGAGGTCGCACTCTGGATTCGGTTGTTGGCGATATTGGCGCTGGCCACGGTGGCTGTATAGCTGTCGAAGTTTACACTGGCAGGTGCGCCCCCACGGGAGCTTGCGCTCTTGTTACTGTCGTGGCAGAGCACGCAGGAATCCTTCAGCAGGGAATCGGAGAGGGTTTGATAGGTGACTCGCTCGCCGCTGGGGGTATCGAGCCAGACCCAGTCCTGAAAAGCGCTCTGCTGGGCGGCCGTAAGCGAGCCGAAAGAGGAGGGTGGCATGGTGCCGGCCTGGACCCGGTTGTTGCCCTTGACCGCGCTTGTTCTTGCCGCGGCGAAAGTATCAAAATTCACAGATGCGGGTGCGCCCTTACGGTTGCTGGCCGTGCTGCTGTGGCAGTTCATGCACACGGGCTGGAAAAGCTGTGAGCGCAGGTCCTGGTAGTCCACAATCGTGCCGAGCGGCGTGCCTTGGTCCACCCAGGCCTGGAAGGTGCTTTTCTGGGAAGCGGTGAGAGACCCGAAAGAGGCGGGCGGCATGGTACCGGCCTGGACACGGGTATTGCCGGCGCCGGCGTTGGCAGCGGCCAATGTGTAAGTATTGAAATTAATTTCGGCAGGCGCGCCGCTGCGATTACTGAGTTCGCTGTCGTGGCAGTTAAGGCAGACCGGCGAGAAAACATCCGCCATCATATCCCTGTAACCCGTGGTGTCGCTTTGGGCGAGCGCCGCTCCCGCGGTCAGCAACAGTGCTGTCGCCAGAGCAGCCGGGACCGGCAATGACTTGGGATTCCGCATATTACCGCTCCTGTTTAATCAGGTAACAGGGCAATCCAATGAAACCAGCATAGCCCGGGATAGCGCCATCGGTGCTGCAATGATCCTGCCGGTCGTTGAACACAACCGGCAGGGGATTGGCAAAGAGGAGACAGCCCCGGCTGATGTTACCACCTTACTAACTTACATTTCAATGCCCCGGTTACACTTTAAGCAGGTTTTGATTGATTGCCGCTCTTCCTTCGAGCCGCTTGCGGATTTTGGTTGATCAGGGTAAGATCTCTGTTTTGATAGCTGATTCGGGTCCAGCGCATTTACAAATTCACGATTAACGAGTAAATTTCTTGCACCGGAGTTAATTTAAGTTTTCCCTGCCGGTTCGTTCCGTTTGTCTGGCCGGCAGTAATGACGCGCTGGTTTTGCCGGGGGTTAAAATCATGCTGCTCACGATGTTGAAATGCAAGATTCACATGGCCACGGTGACCGAGACCGTGCTGCATTACGAGGGTTCTATCGGAATTGACCGTGAGCTGATCGATGGCGCGGGACTGCTGCCGTTCGAGAAAGTGGACGTGGTCAACGTAAACAACGGCAAGCGTTTCCAGACCTACGTCATCGAGGCCCCGGCCGGCAGCCGTACGATCAGCCTCAACGGCGCGGCGGCCCGGCTGGCCGTTGAGGGCGACAGGGTTATCATCATGAGTTACGCGCAGGTGGACCAGGCGGAGGCCGCTGCGCTTAAGCCCCGAATCCTGCTGATGGACAGCGGGAACAGAGTTAAGCCGTAGCGCCGTCTTTTCCCGGAAGCGCCGGGCCCGGTTATTGGATTTCCGGCGGATAACCGGGTTGGAATCTTTGTACCGGCGGGTCAATAAATCGCCGAAATTATGCCTGTTCGCATAAATCCCGCCCAGGTAATTATTTCACCTCTCACAACGCGCAAAATCAAACGGCCCGGCACGAATACCGGTCCACAAGGCCGGAGAATAGCTTGCCAGCGCACAACACGTGGCTTAGTATTGATCATCAGTCCATTGCGCCAGGCAAGCTAAATGAACCGGATAATAAAGCGATAGCGAAGTCATTGTGACGGCGCCCGGAGAACGGGAACGGATGAGAACGGTAAAGCTGATCAACGGCATGTTTCCGCTCTGGGTGGTGGCCGGGTGCGCTCTGGCGTTTTACCATCCAGCTCTGTTCGACGGTTGGGTCAGCGAGCAGGTGACTCTCTTTTTCGGGCTGACCATGTTCGGGATCGGGGTCACGCTTCGGATCGAGGACGCCTCCGGCACTCTTCGCCGCTGGGACAAGATCCTGCTCGGTTCGCTGGCCCAGTTCACGATTATGCCGCTGGCCGCGTTCGCGTTGACACGGCTGGTGGCGGTCCGGCCCGAGCTGGCCCTGGGCCTGGTGCTCACCGGCTGCGTGCCGGGGGCGATGAGTTCCAACGTGCTGGCCTATCTCGCGCGGGGCAACGTGGCCTACTCGGTGGCGCTGACCACGGTTTCCACTTTTCTCAGCCCGTGGATCACCCCGGCTCTTACGTTGGTGCTGCTGGGCGATGTGGTTCAGATTCCGTACGTGGGCATGATGTTGACCATTATCAAGGCCGTGCTGCTGCCGCTGCTGGCCGGGATGGTGTTCCGGCGGCTGCTGGGCCGCAGGATCGCCGGGTTTATCGAGTTGTTTCCCACGTTGAGTATTTTCGCGATAGTGGTGATCTGCGCCGTGGTGGTGGCCCGCAACGTGGAGCTTATCCGTGAGGCCAGCGCAACGTTGCTGGTCCTGGTGGTCGCCCTTAACGCGGTCGGGATGGCCGGCGGCTGGTACTTCGGCCGGCTGATCCGTCTGCGGGAGGCAGAGCGTCGCACCCTGGCAATCGAGATCGGCATGCAGAACGCCGGGATGGGTACCGTGCTGGCCCTGACCCATTTCAGCCACATGCCCGGCGTGGCCCTGCCCTCGGCCATATTCACGGTCTGGTGTATTGTCTCGGCCAGCCTGTTTTCACTCACCGCGTTCAGAGGTTCCAAATGAGATTTTTGCTGATTCTTGCGCTGGCGTTTTTGCCGGCTTTGTCCGTTGGATCTCCCGCTCTTGCGCATTTCCGTCCGATGATCGAAGTCACGAAGCCCGTGGCTCCGCCGCCGCTTGAGCCTCAGCCGGACTGGGCGCTGCTCAGGGTCCGGGTGGTTGACAGCAGCACGGGCAAAGTTGTCAGCGCCCACGTAAGCGTCAACGGCGGCGCGGTGGAGCCGGAACACAACGGCTACCGGCGTTTCGGCCTGCGCTACAGCGGCAACCGCCAAAAAGGTCCGGTGCGTTTCCGGGAGCTGGGTTATTACTTCTACACCGGTGGAGAATTCACGATAAAAGTCCCGCCGGGGGACTGCACGCTTCAGGCCGGCCGGGGCTACGAGTACTTTAGCAGCAAAACCCTGGTCAAAACCGCGCCGCGCGACACCCTGGAGCTTACCCTTGAACTGGAGCGCTGGACCGACATGGCCGCGCGCGGCTGGTACGCCGGGGACACGCATATCCACATGAATCGCACCGGGACCAATGACGACTCCCTGCTGACGCTCACCAGCGCCAGGGGTATCCGCTACGGATACCTGTTGTCGATGAACACCACGGGTTACGGCAGAGGCAGTCGGTACGAGTCCTGGTTGCAGGAAAAGGGACTTGGTGAGGGGAGTTCGTTCGACCGTGACGGGTACTGGATCAGCTCCGGGCAGGAGTACAGGTCGGGTGAGCTGGGCCACGTGACTATTATCCTGCCCGATGGCTACGTGCCGGGACAGGCAGATGCCAGCGCGGACGTGAGCGCGGGCCCGTCGCTGGGGGTTATCGCGGATCAGGCGCACGATATTAATGGTTTCATCGGCCTGGCCCACGGAGGGTACTCCGACACGGAAACCGACCGTCTGTTACTGGAGAGTAAGATGGATTTTCTCGAGCTGTTGCAGTTCGGCGGCTACCGTAGCCTGGGCCTGGACGGCTGGTACGACTTCCTCAATATCGGCTTCCGCCTGCCGATTGTCGGGGCCAGCGATTTTCCATACACGCGCGAGCTGGGCAGCGAGCTTACCTATGTGTACTCGCAAAACACGCCGTCGCCAAGAACCTGGGCGGAGCTTGCCGTTGCGGGAAAAAGTTTCGCCACCAGCGCCCCGATGCTTTTTCTCGACATGGACGGTCACCTGCCCGGTGATATCATCTCGCTGGGCGAGGGCGTGGACACCACGTTCACGGTGAGGCTCAGCGTCCGGAGCCCGCTCTACCCGGTTAACTGCGTGGATCTGATAGTCAACGGCTGGGCGGTGGCCAGGGAGCTTTACAACCAGCCGCGCACGAGAGTCAACCTGAGCAGGGAAGTCAGGATTAATTCGAGCAGTTGGATCGCCGCGCGGGTCAGCGGGCCGGCCGGTACCGAGGCCCACACCAATCCGGTGTACGTATATGTCGGCGGTAAACTGCCCTTCAGCCGTGACAGCGCCCGCCAGATAATTGCACGGCTGGAGGGTTCGATGGAGCATATTTCCTCCGGCGAAATCGACAGCGCCCTGGCGCGGGCCAAGCTGGTGCTGCAAGCCCTGCTCGAGGGCCGTCCCAGCGCCCTGCCGTTGCCGGAAGCGCGATAAGGAGTTTTGAGAGTTGGATAAATTTGTCTCCGCGATAATCCTTTTACTGTTGCCGTCCCTGGCGAGCGCCCACATGCTCAACATGTACGACACCGACCGGGTGGCGGAGCTGCGTCTTTCCGGGCAAGCCGTGGAGTTGCGGATCCAGTTCGGCTACAAGGAATTTCCAGCGCTGAGCGTGCGGCTGGCGATGGACCGGGATGCCGACGATGTTATCACGGACAGGGAAGCGGCGACTTTCAGCACCGGTCTGCTCGACAGCGTGGCCTCGCGGATAGAGCTCAGGGCGGACGGAGCGCGGCTGGAGCTCACGCCGATACGGGAGCCGATGGTGGAGTTGTTCGACAGCCGCGGGATTATTCCCCAGCACTGCGATATCACTTTAGAGCTGAGCGCGCCGCTAAGCATTGAATCCGGCCGGACGAAAAAGATGCAACTGGCTCTTACCGGTAGCGGCCAGTGGCCGCACCAGGGGCAGTTGATCGTGGCCGTGGTGGCGGACAGGGCGCTTGAAGTAGAGCGGATCAGCCTGCCGGACAGCGCGCCGGCGGGGGCTAAGCAACTGGAGAATATCGAGCTTGCCGTGCGCCGCCGCGATAGCCCGGAACTGGAACAGGCAATAACGAAAGGGGAGCGGCAGTGGCGGATTGTGCGCTATGCCCAGGCCTACTATTTCCCCGGCTCGGTTAAACCCGCCCCTGCCGACAAGCCGTTTGCGGTAACCGCGGCGCAGGGAAGAGCCACGGAGGATAGCCGCGGTAATAATCTTCGCGACCGGGTGCGGGAGTACTTTGAAAACGGGCGGGAAGGACTGGCCGGGTTATGGCTGATCCTGCTGGCGGCGTTCGCCTACGGGGCCGTGCACGCGCTCACGCCCGGCCACGCCAAAACGCTCACCGCCGCTTATCTGGTGGGCAGCAGGCATGGCTGGCCCCACGCCGTTGCGCTCTCGGGCATCGTGACGGCCACTCATACCGGCAGCATCCTGGTGCTGGCAGTGATAACGAAACTGGCCTGGGGCGATGGGATAGGGTTGCGGAGCCAGGCGATCCTGGGCGCTGTATCGGGCCTGATCGTGCTGGCGCTGGGTATCCAGCGCATCCGCGGCGGGGGAGGCCATAGCCATGAGCATGACCATGATGGTTCTCACGGCCATGAGCATCAAGATGACGATCACGATCACCATCATCACCTGCCGCCTACGGAAGAGGGCGGCTACCGGCAGATTCTCTGGCTGGGGTTCGCCGGTGGGCTGGCGCCGTGCCCCGGAGCGATCTGGATCTTTTTCCTCGCTCTCGGATTCGGCGAACCGGGGCTGGGTTTGATGCTGATAGTGGCGATGAGCCTGGGCCTGGCGCTGGTGCTGATGGCCGTGGGGCTTGCGACCATTTACGTCCGTGGCCTGTTTGACAGGCAAGAGCGGAGCAGCAAAATATTTGGTAAAACAGCGGGCAAGGTGGTCCAGTCCCTGCCGGCTGTTGCGGGAGCGGCGCTGGTGCTGATCGGCTCCTATCTGCTCTGGAGCAGCCTGGCCAGTATCGGCCTGATCTGATCAATCGTCCGCATACTTGCCTTCAGGCCGCGGAATTTTTCGTCCATGAGGGTCCCTCTCCGGCGAGCCGAGCCTGCTGTCCAGCACGTCGGCCAGCTCGTGGGCGTGCTCCAGCCGCTCGGCCAGCGGATGTAACTGGGCCGGGTCGATACCCGTCTCATGCAGCAGGGACTCCCAGAGCCGGTGCGTGCGCAGCAGGCCGTGAGCGAACTCGTCACCGGCGGCGCTGAGCCGGTAGCGGCCATCGCCCAGCTTATCCACCAGTCCTTTTGCCGCCAGCTTGCCGCCCAGAGCCACAACCCTTTTCCTGCTCAATCCGGTCGACTCCGCCAGTTGTTTATCCGAAGCGACATGGTCCGGCATCCGGGCCAGCGCCTTGAGCAAGTCCTCGCGGGCGATATGCTGTTTGTTGCGCCGCCTGGTTGTTGCCGCGGCGACAATCCCGTAGCTGGGCGAGAATAACATCGAGAAGATGAACAGCCCGCCCGCCACCAGGGTCATCGCCGGGCCGCTGGGCCAGTTCTGCCAGAAACTGACCACGAACCCCAGTCCCGTGCTGAACGTGCCGATCAGCGCGGCCAGCCACAGCATCGTACCCAGCCTGTCCGTCCACTGGTAGGCCGTGGCTCCGGGGGCGATAATCATCGCCACCACCATGATGATCCCCACTGCCTGAAGGCTCGCCACCACCGTGGCCGCCAGCAGGATCATCACCACGTAATGGGCCACCTTGGGGTTGATCCCCACCGAGGCCGCCATCACGGGATCGAAACTGGCCGTGCGCAGCGGGTGGAACAGCAGCACCACCGCCGCGCATACCACCGCGGCCACGATCACCATCATCCACAGGTCAGACTGGCCCACCGCCAGCGGGTTGCCGAACAGGAAACATTTCAGATCGAAATGAGTGCCGCGCGGCAGGGCGCTGATCAGGATCACGCCGACAGCGAAAAAGACCGTGAACACCAGTCCGATCGCCGAGTCGCCCTTGATCCGGCTGTTGTTCTGGATCGTGTTGATCAGCACGCTGGTGGCTATCCCCGAGGTCATCGCCCCGATAAACATCGGCACCGGCCCGGCGCCTGCCAGCATGAACGCCACCACCACGCCGGGCAGCACCGAGTGGCTGAGCGCATCGCCCACCAGCGCCATTCCCCGCAGGACCACGAAACAGCCGATCACTCCGCAGGCCGTGCCCACCAGCATACTGGCGGCCAGCTCCAGCGTGTAACCGTCGAACACCGTTGCGAAAGCTTCAATCATCGCGCCACCCCCTTTGCAATAATCTGCTCGGCGCGGACAATCTCGCTCAGTGTGGGCCCGAACGTGAGCCGCCGGTTTTTTTCGTTGTAGGTCTCAGCCATCGGCCCGGCGGCGATCAGGGTGCCGTTGAGCATCACTATCCAGTCGAACCGGTCCAGGATGTCCAGGTCGTGGTTGACCATGATCAGCGTGCGGCCCTCGGCGCGAAGGCCGTCCATCAGGTCGAGTATCGCGTTCTCCGTGGCGGCGTCCACCCCGGCGAACGGCTCGTCCATGATCAGGATCCGCGCCCCCTGGGCCAGCGCCCGGGCGATAAACACGCGCTGCTGCTGGCCCCCGGAGAGCTGGCGGATATGGCGGTCCGTATATTCGGTCATCCCGCATTTTTCCAGCGCCTGTTCCACCGCGGCCCTGTCCTTGCGCCCCGGCCTGCCGAGCCAGCCGTGCCTGGCGCCGCGGCCCATCGTTACCACATCGCGCACGGTGACGGGGAAATCCCAGTCGATAATCTCTTTCTGCGGAATGTAGGCCAGTACTCCCTGACGGGGGTTGAACGGCGCGCCCAGCACGTCCACCTCGCCACTGTCACGTTCGATCAGGCCCAGGGCGGCCTTGAGCAGTGTGCTCTTGCCAGCGCCGTTGGGCCCGACCATACTTACGCTTACGCCTGCGGGGATATTGAACGTGACATTACGCAGCACGATTTTACTGCCGTAGGAAACAGTCAGGTTCCGCACTTCGAGCGCTTTCTCCATGCTCACGCCCCTCCCTTGCCCAGGGCGCCGGCGATAGTGTCCACGTTGTGACGGAACATGCCGAGGAATGTGCCGGAATCGCCATCAGGCTCTCCCAGGCTGTCGCTGTAAAGCGTTCCGCCGATTAGCGCGCCGGTTTTCTCGCTCACCTTGCGCACCAGGTTGTTAAGACTGGCGCTGACGCTGGTTTCGATAAACACCGCCGGCACGTTGTTGCGCTTGATCAGGTTGACAAGGTTCTCCAGGTCCAGGGGCCGTGGCTCGCTGTCCGTGCTGATCCCGATCACGGTCATCACCTCGATCCCGTACTCGATCCCGAAATAGTGGAACGCATCGTGGGCCGTGACCAGAATCCGGTTCTTTTCCGGAATCATAGCGAAAACTCCGCGGGCATAGGAGTCCAGCGAATCGAGCCGGGCCAGGTAGCTGCGGGCGTTGGCGCGATAATAATCGGCGTTGGGCGGGTCGGCATCGCACAGGGCCTCGGTGGCGTTCCGGGCATAGACCTTAACGTAGGGGATGCTGAACCAGCAGTGCGGATCGGGAGCTCCCTGGTATTGTACGCTTTCGATCACTTCGATCCGCTCGTCTTCGGCAAGTTCCCGGAAAACGGCCCCCTCTCTGAGGTTGTTGCGCACGATCCCCTGCAGCGTACCCTCCAGATGCAGGCCGTTGGTCAGGACCACATCGGCCCCGGCTATCAGGCGCGCGTCGCCGGGACGGGGGTCGTAGATATGAGGGTCCTCGCCGGTCTTCATGATACTGACCACTCTCATGCGCCCGCCGGCCACGTTACGGGCAATATCGGCCACGATAGTGGTGGTGGCGACAATTACCGGTCTGGAATCGTCCGGACGCGCCGTTTCGTTGCCTCGGTCACCACCGGAACAGGCGGCTAGCAATACTGCACAAAGTACAAAAAAAATTTTGAAAGAGGACATTGAAAGGCTCCCCGGTAAGAGATAGAGTATCATTCTCATAAGTTGCGGTTATGATAATAAACCCGACCAGTTGACACAAGGTTTACGGGTGATACATTTGGAGTATAGCTAATGTTTGTTTTTGCGGCGACAATTTCGATAAGATTTTATCACTTTGATAGCATTACTTTTTCGGATAAGAAAAACCTCTTTGAGCTTTCGGGAGTATACAATCGGCAGTTGGTGCAACAACTTCTTCACAGCAGGATTATTTCTACTTATTTTTCATTTTACATATCCAAGAGCTTTCAACTGCTCAACCACCTGGTCCGATAAGTTCCAAGCGCCTATTATTGGAGTTATTTTCAAAGAATCGATGTCATTCAGTATCTTGCGCAAGCTGTCGTTCATTTCCAAAGCAATATTTCTTTTTTCGACAGACAAATCATTCAACTCGTCACGATCATCTGCAAAGTTGTATAGTTTAAGAGAGCCGTCCGGTTCCGCCATCATTTTGAAAGGATATTTGATCAAGCTTCTTCTTGCCTTCGATCTGCCATTTTCATCCATCAAATATCCTTCATTAATGATCGACCGATGAGGATCGATGGAATACAATGACTTACCCTGAATCTTATCGGAAATCTCATACCCCAATGTTGCAAGCACGGTAGGGAAAATATCGGGGTGGGATGCCAGTCTGTCACAAATGCCAGCCGTGTCTTGCCGCGGGTATTTAATCAACATGGGAACGTGTAACACTTCATTATACAGAAAAGGCCCATGCTGGAAAAAATCGTGCTCACCGAACGCTTCCCCGTGGTCGCCTTGAATTATAATCAACGAGTTATCGTACAGGCCCAATTGCTTGAGTTTTTGCAATAGCCGACCCTGATGATGGTCCAGGTAAGTTATTTCAGCATCATAATTATTAATGGACTCTTTCACATCATTCGGATATTCGTTGTATTTGATATCGATTGTTTTGTTATCGTAATAATCGACATATTTTCCGGCAGGAGTGTAAGGAGCATGTGCATCCAGATAGTTAATAAAAAGGAAAAACGCTTTCCTGTTGTTCATATCCAGCCAACTGGAAGTTTTGCGCGTAACCTGTTCCGCATTGGCAGGAAATAAATGCCAGTTGGACTTATACCAAGGCAGTTTTTCAAGCAAACTTTTTAACCGATTGTTTTGAGGGCAAAATATTAAACTTTCTAACATATAGAGGTCTGTATTAGTTTTTCCATCCAATACGAAACCGAACCCTTCCGTCAGATTTGCACTGTGAATTGAAGGGTGAGCGGAGATCGCCGCGGTAACGAATCCTTTTTCCCGCAAGACTTCCGCTAAAGTTTGGTTTTGAGAAGATAACCTGAATTTGGTCCGATGGTCTTGAACGCCGTGGATATAAGGAAGCATTCCAGTAAAAGCAGAAGCATGGCTTGGAAGGGTCAGACCGGTGGCTGCATAAAAATTCCGGTAAAGGCAAGCTTTTTCAGCAAATTTTTCCAGATTAGGCGTGGTTTTTCGGGAATAACCGTAAACTGAGAGATGGTCCTGCCGGACAGTATCCCAGGTAATAAGGATTATATTAGGCGTGTTAGCCGGTAAATAGTTATTGCTCACACTTGTCAGCGAACCTAACCAACCTTTATTTCCAAAAACAATCTGTGAGGAAATTGCGAACAAAAAAACTGCTGCAAATACCGGTACGCATATTTCTTTTGCACTGAAATAACATTTTCCGTAATCCGTACCGTTGTATTTAGGAAATGCTATTTTTAAGACAATTAACAAAACTGACAATTTCACCGCTGGTGCCAAAAAAGCTTGAAGCCACCAAGTGCTGCCGACCAAATCGTTGCTTGCATCGGCAAAAAGAACTCTGTACTGAAACACGTCGCCGAATAAGTATTTATGCGTCAGTCCCAATCCGATAATAAAAATCAGCCCTACCACTACATGGATGTTCTTTTTGACTTTTTTCCTTCGTTGACGGACAACAAACCACATACCGAGCATGCCGTAACAGAAAACGATTATCGGTATCGGAAGGTTAGCCTGAAAGACAGCTATTACCAAATAAGTCAGAAAACCCGCCAACTCAAAATCATTGAGCATCCATTTTCCGATACAGATCAAAACAATGGAATGGACGGCTACCAGATAAAAAAGAAGTCCTATTTGGGCCTTTGATGTCGATTCATACGCTTTTCCTAAACCACCGCCCAAATATTCTGTATCCAGATAGCTCAACAAAATTGCCAAGCAAATCCACAGCACAAATATTCCTGCCATGATTCGCTTGCCTTTTAATAAGCTCAGTACACAATATACCACTATGCTGAATAGCACTATAGCAGCTTGAACAATAATATTATCCACAATGGATCCGGAGTTTCCATATTCCTCTTTAATGTAGTTATGATGCCCGGATACATTGAAGAAATATGTGATAACCACAAACACCAAGGTAGCTATGACTAATAGCTCCAGTGATATTCCATTGTTCAAAGGCCTGATTTTATAAATAGCCTTTACGGCAATAAAGCACATACACCCTAATATATAGAATACCAGCGTAACCTTGACTACATAGATCGGAAGCAGGAAGTCATATGTTGTAATGCGCTCCATCCGCATGGCTACTTCGGTCATGGAAAAAACAAAACCACTCATTGCAAACACTGCTGACACACTTGCTAATTGCAGCCATGACTGCCGGAAAGAACTATACTTGATCATGCTCGATTTTTCTCAGATTAAAGGAGACGGCTTTCTTTATCGATTCGGAGCTAAAACTTTCATTTTTTTTCAGCTTGCATCAAGAGATTCCCATTATCTCTGCTATAAATTATCCGTTCTCATCGTGAGCATCAATGATTTTCTGGGTCTGATCCGATTTTGCTATAAATATCAGACAAAACAAAAGCGCCGCGAACCCTTTAATATCAAGGCCTCGCGGCGCTTTGCTTATGGTACCCCTGACTGGAATCGAACCAGCGCACCCGGAACCGGAATCCGATGCTCTATCCACTGAGCTACAGGGGCAAAAAAGGCAAAAGAAGCAAAATATCTCTCAGTGGCAAGGAAAGGTATAGATAACAAATTACGGCCCGGCTGGCAAGTGATTTACCCGGCCCACAACAGCAGCTTCTTACTCCCGGCGGGGGATAACCACGCCGGTTTCCCGTTCGATCAGCCGCAGCAGTTCCTCCACCAGCTCACTCTCCGGAACCCGGCTCACCTGCTCGCCGCCACGGAACAACAAGCCGTTGCCCCTGCCCCCGGCGATCCCGAAATCAGCCTCCCTGGCCTCGCCGGGGCCGTTGACCACGCAGCCCATCACGGCGATAGTCATCGGCTGCTCCACGGAGCGAAGAAGCCGCTCGACCCGCTCGGCCAGAGCGATCAGTTTCACTTCCGTGCGGCCGCAGGTCGGGCAGGAAATAACCTCGGCTCCCCTGCGTCTGATGCCCAGAGCGGCCAGGATCTTCCAGGCCACGGAAATCTCCTCCACCGGGTCGGCGGTCAGGCTCACCCGCAACGTGTCGCCGATCCCCTCGGCCAGCATGATCCCGATCCCCGCCGCGCTGTTCACGGTGCCGCGAATCAGAGTGCCGGCCTCGGTAACGCCCAGGTGAATCGGGTAATTTCGCAGCGCGGCGAACTCGCGGTTGGCCCGCACCGTGGTAGGCACATCGCTGGCCTTGATCGAGACCACTATCTCCCCGAACCCCCCGTCCTCCAGCAGCTTACAATGGCCCAGGGCGCTGGCCGCCAGCGCCACGGCAGTGGGGCCGCCGTGGCGTTCCAGCAGCTCTTTTTCCAACGAGCCGGAGTTGACCCCGATCCTGATCGGCACTCCGCAGGCCGAGGCCTCGCGGGCCAGCTCTTTCACCTTGTCCGCGCCGCCGATGTTGCCGGGGTTGATCCTCAGCTTGGCGATACCCGCTTCCAGCGCCGCCAGGGCCAGCCGGTGATTGAAATGGATATCAGCCACCAGCGGCAGCGGCGAGTTGTCCACCAGCTCCCGCAAGCGGCCGGCTGCCTCCTTGTCCGGCACGGCCACCCGCACCAGCTCGCAACCGGCGGCCGCCAGTTGCCCGATCTGGCGCAACGTGGCCCGCGGGTCCCTGCTGTCCGTGTTGGTCATCGACTGGACCACCACCGGATGGCCGGAACCGATAGCGAGCCTGCCCGCCCTGACTGTGACGGTCTCACGCCGCGGGGCCAATATTTTTCCCCGGTTCACCATTATAGCTCCTCAGGCCAATGCCGGTACGTTGCAAATCAACCGAGTACAACCTCGATATTAACTTCGCCGTTCCCGGGCAATTTATCAAGCTCAACCTGGCTTTTCCCATCAACGACGGGCAGCGCCTCCCCGTCAAGGCTGGCGGCGACCACACCCGTGCAGCGCGACTCGGGATTGTGCACGTGCATCAGCACGTTGCGCCCACGCCACACTTTGC
Source organism: Gemmatimonadales bacterium (assembly GCA_024278175.1). Taxonomy (GTDB): domain Bacteria; phylum Gemmatimonadota; class Glassbacteria; order GWA2-58-10; family GWA2-58-10; genus JAJRTS01. Next base: position 23,382 of record JAJRTS010000003.1, on the reverse strand, counting down.
GCACACGGTACTGCGGCCAACGCGACGGAATGCACGGATCGATCACCAGCCGGTCAAAATCCGGCAGCAGCCCCAGCATTCTCTCGGCGCTCTTGCGCAGCCACGACAGTGCGCCGCTGAAATTGCTGTAAAGGTTGCGGCCGAAATGTTCGTGCTCGATCCCGACCGTGAAATTTGAGAGCTGGTGCGGCGGCCCCGTGCTGATGTCCGGCAGCGTGTTGTCGGGCAGCACGGCCTTGAACGCGTCGAAAGCCTCATCGCCCTTGCCCAGGCCGGCCAGGGCGTAGATCATGAAACTCTGCCCGTGGGTATAGATCGATCCGTTTTCGAACTGCCCGGTGCGGATATCGGCGATCCGGCCCACGTCCTTGCTGCGCGGGGTATAGCCGGGAGCCACCAGCAGGTAGCCCAGCCGGGTGCGAAGGCGCTCGATTGATTTCAGCACCTGGCTTTCACGTCCGGCGGAGGCGGCTACACCGCTAAAGAGCGACCACGAGTTGACGTTCAGATGAATCCGGCCCTCGCCGTTGCTCCGTGAGCCCACCGGCGTACCGTCCGACATGAACGCGTAAACATAATGAGCGCCGTCCCAGGCCGAGGAGTTGATCGCTTCGGTCAACTCCGTGATTATCCGGTCCATCAGGGCCGTGTTCTGCGTGTCCCGGAGCCGCACTGTCAGCTCGCGCATCCTGCGGGCCGCGTACACCAGCGCCATCGACAGCCAGACACTCACGCCCTCGCCGTCGCGGCCCACCCCGTCGAGCGAATCGTTCCAGTCGCCGTAGCCGATCCGGCACAGGTCGTGCAGCCCGCGATTCTCATCCAGCGTACGCAATCCTCGCAACGCGTGCTCGTAAACGCTCGCATTCCCTTCCACCCTGCCTGTCGCCAGATCGAGAAAACCCTCCTGCTGCCGGAGCAAGGCCATATCGCCGGTTTCCTGAATGTAACTCACCAGGGTGTCCGGGATCCAGCTCGTGCTGTCCATGTACATCCGCTCATCGTGCGGTGCGCCCTCGAACTTGGCGAACTGACGCACGGCGCGCCCGTCGGGAAGCTGGTAACGAAGAGCCGCGGGCAACATCGTGCGCGTATAAGCGGGATCGAACGAGTTGATCCCCATCAGGTCCTGCAGCAGGTCACGGTAGCCCACCTTGTCCAGCGCCCTGATCCAGCGCGATGAGTTCAGCGCCTGGTACTTGGACCAGACATTGAAAAAACGGTCGAACTCATCGTCGCCCGTTGCGCTCACGTGGGCGCTCACCATCGCCTGCCAGCGCAGCTTAAGACGCCGCAGTTCCTTGTCGATACCGCCATCGGCAAAAAAATGCGAGCGCAGGCTTGCAAGATCCGCCCGGCCCTTTTCGGGATCGGGGTCGGTAACTCCCAGCAGGAAATCCAGTTCCACCGCCTGACCGGGGTCCAGTTCCAGCCTCCAGCGGGCGGCCGCTATCAGGCCCTGGTAGGGTTGCACCCCCGGGCTGCCTGTACATTTTCCGTTTTCAACCGCGGCGGGGAAAGCGCGGAACCTGGCCCCGCCCGTAAACTCTTCGGCCGCGAGGTCAAAATCCTCGAACCGCCCGCTGCTCATGAAAAAGCCCGTGCGGGGATGCTTGTTGTTCTGATCGTTATTGAGCGCCACCAGCGCGTTAAGTTCCTCAAAGACGCGGCCCTCGCTGACCACCCGCGGATCGAAATAGTAGCCGGGATACGACTCCAGCCCCCAGTTGATCCAACTGAACAGATCGATCACGCGCCGTCGGCCCGATTTGTTGGTCACGCTCAGCCGCCAGACTTCCAGGGGCTGCTCAACCGGGACGAACGCCAGCAGGGCGGCGTCCAGCCCGTCGCGCCCGGCTTCGATCCTGACCGTGCCCAGGCCCTGGGCGCAGGAAAACGAATCGTAGCGCTGCTCATCCACTCCGCGCTGGGGAAAAAGATGATGGACCGCCACGCCGGCGGCCGTTTCCTCGCGGATGTAAAAATGACGGTGGTCACTGGCGCAGGGAGCAGTGGGTACGTAACTGGGGTCCTTGTGCGAGGTGACCGGCCCGGCCAGCACCGTGTCCAGGCAACAGAAACCCGAACCGCTCACATCCCAGAACGAGCCGAACGAGCCGTGCTCGCGGCTGTGGCAACTGCTCAGCAGGTGCATGAACGGTCGGGGTGTGGCCACTTTGTGCACCTGATGGCATCCACCGCTGAGAAATCCCTGTTCATCCCGCTTGTCCTCGAATGTGCTGTATCTTGTGCGCAGGCGCTCGATCTGAGCCGGTTCGAGAACATCTTCGATCCCTTTCCCCTCACTCAGTGCCCGGTTTGCCCGCCGCGCCAGCGTGTCGAGCCGTGTTTTTTCCGCTGACGTTTCCACGTGTGGTTTTAACTGAGACCCGTTCACTGAACTCATCGCCCTTTCCCGCTCCCTGAATTATATTACAATCTGACGTTTAATCCATTATATCCCCACCGGAGAATAACTTGCGTTGGTCAATATAGCCGCTTCCGGCAAACCGGTCAATCCGTCAGGCCCGCTTTTTACACCGAATGTTGCAGTGTAGCCATGTAAGGGATTATCTTAAACCCCACCTTTATCAGCGGAGGAATATCGATTGTCACGCTATTCCCGGTTTTCGCAACGTGCGGTAAACGGCAGTATCGCCCACGGTATCGATGCGCGGGCCAAGGTGGCCGTGCTGACAGTGCTCAGCGTGGCTCTCTGGAGTGTGGATACACTTATCGGCCTGGGGCTGAACGTCCTGCTCTGCCTGGGTTGCCTGGCCCTGGCGGGACCCTGTGCCGTCAAGGTGCTGGGCAGGCTTAAACGCTTGTGGTCCGTGTTCCTGCTTGTCGTTGTTTACTATCTGTGGGCGGAATATTCCCTTGGCGGCGGACTTTCCCCGCAGGGGCTGCCCCGGGTGCTGGCCGAGAGCATGATGTTGTGCGGCAAACTGGCGGTGCTGGTGGCCACCGCGCTGTGGCTTTATTTCAGTACCCCTCCAATGGAGGTTGTGGATTCGCTGACCAGAGCGCTGCGACCGCTGGAGAGGCTTAAGGTGCCGGTGGGCGAACTGGGTTTCACTGTGGGCCTGGTGCTGCGTACGTTTCCCCCGGCCCTGGAGCGTATGCGCGAGCTGTTCGATAATTTCCGCCGCCAGGGCAAGCTCGCCGATGCCGGAAACGGATACGCGGCAAGGTTCGGCCGCAATCTCCGCTCGGTGATCGATACGATGGTCTGCTACATGCACTACACCCTGCACGAGGCGGAATTGCTCAGCCTGAGCCTGATGGCCCGGGGCTACAACCCGTTCCGTCCTCCGGCGCACCCGGGCGGCAAACCTTTCTCGAGCGCAGACTGGCTGTTCTGTACGGTTTCCCTTACAGTTATTCTGACCAGCGTTTATCTGTAAAATTTCTACCTGAGCCTGATAACTCGATGATCGACAGCACTTCTCCAAAAAACCAGCAAAAAACCCCGGCGGAACAAAACCAAACAAGCCGGCGGCTGCGGATGAGAGTCTCTTACGATGGGACCGACTATGCCGGTTGGCAGTTGCAGCCTGCCGTGCCCACGGTCCAGGGGGAGCTGGAGCAAGCGCTGCGGCGGATCACCGGGGAGCAAATAAGGGTCATCGGCGCGGGCCGCACGGACGCCGGTGTGCACGCTAGCGGGCAGGTGGCGCATTTCGACACGGCAGGCCGGTTGGAGCCGGAGCAGTTTGAGCGCGCGCTTAACGCCCTGCTGCCCCGCTCGATCAGGGTCGGGGACGTGCGAGTGGCCGATCCCGACTTCCACGCCCGCTACGGCGCGGTGTGGAAGATCTACCGCTACAGTATCGCCGGGCCGGGCCTCCCCGAAGCTCCCTTGCTGATGCGCACACACTGGCTGCGCAAGACTGACGTGGAGCCGGCCCTGCTGGAGAGCTGCTGCGCGCTGGTCCGCGGATGCCACGATTTTTTTACGTTCAGCAAGCAGGAAGGCCACCGGGATAACCACCTCTGCACTATTTTCGATGCCCATTGGACTACCGGCAACGGCACGTTATATTTTGAGGTAAAGGGTGACAGGTTCCTGCGTTCGATGGTGCGGATGCTCTGCGGGGCAATGCTGGCCGTGGCCGATGGCAGGACGCCGCTTAGCGAGTTCGGCCGGGCGCTGGAGCAACCGGGACGCTGGAAAAGTGCCGTGCCCGCTCCGGCATGTGGATTAACCATGATTAAGGTACACTACGAGACAACAGCGGTTTAAACCAGGCGGCGGAACAGACGTGAGGGGAACGTGCGATGCTTAAAGTACTGTTTAAAATAACACTGGCTATTGCATTGATATCCGTGGCGTTACTTTATTTTGGCAGGCGCGAGTCAGCAGGCCGCCCGGCTGCCGGAATTACAGCCAGTGCGGACTCCGGCTCCAGCGTGGAAGCACCTGCCCCCCCGGTAAAAAAACCGGCATGGCAATCTGTAAAAAATTCCGGTGCGCTGTGGGCGCGGACCGATCCTGCCATGCCCCCGGGGGGCGATGGGCTGGACAGTATCGGGCAGGACCTGACCAGGGGCCGCCGCAACGCGATAGTAACCGCCAGCGAGCAGGTGGCCGCCTCGGTGGTGAGTGTCAACGTGAAGCAGACCGAGGTTGTCCGCACCGCCTACCGCGACTGGTTCGGCAACTTCTATATCCCCCGGCAGCGCACCGTGCAGAATATCGGCTCCGGGTTCGTCATCAACTCCCGCGGCTATATCCTGACTAACGACCACGTGGTTCACGACGGGACGCAGATCACGGTGAGTACCAGCGACGGGACCGAGTACGAGGCGGAGATAGTCGGCCTGGACGGCAACTCCGACGTGGCCCTGCTCAAGATCGACCCGGGCCGGGACAAGTTGCCCGCCGTCCGGCTTGGCGACAGCGACGACCTGCTGCTGGGCGAATGGGTGATCGCGATCGGCTCGCCGTTCGGCCTGCTGCTTGACGACCCCCAGCCCACGGTGACTGTCGGCGTGATCTCCGCTATCGGCCGCGACATTGTCCGCGAGCGTAACAAGAGCGGCCAGGTTTACGCCAACATGATCCAGACCGACGCCGCGATCAACCCCGGCAACAGCGGTGGACCGCTGGCCAACGCCCTGGGCGAGGTGATCGGGATCAACACGTTTATCTTCTCTCCCAGCGGCGGCAGCGTTGGCATGGGGTTCGCCATCCCGATCAACCGCGCGGTGCGGATCGCCGAGGACCTGATCCGTGGCGGCAAGGTGCGTCATCCCTGGCTTGGCCTCAAGGTGCAGCAACTCACCCCCGACCTGCTCTCCGGCCTGGGTTTCGGCTCCGGCGAGCGTATCGGCGGCGTGGTAGTCGCCCACATTCAGGATTTCTCTCCGGCCGAGACCAGCGGCGGCATTCAGTCCGGCGACGTGATAACCTCTATAAACGGCAAGGTGTTGCGCTCGCTCGACGACTGGACCGGTGAACAACTGGACATCAGGGTCGATTCCCCGGTGCGGCTGGGTCTGCGCCGTCCCGGCTCCGAGTTTACGGTAACGATCACGCCCGCGGAACTGCCCACCGAAAAAATGGAGCGACACGATACGGGCATGGGCTTCTCGCTGGTGGACCTGACCCGCGAGGTGCGCAGTCAGCTCGAGGCGCGTTCCACCGCCGGCGCGGTGGTGGTGGAGATAGACGACAGCGCGCTGGAGCGCCAGGGCCGTCTGCTGCGCTACGATATCCTCTACCGGATCAACGACATTCCGATCACATCGGCGCAGCAGGCCGTTACGCTGCTGGAGCGTTTCCAGCGCAGCCGGGGCGCTGTGCTCTACATCGAGCGCGATGGTCGCAGTATCCGGCGCTATATTACCCGGTAGAAGCCCCCAGGTAAAAAAATTCGATTTGAATTGCGATAGCTCGTGGCGGCTATTATTTTCCCCTCTCACACTTGTGCGGTTAATCTTTAAGAAACACTATCATGGAAGAAAACAGGCGCCGATGATACCACGCTATTCTTTGCCCGAGATGGAAGCCCTCTGGAGCGATGAGGCCCGCTTCGGCCACTGGCTGGAGATCGAAATCCTGGCCTGCGAGGCCCTGGCTACTCTGGGCCGCGTGCCCGAGTCCGCGGTTAAAACCATCCGCGAAAAAGCCGCGTTTGATACCGGGCGAATCCTGGAGATCGAGGAAGAGGTCAAGCACGACGTGATCGCGTTCCTGACCAACGTGGCCGAGTACGTGGGCCCCGACGCGCGCTATATCCACTTGGGGATGACCTCCAGCGACCTGCTCGACACCGCCCTGGCGTTGCAGATGAAACAGGCTGGCGAGTTAATCCTGAGCGAGCTCGATGAGAAAGTGCTTCCCGCTGTAAAAAAACGCGCCCTGGAGCACAAGGACACGCTGATGATGGGCCGCAGCCACGGGATTCACGCCGAGCCGGTTACGTTCGGGCTGAAGCTGGCGCTGTGGTACGATGAGCTCACCCGCCGCCGCAGCCAGTTCGCCGCGGCGGTTAAAGTGGCCGCAACCGGCAAGCTCAGCGGCGCCGTGGGTACGTTCGCCCATCTTGACCCGCAGGTGGAACTCTACGTCTGCGAGAAACTGGACCTCCAGGCCGCCAGGACCAGCAACCAGATCGTCCAGCGCGACGTCCACGCCCAGTACATGACCGCCCTGGCCGTGCTGGCCGGCTCCATCGAAAAATTCGCTGTCGAGATCAGACACCTTCAGCGCACCGAGGTGCTGGAGGCCGAGGAGTTTTTCAGCAAGGGGCAGAAAGGTTCCAGCGCCATGCCCCACAAGCGTAACCCGATTATCTGCGAGCGCCTGAGCGGCATGGCCAGGTTGGTGCGCGGCAACAGCCTGGCGGCGCTGGAGAACCAGGCGCTGTGGCACGAGCGCGATATCAGCCACAGCAGCGTGGAACGGGTTATCCTGCCCGACAGCACGATGACCGTGCTCTACATGCTGCGCAAGTTCGGCTCTCTGGTGGACAAGCTGCTGGTCTACCCGGAAAACATGGAGAAAAACCTGAACCGCCTGCACGGACTGATCTACTCCCAGCGGGTGCTGATTGCCCTGGCCGAGAAAGGGATGAGCCGCGAGGACGGCTACCGGGTGGTGCAGCGCAACGCCATGAAGGTCTGGAAAGAGGAGCTTGACTTTCTGGACACGCTCAAGGCCGACAGCGAGGTCACGGCTCTGCTTTCCGCCGCCGAGCTGGAGGAACTGTTCAGCATCGAGACCCACACCCGCAATGTCGATTACATCTTCGGCCGGGTGGGCCTGCTGGACTGAAGGAGGCGCGGTGGCTGCGGGAACGAGGCTGAACTTCATCCGCTGATTAATTACAGTATAACTTGATATGACACACATATCAGATTGTATAGAGGGGATTTGCAATGGATATAATCAGAGAGACGGATCTCGGTGTAGGCACTTTTCGCCGGGGTAAGGTGCGCGACTGCTACGAGCTTGACGACTACCTTCTGCTGGTGGTCACCGACCGTATCAGCGCGTTCGACGTGGTGATGCCCGGCGGGATACCGGATAAGGGTAAAGTGCTCAATCAGGTCAGTTCGTTCTGGTTCGAGATGACGAAAGATATCGTCCGCAACCACGTGGTCACCACCGACGTGGCCGAGATGGTAAAAAAACTGCCCGGGCTGGCCGGCCATGAGCAGGTGCTCGAGGGCCGCAGCCTGCTGGCCACCAGGACCGAGACTATCCCGGTGGAGTGCGTTGTGCGCGCCTACGTGGCCGGCAGCGCCTGGAGCGAGTACACCGAGCGCGGCACTGTGGCCGAGGTGAAGATGCCTGCCGGCATGGTCAAGAGCCAGAAGCTGGATACGCCGATGTTCACCCCCGCGATCAAAGCCGAGAGCGGCCACGACGAGAACATCTCGATCGGCAGGATGAAAAACATGATCGGCCGGGGGCTCTCGGAGAGCATCATCGAGACCTCTTTCGCCCTGTTTAAAAAGGCTTCCGACTATGCCGCCACGCGCGGGATGTTGATCGCGGACACCAAGTTCGAGTTCGGCCTGCTGGACGGGCATCTGATGCTGATCGACGAGATTTTCACGCCCGACAGCAGCCGGTTCTGGATGATCGACGAGTACGAGCCGGGCAAGGACCAGCAGGGTTTCGACAAGCAGCCTCTGCGCGACTGGCTGCAGAAGCTGACCGATGAAGGCAAGTGGGACAAAACCCCGCCCGCCCCGGAGTTGCCCGCTGAGGTGGTAGACTACATGAGCGATTTGTATCGCAAGGCTTTCAGGATGATCACCGGCGACGAAGTTAAATAAGGACACTTTACCGATATGCCCATTGCCCGGGAAGGCATTCCTATTATTCTTTCGTTTGTCGGCGGACATGTTCTGTTTCTGGCGGCAGCGCTGTTCGGCGCTTACTGCGGCGCCCTGCCTTCATGGCTCAGGAGCGTCCTGCTGGCAGTGGCCATGCTGTTCGTGCTGCTGACAGTGTTCAGCCTCTATTTCTTCCGTGACCCGCAGCGCGAAACACCCGCCGGCGATAAGCTGCTGATCAGCCCCGCCGATGGGCTGGTGCTGGCTATTGAACAGGTGGAGCAGGCGCAATACCTGAACGGACCGGCCGAAAAGCTGAGTATCTTCATGAACGTTTTTGACGTCCATGTCAATCGCGCCCCGCTCGCCGGCGTGGTGGGCTACCGCAGCTACCGTCCGGGTAAGTTTTTCAACGCCAGCCTGGACAAGGCCAGCAAGGGCAACGAGGCGATGACAATCGGGTTCGAGTCCGCAGGGCGCGGCAAGGTGCTGGTGCGTCAGATCGCCGGACTGATCGCCCGGCGGATCGTCTGCCGGGTTGAGCCGGGTGACAGCCTTGCAGCCGGAGAGCGATTCGGGATGATCCGCTTCGGCAGCCGGGTCGAAGTGTTCCTCCCTGCCGACACTGCTGTTTGGAAAGTAGGCGAAGGTGACAGGGTAAAAGCAGGAGAAACCGTACTGGCGGAGTATAAATGAAAATATCGAACAAGGGCATGATCCTGCCCAGCGCGTTTACCGCCGGCAATATCTTCTGCGGTTTTTTTGCGATAATTTCCGCTACCCGCGGCGATATTGAATTTGCCTGCTGGTTGATCGTCCTTGCCGGACTGCTGGATTTTATCGACGGTAAGGTGGCTTTTTTCAGCAATACGGAAAGCCGTTTCGGGATGGAGCTGGACTCCCTGGCCGACCTCTCCTCGTTCGGGATCGCCCCCGGGATTATCATGTACCACTTCTTCCTCTCCGGCCGGGGAGAATGGTCCTGGCTGATCAGCTTCCTGTTCCTGCTCTGCGGTGCGCTGAGGCTGGCGCGGTTCAACGTTGAAGCCACCGGCGCAGGCAAGCGCAAGTTCAAGGGCCTGCCGATACCGATGGCCGCGGGCTGCCTGATCAGTTTTGTCCCGTTCAGCAGCGGCCCGCTGTTCAACGCTCTTTTCTTCGATGTGAATTACAGCCGTTTTCTTGTATCGATGATGCTGATTCTGGCCGGGCTGATGGTCAGCAACGTGGAGTATCCCGTTGCACCGCGGATCAACCTGGGCACGATTGGCGGGAAGTTTGGCCTGCTGGCCGGCGCCGTTTTTATGTTTAGTATGGTCTACTTCTGGAAAACCCTGCTGTTCCCCTTCGCATTCATCTACGCCAGCTGGGGGATGCTCCGCGCTATCCTTCTGGGCGCGGTCAGCCACTTGCCGGATAAGAATTCGGGCTGACGCGGCCGTGTTACCGCAGCGCTGGTCACAGGAAACAAACCCCTTGCCCAAACATGTGGTTTTTTGTATTTTACAAGTCTAAACCCGTATTATTCACGAAGCCTGATTTGTTGCAAAAGCAAGGAAGCAGTGGCGCCGCGGTTGCCGCCACTGTCGCAATCCACGTCATTGAGGCCGCTATTTTCGGACAAAGCAGGCGAGCCGAAGGGAAAATAAGTGCAGGCTTGTTTTCTTTGGCATAAAAAACCGTTTTCTACGGACAACGCAATTCCGTGTTAACTCGCTTCATGGCCGGAAGTTATTAAAATGGGGCGATATTTTTGTGAATGATGCGGGCTGAAGATTATTCGTTGGCAAACTGCCGCCTGGCAAGGCGGTGTGAGCATATATCCTTTTGCAGCCCGGTGGGTTTTATCCGTGATGGAAGATGTCACACCAGTGAAGGGTGGTTGTCGGGGTTGTCCTCGTTCTCAAAAGGACCGGCTCAGGGAGTATTGCGGAATTTTCGGTGCATATAATCTTCCCAACGCCGCCGAACTGACCTATTACGGCCTGTACGCTCTTCAGCATAGAGGCCAGGAGAGCGCCGGGATTGTCTCCGCCGATGGAAGTCAGTTCCACGTCCATCGCGACACCGGTCTGGTCAGCGATATTTTCAGTGACACCCAGGTGCTCGAATCCCTCAAGGGCCGGGTTGCGATCGGCCACAACCGCTACAGCACCACCGGCAGCGGTTCCCGCTACAACGTTCAGCCACTGACAAGCGCCTTCAAGGACGGCTTTATCGCTATCGGCCATAACGGTAACCTGGTCAATACGCGTGAGCTGCGCCGGGAACTGGAGGTTCAGGGATCGCTTTTCCAGTCCACCACCGATACGGAAGTGATCCTGCATCTGATCGCGCGCAGTTCGTTCGATGACCCGGTGGATAAAATCGCGGATGCGCTGGTGCACGTCAAAGGCGCGTACTGCCTGGTGCTGCTGATCAACGATACGCTCTATGCCGCCCGGGACCCCTACGGCTACCGTCCCCTGTCAATCGGCCGGTTGGGCGAGGGGTGGGTGGTCAGCAGCGAGACCTGCGCGCTTGATCTGATCAACGCAGAGTACGTGCGGGATGTCGAGCCTGGAGAAGTCGTGAGGATCGACGATAAAGGCCTCCGGGGGTTCAAACAGTTCCCCAGCAAACAGGCCCAGCAATGCATTTTCGAGTTGATTTATTTCTCGCGCCCGGATTCGAAGGTATTCGGTTACGACGTGGACCGGATTCGCCGCCTGTTCGGACGCGTTCTGGCCCGGGAACACCCGGTGCCGGGAGCCGATATTGTTATTTCGGTCCCGGACAGCAGCAACTCCGCGGCGCTGGGTTTCAGCGAGGAGAGCGGTATCGCGCTCGAACTGGGGCTGATCCGCAACCATTACGTGGGTCGCACGTTCATCCACCCCAGCCAGTCCATCCGCGATATCAACACCAGGATCAAGTATAACCCGGTGCGTAGCGTGCTCAAGGGACGCAGCGTGGTGGTGGTTGACGACTCGATAGTACGTGGAACCACCAGCCGCCGCCTGATGAAAATGATCCGTCAGGCCGGCGCACGCGAAGTCCACATGCGGATTTCCAGCCCGCCGATCAAGTTCCCCTGCTTCTACGGGATCGACATGCCCACGCGCAGCGAATTGATCGGCAACAGCCATACGGTTGACGAGATAAAGACCTACCTGGGTGTCGACAGCCTGGGTTACCTGAGCGAGCAAGGGCTCGATGCGCTGGGCGCTCTCGACGGCGACCAGTACTGCAAGGCCTGTTTCAACGGCAACTACGCGGTTCCATTCGAGAAAAACTTTCAGAAAACGATGCACGAGGATTTCCAACCCTCGCTGCTCGATGATGGGACAGCCTGAGCGGTTCGGCTGTCTGATTCGCCATAACACCAAGCTGTATTATCCGGGATGAAAATTTTATAACCAACAGACGTTTCGGAGGAAACTGATGAGCGCTAAGTACGTGTATGCTTTCGGCGATGGCAAGGCCGATGGTAAATCCGACATGAAAAACCTGCTGGGCGGCAAGGGAGCCAACCTGGCCGAGATGAGCAACCTCGGCGTACCCGTGCCCGCCGGGTTCACTATCACCACTGAGATGTGCACGGTCTATTACAAGATGGAACGCAATTATCCGCCCGAACTCAAGACCCAGATCCGCGACGCGATGGCCAACGTGGAGAAGAGCATGAGCGCCAGCTTCGGCGACCGGGACAATCCTCTGCTGGTTTCGGTTCGCTCCGGCGCGCGGGTTTCGATGCCCGGTATGATGGACACCGTGCTTAACCTCGGCCTGAACGACACTACGGTTCTCGGCCTGATCAGGCAGAGCGGCAACGAGCGTTTCGGCTGGGACAGCTACCGCCGTTTCGTGCAGATGTACGGCGACGTGGTGCTGGGCATGAAGCCTGAAAGCAAGGAAGAGGAAGACCCGTTCGAGGTCGTGCTCAAGGCGAAGAAAAAGCAGTTGAACGTTAAGGACGACACTGAACTCTCGGCTGGCGACCTCAAGGAGCTGGTGGCCGAGTTCAAGAAACTGATCAAGGACCGGCTGAACGTGGAGTTCCCCGAGGACCCGTGGGAACAGTTGCAGGGCGCCATCGACGCCGTGTTCGGCTCCTGGATGGGTGCGCGCGCTATCCGCTACCGCAAGCTGAACGGCATCCCCGCAGACTGGGGTACCGCTGTTAACGTGCAGGCCATGGTCTACGGTAACATGGGCGATGACTCCGGTACGGGCGTGGCGTTCACCCGCGATCCCGCCACCGGCGAGAACCGTTTCTACGGCGAGTACCTGATCAATGCCCAGGGCGAGGACGTGGTGGCCGGTACCCGCACTCCCCAGCCTGTCAACGAAGCCGGCAAGACCTCCGCTGACCAGGTGACGCTCGAGGAAGTGATGCCCGAGGCCTACAAGACCCTCGAGGGAATCTACCTCAAGCTCGAGAAGCACTACAAGGACATGCAGGATATCGAGTTCACGATCCAGAAAAACAAGCTCTGGATGTTGCAGACCCGCACCGGCAAGCGTACCGCCGCCGCCGCGATCAAGATTGCCGTGGACATGGTGGACGAGGGCATGATCGACAGGAAGACCGCTGTCAGCCGGATCGATCCGGAGCAGTTGGATCAGCTCCTGCACCCCACCTTCGATCCCAAGGCGGTCAGGAACGTGATCGCCTTGGGCCTGCCTGCCTCCCCCGGCGCGGCTTCCGGCCGGGTTGTGTTCCACAGCGAAGACGCCGAGGAGTGGACCGCCAGGGGTGAGCAGGTGCTCCTGGTCCGGATCGAGACCAGCCCCGAGGATATCGGCGGCATGGACGTGGCCCAGGGCATTCTGACCCAGCAGGGTGGAATGACCAGCCACGCCGCCGTGGTGGCCCGTGGGATGGGCAAATGCTGCGTGGCCGGTTGCGGCGCCATCAGCATCGACTACAAGAAAAAGAAATTCACGGTCGGCGACACGGTTGTGGCCGAGGGCGACTGGATTTCACTCGACGGCAGCGCGGGCGAGGTGATGACCGGCCGGGTGGCCACGGTTATCCCCAAGCTCAGCGGCGATTTCGGCACGCTGATGTCGTGGGCCGATGAGATTCGCACCATCGGCGTGCGCACCAACGCCGACAGCCCCAAGGACAGCCGGGTCGCTCTCGACTTCGGCGCCGAGGGAATCGGCCTGTGCCGCACCGAGCACATGTTTTTCGAGGGCGACCGGATCAAGGCCGTACGCGAGATGATCCTGGCCGACGACCTGCAAGGCCGTGAGCACGCCCTGGCCAAGTTGCTGCCCTACCAGCGCGATGATTTCTACGGTATCTTCAAGGCCATGGCCGGCAAGCCGGTAACGATCCGCCTGCTGGACCCGCCCCTGCACGAGTTCCTGCCCCACGAGGAAGCGAACCAGCAGGAGATGGCCGACGAGATGGGCGTGAGCGCCGAGGTGGTCAAGGCCAAGGTGGACAGCCTCCACGAGTTCAACCCGATGCTGGGGCACCGTGGCTGCCGTCTGGGCCTGATCTATCCTGAGATTTCCGCCATGCAGGCCCGCTCCATTTTCGAGGCCGCCTGCAAGCTCAAGAAAGAAAATATCGCCAGCCTTCCCGAGGTGATGATTCCGCTGGTCGGCACGGTGGGCGAGTTTGTCAACCAGCGCGAGGTCGTTGTCGAAACGGCGAAAAAGGTGTTCGAGGAGCAGGGCATCGAGGTGGACTACCTGGTGGGCACGATGATCGAGATTCCGCGCGCCTGCCTGGTGGCCGACAAGATTGCCGAGCACGCCCAGTTCTTCAGCTTCGGCACCAACGACCTGACCCAGATGGGTTTCGGCTACAGCCGCGACGACGCGGGCAAGTTCCTGCCCCAGTACGTTGACGCCGGCGTGCTGGAAGACGATCCGTTCCAGGTCCTGGACCAGGAAGGCATCGGCCAGCTTGTGCAGATGGGTATCGAGAGGGGCCGCAGCACCCGCAAGGATCTCAAGATCGGTATCTGCGGCGAGCACGGTGGCGAGTCCAGGAGCGTCAAGTTCTGCGCCCGGATCGGGATGAACTACGTTTCCTGCTCGCCGTATCGCGTGCCGATCGCGCGGCTGGCGGCGGCCCACGCCGCGCTTGAGGCGGAGAAGTAGGCACGAAGAAACAGAGAAATATGACAACAAAGGGGGCCGCATCACTGCGGCCCCCTTTGTTGATGATTTATATGTATAATTTAGAAATAACTATTTAATCAATCTGCCTGATTCCACTTTCTTCATACCAGGCATCTCAATAGTAACAATTTCTGACAGGTTGTTTATTCAAGTTATAAAAGCTCTTAAAGGCAGCTCAACAGGTTGTTCTTGATTAGCTATGATCTTGAATTTCAACCTTCACGGCGCTAACATTCGACTATCATTTAAAAGATCGGGAAATGTTTGTATACAATCTTCGGAGGATAGCAGAATGAAACGATTCAGCGTATTGTTAACCGTCCTGTTAGCCGGGTCTTTGCTGTTCTCTCACATGGCGCTACGCGCCCAGGAGGCAGAGGCCAACTACAACGAGGCCAAAGTGCCGCGCTACACGCTGCCGGAGGCGCTGGTCTGCCTGGATGGCTCCGCCGTGGCCGACTCGCAGCAGTGGTTCGCCAGGCGGCGGCCGGAAATACTGAAACTGTTTCGGGACCAGGTTTACGGCCACGCGCCGGGTCGCCCCGAGGATGTCAGCTATCGCGTTGTCGAGAGCGGAGAGGCGTTCGATGGGCTGGCGGTGCGCAAACAGGTGGAGATTAAGCTGAGGCAGGGAGGCAAGAAGCTTAGCGTGGGCCTTCTGCTCTATATCCCCACTGAGCGCGGCAAAACAGGGGCCCCCGCGATTCTGGGGCTCAATTTCGCCGGCAATCACACTCTGAGCGACGACCCCGCGATTATTCTCAACACCAACTGGATGCGTCCGCGCAAGGACAGCGGCATTGTCGATAACAGGGCCACGGAGGCCGCACGCGGCACGTCGTCTTCGCGCTGGCCGCTCGAGACTATTCTGCGCAGGGGCTACGCGGTGGCGAGCGCCTATTACGGGGATATCGACCCGGATTTCGACGACGGGTTCCGCAACGGCGTCCACGCTCTTTTCGACAAGCGCGGCGGCGGCGGCCAGCGCGCGGCGGACGCCTGGGGCAGTATCGGCACGTGGGCCTGGGGCCTGAGCCGGATCATGGACTACCTGGAAACCGACAGCGACATCGACCATGCGCGGGTGGCAGTGCTGGGCCATTCACGGCTGGGCAAGACCTCGCTATGGGCGGGTGCGCAGGATCAGCGCTTTGCGATGGTGATCTCCAACAACTCCGGTTGCGGGGGAGCGGCGCTATCGAGAAGGGCGTTCGGCGAGACCGTGGCCCGGATCAACGAGTCTTTCCCGCACTGGTTCTGCGAAAATTTCAGGCAGTACGACGGTAGGGAAAACAGCCTGCCGGTGGATCAGCATCTACTGCTGTCGCTGATCGCCCCGCGGCCGGTTTACGTGGCCAGCGCCGAGGATGACCGCTGGGCCGACCCGCGCGGTGAGTTCCTGGCACTCAAGAACGCGGACCCGGTCTATTTTCTGCTTAGCGGAGACACCCTGGCCGCGGCGGCCATGCCGCAAGTGAACCAGCCGGTTATCGGCAGGATGAGTTACCATCTGCGCAGCGGTGGGCACGACGTTACCGCTTACGACTGGGACAAGTATTTGCAGTGGGCGGATCGCTACATAGGCCGCCGCTGAGCTGTTCCCGGGCAAGAAGGCAGTGGAGAGTGGTGACGTTTTTTGCAGGAGGGCGCTGAACATTGCAAAAAGATTCAGCGCTTTTTTTTATCGCGTGATTTCAGCAGCGATTCCAGTTGACGCTTCTCCTGGACAGTCGCCAGCAGATAGCATTTGTTGGCTATCCACATATTACGCACGGAGACAATAACCTCTTTTTTTTCTCCGTTTTTGGTTTCGATCGTGGCCAGGATAGTTTCAAACAGGTTTTCTTCCTCTGTCGCACGGTCAAGCATTTCCTGGCAGTCGTGCAGAAAGCCGGCGCAGAAAAGCTCGCTGAAGTGCATACCGGTAATCTCGCCTGCGCTCCGTTCCAGCAACCGCTCCAACTGGTTATTGACCTCGCGGATGATCCCTACCTCGCTGTCGAACAGCACGGCGGCGCAGGTCAAGTGGTTGAACACGGTCCGGTATTTCAGTTCATCGGTTTCCAGCTTCAATTCCTTGCGTTTCTGCACGGTGGTGTCGCGGCTGAAAACGGCCAGGCGGTTAACCCGGCCATCGCTGCCGAACACCGGGTTGATGGTGATCTCAAACACCGTGTCCCCTTTTTTTTCCTCGAACCGCACGGGCATCGACCAGTGAATCACGAAATCGGCGTTTTTGCGGCGCAGTTCGGCCGTGTCGCTGTCAACAAGCTCGTAACTGTTGCGTCCTATCAGTTCATCGGTTTCGGCCTCAAATCTCGTTGCGGCGGTCTGATTGAGGTTGAGAATAACCCCGTCGGTGTCCAGCAGCAGCATCGGCTCCACCGCTGCGTTGAAAATCGAGCGGAGGGTTTCCTCGCGAGCGTTCAGTCGCTCCATAGTGTTTTTTTGTTCGGTAATATCGCGAGCGATAGCGAGATAAAGCGTGCTCTCTGAGCTTGTAAACGAACTCAGGCTGACTTCCACATTCATCACACGCCCATCGCGATGCAGGGCTTCGGTTTCAAACAGGGTAGCGCCGCGCGGTGGACTGGTCTGCATCTCGGGCGGCTGAAGAGCCGGGGTCTTCAAAGACAGCAACTCACTTTTGCGGTAGCCTAACATCTTGCAGGTTTTGCGGTTGGCGTCGATAATATTGAAATCCCGGTCGGCGATAAAGACAGCGTCGTTGGCGCTTTCGAACAGCATCCTGTAGCGCTGCTCGCTTTCGGCCAGTTCCCGCAGGGTAGCGCGTTGCCCGGTGACATCCTCGTAGGTTACCAGCAGGCCGGACACTTCTGCGTCATTGCCGTGAAGAGGGACCACGTTTGTGCGCAGCCAGGCGGTGGTGCCGTCCGGTTTGTGAAACAGTTCCTCTATCCCCAGCAACGGCTTGTTGGTGTTAATGACCCCGCATTCGGTTTTGGCATAACTCTCGATATCCTGTTCGCAAAGTGAAAGGTCGAGATCCGTTTTACCGGCTATCTGGCTCGTATCATCCAGTCCCACGTCCTTTGCGAACGCACGGTTGCAGCCCACGTAGACCCGGTTTCGATCTTTCCAGAAAACACGCTGGGGAATATTGTCGATCACCAGTTGGAGCATCTCCCCGGACCTGCGCAGTTGCGCCTCGGTCTTCTCGCCGCGACTTCGTAGTTGCTCCAACTCGCTGATTCTTCGTTCGAGCCACTTAATATCTGGTTTCTCAGTTGACAATCCAGTACTCCGCCGTGAGAGGAAACCGGCATTAACCGCCGCCTGAATACAAGTAAATTAGCAAAGCAGGCACGACTACGCAAGTGGCATTGATAAAAGGAGATATGCGATAGGCGTTATGCGAAAAACGGGAAAACCGGGGCAGAAAAACAAAGGACTAACTGTCGCGAAGCTCACGGAAAAACTGCTTCATTACCGCGGAGCACTGATTGGCCATCACACCGGCAGTCACCTCCACCCGATGGTTCAGCCGAGAGTTGGCCAGCAGGTTGTTGACGCTGCCGCAGGCGCCGAACTTAGGCTCCGCCGCGCCGAACACGAGCCGTCCCATTCTGGCCAGCAGCAGTGAGCCGGCGCACTGAGTACAGGGCTCTATTGTCACGTACAGGGTGCAATCCTGCATGTACCAGTGTCCCAGCCGGCTTGCCGCGCCCCTCATGGCCACGATTTCGGCATGGAGAGTGGCGTCCTGAAGGCGGCGGGTCAGATTATGGCCCTTGCCGATAGCGCGCCCCCCGCGGCAGACAACAGCCCCGATCGGGATTTCGCCGTGGGCTCCGGCCAGCCGCGCCTGCTCCAGGGCCAGCTCCATCATCTGTTCGTCACTCGCCTGTTGTGTCTGGTTCATCACTGACGCAGAGTCTCTTTTTACACGGGTTAAGGTATACTGGAAGTTATTGGGCAATAGTAGCGGGTCGCGGCGGTGCGCTCAAGCATTATCTTACGCAGATAGTCGCAAACAGCCCCCCGGCGGGAAGCGGCCAGAAGAGTGGAGCAGTGGAGGAATATCTTTACAACCGGTATTGATTTTATTATTTTCAGCGCACTTATCATACTTCTAAGGGGCAGTAGCTCAGCTGGGAGAGCGCATCCCTCGCACGGATGAGGCCGTCGGTTCGATCCCGATCTGCTCCACCATGAACAAAGCCCGCGTTTCCGCGGTACACAAGGAAACGCGGGCTTTCGTGCGTTTAAGGCTTAATCCATCCTCCTTGCTACTCAATAATATCATTAATTTCCCGCTGAGAAGCAGGGGAAGGCGGTTTTTTCGTGCTTTTTCAGCGGCTTAACTTATCTTAGCACTGACATGTTTTAGAAGGACACAATCCAGTTTAACGTATGCCTGCTTTCGGGTTGACCCATGGATTTCAGTCCGGCAAGGAAGAAAATATTTTGGGTAATCGTGCTGGCTCTGGCCGCCAGGATTGTGCTGGCGGCGGTTTATCCGCCGCAAATATGGCCGGAAACCGCCCGCTACCTGACAATCGCCCAGCGGTTCGTGAGCGGTAATTTCGACGGCTATCTCGGTAAGAACGTCCCGCTCTACTCCTTCCTGCTGATCGCCTGCGGCTTCAACTACCAGTTGGTTTTCATCATCCAACTGGCCATGGGCGTGGCGATATCCGTTTTCGTCTACTTCATTTTTCTCAGGCTCACCCGCAGTGAGTGGATTGGTTTTTTCGCCGCGCTGGCTTACGCGCTCAATCCCGGCCAACTGCTATTTGAGGCGGCGTATATTCCGGAAATCGTCTGTACTTTCTGGCTGACGCTGCTCGTTTTTCTGCTGGTTGAGATAGTCGCCGGCAATCTGCCGGAGCGATGGTGGAGTTACTCCCTGCTGGGGCTGGTCTCCGTGATTTGTCTGCTCACCAGGCCGCACTATCAGTTCGTGCCCGCGCTGTTGCTGCTTTTTGTCCTCTGGCGCTGGCGAGCGCAAAAACGCAGGGCCTTCCTTTTCTCGCTCAGCCTGATTATCCCCGTGGCGGCAGGGCTGGGACCCTGGCTGGTGTTTCAGTACAAGCATACCGGAAAAGCCGAGATCACGACTCACCTGGGCATAACCCTGATGTACCATGCGATGGCTTTTATCGAATATGCGCCGGAGAGCTACGGTGGGGTGAAGCAAATTCTGCTCGACGAAAGAGAGGCCTATCTCCGGGATACGGGCTTATTCTACGGGGTCGTGGAAGCTGTAGTGCCCGAGGTAATGGACAAAACCGGCATGAGCTACGCCCAGGTCGACAGCACTTACCTGAGCATGGCCCTGGAGACTATCAAACGCAAGCCCGCGCTCTACGCCGGTAGTTTCGTACGCGCGATGGCCCGTTTTTTCAAGCCTACCTGGTATTCGAAAAATTTCGGCATCCGGGTGGTCATTGCCAAGGGGACACTACCCGCTAAAATTGTCGCCGTCCTCTACGGCGCCATGCAGATGGGACTCGTCGCGGTTTTTCTTCTTTTTCCACTGCTTGCGCTGGTGGGCGGCTCGTACCGGCCCAAAAGTTTGCTGGATATCAGGGTGGGTTTTATTTATGCTTTAATCTGGATTGCCGCTCTGATTCAGGGAGTGCTGGTTCTGGGTGAGAACAACCGGTTCAGGGCCTCTGTGGAGCCGCTTATGCTGGGTCTGGCTGTCTGGTTTATCGCAATCCTGGCCGCAAGGTGGATGAAGCAGCGTAGTTAACTGAATCTAAAAGCGTGTTGAAAAATAGCGAAAGTGTGGTAAAAAATGAGCGCGGTCGAGAAAGTTTTCCACAGCGGCGAGACTATCATCAGCGAGGGCCATTTTGCCAGTTCGCTGTTCGTCATCCGCGAGGGCAGGGTTGATGTGGTTAAGCGCGGAGCGGGCAAGCAGGAAATACTGATCGCTCAACTGGGTCCCGGAGAGTTTTTCGGAGAGATGAGCCTGCTCGACCCCGAGCACAGTATCCACAGCGCCACGATCCGGGCGGTGGAGGATACCACTGTTGCCATTACCGACAGGGAAGAGTTCGACCGCTACCTGGGCAGCATGACCCCGGGGATGAAAGCACTGTTGCTCCACATGGTGAAAAAACTGCGGGAAACCACCGACAAGCTATGCCGCCTCAACGGGGAGCTGGACAAACAGGACAAGCCCCGGAAGTGACCGTTTGTGAGTATCCGTCATGCTCTCCGCCCCAGATGCCTCCGCATCTTTTTTATCAGCAACGGTTTGATGTTGAAATCCAGTTCTTTTATGAGTTGCTTTTTTCGTGTGTTTTTCGTGTTCGATTTAACCGTTCAATCGACCCCGGACCTGTCAGTTGCCAGTTAAAATAGATGGATACCTTGAAGCGGTAACCTACCGTAACGAGGAAAACGATTACACCGTGGCGCGGTTTTACCTGGAGGGTCAGGGCGAAAGCGTCACCGTTGTCGGCCACCTTTCCGGTGTGAGCGAGGGCGAAACCCTGCGCCTGAGCGGCCAGTGGAAACAGCATCCCCGTTTCGGCAAACAGTTCGGGATCGAGTCGTTCGAGTACGTTCATCCTGATACCGAACAGGGTATCGAGCGCTACCTGGGCAGTGGCCTGCTCAAGGGGATCGGGCCGGTGACCGCCGGGAGGATCGTCGCAAAGTTCGGCAGGAAAACCCTCGATGTGATCGACAACAACCCCGAGCAGTTGAGGAAAGTATCCGGACTGGGCAGGAAAAAAGTGGCCCTGATTTGCGAGTCCTGGGGTCAGCAGCGCGATATCCGCCGGCTGATGATTTTCCTGCAAAGCCACGGAATCGGCGGGGCGATTGCCGCCCGGATCTATCGCCGCTACCGCGAGCGGGGAGTGGAGGTTGTCAGCCGCGATCCCTACGCCCTGGCCCGCGAGGTTCGCGGCATCGGGTTCGCCACCGCCGACAGGATCGCCCGCAGCCTCGGGTTCGCCGCCGACAACCCCGCCCGCCTGGAGAGCGGTCTGGTCTACACCGGGGAGCTGGCCGCCGAGCGCGGACACACCAGCCTGCCGCTTGGCAAGTTCCTCCAGCGCGCGGCCGAGCTGCTCTGCGTGGAAGCGGAAACGCTCGAACCGGTGCTGAGACGGCTGGCCGATCTGGGCCGTCTGGAAGTGGAGCGCGGCGAGGACGGCGAGCATGTATATACCTCGGATTGTTTCTGGGCCGAGGTGACCGTGGCCGAGAATATCGTGCGCCTGACGGCTCAGCCGGGCCTGGCGTTCCAGGTCGATGCGAAGCAGATATACGACACGCTGAAAAAATACGGGCGGGAGCGGAGTATCGAGCTCAGCGATGAGCAGAAAAAGGCTTTGCTCGGCACTTTCAGCGCCGGGGTCAGCGTAATCACCGGCGGGCCGGGCACCGGCAAGACCACACTTGTGGAGGCGCTGGTGTTGCTCGCCGCCGAGCGTGGGATGAGTGCCGTGCTGGCCGCTCCCACGGGCCGGGCCGCCAAGCGGATGAGCGAAGCCACCGGCTGCGAGGCCTCCACGATCCATCGCTTGCTGGGCTGGAGTTTCGCCGAGGGGGCGTTCCTGCATAACGACGAGCGGCGGCTCAAGGGCGACATGTTCGTGATCGACGAGGTCTCGATGGTCGATATCCAGTTGATGGCCAGCCTGCTGGAGGCCATTCCCGACGGCGCGCTGCTGGTGCTGATGGGAGATGCGGACCAGTTGCCCTCTATCGGGCCAGGACGCGTGCTGGACGACCTGATCGCCTGCGGACGGGTGCCCACGTTCCGTCTGCAGCAGATTTTCCGTCAGGCCGGGCGCAGCCGGATTGTGACCAACGCCCATCGGATCCGCGAGGGAAAGATGCCCGAGGGCGCTCCTCCGCTCGATGACTCCGCCGGGGCAGGCGGGAAGCTCACGCCCGGCGAGAACGACTTCTTAATTGTCAACCAGCGCGACTGCTCCCGCGCCCGGGAAATGCTGGTAACGCTGGCCGCCGACCGCCTGGCCGCGCGCTTCGGGATTGACCCCGCCAGAGAGTTGCAGGTTATCACGCCGATGAACCGCGGGGAGTGTGGTACCCGCGAGTTGAACAAGGCCCTTCAGGAGCGGCTCAATCCCCACGGAGCTAAAATCTCTTTCGCGCGGGGCGGCTTCAGGGTAGGCGACCGCGTGATGCAACTTCGCAACGACTACGAAAAGGATGTGTTCAACGGCGATGTGGGCAGCATTCTGGCCGCCAACGCCGATAATCAGACCGTGCTGGTGGATTTCGACGGGCGGCCGGTGGCATATGAGGGGATGGAACTCGACGATTTGAACATGGCCTACGCGGTGACTGTCCACAAGAGCCAGGGCAGCGAGTACCCGGCAGTGCTGCTGGTCCTGCAACCCGAGCATCACGTGATGTTGCAGCGCAATCTGCTCTACACCGCCATTTCCCGTGGCAAAAGCCTGGTCGTGGTCATTTGCGATCCGGCATCCCTGAAAAAGGCACTGGAGAACAATCGCGTCCAGTTCAGATACACCCGCCTGGCTGACAGATTGAAAATAATGTAAAAATTGTGTTGACAGCTATTCTCAATCTGTTTAGATATGTATGTGCCTGCAAAGCAATGATAATTTTTCTTTTTCTCAAACGTTTGCCGGTGTCGTATATTGGTGATGTTAGAGGGGCGTTGAAATAAAACGTTCAACGCCCGCAAATGAAACATTTTGCGCTGTTGGTTGTCAAGGGCAAGGCAAGCCGTTTCTTTTGCTGAGCCCGTTACTTATGTTATGTCAGGCAGTTGCATCGCTCACGCCATTTCGGGCTGTAATAGCGGAAAACGGCCCTTGACAACCGGATGCCCATACTTTTGAATACTTCAACACGCTGCTATGTGCGTGGTCAAGGGTAAAAGGTGTTTTTTCTTTATCGGGACTTTGAATCCAACCAGTCTGCTATTGGTGGCCTCCGGATTACCAGAGCCACATGCAATTTATTCGAGGTATTCAAATTCAGAGG